>NZ_JBDSCX010000062.1:0-13089 GCF_039920825.1 Luteolibacter sp. | reverse complement strand
TTCGGCACCGGCGCGGTGGCCTTCGAGTCGCGGTAACCCACGTTCCTTGGCCCAGCGGCCGTTGCCATCCATGATGATGGCGACGTGGCGCGGGATTTCGGGATGTTCGGCCATGGCGGGAGGCTGGGCGGCTGGGGAACGGGAAAAAACGGATTTCACGGGAGAGGTTGCAGGTTTGTTTCGCGGATCAGGATGAACCCAACTCTATGAAATAAAAATGCGGCCTGCGTGAAAAATGGAAGGAATTAAACAGCGAGAGTTTGCGCGCGATCCGGCCCGACTCCGACGAAGGCGATGGGGGCACCGCAGAGTTCTGCGAGACGGGTAAGGTAGGCTTTGGCTTGGGCGGGAAGTTCCTCGTAGCTTGTGCAAGCGGTCGTATCGGATTTCCAACCGGGAAGCGTTTCGTAAATCGGCACCGCACGGTCCCAAGCCTTGCGATCGGCGGGAGGAAGCTCGTGGATCGCGCCGTCGATATCGTAGCTCGTGCAAATTTGCAGCGTCTCGTATTCGTCAAGGCCATCGACGTTGGTCACTGCCAGGCCGGTGACGCCGTTGACCATGCAGGCGAAGCGGAGCAACACCGTGTCCAGCCAGCCACAACCGCGCGGGCGGCCGGTGGTGGCTCCGAACTCGCGTCCGAGGCCATGGAGGTATTCGGACAATCCTTCGTCGCCGGTTGGGAATGGTCCGGAACCGACGCGCGTGGTGTAGGCCTTACAAACTCCGATGACGGACTGGATCGCCGTGGGTGGGAGACCGGTGCCGGTGCAGGAGCCGCCGGAGGTGGTGTTCGAAGAAGTGACGAACGGATAGGTACCGAAGTCGATGTCGAGCAAGGTCCCCTGCGCGCCTTCGAACAGGATGGTCTTGCCGGATTTCCATGCCGCGTGCAGCAGGGGAATCGTGTTGGAAACGTGCGGCCGGAGTCGCTCGAACGCGGTGTAGACTTCCTCAACGACTTGATCCGCATCGAAGATCGTCAGATCGTATTTCGCAAGGATCTCGTTCGCTTCGGCGACGCGGCGGGTGATCTGTTGGACCGTGAATTCGCGGTCGAGAAAATCAGCGATGCGCAGTCCGCAGCGGTTTACCTTGTCGGCATAGGCCGGGCCAATGCCGCGTTTGGTCGTTCCGATCTTCTGGTCGCCGAGGGCGGCCTCGCGTGCGGCATCCAGCTCCTTGTGAAACGGCAGCACGACGTGAGCGCGGTCGGAAATGAGCAGCTTGTCGGGTGTGATGGAAACTCCCTGAGACTCGATCCGCTGGATTTCCTGCACCAGTCCGACCGGGTCGATGACCACGCCGTTTCCGATGACATTCTTCTTCGCGTCCCAGAGAATCCCGGAGGGTAGCAGGTGCAGCACGTATTTCGTGCCCTTGGCGATGACCGTGTGGCCGGCGTTGTTTCCGCCCTGGCCGCGGACGACCACGTCGGATCCTTCGGTGAGATAATCGACGATTTTGCCTTTGCCTTCATCGCCCCACTGGAGGCCAACAATAATGGTGTTCATGAAATGAAAATAGGTCCTGCTAGACCCATCGGTCTTATGGTTTTGTTTGGTCAATCAGCGCGGCGAACTCCTCGAAGAAGTAGCTCGCGTCGTTGGGTCCGGGAGCGGCTTCCGGGTGGTATTGCACGCTGAAGACCGGATGGGTTTTGTGGCGCATGCCTTCGACCGTGCCGTCGTTCAGGTTGACGTGGGTAACTTCGACATCGTCCGGCAGCGAATCAGGATCGACAGCGAAACCGTGGTTCTGCGAGGTGATCGAAATTTTCCCGGAGCGCAGATCCTTGACCGGCTGGTTCCCGCCGCGGTGGCCGAACTTCAGCTTGAAGGTATTGCCGCCGAAGGCGTGGGCGAGGAGTTGATTGCCGAGGCAAATCCCGAAGATCGGCTTCTGTCCGATGAGTTGCTTCAGCTCTTCATGGATGTAACCGAGCGCCGCCGGATCTCCCGGACCGTTGGAGAGGAAAACACCATCCGGATTTTTCGCCAGCACTTCACTGGCGGGCGTGGTGGAACTAACGACTTCCACTTCGAATCCAGCCTGGCGCAGGCGGCGCAGGATGTTATATTTCAAACCGAAATCGTAAGCAACGATGCGGTGGCGCACCGGCGGCAGTTCGCGGTAGTTGCCCACTTCACCGGTCATGGTGTTAGGCAGGCTCCATTCGCGGGATTCCTCGGTCCACAGATAGGATTCCGGGGTGGAAACTTCCTTCACGTAGTCCATGCCTTCCATCGATGGCGATGCCTTGGCGGCGGCGATGGCAGCCTCGGCGTCCAGCTCGGTGGTGACGCAGGCGCGCATTGCACCGCGCGAACGCAAGTGCTTGGTTAGAGCTCGGGTGTCGATGCCTTCGATGCCGAGGATCTTGTTATCGGAGAGATAGGCGGAAAGCGATTGGGTGGAGCGCCAGTTCGACGGCACTTCGCAAAGCTCGCCGATCACAAACGCCCGGATGTGCGGCCCGGCGGACTCGGAGTCCTCGGCGTTGATCCCATAATTCCCGATTTGCGGGTAGGTCATCGCGACGATTTGGCCACGGTAGGAAGGATCTGTGATCACCTCCTGGTAACCTGACATCGAGGTGTTGAAACAAATTTCTCCGGTGGTGGTTCCGGTGGCTCCGAAGGCGGTTCCTTCGAAACAGCGTCCATCTTCAAGGGCTAGAATGGCAGTAATCGGCACGGCGGCGGCAGGCTAGGCAGCGCATTCGGGCGATGCAAGAGAATGTCACACGGAGAGTCGGCAGGTAAGGAGCGCGGCACTTCGGGCCGCGGGGCCGATGCGTGGAGAAGGCACCGTGTGAAGCGCATCCCTTTCTCGATTCATCGTCCGGGTGGGCCGCAGTCCCACACTCCATAAGGCTCATTCCTTTGCACGGCTATCGATCAAAATGGTGACAGGTCCGTCATTTACGAGCGCGACCTTCATGTCCGCACCGAAGATTCCCCGGCCGACGGGCTTGCCGAGTTCGCTTTCCAGCGCTTCGCAAAATTTCCCGTAAAGCGGTTCGGAAACCGCTGGCGCCGCGGATTTCAGGAACGACGGCCGGTTGCCTTTTTTCGTTGAGGCGTGGAGCGTGAATTGGCTCACCACGATGATTCCGCCGCCGGTATCCAGCACGGACAGGTTCATCTTGTCGTCGGCATCCGCAAAAATCCGCATTCTCGCCACTTTGCCGCTCAACCAAGCCACGTCCTCCGCAGTGTCACCATCTTCGACCCCGAGTAAAATCAACAGCCCGGATCCGATCCGGGAAACACATTCACCATCGATGGTCACCGACGCTTCAAGAACCCGTTGAATGACTGCCCGCATCCGGTCAGCGTGTGGATTTCTCAAAATTTCGCAAGTCCTGCGACCCGCCACGCGGACACAAAAAAGCCGCCCTTTCCAATGGAAGGGCGGCCGTTAGGATTTCCGGTATCAGTTATGAATAGGAGGATTCGACGCGTTTGGCGACGTCGAGGTAGCCATAATCGACCTCGTAGATCTGCTTGAAGCAGTCGAGGGCGGACTCCTTGTCCCCCATTTCGGTATGAATGAGGCCTTTTTCGTAGAGGACTTCCTTCTTGGTGTTGTCCATGGCGATAAGGTCGGCGAGGGCGTCGGAGAGCTGTTTGATGGCGAGGTCGAACATGCCCTTGGCGCGGAAGGTACGGGCCAACAACAACAGGACCTTGGTGCGGATGTGGGGGTTGCGGGTGGCCTGTTGGAGGTGGGGGATGGCGGCGCTGTGGTCGCCAGACTTGTAAAGCGCGGTGCCGAGCTCGAAGCGGAGTTGCGGGTCGGTTGGGTTCTGGTCGACGCGCTTCTGGGCTTCCACAACTTGTTCGGCGATGCGGTCGGCCTTGCGTGCATCGAGCGCGGCCTTGAGCTCCTCGTTGTCGGGATCGGCTGCTGCCGCGACTTCGAGTTGTTTCATGTCGGTCTCAAGCGCCTTGTCTTTCATCGCCGCGGCCTTGGTGGCGAGGGCGACGTCACCATTGCTCAGCGAGTGGGCCCACGAGTAGAAAGTGTGGGAATTATGCCAATCCTCGAGCTGTTCGTAGAGGTTGGCAAGATCCTTGACGGTGGCGAGATGGTTGGGGTCGAGATTGTATTTTTCGACGACCTTGTCACGGCGTTCTTCGAGTTGCTCACGGGTGAGACCGGTGCGGGATGCTTTTTCAAGTTCCTCGAACTCGGCGGTGTTTTTCATCAGCGAACGCATGTCGGCGTTTTCATCCCACTTCTGCTTCTGCATGGAAGCGCGGGCGGAAGCGTCCTTGGAGCCCTTGATGGCGGGGCCATCGGTCGGATGGTGCTTGATGATGTCGTTATAAACCTCGGAGGCAATGAGTGGCTGATCGCGGGTGATGTAGAACTCGGCGAGCTTGTGAAGCAGCTTGGCGTTTTCCGGCGTGCCCTTGCGAACGGTCTCGAGGGCGAAGGCGGCGGACTCGAAGAGTTCCAGCTTGAGCAAGGTGTCGAAGAGAAGGTCGTTGGCGGCGGCGCTGAGCGGGTCTTTCTCGAGTTCTTTCTCGATGAGCGGAAGCGTGCCGGCAGGGTCTTTTTTTGCTTGGCCTACCAGTTTCATGACGCCCATGCCGCCGGACTGCATTCCGAAGAGGCCGCCTTTTTTCTTGGTGTTGCCGGCGATTTGGAGTTCGCACTTGCGGAGAATTTTCCGACCTTCGAGGAAGCCGGGATTGTCTTTGAGGATGGACTGGAGGAGGTTGATGGCGAACTCAAGATTGCTGGTTTGGACAGCGGTGAGGGCCTTCAACCAGATGGGTTTCAAATTCGCTGGAAGTTCCTTTTCGGTGATCTCGGGCATGACGTTAAAATAAGTGCGGTTTTTGAAAGAAGCCACGCTGTGGCAGCTCCGGGCGAGAAAACTGGAGTGTGTGCGGCGGCTTTGCAAGCGTCGGTGATGAAGAAAAGCACGGGATCAGATGATGACCGTGTTTTTTGGGATTGCTGGAAGGAATCCGATGAGCTACCGAGTCGGCGCAGGGCGGGATTGTCATTCCGCCTTTTCTATTATCTCAAGCCACCATGCCTCCACGCCCAAAGAAATCCGGACGTCGTAACAATCGAAATCGTTATGGTCCACCAAAGCGTTCCACCAAGGACGAAGAAGAAAAAGCGGTGGAGGTGGACGGTGAAATTTCATCCGTTCTCGCTGGCACGATGTTCCGCGTGAAGTTGGAAAGCGGCCACGAAGTGCTGGCCCACATTTCCGGAAAAATGCGCAAGCGGTTCATCCGTCTGGTAGTAGGCGACAAGGTCAAGATGGAGATGTCTCCGTATGACCTGACGAAGGCGCGGATCGTATTCCGTTTGGGTTGATGTTGCCGGGCGGCCTGTGCCCGACGCCGGAAATCATCACGCGTAGTCGGCACCGACTTCCGCGGCTTCCATAGCGGCGACGGATTGGTTGTCGCGGCGTTCGATGACGATGTCGCCGAGCAATTCGCTCTGCCGGACGATAAATTGATTGAGCTTCATCAATTCCAGCAAGGCGAGGAAAGTCACGATGACCTCGGCCTTGGTGGTGGCCGATTGGAACAGCGTTTCGAAACGCCGCGATTCACCGGGAGCGAAGTTGCCGAGAAGCAGCTCGATTTTGTCCGAAACGGTGTAGCGGTCATCAATGATGTCGCCGAAATCGTGGGATTCCTCGAAGCGCTTGAGGACATTCTGAAACGCACGGATTAGGTCGAAAATCGAGACTTCCGCGAGTGCCGCAGGTTCCTCGGCAGGCAGCTCGGCGGCATCCGGTTGGTGGGCAAAACTTCCTTCCTGCTCCATTTCCTTCAGGCTGAGGAATCCGGCCGCATCCTTGAATTTTTTATACTCGATGAGCTGGCGGATGAGTTCCCAGCGCGGATCGTCATCCTCTGCATCTTCCTCGGGTGGCTGATCGACCTTGGGAAGGAGCGTGCGGCTTTTCAAATACATCAGGTTCGCCGCCATCACGATGAACTCGGAGGCGAGGTCGATATTGAGCAGTTTGAACGTATTGATGTAATCCAGATATTGGCGGGTGATGCGCTCAATGGAGATTGAATGAATATCCACCTCGTCTTTCTTGATGAGATAGAGAAGGAGGTCGAGGGGACCTTCGAAAATTTCCAGGCGGACTTTGTAGTCGGTAGCTTCCACGGGCGGAGTCGTATGGCGTGATCGCCACCTGTGCGAGGGTAAATTTCCCTCGCTTCGCGGGAAACGGGCCGTTTTAATCGCGGGGCTGTAAGCCGAGTTGAATTTATGGAATCCGAGCAATCTCAGAATTTTAACGAGCGCCTGAGCCAGTGGGTGGCGAACCAGGGATTTTGGTTCCAGATCCGGTATTCGATGGTGGGAAGCGGTGCCAAGGGAACCGCCATGTTTCACATCCTGCGCCTAGGGGCACGGGTGTTGGTTTTTCTCCTGATTCTAGCCGTATTTGCTGGCTACTATCTGCTGAAGCGCACGGAGATGAAGGGGTTCAATGACGCCTTCCGCTCATCCCTCAAAACCGGCTTGAGCGCCTCGGAAATCGAAATCCGCGGCTTGGCGCGTGTGCAGGGAGAACTCGGGATCAACGGCTTGGCTTGCAAAGGCGACAAAGGCGCGTTTTTCAACACGATGGATGCTAGGAATATCCACTGCAACATGGGATTCCTCGACGGCCTGGCCGGGCAGTGGAAACCGGGCACCATCTCGATCGCCCGACTCGATATGGAACTGCGCGCCGGTGCTGACGATGCGGAAGCGGCGAGAATGTTGGGCGATTCGCTTTTCCAGAAGTTCGACAAGGTCGAGCTGAAGACGTTCGAGATCGCCGACGCCACGGTGCGCTGGGGTTACAGCCGGACAGTCGCCCCCGTGACCAATGCCGCGGCTTTGAATCCGGACGCCTCACAGGGCTATGAATTCGACCATACACGCGGATCTATCAGCAATAGTTTCCTCCGGATCCAGCGGACTGATGACGAGCTGAGGCTTTCCTTCAAGGGCGGCAGGTTCACCCAGAACTGGCTGGAAAAACTTGATATTGTCGATCTGGAAATCGTCTGTACCCGGGATGGGATGGTTTTCCAGAAGGCCGAGTTCCGGCTGGCGCAGGGCACGGTAAGTTTCTCCGGACTGAAGGTCGCGGGAGGGGCCCGCCCCTTGATCAACGGCACGGTGAAGCTGCGCGGAATGGCATTGAGCGGAATCGTGCCACCTCCGGTTAGGAGTTTTGTCGAAGGCTCTCTATCAGGAGAATTTCATGTCAGCGGATCCACCAATTCCTCGGAGGGTATCGTGTTCGACGGCGGAATTACGTTGGATTCTCCGGACGTCATTTCGTTGCGTGAGAGGCTCCATTTGCTGAAGGCTCTGTCGGTGGTGGATTATTCGCGGAACTATCACCGTATTGATTTCCGGGAAGGTTCGCTCCACCTGAAAACTTCCGGTGGGGGATTGGAACTGACGGATGTGAATCTGAAATCGGATGATCTCACCACGCTGGTAGGGAAGATGTCCGTCAAGCTGCCGTCCGTCGAAGAAATCACGTCGGGTAAAGGGACGAATACAAGTGCGGGAGGCGCGCCGCTTTTCCATGGTGACGACGACGACGTGGATCTGTCGGATAACAAGGACGAAGATCTCACCCTGCGCGGTGCCGGGGAGGCGACGAACCGGGATAAGAAACCCGGCCAGCCCGAAGCTAAGAATACCTTGTTTGACCGGTTGGAACTGGATCTGCAAAAACGCCGGATTGACCAGCTTTCGTCCGACCGCTTGTCCAGAACGTTGCGCTATGACGGCTTGTTCAGGATCACGCTGCCTTCCGATGTGTTCGAGCGCGCGCCGAAACTGATCGCTCAGTTTCCCGTCGATCCCGCTTCAGGCAGGGTTCCGCTGATGGTTCCCATTGAAGGCGGACTTTATGAAATCACGCTGAAGCAGGCCGAGGAAATCTACACGCAGGGCCGGCGCTGAGATCATGCGTTTGCCGCGAGGCCCAGGCTGTTATAGATTTCCCGGGTCGCGTGGCTCTTATTGAGCGTGTAGAAATGGATGCCGTCCACGCCTTCGTTGAGAAGGCCGGCGCATTGCTCCGCCGCGTAGTGAATGCCCACCCGTTCGACGGCTTCGGCGCTCGATTTCGCCCTTTCCAGAGCCCGCAGCAGCTTCGCCGGGTATCTCGCACCCGCGGCGAGTTCGGCCATCCGCTTCATGCCTTGCAACGACGTCACGGGCATTACTCCTGCGATGATCGGCACGTTGATGCCGGACAGCGCGCAACGGTCGCGGAAATCGAAGAAGTCGTGGTTGTCGAAAAACAACTGGGTGCAGATGTAGTCGGCCCCGGCATCCACTTTGGCTTTGAGGAAATCGAGTTCATCCACGCGGTTGGGTGTTGCCGGATGACCTTCCGGGAAACCCGCCACGCCGATGCCGAAGCCGCGTGGATCGGGGTGAGCCCCGGAATCATTGAACTTGCGGATGAACGCCACCAGATCGGCGGCGTGACGGAATCCGCTTTCCGACCAATCGTAGTCCGGCTGGTCTTTGGGAGGATCGCCGCGCAGAGCGAGGATGTTGCTGACGCCCGCTTTGGCATAGCGTTCGAGGATTTCCGTCACTTCCTTCTCGGAATGCCCAACGCAGGTGAGGTGGGGTACTGGCGGGATCGAGGTGGTTTGCTTGATCCGCACGACGAGATCGTGGGTCAGCTCACGGGTGCCGCCTCCCGCGCCATAGGTCACCGACACGAAGGTCGGCTCCAACGGTTCCAGCTCGCGAATGGCCTGATAGAGATCCTCCCAGGCGGCGGCGGAACGCGGCGGGAAAAATTCGAAGGAGAGCGATGGCTTCGGATCGCTGAGAATGTCGCGGATGTGCATGGCGGATGGATGTTTGGGGGCAGCGGTATTCCGAGTTGATTCACGAAACTTTTCAGGCGGGCCGGAGTTTCTTCGGGAGTTAGCTTTGCGGAACGCGGCTAAAAAAGCGTCAATTGCTCATGAAAACAATCCCTGTTTCCTTTCTTGTTGCGGGAATGCTGCTGCCGGTGGTTTGCCTCGCCCAGCCACCGGAACCGCCACAAGGCCCTCCTCCCGGTGAAGAAGGGCCTCACGGTGGCCCGCCGAACCCCTTTATCGAGGCTTGGAAAAACGCGGACACGGATCACGACGGCTTTATTTCCAAAGCGGAATTCGACGCGATGCCGCGGATTCAGAATCTTCCCGAAGAGAAGAGAGGGAACATTTTCAAGCGGCTCGATAAGGATGGCGACGGTAAGCTGAGCCGTGATGAGATCATGAAATTCGGCCGCCCTCACGATGGACCGCCGATGAAACGACTCTGGGAACTGGATGTCGACAAGAGTGGCGGCGTCAGTCTGGAAGAATTCAAGCAAGGTGACTTTTTCAAGAAACTGCCTCCTGAAAAGCAGGCCGAGGTTTTTCATCGTCTGGATACGGACGGCGATGGTTTGATCACCCCGAAAGACCGCCCGGAGCCTCCTTTCAAGGGAGGACCGCCCGGCAAACATCCCAAAGGCCCCGAAGGCGGGCGTCGCGGTGAGGGTGATGACGATGGCCCGGGCAACCCGGAAAAACTTTTCAAGAAGCTGGATACGAATGCCGACGGCTCTCTGTCATTCGAGGAGTTCAGGGTTGGCCCTTGGGTCAAGGATCTGACCGAGGATGAGCAAGAGGACCGCTTTGAAAAACTCGATACCAACGGGGATCACAAGATTTCCCCGGAAGATCTGCCGCCGAGGCCTCCCGAAATGGAGGAGAAATAATTCTCTTCAGCAGGTCTCAGTTTTCCCAACAAAAAAACCGGCAGTGGCGCATGACCACTGCCGGTTTTTTTGGGTTTGAAACGCTCAGGGAGCTGCCGACATGGACTCCGCCTTGGCAGTGGTTGCGAGGACGGCCTCACGGATGTTGCCGCCCTTGCGATTGCTCCACCACAGCACCACTGGCGACGCGATGAAGATCGAGGAGAACGTTCCAACAACGATACCGATGAAGATGATGATTCCGAAATCGCGCAGGGCGGAACCACCGACGATCGCGAGAATCGCGACGCTGATCAGCGTCGCACCCGAGGTGAGCAAGGTCCGCGACAGGGTTGCATTGACGGCTTCGTTGAGAATCACTTCTTCCGAGTCGTTCCGGACCAGCAGCATTTCGCGAACGCGGTCGAACACGATGATGGTGTCGCTGATGGAATAACCGGCGATGGTTAGAACCGCGCCGACGTGGATCAGGGACAGCTCGCCGCCCATCAGGACGACCAGCCCGACACAGATGATGATGTCGTGGAAAATCGCGATGAACCCGGCCAGCGCGAACGAGAACTCGAAGCGGATGGTCATGTAAACCATGATCCCGAGAAGTCCCAGTGCGATGGCGATCAGCGATTGGACCATTGAGGATCCACCGATGAGCGCCGATACTTCGTCCTGGCTCGCGCCGATCAGATAGTCCGTGGAACCCGGCTTCGTCTGGCCCAGTGCGGGAATGGACTCGCGGAGCTTCTCGGTGATGGCACGTGAATCCTTGGAGGCGCAGCGGATGGTCAACATCGTGCCGGTCGTTAGATTGGTTTCCTGCTGCGGATAGGCGGCTTTCGACAATTTCATTCCTTCAACGACTTTCTTGACTTCTTCGAGAGGAACTTTCGTTTCCTTGCCGACTTGGAATTTGATGAGTGATCCGCCAGTGAAGTCGATGCCCAGCGCGCGCTCGCCGCGGTAGGCGAAGGCTCCGAGTGAAATGATGAGCGTGATGATCGCCAAGGTGATGGCGATGCGGCGCTTGCCCATGAAATCGTAGTGATGCGATTTGATCAGGTCGAGGAAGCTGAGTTTCTTGAGAAGGCCGAGATCAACGCCCCAACGGAAGATGACCCGTGTGACGAGGATCGCGGAAAACAGCGAGGCGGTGACCCCGATGATCAGCGTGATGGCGAAGCCCTTGATCGCGCTGCCGCCGAACCAGAAGAGGATGCCGGCGGTGAGAAGAGAAGTGACGTGCGAGTCGAAAATTGCGGAGAACGCCTTATCGTAAGAAGCTTCGATCGCGTTCTTGAGTGACTTGCCGTGACTCATTTCCTCACGCAGACGTTCGTAGATTAGCACGTTCGCATCCACGGCCATACCGATGGTGAGAACCATACCGGCGATACCGGGTAGCGAGAACGTGAAGCTGAACATCGCCATCACGCCGAACAGCATGATGGTGTTGACGATCAGACCGATGATGGCGATGAAGCCCGACACGCGGTAGTAAAGCAGCACGAAGATGAAGGTCATCCCGAGTGCGAGTCCGCCAGCGGCCAGACCTTGTTGGACCACCGCCGAGCCGAGGGTGGGGGAGACCATCCGCATTTCATCGGTGTGCAGCGGGTTTTCCAGCGGATTCATCAGCGCGCTGGCGAGGCTCTGAACTTCGCCGGGTTCGTGGAGACCGGAAATCGAAAAGTCCTTGGCCAGATGAGCTTGGACGGTAGGAGCACTGATCACGTCGCCATTGAGAACAATCGCGATGCGGTCCACTCCGAGGCGCATGGGGCCGGTGAGGGCGATCATTTTGTTAGTGCCTTCGTTGTCGAGGGAGACGCCGACGGCGTCGGGTTCGCTAGGGGACGGATAGGCGCTGGCGATGTTTTTACCGGAAATCGCCACGCGGCGGTTCAGTAGGATCGGGCGGCTGTATTCCTTGCCGTCCTGGTCCTTGCCCTTGAGCTGATAGGCGCGGTAGCCGGGAATGATTTCGATGTTCTCCGCCACCCGTTGAGCCAGGGTTTTATGGTCGGCACCGACCTCGTCATTTCGAGGGCTGACTTCGTGCAGTTCGAGCTTCGCGACGGTTTCTAGTTTGGCTCGGATCGCGCCAGATTCCTTATCCTCGATGCCGGGCATCTGGACCAGAATACCATCGGCACCCTGACGTGAAATCTGGAGATCGAGATTGCCACCTGGATTCAACCGTTTTTCGATGACAGCGATGGCTTGCTCGACCTGATCCTTGGTGATCGGTTGCGCCTCACCGCTATCATTGACCCGTGGCTGGAGCCGCATGGTGAACGAGGAGCCGCCGACGATGTCGATTCCGCCCTTGAGGCGGTCTTTGAAGGGGACTGTGGCCATGACGCAGAAGGCCGTGACGCCAATCAACAGGATGGTTCCGACGTTCCGTTTCCTTCTCTCGATATCGGTCGCGAAGTACCAGAAAAACAAAATCATCAAGGTCAACCCGATGGCGAAAAGCGTCAATGGGTCATCGTAAAAGGCAATGGCGGCTAGCATGGTAAAACGTCGGGTTTGGCTCCGGAAATGGGGCTGAGAGTGGGTTGAAAAGGGATGGGTTTACTTCGCGGAAGAGTCCTTCTTGTGGACGGTGGCGATGGAAGCTTTGTCGAATTCGATCATGGTTCCTTCGGCAACCTTGATGACCACCGTGTTGTCTTTGACATTGTGGACGATGCCGTGAATGCCCGCCGTGGTGACGACTTTGTCGCCGGATTGAAGGGCGGAGACGCGTGCCGCCTGCTCTTTCCGCTGGGTTTGCTGGGGCCGGATCATTAGGAAGTAGAACACCACCAGAATGACGACCGGCATGATGATCGGATTGCCGAGAATGCCCTCGGGACCTTTGGCTGCCTCTGCGAGAATGGAACTGAACGCGGGAAATGAAGTCATGTTGGATCGGATCGAGTGTATCTCTGGATGAAGGAATCTTTGTATGCGGAGAAGTTCCCCGCGGCAATGGCATCCCTTGCCCCGGCGACGAGGGACAGGTAGAAATGCAGATTGTGGAAGGAAAGCAACCGCAAACCTAGGATTTCGCCAGCCCGGAAAAGGTGCCGCAAATAGGCGCGGGAAAATCCGGCGACGTGCGGGTGGGCGCTCTCACAAATCGGTCGCGGATCCTTGGCGTGGATCAGGTTCTTGATATTGATCGGACCATCGAGGGTGACAGCCATGCCATGGCGGGCGATCCGGGTCGGCATCACACAGTCGAACATGTCCACCCCGCGGGCGATCATTTCCAAAATCTGCGGCGGCGTCCCCAGTCCCATGGCGTAGCGTGGCTTTTC
>NZ_JBDSCX010000061.1:0-29651 GCF_039920825.1 Luteolibacter sp. | reverse complement strand
ACGAACCCCGGGCCATCAAAAAGCGGCCGAAGAACTTCAGCTACCTCACCGCAGCCAGGTCAATTTTCAAAGAAATCCCCCATCGCGGTAAACCCCGAAATTTCGCTTAAGTCAGTGCCATTCGGGTCTGACGACATGAGTTCTCTGCGTAAAGTGGCATTCGTCTCAACGTTTTCCAGCGCCTGCATCCATCGCCGGTTGCGCGGGGCCCTTTCTTATGCCGATTCCCAAACGCAGATCGTCATCCGGGATTTCCGGATGCCGCAGGACTTGGCGGACCGCAAACGAATGCCCCCGGAACTGACCGCGCTCAACGCATGGAAGGCGGAAGGGATACTGAGCTTCCTCGACAACCGGGAATTTGAAAGCATGCTTGAGCAGCTCGATCCCGTCGTCCCGATCGTCAGCATGGCAGCCGTCACGCCGCGGCCCGGTGTCGTGCTGGTGGGAGGCTCAATGCCTAAGATGATAGAAATGTCGATCCAGCACTTTCGCCAGCAGGGGCTGCGCTCGCTGGGAATGATGGTTCTCGATCACGATCCCGCGGTGCAACGGCGCTGCGCGCGGATCTTCAGCGAAATCACGAAACCTGCCGACCCCGCGCTGGCCACGCATGTCGAGTTAGTGGCGTCCGACCTTCTCCTGGACCTCGAGCGGACTGTCGAACCGGTTCCACCCGGCCTCGCTGGCTGGTTGACCCAACTGCCAAAACCGGCGGGCGTGATGACCGTCGACTACGGAGGTGGCAACTATCTGATTCGCGTCTGCCACGCGCTCGGCCTGCGCGTCCCCGATGACGTCGCGGTGATCTGCGTGGACGACGTCGACATGTGCTTGTCCAGTTCTCCTACTCTAACAAGTGTCGAGGCTGCGAACGAAATCATCGGCTTCGAAGCCATCAAGACGCTCGACCGGATGATCCAGGGCAGCGCCCCGGACAATTCCTTCATCCGCGTCGAGGTGGTCGATCTACATGTGCGCCAATCAACCGGACTGAAAGCCGCCGAGGTGTGCGATATCGCCGGCGCGGTGACTTACATCAACCAACATGCCTGCCACGGATTGACGGTGGAGAGACTCCTTCAGGAAACCCAAGGGGTCTCGAAGGCGACCTTCCACAAACACTTCACGGCCGCCATCGGCCAAACGCCAGGTGCTGCCATCCGCGAGAGGCAGTTCGCGGAAGCGCGCCGCCTTCTGGTGAATACGAAGTTGAGCGTCACATTGGTGGCCGAGCAGAGCGGCTTCGGCAGCAGCAGTGATTTCGCCCGCGCCTTCCACGCCGCCGAAGGCATGACTCCCAGCGCCTTCCGCGACCTCCGATCCAGTAGCTGATAGATTTCAGGATTAATTCCGTGCCATTCAGGTCAGTCCACAAATCGGGTGGACTGTTTCAAGAACGTCCGAGGATTTTGATAGATGATCTTCTCGATGTCTTCCGCACTGTGCTTGCGGCGTTTCATTTCCAGTGCGCACTTCGGAACGGAGAGGGGATCGGAGTGGCCCCAATCGCAGGCGGAGTTCATCCAGAGGCGCTCGGAGCCGTAGATTTCCAACATGTCGATCGCGCGGTTCGGCGAGCACTTGCTTTCCGGATAGAGCGTCATGCCGGCCCAGTAGCCGGCGTCGAGGACGTGGGAGATGGTGTGTTCCTCGACATGGTCGATGATGACCTTACCTCGATCTAACTTCGAGAACGATGCGAGCGAATCGAGGATCAGTCGCGTGCCCTTGAGCTTGTCCTCGAGGTGCGGGGTGTGGATGAGGATCGGCAGATCTCTATCAAGTGCGAGCTGGACGTGGGCTTCGAAGATTTCCAGCTCGTTGCGCGTGTTCTTGTTCAATCCGATTTCACCAATCCCTAACACCGTCGGACAATCGAGGAACTGCGGGATGATGCTCATCACCTCGCGGGCGAATCCCGGATCGTCGGCTTCCTTCGGATTGATGCAGAGCCAGGAGTAATGCTTGATGCCGTATTTCGCCGCGCGCTTCGGTTCGTATTCGGTGAGCTGTCTGAAGTAGTCGTAAAATCCGTCGGCGGAGGAACGGTCGAATCCGGCCCAGAACGCCGGTTCGCAGATCGCCTCGCAGCCGGACAGTGCGAGTTTTTCGTAGTCGTCCGTCGTCCGGCTGACCATGTGGCCGTGTGGCTCGATGTATTTCATGGGGAAGAAGTTGATGGTTGAGAGTCGATCGTTGATGGAAAGAGGAAGAGTTGGAGAAAGAGGCATTCATTCATTTTCTGCCTATCAACCATCAACTATCCACTCTCAACTCCTTCTCTGGAAGAGCGGCCCCGAAAGCGCCTTGGAACGGGGCGCTTTCTGAAAGCTCTGTCGTGTGGTCGGAGAAGGATTCGAGCACGGCGCGGGCGCGGTCGGGGCGGTCGGAGAGTAGGATCGGCAGTGCTTTTTTCATCGCTTCAAAGCGGTAGTCGTCTTCGCCCGGGTGGCGTTCGATCCGGTCCAGAAACGCGGCGATGTCGATGAGCTTGTGGCGCGCATCGACGAATTGGAGGTCAAGGAGTTCCTTCTTGCTCGGCATGGGAAAAGTTTAGGCAGGGATTTCCAAATGCCTACTCCGAAGAACGGAGAAAAATTACCAGATCCCCGGATTTCGAATTTTTGGTGGTTGGATCGATTCTCCGGCTGTTGAATGGATGCCGATGAGTTTGCCCGAGCTGACCCTGAACGTACCTCCGCTTCTTGATCTCGATGTCACCACTGAAAACGACGCCATCCGCCGAACCGCCGGGCTTTTAGGCAACTGTGCGGAGGTCTCGAATTTCCCCGGGTTTCTGGATGCCGTGTTCGACCGACAGCGGATCAATCCGCCGCTTTTGGGAAATGGTGTGGCGCTGCCCCATGCGCGGACATCGCTGGTGAGCGAGATCGTCTGTGTCGCGGCGCGCTGTGCCGCGCCGGTTCCGTTCGGGTCAGAGGGGAAACCCGTAAGGCTGATTTTCCTATTTGGAATTCCTCCTCATCGGATCGCGGAATACCTGGCGCTGACTGCAGCGCTGGTGAAACGGTTGCGAAATCCTGAAACGATTGAAGGTTTGCTGGCAGCGGAATCCGCGGATGATTTTCTCCGCTGGCTAGAGTGACGACACCATGAGTTCTCCAGATCCCACCTCACCGGAACTGACCGCAGGCGCGAGGCGGCGGGTTCATGTGAGAATTTGGATTTCGGAGCATTTCCGGATCTCGGAAATCCAGAGCACGTTGCTCTGGGCGGCGTTGATTGGATTTTTGGGGGCGTGGTCATCGATCCTTTTCAAAGAAGCGACGGAGTTCATTCACGAGATGCTGACTGGGCAGGGTGGGAGCTATGTCGAGAGTTTCAGCCACCTCGCCTGGTGGCAGCGGCTGCTGGTGCCGACGGGCGGGGGATTGCTGGCCGGGCTGACGCTTTATTTCGGCAGCCGGCTGAAAACCCAAGAAAGCTCGACGGATTACATGGAGGCCGTGGTCGTGGGCAGTGGAAATCTATCAGTGCAGGTGAGTCTGGTGAAATCGCTGTCCGCGTTGTTTTCCGGCGCTTCGGGCGCGTCGATTGGACGGGAAGGTCCGTTGGTGCAGCTTTCTTCGCTGGTGGCTTCCGTAGCCGGGCGTTGGATGAAATTTCCGCTTGCCCGCCGCCGGCAGATCGTCGCCTGCGGAGCGGCTGCGGGGATTGCGAGTGCCTATCATGCGCCGGTGTCGGGGGCATTCTTTGTGGCGGAGATCGTGCTGGGTTCGCTGGCGATGGAGTCGTTCGGGCCGCTGGTGGTTTCCTCGGTGATCGCGACTTTAACAACGCGAGGTTATCACGGATCGGAAGCGCTCTACGCGGCTCCTGTTTTCACGCTGCGGGACACTCGGGAATTCATTCCTTATGTTTTGTTAGGTATTGGCTGCGGATTGATCGCACCGTTGTTTCTGCGTTTTTTAAAAGACAGCGAGGCGATGTTTTCAAAGCTCAAACTCCCGCTTTATCTGCGACTCGCACTAGGTGGCGCGATCGTGGGAGTTCTTGCGATTTATCGCCCGGAAGTAACAGGGAATGGCAGCAGTCTCGTTTTCGGCATCCTCAATCATCCCGGAACCTGGCAGGCGCTGGCGATTGTGTTAGCCTGTAAATTGCTGGCCACCGGAGCAACCTTCGGCTCCGGCGCGGTGGGTGGGGTTTTCACTCCCACGCTCTTCACCGGAGCGGCAGTCGGATACCTTTTCGGTGAAATGTGCCGATGGATTCTGCCTGGCTGGGGCTTGGAGCCCGGAGCGTTCGGACTGGTGGGAATGGGCGCGTTCCTCGCTGCGGCGACCGGTGCTCCGGTGATGGCGATCATCATGTTGTTCGAGCTCACGCTGAACTATCAGATCCTCATGCCGATCATGTTGGCGGGCGTCATCAGCTACTACGTCTGTCGGTCGATCACTCCGCAGTCGTTGTATGGCGATGCGTTGAAACGGAAAGGGCAGGTTGCCGTCACCGAGTATCTGGCGAAATTGAAAGTCGGCGATCTGATGAGCCAGACGCAGGAACCGATCCCTGCGGAAGCCAGTTTCGGAGAAGTGGTGCGGACCTTTCTGCAAAGCCGCCGCGAGTTTCTCAATGTGGTGGAGAACGGGAAATTCGTCGGCACCATTTCTCTCCACGACATCAAGCCCTACCTCGACCAACCGGATCTGGAATCCCTGCTGATCGCCAAAGACGTGATGCGTGACGACACCTGTTCGCTCGAATTCCACCAAACCATGAGCGAGGCGCTCCACGTCTTCGGCCGGGCGGAAGCCGAGTGCCTGCCGGTGCTCGACAAGGACTCGAAATTTCTCGGCAGCGTCACCAAGACCGACCTCCTCCTGTTCCTGGCCGGGACTTCCAAGCATGCGGAAAACTGAATCCTGCCAATGCCTTGCATCGCCGCTTGCCGGACGCTTGGGGATGGTGTGAGCTGCGCCCGTGTTTGCCATGTACGTTCACAATCTCAACCCAATTGCCCTGCCGATCTACCATGAGTTCTCGTTGAAGTGGTATGGTCTGGCTTATTTGATGGGATTTGTCGGTGGGTTCCTGCTGCTGAGAAATCTTGCGCAGCGTGGAATGTGGGTCTTGAAACCTGAGAAGACCGCCGACTTCATCGCCGCCGCCGCCTTGTTCGGCGTCTTCATGGGCGGGCGAATCGGTTGGGTGCTCTTCTATTTCAAAGACGGGCTTCTGAATCCCGAGTGGTGGCCCGGAATCAAGGCGGATCCCTTCCTCGTTTTTCGAGTGTGGCAGGGGGGGATGGCGAGCCACGGCGGGATTCTCGGGCTGGTGATTTTCACCTGGTTTTATGCCCGCAAGGAAAAGGTCACCTGGACGGGTCTTGGCGACGGGCTTTGCGTGGTCGCGCCGCTGGGATTATTTTTCGGACGGATGGCGAATTTCGTCAACGGCGAGCTCTACGGGCGGGTCGTCCACGGCATCAGTTGGGCGATGAAATTTCCCGGCGCATTGATGGATGGAAATGCCCCCGAATATGACCGTTTCAACGACGCCGCGGCGGCAGCCGTGCAGGTGGAGCCGAAACTGAGCGCTGCCTATCAGGCGTTGGAGTCCGCATCCAATCAGGAGTTTCCCTATGCGAAGAGTAATTACTTCCAAGCGCTGTTGGATGCGAACCGCCACTCGCCCAAGGTCTCGGACGCAATCGCGCCCTATCTGGAACCGCGCCATCCGTCGCAGCTATACGAGGGAGCGTTGGAGGGCTTGCTTCTTTTCACGATTCTCTACGTGGTACGGGTGAAATTCCCCAAAGCCCCCGACGGCCTTCTAACTGGCCTGTTTTTCGCGTTCTACGCGCTTTTCCGGATCTTCGGCGAGCAATTCCGCGAGCCTGATGCCGCGTTGGTAGGGGCGTTCTCCAGAGGGCAATTCTTCTCGTTCTTCATGTTCGCCTTTGCGGCCGCTTTCTTCTTCCACGCATGGCGCGGGTGGAAACGGCAATCGCTGTGATTTTTGAGTGTCTGTCAGATCGCGGATGCCTTATGAGATGGTCGTGAGGCGAAATCTGTTATTTCTGGGATTGTTGGCTGCGCTTGGAGTCGGCATTTGGTCAATCAGAGGTAGCAAGAACGGAGAGAGAGCTGAACTCGGCGAATCTGGTAAAGTGGTGACAAGCAATTCGGCGGTGAATAGTCCAAGAGGATCCGATGTAGCTGCGACAAAGGCAGTAGCGGAGAGTCGGAGACACCCTACGGGACAGGATGAAAATCACCGCCCGGTTGAGAAGACCCGGTTCGACCAAGCGGTGTGGGATTACAAGTCCAAGATCATCGACAGACGCTATGCCGTTGCCGATCTCGTCCGGGACAGGGGCATCGTCGAACGCTCCGGAGGAATTGCCTTCGACGAGTCATCGGCACCCAAGACACCGGACGAGCAAACGCAGGTGGTTCAGGACTATACCAAAGCGAAACGGAAACTGAAGGCCGCCGAGCTGATGTTGGAGGCGTTGGAGAGTCTCCGATCCGAAGCAAGGTCCGGGGAATGACCCGATCTTATGCTTCCGAGAACATCTCGCGCGCCGTGTAGGCCATGCCGATGGCGGCTGCCGCGTCACCACCGCTGGCCCACTCGAACTGCGTGGTGACCTTGTCGGGGTCGATCGGACTGTGGCGATAGACGGGCCATGCGCGATCCGCGAAACCTTCCTCGATCCATTCCATGTATTGATCGCGGAAC
Source organism: Luteolibacter sp. (assembly GCF_039920825.1). Classification (GTDB taxonomy): domain Bacteria; phylum Verrucomicrobiota; class Verrucomicrobiia; order Verrucomicrobiales; family Akkermansiaceae; genus Luteolibacter. Next base: position 22,940 of record NZ_JBDSCX010000061.1, on the reverse strand, counting down.
GTGGTTTCCGCCAAACCGCCGCCGATGACGACGAGGCCGGGATCGAACGAGCGGACCATGTCGGCGATGGCGTAGCCGAGGATGAAACCCTGCTGTTTGAAAATTTGAACCGCCAGCGGATCGCCCTTTTCCGCGTAATCCCGCAGCTTGAACGCTTTCTCCTCAACGGGGATTTCCGGGTTGTTCAAAGGATGTTCGGCCCATTCGAGTTTCTCCAACTCGAGGCGCAAACGACGGCGCAAGGCCACGAGGGAGACCCACGCCTCGGCACAACCTTTCAGTCCGCACGAGCAGGTGGGCAGTTGTCCGTCGTCCTCGCGAAACGGCACGCTGATGTGGCCGACTTCCAAAGCCATGCCATTGGCTCCCTCATAACCGCGTCCGCCGGGCATGACGAAACCACCGCCCAGGCCAGTGCCCGGAGCGACTAACAAAAGTCCGCCGAGGTGTTTGTGGCGGAGCGCGTATTCACCCAGAGCCGCGGCATTGCCGTCGTTGGTCATGTAAACCGGAACTCCGGTGCGGGCGGAAAGTTTGCTGCGGATGTCCGTCCCGACCCAGTCTTCTCCGAGATTGGCCCGCCCCCAGATCACGCCGTTGCTGCTTGGAGCCGGCACGTCCAGACCGATGCCGGCGATGGCGCTTTTCTCGATTCCTGCGCCTGCGGCGAGTTGGTCGAGCGCCTTGTCGAGCTGGCCGAAGGTGGCCTCGTAGCCATCCTTCACCTGGCTCCGGACTTCCGTCAACGGGCCCACCTGCTCGGCAAGGTGATTGACCAATACCGCTTTCACCGTGGTGCCGCCGATGTCGAGGCCCGCATAATAGGACGTTTTGTTTGCCATGCCACCAGACTGTTTTCCGCCCCGATAGGTGTCAAGGAATTGGAGGGCGCGGAGGCGCGGCCGTATTTTGACGGATCAAGCCAATTCAGGCTCCGTTTGTCTGCCGCACGTCGGCGGGGGGGAGCGGATTCAATGATCCGGTGATGGCCTGGTGAGAGGGAAATCGAAAGAGGTTTAGCGAGGTTGTGGATATCTGTTAGCATAACTCTTTGCTATGGGCGTGTGTCAACCGGACCGCCTTGAGAGGGGTCTCACGTGGTCATGTTAGAATTCGTGCGTTTCGCACGGGCGAACCCGGAATCCTTTGTTTTACAAGGGATTTTTGCCTTTGTTGGGGTATTCCACTACAAGCACCTGCAAGTGATCTGTTCGCCCCCCCCAATCGGGTCGATTCATTCAATGATTTTGACAGCCGCTCGGAAATCCCATTTTGATGACCCGTCAAATCCAAAAGTATCCGCATCCAAGCCTCAGTGAAGTGCTTCCGCGCGATATGTTTCAAACCCCGAAAAACTAAAATCCAGCATATGAAGCTCACTCGTAATCCATTCGTCATCGGCTCAACCCTCGCCGCGTTTTTCCTGTCCTACACCGGTAGCCATGCAGCGGGTATCTGGGACGGCGGTGGCGAACTCACTCCAACCACTCCCGGCAATTACGATACCGCAGCCAACTGGGATAACAACGCGGTCCCGGGTGCCATCAACGTCAACGTCACCAACGGCGGAACGATTTTGGTCACCACCAACCACACGACCAATGACATTCTGGCAGGCACGAACACCAATTCGACAGGGACTTGGACACAGTCGGCAGGCGTGGTTACGATGGGAGGGGGATGGTTCCGCCTTGGAACAGCAGCTGGAGCGTCCGGAACCTACAATCTGAGCGGCGACCCCGCAGTGGTTAAGCTCACCACGGTGGGACGGATCAGCATCGGTGAGAATTCCGGTACTACCGCAGGCAACAGCGCGGTGAATATCAGCGGGGGGACTTGGACCAATAACGGCGCTCAACTTACGGTGGGTGGAGAATCGAACGGCGGGGGAGGTGTGGGACGGGCCACATTGTCGCTTTCCGGAAACGGAGTTATCACCAACAACAGCGAGCTTTGGATCGGTCAGAACACGGGCAGCGTCGGCGTCTTCAACATGAGCGCCGGCACGGTCTCTCAAGTGGGCTGGGTTGCCGTCGGACGCGGCAATGGCACTGGCACGATGAATATGACTGGAGGTAACTTCACGAAAACCGTCGCCAACACGAACGCCACCATTATTGGTGCGAGCGGTGCTGGAACTCTCAATCAAACTGCGGGCGCAATCAGCGTTTTGAACGGCGAGACGTGGGTCGGTGAAACGAAAGCCGGCGTCTGGACCATGTCCGGAGGCACAGCGGGTGTTCTTGTGCTGAACGTGGGCCAAGACGCGGCTGGAACAGGCACACTCACCCTCCAGAATGCGGCAAGCGGATTGACGGGTGCGTTGGCGAACGGTGGCGGCACCGAGGTTCTTACTGCGACCGCTGTAACGATCGGCAGACTTGCCACGTCCACAGGAACGATCAACCTCGATGGTGGCACGCTGGCGGTGAATACGGTGGCCAAAGGAGCCGGAACCGGCACTTTCAATTTCAACGGCGGTAAATTGCAGGCCCGGACAGCCACCGCCACATTCATGGGCGGTCTCACCAATGCTTTCGTCAAGGCCGGTGGCGCGGTCATTGATACCAACGGCAACGCCGTTACCATCAGCCAGGCTCTGCTCAATAACGGAGGCGGCGGACTTACCAAACAAGGAACCGCAGCCCTGACCTTGTCCGGTGCCAACACCTTCACCGGTGACACGGTTGTCAGCGCGGATTCCCTGATCCTGGCAAACGCCACCGCTCTCGGGGGGTCTACCCTCAATTACAACAACCAGGGCGGAACCGTTTCGTTCGGAGCCCTCGCGGCGACCACCTTCGGAGGTCTCAAGGGCTCCCAACCTCTCGCCCTCACCAACGCCAGTCTGGCTAGCGTCGCGCTGACCGTTGGCAACAACAACACCAACAGCACCTACGACGGTGTCCTCAGTGGCAGTGGATCGCTGATCAAAAATGGAACCGGTTCGCTGACGCTGACGAACGCGACGAACAGTTTCACCGGAGGTGTGACGGTTTCCGCCGGATCCCTGATTGTTCCTAACAGCACCGCTTTGGGCACTACCGCCAAGTTGATCGATGTCAGCAACGGAACTGCCGGAAATGTCCAACTCCACCTGAATGGCAGCGGCGGCAGCGTGAATCTCCCGGGCACCTTCACCTACTCCACCTCCAACACCGCGGGCACGATCTTCAACGATGCCGGAACCAACTCGATCGCCGGCCAGATCAACATGGTCGCCGGTGGTGGCGGCACCAACATTCAATCGGACGCCGGATCATTGACGGTTTCGGCTAATATCACCGCTACGACAGGTACACGCTCCCTGGCCCTGCAAGGTGTCAGCGACGGGACGGTCAGCGGGATGATTTCCGATGGCGCAACCTCCGGATTGCCGCTCACCAAAAACGGCGCTGGAACCTGGTTGCTGTCCGGCCTCAACAGTTACACCGGAATTACCACGGTGAACGCAGGAACGCTGCGGGCGGGCATCGCCCAGTCCGGCATTACCGGAGCTCTCGGCTTTAACTCGGCAGTGGTCCTGGCCAACACCGCCGGCGCGGTCCTTGATCTCAATGGTTTCGATACCACCATCGGCTTCCTCGGCGGGGGCGGTGCGGCCGGAGGAAATGTCGCGCTTGGCGCCGGATATCTAACCACCGGCCTGCTCAATAACGCCGCAACCTATGCCGGCGTGATTGGCGGCACCGGCGGCCTGATCAAGGAGGGAAGCCAGGCGCTTTCTCTAACGAATGCCAGCACTTACACCGGAGCGACCACCATCAATGATGGCACGCTCACCCTTGACCACAGCGGTGCCAACCTCGGCGCCCTCGGCGGGACGGCCGTCAACGTCAGTGGCAGCGGCACCTTGCTGGTAAAGGGCAATACCAACATCGGTGTCACCGCCGCCGGGACATTGGCCTCAAGCAATACGGTGAGTCTTCAGGATACCACCATCAACACCCTAACGGTCGGTGGTGGCGCGAGCCTCAACAGCTCCGCGCTCAATTTCGATCTGGCGGGCGGAACCGCGGACAAGATCATCACCAACGCGACCGGCTCGGTTTCCGGCACCAACACGATCAACCTCAATCTTCTGTTGGGACAATCGGTCACCACCGGCAGCTACACGCTGATCACCGCGCCGGGCGGTCTCGGTTCGGGTGGCTCCGCCTTCACCGTCGGGACCAAGCCCGCGGGCTTCTACAACTACGCGCTGACCTCCTCGACACCGACCGCGGTGGTTCTTTCCATCACCGGAGCAGCCACTCCCGGCACCGCCTACTGGACCGGTAAGGGAAGCGACGGCACGAGCGATAGTAACAACAATTGGAGCAGCGGCTCCAGCATCCCAAAGAGCAACTGGTCAACGACTTTAAACGGGTTAAGCGATCCTCTGCAGGTTCCAGGCGCTTCAACCGATGTCATCTTCACCGCATCGAATGCCGCTGGATCGGGCTTTTTTATCTCACAACTGGACGCTAACTACAGCATCAAGAGTCTGAGCTTCAACACGACTCCCCAGGGCTCCATCACCGATGTTTTCCTGGACACCAATTTCAACACGCTGACTCTAGGTTCCGGCGGAATCACGGTTGCCGCTGCGGATAATTCCAACACCGGCATCGGTGGATCGGGCTCGGTCGTCCTTAACGGCAGCCAAACCTGGTCCAACAACAGTAACTCCAAGCTTCTCGCCGTCAACGCGGGCATCAGTGGCTTCTCGGGTATCACCACACTCACCCTCAATGGAACCGGCACGGGAGGTGTCTCTCTCGACACCATCGGAAACGGCACCGCCACCAGCGTGGGATTGGTTTTCAACCAGGCGGGGGTGACTTCCCTAACCGGTAATAACGGCTTCACCGGCGGAGTTGTCATCTCCAGCGGCACGGTCTCATTGAGCAGCGCGGGCGCCTTCAACACCACGACCCCGAACGCACTGGCCTTCAGCGCCGGCAGCACCGGTCTGTTGCGGATCAACGACCAGAGCGTGACTGTGTCATCCTTGAACACCAACGCCACGGTCGGCACTCCCGTCATCGAGAACTCCGGCGTCAGCCCCGTTGCTCTCACTGACAACGTCGCCGCCGGCACCGACACCTTCGCTGGCGTCCTGCAAGACGGCTCGGGTGGCGGATCGTTCGGTCTGACCAAGGCCGGTGCCGGAACCTTGTCGCTCACCGGTCAAAACACCTACACCGGCACCACTTCCATTAACGCGGGCACACTCACGCTCGGGTCAGCGGAAAACCCCGGCATTTCCGGACCGATGGGCAATTTCGGTCAGGTCGCCTTCGGGGGCGGCATCCTGCAATACTCCGCCTTAAACTTGGTCGATTATTCACCGCGCTTCGCCACCGGGGGAGCCCAGCAGTTCAAGATCGATACCAACGGTCAGAACGTGACCTACGCAAGCAACCTGACGGGACCTGGCGGTAACATTCAAAAATACGGAGCCGGCAAGCTCACCCTCACCGGCACGAATTCAACGACACAGAATGTCTTCGGCCACGCCGGTTCGCTGGTCCTCGATACTGCTGCGAAAATCACCACCACCGGATTCGCCAGCATCGGCACTCAAACTGGTGACAGTAGTATTGTCACGGTGAACGGAACCAGCCAGTTGCTAGTGACTGGCGATTTCAACGTCTCGGACGTCACCGGAACCAACGGCGTTCTGAACATTGCCGACACCGCCACGGTAAAGGGAACTACTTTCTACCTCGGCAAGTCCGGCACGGCGACCGGCACTGTCAATCAGACTGGTGGTTCCTTCTCGCCCACCGCCGGAAGCGGTGACTGGCGCATCGGTGGAGCTGCCAGCGCGGCCGACGCCGCGGCCGTCGGAATTTATAACATCTCCAACGGAACCTTCACCACCGCCGCCAACCTGCAGATCGGCGCTTTCGGAAGCGGTGCCATGAACATCAGCGGAACCGCTGCGGTAACTCAAACCGGAGGATTCTTCTCGGTTGGTCGCTTCGCGGGTGGTTACGGCATGCTGGATGTCAACGGAGGCAGCTTCACCTTCAACGTTCCCGGCAACCGCGCGCTGATCGGTGAAACGGGAACAGGCGTTCTCAACGTGAGGGCCGGAACCTTCACCACCACCAGCACCAGTACCACTGCGGCTCTCACCATCGGCAATGACAACAATGTCACCAGCGTCGGCCAAGTGAACCTGACGGGGGGCACGATTAATGCCGCCAGCGTGGGCAAAGTTGGCGCGGCAGCCACCGCCACCTTCAACTTCAACGGCGGCATCCTGAAGGCCAGTGCTGCCAGCGCCACCTACATGACCGGCCTGAACAATGCCTACGTTTATAGCGGCGGTGCGAACATCGATGCCGACGGCAAGGCCATCACCATTGGCCAAGCCCTGCTGTCGCCGGCCGCGACCAGCGGCGTCACGGGAATCTCGATCACGAACGGTGGCACCGGTTACAACACCGCTCCAATCATCAGGATCACCGGCGGCGGTGGCACCGGCGCAACCGCCGTGGCGACCATCAATCCAGTCACTAACGAGATCAACAGCATCACCGTCACCAACCCGGGCGTCGGCTACACCAGCACCCCCACCGTCGTCCTGGTCAATGGCCTCAGCGGCGGCACCGGTGCAACGTTCAGTCCCACCGTCGCGGCTAACACCTCCGGTGTTCTCATCGCATCTTCCACCACCGCGGGCGGTGTCATCACCCTCACCGGTGCCAACACCTTCACCGGCGACACCACCATCAACACCGGCACCACCCTCCAGCTTGGAAACGGCACCACCGGCAATGATGGAACCATCCTCAGTGCCACGATCACCAATAACGGCACCCTGACCTATAACAGGTTCGGCGCGCTTTCCTTCGGCGGCACCATCAACGGCACCGGTGGAGTCTCCAAGTTGGGCGGCGGAACGCAGACACTCACCGCAACCAACACCTATACCGGTGTCACCACCGTGGGCGGTGGTGTCCTTAGTGTGGCAAGCCTTCAAAACGGCGGGGTCAACAGCAACATCGGCGCCTCCACCGCGGCTTCGGCAAACCTCGTGTTCGGTGGAAACGGCTCGCTGCTCTACACCGGTCCAACCCTCGTCACCGATCGTGGTTACACGGTCGGCGCGGGTGGTGGCGGCATCGATCACGCGAACGATGTTACCTTCAGCGGCCAGATCCTGTCCACCGCCACCGGCTCCTTCACCAAGAATGGCGCGGGAACCTTGAACTACACCTACACCGGCGGCACCAACGCCCTGACCGGTGGCAATGTCGGCAACGGCCTCGGTTACATCGTCAACAACGGCTTGGTCAATCTCGGTGGCACCGCCGGCTCGCCACTCGCCCAGACCAATACCATCACTGGCGAGCTGAGTATCGGCACCATCGCCACCGGCTCATCACCCGCTGCGGAGGTCAGGATCAACGGCGGCACGACCAACGTCACCAGCTACATCGGTGTCGGCCGTGGAAACGGAACCAACAACGCGGCGACTGCTCTAACGGTCAATAACAACGCGGCGGTCACCAGCGGCAACTTCGCCATCGGCTATGCCAACGGCCTTGCCGGTTTCACCTCCTCGCCGACCGTCACTTTCAACGGCTCTTCGACCTACATCGATAACGGTGTTTTCACCGTGGGTGAATCCGCGAACGGCGCGGGCGGCGTTTCCACCGTCAACGTGAACGGCACCGCATCGATCACTTTGACCGGTGGCGTTGCGAATGCGGTGAGCATCGGATTCAGCGGTCTGGCCGAATTCCATCAAAACGGTGGCAGCGTCACTTCGACCAGCCTGACCAACGGCATCGTCACCCTCGCCCGCAATGGCGGCACCGGCACTTACTTCCTCGACGGAGGAACGCTGAGCGCTCCGGCGGTGGCCAAGGGAGCGGCTGGAACCGGAATCTTCAACTTCAATGGCGGCACTCTGTCTCCCATCGCGCCTTCGGCCACCTTCATGCAAGGTTTGACCCGGGCCAATGTCCGGAATGGCGGAGCGATCGTCAATACGGCCGGTTCCGGCATCACCATCGGCCAGGCGCTCGTCCACTCCGATGTGATCGGTGATGCGGCGATTGACGGCGGTCTAACCAAGCAGAGCTCCGGAGTGCTCACCATGACCGGGGTTAACAGCTACACCGGTGACACCACGGTCAACGGCGGCACCCTCGAACTGACATCCAATGTCAGCCTCGGGAACCTCGCCGATGTGAAACTGGCCACCGGGACCGTCCTCAAGCTCAGCTATCCCGCTCCCGATCTTGCCACGCCGGATGTCGTTTCCCACTTCTACATCAACGGATTGGCACAGGCCGCCGGAATCTGGAGCCGTGTGGGTGGAGCCGCAGTCAACCAGTCTACCCTGATCCAGGGCGACGGATTGCTCAGTGTCACCAACGGACCAGCAACTACCCCTTATGACAGCTGGGCCACCACGACCAAGGGTCTATCAGGCGGAAACGCGGCGGCCGGTGCCGACCCGGATTCCGACGGCAGCAACAACCTGGCGGAATTCATCCAGGGCGGTGAGCCGAATCCTGCCAATCCAAATGCAGGCACCACACCACCGGCACCTGCGGTCAGCACCAGCGGAGGCAATCACATCTTCTCCTTCCGCCGGACCCAACTCGCGTTGACCCAGCCTGGTTTGACCATCGCCTATGAATATGGTTCCAACCTCACTGGATGGACCGTCGCAGTTCATGGAGTCAACGGCATCACCATCACCACCACGACCGACGGCTACGGTGCCGGCGTTGACAAGGTCGATGTTTCCATCCCGGACTCCCTCGCACCGGTCGGCACGCGCTTCGCCCGCCTCCACGGTTCGCAACCTTGATCCGGATTCGTCCGGTTTAAAACCGGCCCTCCTCGATGCTCTACACCGGGCATCGGGGAGGGCCTTTTCATTTCTCTGAAAATCATCGGCGGACTAACCGTATTCTTTCTAACATTAATCCGGCCTGACATCACACCAGCCGCCGGACCACCGCACCGAGAGCTCTACTTGATAGAGTTCCCTCAGGCGTTCGCGGGTGATGATTTCCCGTTTGTTTCCATCCGCGAAAACCCGGCCGTTTTTCAACAGGGTCACCCGTCCGATTTCCGGCGGAATCTCGCCGGGGTGATGGGTTACCAGAACGAGGTCGCGTCCCGTCTGCATCAGGGATCTCAAGGTGGATCCGAGTTGAAGGGCTGCTGAAAAATCCAAGGCGGTCGAAGGTTCGTCGAGCACAAGAACCTCGGGTTCATGGACCAGCGCGCGGGCGATGAGAATCCGCCGCCGTTCACCGGACGACAAGGTTCCGAAGCAGCGGTCGGCCAATTCCGCGACACCCATCATTTTCATCGATGCCAGTGCGCGTTCTTTTTCCAGCTTTGAGAACCTCATGTCCCGGGTCCGTCCATAGGCTCCACGAAGAGAGGAAAGAACCGCGTCGCACGCGGTTTCCTCAGGATGGAAACGGCTCACTTCCTCGGGCATGACCACGCCGATCCGGTGGCGGATTTCCATCAGCGACCACAGCTCCTCACCGAACAACCGGCAAGAGGAGAGGGGATTTGCTTCGGGGCGAACCTCGCCGGTCAGCAGTTTGAGAAACGTGCTCTTTCCGGCGCCGTTAGGTCCGAGGATCGCGATACTTTCGCCATGGACCAGGGAGAGCGAAAAGTCGCGCAGTGCGAGGGTGTCGCCCCGCCAGACATTCGCGTTTTTGATTTCGAAAATCGGCTCCACAGGATCACGCCGGAGGATTGCTGATTTTCCGGCGACGCCTGAACAGGATAGGGGCCGCGGCGGCAATGAGCAGAGTCGATGAGGTTTCCGGCACCAGCGTGATGGTCGTGTTGAAAATCGTCGAGTCGGAGGTGCTGTCGCCGGAGTTGCCGGGCCCGAGCACGAAATCGACGAAATCTCCGGCGATCAGGTTCACAGCGCCGAAGTCCACCACGGTCTGTCCGGGAGCCACCAGTGCGTCGAACAGCGATGTGCCGTTCAGCACGATGTGGCAGTCCACCCCGTCAAGCCCGGGGCCGGTCAGCGTGCTTGCCGCATACCAGCTCGAACTGATGTCGTAAACGCCCGTGCTGGGTGCGGTCCAGCGGATGACATTATAGGTGAAGCTGCTGGAATCCGCCATCGGGTGGACGAGAAGGTCGTAAGGATTCAGTCCGCCGGAAACGATCCCGGATGTATTCGCCGCGGTGGTCAGGAAACTGTTCTGCCAGCCTTGGAAGTCTGGATTGCCACCGATCGCGTTGTTATGATCCGAGGTCGCGAAGAGAGTGAGTGTGGTGCTGGCGATAACGTCGCGGTAACCGTAACTCCATTCCGGGACCTTGCCGTTCGGATCAGAAAGTTCCGTGCTCAACGGATTCGGCAAATCCGGCTTTTCATTCGCCACAAAGTCCAGATTGGCAATCCAAGTCGTCGCCGCCTGCAACGGAGTTACGCCGCTCGCAAGAAAGGCAGAAGTGATGAAAACTTTGCTCGATGTCATGGCGTCCGGGGGACGTTGGATAGTTTGAGATTGAAAATCCCTTCCAGTTGAATGTCCGGAATAGCCGCAGACATTGAAGAGGAGTTAGTAAAATTTTTATTGAAAGACAAGAATTATTTATAATTCGGGTGGAATGGAGAAGAAGCAAGCTCACATTTTTTGTGATGAAATTGGCTTGCGAGTTTGGTGGCAAGTCGGCACCGAACTTGCTAAATCCCCGCCACCCCTTATGTCGATCCACGTAGCGCTGCACCATCGGACCAGTTATCAATACGAACGCCCGGTGGGTCATGGCCCCCACGTGGTAAGGCTTCGACCGGCTCCGCATTGCCGGTCGAACGTGCTTGCCTACAGCCTGAAAGTCGGGCCGATGGACCATTTTATCAACTGGCAGCAGGATCCGCAGGCCAACTATCTGGCCCGGGTGATGCTCCCGGAACCGACCAGCCGCTTGGACATCGAGGTGGATCTCGTTGTCGAAATGTCGGTTCAGAATCCTTTCGATTTCTTCCTCGAGCCCTTCGCCGAGGAATTTCCGTTTCAATACGCCGCGGATCAGGCGCACGAACTCGCCCCGTTTCTCGCCCGCGAGAAAGCCGGTCCGCTGCTTTCGAAGCAGATTGATCGTTTTAAAAATAAAAAAGGCCGGACCATCGATGTGCTGGTGGAAATAAATGCCGCGCTTCAGGACGCCATCGGATATCGAATCCGCATGGAGCCAGGCGTGCAAACGCCCGAGGAAACGCTCGAATTGGCGTCCGGTTCCTGCCGCGACTCCGCCTGGCTGTTGGCGGTCCTGTTGCGCCACGTCGGATTGGCGAGCCGGTTTGTCTCGGGTTATTTGATCCAGTTGAAGCCGGACGTGAAATCCCTCGACGGGCCGGTCGGTTCGGAAATCGATTTCACCGACCTCCACGCGTGGACCGAAGTTTATCTACCAGGTGCCGGCTGGATCGGTTTCGATCCCACCTCCGGCCTGCTCGCCGGGGAAGGGCACTTGCCACTGGCGTGCTCGCCGGATCCCTCGAGCGCCGCTCCGGTTACCGGCTGCGTCGAGCCGTGCGAATCCGAGATGGAGCACGAAATGACCGTCACCCGGATTTACGAATCTCCCCGCACCACGCTTCCTTACACCGAGGAGCAATGGCAGGAAATTCTCCGTATCGGTCACAAGATCGACGAGGATCTCGACGCGATGGATGTCCGTCTCACCATGGGCGGCGAACCGACCTTCATCTCGATGGACGACTTCGACGGCGACGAGTGGAACAATGCGGCGAATGGACCGACCAAACGGATTCTATCAGGCCAATTGATCAAGCGGCTGCGCGCGAAATTCGCTCCCGGCGGGCTGTTGTTTTACGGCCAGGGGAAATGGTATCCCGGTGAAATGCTGCCGCGCTGGTCGTTGGGCTGCTATTGGCGCAAGGACGGCCAGCCGATCTGGGAAAACGACTCGCTCATCGCCGACGAATCCCACGACTATAAACACGACGCCACCCACGCGAAACGTTTTGGCACCGCTCTAACCGGTGCTCTCGGCGCAGATCCCAAGTGGATGATCCCGGCCTACGAAGACTCGCTGTATTACATGTGGCGCGAAAAGCGTTTGCCGGACAATGTCGATCCGCTGAAATCCAATCTCAAGGACAAGCTCGAACGCGAACGCCTGACCCGTTTGTTCCAACAGGGACTCGACGAGGTCGTCGGTTACGCGATTCCGCTGGAACGCCGGATGACCGCGCAGGGCCTCCGCTGGACCACCGGCCCGTGGTTCCTCCGCGATGAGAATCTCTATCTGTTACCCGGTGATTCGGCGATGGGCTACCGCCTGCCGCTCGACTCGCTGCCGTGGGTTCTGGAATCGGAATATCCGTGGCATGTGCCGCAGGACCCGACACGCCAGGTTTCGAGTTTTCCGCCTGCGCCCGGCACGATCCTCGCCCATCAGCGGCGCGAGATGGAAGCAACCACCGCGCGCCTAACATCCCGGCTGGACCGCGAGGGCGAGAACTCCGCCGCGAACCGACCTTGGGAACGCAAACCCGGAGAACAGGAGTCCGCGTCGTGGATCACCCGCAGCGCGCTCTGCATCGAGCCGCGCGACGGACGTCTGCACATTTTCCTCCCGCCGGTGGACGATACCGAGGATTTCCTCGACCTCGTCGCCACCATCGAACTCACCGCCGAATCGTTGGGAATGCCGGTGATTCTCGAAGGCACGCCGCCGAGTTTCGACTCGCGGCTCAGTGTGGTCAAAGTTACGCCGGACCCGGGTGTCATCGAGGTGAATCTCCACCCCGCAGCGTCGTGGGATGAGCTGGTCGCCAACACCTCCACACTTTATGAGGAGGCGCATCTCTGCCGTCTGGCGACCGAGAAATTCATGGTCGATGGCCGCCATTGCGGCACCGGCGGCGGCAACCATATCATCATCGGCGGCGAAACTCCGTCGGACAGCCCGTTGCTGCGCCGTCCCGATTTGTTGCGGAGCATGATCACCTTCTGGAATCATCACCCGTCGCTCAGTTATCTGTTCTCCGGTTTGTTCGTCGGTCCCACCTCGCAGGCTCCGCGGATCGACGAGGCCCGCAACGACTCAATTCACGAACTGGAAGTGGCCTTCAAGACGCTCGAAGGCGATGGCAAATCGCTCCCCTGGCAGGTGGACCGCGCATTCCGAAATCTTCTAATCGACCCTACCGGAAACACCCACCGCGCCGAATTCTGCATCGACAAGCTATACAGCCCCGACAGTTCGACCGGGCGGTTAGGGTTGTTGGAAATGCGGAACTTCGAAATGCCGCCGCACTATCAGATGAGCCTTGCCCAGCACCTCGTGCTGCGGGCTTTGGTATCGCGTTTCTGGCGCGAGCCTTACACCAAGCCGCTGGTCCGTTGGGACAGCGAAATCCACGACCGCTGGATGCTGCCGCATTACGTTTGGAATGATTTCTGCGATGTTCTATCCGATTTGCGCGAGCAAGGTTATTGGATCGAGGAGGATTGGTTCGCGCCGCATTTGGAATTCCGTTTCCCGAGAATCGGCGAGTTTGTCCAACGCGGTGTCGAAGTGGAAATGCGCCACGCCATCGAACCTTGGCACGTCCTCGGCGAAGAAGGCGGAGCGGGTGCGGCCGTGCGCTATGTGGACAGCTCCGTGGAGCGAATGCAGGTCATGGTCAAAGGGCTGACGGGCGAACGCCATGTCCTCACTTGCAATGGAAACAAAATCCCGCTGCATCCGACCGGCACTCACGGCGAATTCGTCGCCGGGGTTCGCTATCGCGCGTGGCAGCCGCCGAATTGCCTCCACCCGACGATTCCGGTCCACACGCCGCTGGTTTTCGACCTTGTCGATACGTGGAACGACCGCTCGATGGGCGGATGCACCTACCACGCCTCCCATCCCGGCGGTCGGAGTCACGACAGTTTCCCGGTGAATTCCTACGAAGCGGAGGCCCGTCGGCTTGCCCGGTTCTTCGAGCACGGCCATACCGGCGGAAAAATGACCGCCCGCGAGGCACCTTTGAGCCCTGATTTTCCCTTCACGCTGGACTTGCGGATGATCCCATAGAGCCTGTTTTGAGTCGTTCGCGACGAACCTCGATTTCATGGCCGACAGCATCCGCTTCAATCAACAATCTTCCTCATCTCAGGCGAGTCCTGAGATGCCCCCTGTTGCTTGGGATGAGATGAGCGATGCCCGCGGCGAATACCGGCCGCATTGGCATGGACTCAGCCAGAAAATCCATCGCTGGAGCGCCGAGGAACGGAATTCCATGGCCTCCGCCGCGAACCGGATGATCGAGGATCTTGGCACGACCTTCAACGTTTACAGCGATGTGGGCGGGGTTGGGCAGCCCTACGAACTGGACCCGATTCCGCTGATGGTTTCGGCCGCCGACTGGGCGCAGGTTTCGGCCGGATTGGCCCAGCGCATCCGTTTGATCGATGCCGTGTTGGCGGACATCTACGGCCCGCAGGATTTGTTGAAACAGGGCCTGCTGCCACCCGATCTGGTGCATTCCAGCCCGGCGTTTCTCCAGTATTCCCGCGGCATCCAGCCGACCGGCGGACGTTTCCTTGTGACCACCGGCTGCGATCTTGTCCGCACCGCCAACGGCCAATGGACCGTGCTCAGGGATCATACTTCCGCGCCGGGCGGTCTCGGCCAGGTTCTGGAAAACCGCAACGTTACTTCCAACCTTCTATCCGATCAGTTCGAAAGCCTCCGCATCGCGCGCCTTGGTGCGTTTTTCGATTTGGAACGCAGCACGCTCGAATCGCTCCTGCCGACCCGCGGCGAAATGCCCAACGTGGTCTTCCTGACCCCCGGTTTCCGCCATCCGTCGTATTTCGAACATGCCTACAAGGCGCGGTTGTTAGGGTTTCCGCTGGTCGAACCCGCCGATCTAACGGTCCGCGAGCGGCGGCTGTTTTTGAAGACTCTGGCAGGTCTGCGCCGCATCGATGTGGTGGCCAGCCGGATCAATGAGGACACCCTCGATCCGCTCGAACATTGGGGATTGGGTGGTGGAGGCGTGCCGGGCATGATCGAAGCATGGCGGACGGGAAACGTCGCGCTCGCGAATGCTCCCGGTGCCGGATTCGCCACGACGCCAGCACTGATGCCGTTCCTTCCCGGAATTTGTCGCAAGTGGTTTGGCGAGGAAATCAAACTGCCCTTCGTGGAGACTTGGTGGCTGAGCCAGCCCGATGTGCGCCGCCGCGTGGTCGATCAGCTGCACCGCTACGTCCTGCTTTCGGCCTTCAATCGCGACCGCCTCCTGCCGATCCGCTGCGCCAGCCTGTCTCCCGCCGCCCGCAAGCAGTGGATCGCCACGATCGAGGAACGGCCGTTTGATTTTGTCGCCCAGTTGGATGTGATGCCCAGCGTGGCTCCCTCGTTAGAGCCCCGTGGCATCCGCCAGCGTCCGGTGATCTGGCGGGCGTTCACCGTCAATGCGAAGAGCGGCCCTGTTGCCTTGCCTGGCGGACTTGCCAAGGTCGGAAAAACCGCGCAAGCCCCGCAGATGTGGCCGAGGCATGCCGGATTCACCAAGGATGTCTGGATTTCCGACGAAGCGGTGGGCACTGCTCTGAAGTCCGAGGTGAAAATCACCACGGCGGCGAAGGGGCATCAGCCGTCGGCGCTGGAAATTCCGAGCCGCATCGCCGAGCAGTTGTTCTGGGTCGGCCGGTATTCGGAACGCATCGAGATGGCCACCCGGCTGCTGCGCGTCACGCTGCGCAATCTAACGGGAGAGGCCGGACGTCTCCAGCAACAGCAGCTCGCCGCTTGTCTAACTCTCATCCGCGGCTGCGGCCTGCTGCCGAAGGATGTGATCATTCATCCGACGCTGACTTTGAAAATCCTCGCGGGACTGATCCACGACGAGTCGGCCCGCGGCGGAATTCCGAGTCTGACGCGTTCTTTGCTGTTGAACGCCGCCGCCGCCCGCGACCGTTTGTCGGACGACACCTGGCGCTTTTTCAACCGTCTGGAAAACGTCATCCATGCTCCTCCCGGCTCGCCCGGAACCTCGGATCTCCTGCGCACGCTCGATAGCCTGATTCTCCATCTATCAGCCATTGCCGGGATGCAGGCGGAAAACATGACCCGCGGCCAGGGCTGGCGGTTTCTCGAAGTCGGCCGCCGCGTTGAACGAGCTCTCGGTGCCGTCTCGCTGCTTCGGACGGCGGCAGGGCAGGGGGCGGGCGAAACCGCGGTGCTCGATCCTTTGTTGGAGACCTGTGACAGCGTGATGACCTACCGCCGCCGTCACTTTTCACGGCCGCGTCTCGATGCGGTCATCGACCTGATTTTCTTCGACGCCACCAATCCGCGCGCGGTGGCCTATCAGATCGGTATCCTCGACCACGAAATCACCCGGTTTCCCGGCGATCCGGAATTCGGCCTTCTGCCGAAGATCCGCGAGCATCTGCTGGGACTGGACGAAAGATTCGCGAACCCGGCTCCGCCCGCCGCAGGGGAGTTGGAAGGGCTGTTTTCGCGGCTGGAAGTCTTCGCCGACATGCTTACCCAGCATTACTTCAGCCACTCGGTGCGCAGGGTTTACTAACATTTTCGGACATCGTGAAATACCGCCTCACCCATTGCACGAAATACACCTACGAAGGTGCCGTGACGGTCTCGCACCATCTCGCAAGGCTGGCACCGCGGACGCTGCCCGGACAGCGTTGTCCGTGGCACGCGCTTGAGATCCTGCCCATTCCCGTCGGCCGCGGGGTGCATGTGGATTCGTTTGGAAACATCACGTCCTATTTCGAGATCGAGGGAAAGCATGAAGAGTTGGAAGTGACGGCGCGCAGTTTTGTGGAGGTGTTTGCCACGCGCCATCCCGATCCGGCGCTGACCCCCGCCTGGGAATCAGTTAGGGATGCCTGTCAGGCGGAGAAACTGACGCACTGCTCGGAAGCCGGAGCGTTCCGCTTTTCATCGCCGATGGTGCCGATCGGCAACGAGTATAAGACTTACGTGTTGCAGGATTTTCCTCCGGGCCGCCCGATCCTTCAGGCGGTCGTCGCGCTAACAGCCCGGGTTTTCAAGGAGTTCAAATTCGATCCCCGGGCGACCGATGTCACGACACCGGTTTCGGACGTTTTCAAGAACCGCGCCGGGGTTTGTCAGGATTTCGCCCACCTCATGTTGGCCTGTCTCCGCTCGATCGGCCTTCCGGCGCGATACGTCAGCGGCTACCTCGAAACCGCGCCGCCGCCGGGCAAAGCGAAGCTCACCGGCGCCGATGCCTCGCACGCGTGGATCTCGGTTTTTTGTGGTGAGGTCGCTGGCTGGATCGATACGGATCCCACGAACAATCTCATCCCCGGCGAGCGCCACATCACCGTCGCCTGGGGCCGCGATTTCTCGGATGTCAGCCCGCTGCGTGGGGTGACCCTTGGGGCCGGCGGGCAAAAAATGTCGGTCGCCGTGGATGTCGTGCCGGTAGATGAATAAAGACCGCGGGTTTTGATTCGGAGGTATTGAATTTTCGCGAAATGGCCTTGCGGGTGCGCTATTCAAATGTGCAGCATTTCCGACGTGACCCCCGAACTAGAGAATCTGTTTTCGTTCCTGCGCTTCCCCAGCATTTCGACGGACTCGAACCACGCCGCCGACGTCCGTGCCTGTGCGGACTGGCTTGTGTCCAAACTCAACGGCATGGGGCTGACGACCGAGCTCCATGAGACGCCGAAGCATCCGGTGGTGCTTGCCAGAAATGTCCATGTCGCGGGTCGCCGCACCGTGTTGATCTATGGCCATTATGACGTCCAGCCGGTGGATCCGTTGTCGTTGTGGACCAGCGCTCCCTTCGAGCCGGTCATCCGCGATGGCAAGATCTGGGCGCGGGGTGCCACTGACAACAAAGGCCAAATGATGGCTCACGTGTTAGGCGTTGAGAAGACCCTGCGGGAAAATCAGGAGCTGCCCGTCAATTTGATTTTCCTGTTCGAAGGTGAGGAGGAAATCGGCAGTCCGAACCTCGCGTCGTTCCTGCTCCATCACTGCGATGATTTGAAATGCGATGTCATCGCCATTTCCGACACCGGAATGGTGGCTCCCGGCGTGCCGACCCTCGGCTACGGCCTGCGTGGCATCACCTGCTGCGATGTCATCCTGCGTGGCCCGAAAGGCGATCTTCATTCCGGACTTTTCGGCGGTGCCGTGGCGAATCCTGCCGCCGCACTCGCTCGTCTTGTTTCCAGTCTCCATGCGCTCGACGGCACCGTCACCATCGAGGGCTTCTACGATCAAGTGCGTCCGTTGGAAGCATGGGAACGCGAAATGTGGGCCAATCTCCCCGGCGTGAGCGATGCGGATTTTCTAGCAGTCACCGGTTCGCCCGGCCTCTTCGGCGAACCCGGCTATACGTCCGCCGAGCGCACTTGGGCCCGCCCGACCGCCGAGGTCAACGGCATCGGCGGTGGCTATCAGGGGGAGGGTTCCAAGACGGTTCTTCCCGCAGAAGCCTTTGCCAAACTTTCCTTCCGTCTGGTCCCTGATCAAAGCCCGAAAGACATCATGGAAAAGGTCAAGAGCCACCTCGAATGGCATTGCCCGCCCGGCGTCGAAGTCGAGGTCAAGCCCGGCCATGATGGCAAACCCTACGTCACTGATCCCAACTCGAAATACGGCCTCGCCGCGCAAGCCGCCCTCCGTGCGTCCTTCAATGCCGAGCCGGTTCTCATCCGCGAAGGCGGCAGCATTCCCATCGTACAGACCTTCCGCGACATCCTCGGTTCGGACACGCTGTTGCTCGGCCTCGCCCTGTCCGACGCGCAGATCCACGCACCTAACGAAAACTTCCCGGTTGAGAATTTCGAGGCGGGAATCCGCATGAATCAGGCGCTGCTCAAGGAACTGGCGAAATAAAGAGAACCACGAAAAACACGAAGGATCACGAAATGGAGGAAGAGAAAAAATTGTTTCATTCTGAAGTTGGGATGATCTTGGACGCGGCAATGGAGGTTCATCAGGTGCTGGGTCACGGGCTGCTTGAGAAACCTTATGAAAATGCCTTGGTTTGTGAGTTCGAGCTGAGGACTATTCCCTATGTCCAACAACCTAGATTTCAACTGGATTACAAAGGTCGCTTGATCGGTGAGTTTATACCGGACCTCATCGCCTTCGAGTCAATCGTGGTTGATACCAAAACCATCGACCACATCGGGGATATCGAGATTGCTCAGATGCTCAACTATCTCCGCCTCACGAAGCTCCGTGTAGGCTTCATCATCAATTTCAAACATCGCCGTCTCGAAACACGTCGGATCGTTTTCTGACTTTCGTGTCTCTTCGTGCCTTTCGTGGTTTATCTTCCTCTTCTATTTTTTCCCAATGTCCGATCCCATCACCCCAAAGCTCGACTTCATCCGCGAAATCATCGCGGACGACCTTGCCACCGGCAAACACGCCACCACCATCACCCGCTTTCCGCCGGAACCTAACGGCTACCTGCACATCGGCCACGCCAAGTCGATCTGCCTGAACTTTGGAATCGCTCAGGAACACCCGGGCGCGAAGTGCCACCTCCGCTTCGACGATACAAACCCGGAGAAGGAGGAAACCGAATACGTCGAAAGCATCAAGGCGGACGTGAAATGGCTCGGCTTCGATTGGGGGAAAGATCTCTACTTCGCCAGCGATTATTTCACGTTTTTCCACGACTGCGCCGTCCATCTCATCAAGGAGGGCAAGGCCTACATCGAACAGCAATCCGCTGAGGAAATGCGTGCCTGCCGCGGCAATCTCACCACGCCAGGAACCCCGTCGCCCGGCCGGTCCCGCAGTGTTGAGGAAAACCTCGACCTCTTCGCCCGCATGAAGGCCGGCGAATTCAAGGAAGGCGAATGCGTCCTCCGCGCGAAGATCGACCTCGCCTCGTCGAACATGAACCTGCGCGATCCGGTGCTCTATCGGATCATGCACGCGCACCATCACAACACCGGAGACTCGTGGTGCATCTATCCGATGTATGACTACGCGCATCCGCTGGAAGACGCGTTGGAAAGCATTACCCACTCGCTTTGCACGCTGGAGTTTGAAAACCACCGGCCGCTTTATGACTGGGTCATCGACAACTGCCCGGTGCCGTCCAAGCCGCGCCAGATCGAGTTCGCCCGCCTCAACCTGAGCTACACGATCATGAGCAAGCGCAAGCTGCTCGAACTCGTGCAAAGCGGCCACGTCGGCGGTTGGAACGACCCGCGCCTGCCGACGATCTCCGGTCTCCGCCGGCGTGGTTATCCGCCGGAAGCGGTGGTGCATTTCTGCAAACGCGTCGGCATCACCAAATTCAACGGCACCACCGATGTCGCGCTGTTGGAGTTCGACATCCGCGATTTCCTCAACCACTCGGCGCCCCGCCGCATGGCGGTGCTCGATCCGGTCAAAGTCGTTCTCGAAAATTGGTCTGCCGAACCGCTAACTGCCGTAGAGGTCGCCAATCACCCGCAAAATCCGGAGATGGGCAACCGCAACATCCCGATCTCTAACGAAGTCTGGATCGAGCGCGAGGATTTTATGGAAGTGCCCGAGAAGAAATTCTTCCGTCTTGGGCCGGATCGCTACGTCCGCCTCAAGGGCGGGCACATCATCCGCTGCACCGGATTTGAAAAGGATGCCGATGGCAACATTACCCTCATCAGCGCCGAAATTCTTCCTAACACGGTCGGTGCCGATTCGCCCGAGGGAGTTGTCTGCAAAGCCGCGATCCATTGGGTTGATTGCGTCACAGGCCTTGATGCCGAAGTGAGAATCTACGACCGCCTCTTCACCGTGGAGGATCCCGACGGGGCGGAAGGTGGATTCCTCAGCGTCATCAACCCGGAGTCGCTGAAGGTTCTCACCGCCAAAATCGAGCCATCGCTGGCCACCGTGGAACCCGGCTATTCCTGCCAATTCGACCGCACCGGCTACTTCGTCGCTGATGTCATCGATCACCAAGCCGGCACCAAACCTGTCTTCAACCGCACCGTCGCCCTCAAGGATTCCTGGGTGAAAAAGGGTGGGAGGTGAGGCGGATGAATCCCTATCCACCCGGTCATTGAATCCGATTGCATCGGCTGCTAGGTCTGGCCAGACTGCAAGCATGTTAAAACGCGTGGGCTTAGTTTGTCTGGTGATGCTTGGTCTGGCGACGGTCACGTGGATGTTGTTGGGTCGTATGCGCCATCAGATGGAGGCTCCAAACGATCAAGGAGCCAAGAGTCCTGAGTTGAAATCGTCCGGAATGGATCAGGTGAAGCCAGCGGATTCCGCAGGACAAGTAGTCCAACTCCCCAACGCCGCCGTTGCTGCCCGCGAGAGCTCTCGCCACGCCGGGGATGAGCTTGAGAAAAGCCGCCTGCCAATTCTCGAAAAGGCTATCGCAACTCAGGAGTTGATCGTGGAAGAAAAGCGGTTGGCTTTGGCGGATGTGGTCCGGAAAACCGCTGTCATTTACAAAAAAGGAGAGTCTCTTCCTTTGCCTGAGACCCCTGAGGAGATTGCCAAGCAGCGCAAGGATGGGCAGAGCTATATTGAGGCAAAGCGGGATTTTGAAACGGACCAGAAGTTGTTGGAGGAAATGAAGCTCAAGTTAGCCGATGAGAAAGCGGGATTAGGAAAATAGGGAAGGTAGATCTCCGTTCCTCCTAGGTTGGCTAGCGTGTGATTCTTTAGGGGATTCAGCGATATCCTCGTCCGCGCGACGACAGCTCGGGATTCACCGCAGCACACCACTTTTAGTTATATTATTAACTTTGTGCAACAAAGTTAATGCTTGCGTTCGGCAATGATTTGTCTAACGTCCGTCCATGTTCAAACGCAGCTTCCTGATTTGTCTGGTGCTCGGTGGCCTTGGAGCAGTCATCTGGCTGTCCCTAGGCTACAAGTTGGTGAAGATCGAGGCTGCGACGGCAGTGCAAAGTCGAGAATCGAACCAACCCGCCCGAACCGCAGGTGATTTGTCCGATCAACAGATTCGCGAAGCAGAAGTTCCCGAAAGTGCGCGTCATGCGGCCGGTGAAATCGAGCGGCACCAGCAGTCCGGCCTGGCGGCGTTGGATGAAGCGGTCCGGGATCAGGAGGCGAAAGTGGAAGAGCGACGGAAGGTGCTGGCCACCATCGTCCGCAACAGAGGCATCATCCATCGGGGACAGGATTCATTTTACGGACAGTCCGGAACTGATGAGGATCAGGTTGCGAAAAATGCTCTTCAGACCTACAATGATCTTCAAACGCAAAAGATGCAGCTTGAGAGTCAGATCAACAGTTGATGAACTACGCGGCGGGACTCGATCTGCCGGACAATGCCGTCAAGGTTCTCTATCCGCAATATCTGGAGGCGCAGCGCGAGTTGGACCTTCTCAAGAGGCGGGGGCTCGGTGACAGGCATCCCACGCTGCTGGCCCAGACTGAGCGCGTGGAAGCGATCAAACTCCAAATGAACGAGAGCGTCGTCAACTTGAGAGCCGTATTGCAGGCCCAATTGGAAATGGCCACGGATCGGTTGAAGGGAGTCGAGGCGATGAAGGAGGAGTCTCGTCAGGAAGCGATCAAGCGTGGCCTCGATGCTCAAGACTACGTCGATGCCAAGAGGGACTTCGAAACGGATCAACAGTTGCTGAAGGAAATGAAACTCAAACAGATTTCCGGAAAGGTGAATGAAAAGAGCGGAAAATAAGGAGGGTGGGACTACGGCCCACCCGGGTCGGCGGAACAACAACCTTCCTTAAAAAAGTGTGACGTGATAAGAGGCTGTCTTAAAATTATCTATCAGCCGATTCTGGCGAGCATTCTCTTGCTCATGGACAGATAGATCATTGATTCCGAATGGCTTGTTTTCACCTCGTAGTCTCGCACCAGCCTGCGTGACTGGATGAGCCAGCCGAAGGTCCGCTCAACGATCCAGCGCTTCGGCACCACCTTGAAGCCCTTGATGTCATCGCAAC
>NZ_JBDSCX010000060.1:0-16762 GCF_039920825.1 Luteolibacter sp. | reverse complement strand
TGGTGAGGATGGAGGCCGAGCGATCCGATCCCTTCTTCCAGGCGCGGGCACCAATGAAGAGGATGGAGATGAGGGAAAGCAAGACGAGGATGACGACCGTCAATTCGAGGAGGGTCATTCCGGACTTTGCTTTCATGCTTTGGGTGTTGGTCAGTTTCATAGTGTGTTATTTTCTATTTTCTATTCGGGTGTGTTGTTTTTTGTCAGATAGAGAAGGCCGTTCGAATCAGCAGAGTTCTGAGTTCTTCAAATTCGTCGGGATAATCTCGGAAAGGGGTGGTTGTCGGCGATGGGAAAGTGACCGGTTGGATCAGTCGCCGTCGTCGTTCTTGTTCATTTTCACGTTCTGGAAAGTTTCTTGTGTGATGACGCCCTGATTGAGCAGGCGGCGGAGATTGGAATCCCACTCGATGTTGCCCGCGCGGCGGATCACGTCTTCGAGCGAGCGGGCCCCGCCGTCGTAGTTGGCGATGGCGCTGGAAACCGCGTCGTCGTTGTTCTGAAGGAATTCGTAGGTGAGGACCCGCCGCTGGACGCCATTGAGAAGTCCTTGGGAATGGATGAAAATGAGGATTTCAGCCAGGCGGCTGAGAACCGAGGTGTGGCTCTCCTTCGGATAGAGTTCGAGAATCCGTCCGATCGTCTTGACGGCTCCGGTGGTATGAAGGGTGGAGAGAACCAAGTGTCCGGTTTGCGCGGCTTCCATGCAGGTTTCCATCGCCTCGCGGTCCCGAATTTCCCCGAGGAGAATGATGTGGGGAGCTTTCCGAAGGACATCTTTGAGGCCCTGGCGGTAGGAATGGACGTCGCGACCAACTTCCTGTTGGGTCACGATGCTGGGAGATGGAATGCGATGGCCCGGATAGTCGGGATCATCCATATCATCGGGATATTGATACTCGATGGGATCCTCAACAGTGACGATGTGCTTCGGGTGGTTGCGACGCGCCCAGTCAATGAGAGAAGCGAGTGTCGTGGACTTGCCGGAACCGGTGGGGCCCGTGACGAGGCAAAGGCCGGCACGTTTCAGAACGCCGTGGCGCAAGGTGTCGGTCGTATCCGGGTCGATGCCCAGAGACTCAAGCTCCGGGATGAAATCGTTGAGAATCCGGCAGGTGACGCCCAGTCCGGACGAGCTCAAGTGGGCTTGGATCCGCAAGCGGCCGGAGCGTTCGCCGCTGTCGCCCATGGGGATGCCGTCGCAGGAGAAGTCAGCCACCCGGCTTTCGGAGAAGGCGGCGATGGCGAGGCGGATCTTCTCATCCACCCGCATGTTCATACTTTGCTCCTGGCCGAAGCCATGGCTGCCGCTCTCGCGGTTGGTGATGAGCTCCTTGAGGATTTCATCCATGTTGCCGGCTGATAGAATCCCGAGAAAATCGAGCTTCTCCATGCCCTTGTTGGTATGGATATAAACCGGACGATCCGCCCGCATCTGGATGTCGGATACGCGCAACTCGCGGCAAACCCGGAAGATGATTCCCAACAGGTCGGTCCCCTTCATGCCTGGTGCGAAACGCACCGGCGCGGCTGCCGGGGCATACCCTGGAAGCGGTGGTGGTTCGACGACTGCGGTGAAAACGGACATGGTGATGAAGCGTTGAATCCCTAACGAAAGAAAATCAGTTGAATGCCTGGGGTTCGTGGGACTGGCCCTCGAAGCGGGCGATGGTTTCGGAACAGGATTCGCGGATGCGGCAGAGGAACGTGAAACGCTCGTCGCACTCGGTGATCCGCTGCGGGGAAAGCAACTCCCAGTTTTTCGTGCGCTCCCATTGTTGGGCGATGGTGACGTAGCGATTCATGCAATGATCCAGCAAGGCCAGATATTGCTTCATTTGCGGGATGGTGAACGTGGGATGCTCGCCGCGGTAATTATTGAACATCAGCTCCAAGATGTTCGATGCCGCGGCGGCTGCTGTTAGTGCGGGCCTCGGATCGTTTTCCTGCTTCAGACAGTATTGAATGGTGTCCTCCGCGAGTTTCGCGGCCGATGGAGTGAGCTCGGGCCGGGTGCCCATCTGCGACTCAGTTAGAAACAGGTGCAGCGAGTTGTAGTTCGCGTAGTGCGACGGATCCAACTGATAGGCGAAGCGCAGCTTGTCTTCGATCTGGCGGCGGATGTAGCGCTTGTGCGCCTCGTTCGCAGCCTTCGGATTGGTCCTGACTTCGGAAACGTTTTCCAGAGACGTGAGGAGATTTTCAAACCGGTTTTCGAGGGAAGCGGGTGGTTTGGCTACGGATTTTTCCGAGGCGTCCTTATGAGCGGCGGCCTTCGCGTCATGATCGTGGTCACCGCCAGCGGTTCCGTGGAAGTAAGTCTCGATCGGCCCTTGCATCGCCATCGCGAAAACCTCGCCGTAAGGACTTCCATTGATCCCGAGCGGGTTCAATGGGGCGTTCAATTCGGGCTTCACCACCAGCGGGCGGCCGGCAAACGCCCAGACACAAGCGCCAGCGCCGATGAGGCAGGCGGAGAGTGCGTTGGAAAGTGTGCGGGACATGGTAAAAGGTGTTAGCGGCTGGAGTTTTTTGGTTTCAGGCGGAGAGCTTGGTGCGGAAGCAGAGGCGGGAGACGCCGGTGTAAACCGCCAGGATTCCACCGAAATAGAGAATCATGCTCCAGAAGTCTCCGGTGGGCAGAGCGCCGGTTTTGAAAAACAAACGCTGTGTTAGATCCGCGAAATCGTAGTGGGGCGAGAACAACCACACTCCGTGAAGAATCGGATTGGCTTCAAGTTGAAGCATGTTCTTGAGATAGCCGACGCCGTAGAGTCCATAGAGCGTGATTCCCATGGTGGTCGCGAAGCCGGTGATCCCGCCAAAACGCGAGGCGATCGCTGTCGCCAAGGCCAGCAACGGGCCAGTCACCAGCAGAAACAGCGTGACGTATTGCAAATTCAGCGTCCACCACATCGCATGCTCGACCGGATCGGCCGGAGCCGCGGCAAATTGGCAGATCGCGGCGGTTATCAGTGCCAGTGGGGCGACGAAACAGAACACCGCGAGCCAAATTTCAAAAAGTTGCCGCGTCGCGGACAGCCCGGTGGTCTGGAAATACTCCCCCACCCCGGTCTTGGCGTTGGTTTCACCCTCGCGAGCGGCGGTGAACAAGCCCCAGAGCACGGTGCAAACCCAGAGTGTGCCCCAAGCGGCTTGGATTCTCGCTGGCTGAACGAGAATCGGCTTCTCGGTGGCGCTGGAAATCATCGGCAGAGCGAAAGGCAGCGCGATTACCGCAAGAGCACAAATCGCCCAGGCCTTGCGCTGGAAAATCGTTGCTAATGTAAGTCGGAAAAGTCTCATGGCTTCGTTCAGTTCATCAAATTCTTCAGGCCGCTCCAGGTCTGGCCGCTTTCGTTGAGATGGCGGGCGTTTTTGCCTTCGATCATCAACGCGCTGGGCATTTCCATCGAGTCGTAGTCCGGGTGGCAGCTCACGAGACGGAGCACGTTGGCGGAGGATTCCTTCCAGATTTCCTCGAATGCCTGGCGGGCAAAGGCGTCCAAACCGCTGAAGGGTTCGTCGAGAAGAAGAATGTTGCCGCGATCCTGTTTCACCGAAAACTCAGCCATGATCAGGCTGGTTTTGCGACGGTTGCCGGTGGAGAGACGGCCGTAGGGCTTCTTCACGTCGAGTTCGATCCGCGAGGCGAGATCGAGCGCTTCACTGAGCCTCGGCTTCGGAAGCAGCATCCGGAAAACCATTGCCGGAGTGATTTCAGGATCGAAGCGCAGGTCTTCGGGAAGATATTGCAGGAATCCCTCAACCCGGAATTTTCCGGCCACCGGCTTCTGCGTTCCGGCGAGGGTGCGAAGGAGGGTGGTCTTGCCCCGGCCATTGCGGGCCAGGAGGAAATGGGTGCCACCGGCAAGGGTCACCGCTTCCCCGAATCGGGCGAGCGGACTGCCGTAGCCAATTTCAAGACCGGAGTCGAGATGGATGGATGGGGCTGGCTTGGTCATCGTTGTGGATTTCGATTTCGTTGCGGTTCTAGGCTAATTCGGCAGATTGTCAAGATGTCTTAAATATCCGCTTCGCTAACCTTTCCGATATCTAAAATAATCACCTCAGATTGGCAATCTTTTTTTGAACATTTTCAGGCCTTATGTGTCAGTTTTTTAAAAACAATCCTACCAGGTGATTTAAGCCCTTCATAAATCAAGGGTTCTTGGGGATTTGGCGGGCTGCGGGCAAAGCAAAGATTTTTTCTTCGTGACGCGAAGAGAGTGGCTTGTAGAACTCCCCGCAGCGGAATATGGCGGGCAAGCTAACTTACCAACAGGCAGGAGTGGACACGCGCAAAGCGGCCGCTCTGGTGGGCGATATCGGCACTCACGTGCGGAGAACTCAACAAACACGCAAACTGTGGGGAGCCTTCGGGCTTTTCGCAGCCTGCTACGATCTCAGCAGCTACAAGGAGCCGGTCATGATGACGGGCTGCGATGGCGTGGGAACGAAGCTGGAACTGCTTTTGGAGCACGATCTCCTTGAAACCGCCGGCAAGGATCTCGTCGCCATGAGCGTGAACGACATCCTCACCACGGGCGGCGATGCGTTGCTTTTCCTCGATTACATCGGCATCGCTGCCCTGCATGAGGAAAAAATCACCCGCCTCATTTCCGGCATGGCCGACTACCTCGAAGCCTGCGACTGCATTCTCGCGGGAGGCGAAACCGCCGAAATGCCGGGAATCGTCCCCGTGGACGTCATTGAGCTTTCCGGCTTCTGCATCGGCTGCGCCGAAAAGCCCGACCTTATCGATCCTACCACCGTCGCAGTCGGCGATGTCCTCATCGGCTACGCATCCGACAGCATCCACGCCAATGGCTGGTCGCTCGTCCGCCGCGTGCTCAACGAATTCCCCGGCGAAGTCACCGACGAAGAACTCCATGCCTGGCTCAAACCCACCCGTCTCTACCACGACGTCACCCGCGATTTGAAAAAATCCGGCGTGAAGCCGAAAGCGATGTCTCACATCACCGGCGGCGGACTTCCCGAAAACCTCGAACGCCTCTTCCGCGGAATGGGTGCGGATTTGCAAATCCCGAAATGGAACCTTCCCGGCATTGAGAAGCTCCTTTCCCACGTCGATGCGGAAGATCGCTTCCACACCTTCAACATGGGCATCGGCTGGGTCGCGATCGTCGCGGAAGCCGATGTCGAAACCGCCCTCAAGGCGGGCGACGGCGGCACGGTTCTCGGTCGCATGGTTCCCGAAGAAGGGGTCCGCGTTTGCGTAATCGGCGAGTGAGGCTAAAATCCAACCACGCATGAGCGACTTCCTCACCCACGAATGCGGAATCGCCGCAGTCCGGCTCCGCAAACCTCTGGCTTATTACTACGACCGCTACGGCACCAACCTCTGGGGACTGAACAAGCTGTTTCTCCTGATGGAAAAACAGCGAAACCGGGGCCAGGACGGCACCGGGATCGGCTGCGTAAAACTCGACATGCCGATCGGCCAGCCCTACGTCAATCGGCGGCGCGGCGTGGAAAAGGACGCTCTCTCAGAAATTTTCCGCAAGGAGACCAAGGAGTTCTACAAAATGTCCCGCAAGGGACTGATGGATCACAAGGATCCGGAAAGCGTCAAAAAACACTTCGATTTCGGCGGCGAAATCCTCATCGGCCACTTGCGCTACGGCACGTCCGGTGAATTCGACGTCGGCTGCTGCCATCCCTATCTGCGCCGCAGCAACTGGCCGACCCGCACCCTGATGGTGATGGGAAATTTCAACATGACCAACGCAGCCGAGCTCAACGAAGTGCTCATCGACCGCGGTCAACACCCGGTTTTCGGCACTGACACTCAGACGGTGTTAGAGGAAATCGGCTATCATCTCGACGAAGCCCATACCGATCTCTATCGGCAACTGCGCGACGAGGGAGTTCCCGGCGCGGAAATGCCCGGGCGAATCTCCGCGGCGCTCGACGTGCCGAAGCTTGTCGCCGAATCCGCCGCCGCATGGGACGGCGGTTACGCCATCTGTGGCGTCATCGGCAATGGCGACATGTTCGTGATGCGCGATCCGAGGGGCATCCGCCCTTGTCACATGTTGATCACCGACGAGGTCATCGCCTTCGCTTCCGAGCGGGTGCCGCTAATGACTGTTTTCGAAGCAGACGCCAGCGAGGTGAGAGCCGTCGATCCTGGATCGATGATCACTATCAAGTCGGACGGCTCCATGTCCGATTCCCCATTCGCGCCGCCGCAGAAATACACCCCCTGTTCCTTCGAGAAAATTTACTTCTCCCGCGGCAATGATCCGCAGATCTATCGCGAGCGGAAAGCGATGGGAGCTGCTCTTGTCCCGCAGGTCGTCGAATCCATCGGCGGCGCGTTTGAGAAAACCATCTTCTCCTTCATTCCTAACACCGCGGAAACCGCTTACTACGGCTTGATGGACGGACTCCGACTTTTCCGTCGTCAGGAAGTGCGTTCGTCGATCCTGCAAGCCTCGGCCGACGGCTCCCTAACCGCCGATCTGGTGGACGATCTGATCCTGCGCAACTGGCCGAAGGGCGAGAAGGTCGCTCACAAGGATATCAAGATGCGGACCTTTATTTCCCAGGAAAAGGGCCGCGATCAGATGGTCTCCCACGTTTACGACATCACTTACGGCGTCGTGAAACCCGGTGATTTTCTGGTCGCCCTCGACGATTCCATCGTGCGCGGCACCACGTTGAAGCAGTCGATTCTCAAAATTCTCGCCCGCACCAAACCTTCGAAAATCGTCGTTTGTTCCACCGCGCCGCAGATCCGTTATCCAGACTGTTATGGCATCGACATGTCGGAGCTCGGCAAGTTCATCGCTTTCCAGGCAGCCATCGCGCTTCACCGCCGGGCGGGACGACAGTCGTTGCTGGATCGCATTTACGACGATTGCGTGGCCGAGCTGAAGCTTCCGGCCAACGACCGCCGCAACCGTGTCCAACAGGTTTACGCGGCCTTCACCGACGAGGAGATTTCCGCCGAAGTCAGCCGCATGGTCTATCCGGAAGGCATCGACTGGGACGGCGAGGTGCAGGTGATCTTCCAAAATATCGACAACCTCCACGCGTCCATCAAAGGCGAGTGCGGCGACTGGTATTTCACCGGGAACTACCCGACTCCCGGCGGCTACTCGATGGTCAACCAAGCTTACCTCCGCTGGTACGAGGGCGTCGTCGGCCGCAGCTACGACCTGCCGCTCTGATAGATCCTCACCGTTGCTTCCGCATGTGATCGCGGTAGGCGGCGGGCGGGATTCCCACGGTCGCCCGGAACTGCCGCGTCAGCGCGGTCTGGTCGCCGTAGCCGCATGACAGCGCGAGTTCCACAATCGGGATGGTCGTGGTGGCGAGCAATACCGCCGCATGTTCGATCCGCGATTTTCTAACGAACTGTGCGGTGCTCAGGTGAAATACCCGCCGCATCCGCCGGTCGAGCTGGGTGGGTGTTAGCTTCGCGATCTCCGCCAGCTCACCGCCGCGCAACGGTTGGTCTGGGTTCTCGCGAATATGATCGGCGACTTTGGCGATGCCGGCGAGCTCGGCGTCTCCTTCGCGCGGCTCACGAAGATCGCGGGAAACGGAGGCAAGCCCGATCACCGTTCCGCTGGAGTCGTGCAGCGGGATTTTCGTCGCCAGATACCAACCGGCCGAGCCATCGCGGTTGGTCACGAGTTCCAGTTCGTCCGTGACATCGCCACCGGCCATGATGCGCAGGTCCTGCTCGCGGTAATTCTGCGAAAAAACCGGATCGAAAAAATCCTCGGCCGTTTTCCCGATCAAGCGGCTCGCGTTCTTCAGCCCGATCCGCTCGGCGAAGGCCTGGTTCGCCGCGCGGTAACGGAAGTCGGAATCTTTAAGGCAGAACACCACGTCCGGCAGCACCGCGAACAAGCGCTCGCAGAACCGCGGTGAATCGATCCGCGCGATGAATTCGGTATCAATGGCCACATCCGAGCCAAGCCATTCCGTCCGCGGCGTGGCAAGGATCAACTCGCAGTTCCTCGATTTCTGACCGCCTCCGCCGCGACTTGCGGTGGAAACGGTCAAGACCGGGGTGTTATATTTGTCTGCAATGACCTCGCTTTACGATTTGATCGAACGCTGCCGCGAATCCAAGCCTGCTGACGTGGAACTGCCCGACCTTGCGGTTGAACTCGCCGCCGAACTCCTGAGCGAGGCGGTTTCCTGCCAACGGTGGAGCGAGAAAAAACAAGCGCGCCAGATGGCAAGGCTGATGGACGATCCGGAGGGCAAGGCGTTCACCTTCGCGATGGCGGATCAGGTGTTCCGCGCGCCGACCGCCGCACGGGAGGCGAGGCGTTTCCGCGATCTCATTCAGGAACATGGCATTCCCGCCTATCTCCCTTTGGAATCCCGGGTGGCGATGCGCCTCGGTGAAATCGCTTCTAACATCATCCCTGGCGCGACCATGGCGTTGATTGCCGCGAAGATGCGCGACGAGAGTTCCTCCGTCATCCTGCCTGCCGAAGAAGGCGCACTCCGCCATCATCTGGCAAAACGCCGCGAGGCCGGCATGCGGATGAACCTCAACCAACTCGGCGAAGCGATCTTGGGCGAGGAAGAAGCCGGCAAGCGGCTGGCGGGCAATCTCGCGCAGCTTGCGGATCCCTATATCGATTATATTTCCGTGAAAATTTCGGCGATCTTCAGCCAGATTCACCTGGTGGCAGTCACCGAAACTCTGACGGAAATCAAATCGCGCTTACGCCAACTCTATCGGGCCGCGACGCCTGCCAAGTTCGTGAATCTCGACATGGAGGAATACCGCGATCTGCGCCTGACTTGCGACGCTTTCCGGGAGGTGTTGGATGAAGCCGAGTTCAAAAACCTCGAAGCCGGCATCGTGCTGCAAGCCTATCTGCCAGATGCCTGGCCGGTGCAATGCCAGCTCAACGAATGGGCCCGCTGCCGTGTCGGTGGTGGTGGCGCGGGCATCAAGATCCGCATCGTGAAAGGCGCGAATCTCGCAATGGAAAAAGTCGATGCCGAGATTCACGACTGGCCGCTGGCGACCTATGGTTCGAAGGCCGAGGTGGACGCGAATTTCAAGCGCATGCTCCACGAAGGATGCCGTCGGGAAAACGCTCGGGCAGTTAGACTCGGCGTGGCCAGCCATAATTTGTTCGATATCGCCTACGGCCTCCTGCTCCGTGCCCGCGAAGGCGTGGAGAGCCGGGTGGAGTTTGAAATGTTAGAAGGTATGGCGAACCACCAGGCGCGAACCGTCCGCGATGCCGCCGCCGGTCTGTTGCTGTATGTGCCGGTGGTGAAGCGCGAGGACTTTCCCCGTGCCATCGCCTATCTGGTCCGCCGCCTCGACGAGAACACCTCGCCGGAGAATTTCCTGCATGACCTGTTTGGCATGGCTCCGGGCGATGCCGCGTGGCAAAGACAGAAGTCCCGTTTCCTCACCGCTTGTGACGGAATCCACACCACGTCAGCCGGCCCGCGACGGGTGCAGAACCGCACGACTGAGACCGCTGTTCCGTTAGGTGATGCGTTTCACAACGAAGCCGATACCGATTGGTCGCTTCCGCACAACGTCGCATGGATCCGTGAAAAAGTGGAATCGCTTGCGGTTGCCCGGATCGCTCCGTTGCCGCTCCAGATCGGCGGCGACCTGGTCGAAGGCGCGGCTCAGGCAATTGCCAGCGATCCGTCGCGGCCTGGCGTCGAAGCCTATCGCTATGCGATGGCCGACGCCTCTCAGATCCAAAGCGCTCTTGAAACCGCAGTGGCTGCCAGGGAATCATGGCAGGCACTGGGTTTTGCAGGTCGCGGCGAGTTGCTAGAGCAAGCCGCCGCCACACTGGCGGACTGCCGCGGTGAGGCGATCGCGACGATGGTCATGGATGCGGGAAAATCGGTGATGGAGGCGGATGCCGAATTCAGCGAGGCCATCGATTTCGCGAACTACTACGCCCGTGCGTTTTCCGAGGAATGGTTCGACGGTTCTATCTTTAAACCGTTAGGCACGGTGCTGGTCACGCCGCCGTGGAATTTTCCTCTCGCGATTCCCTGCGGCGGCATCCTCGCCGCGCTGGTCGCGGGGAATACCGTGATTCTCAAACCCGCTCCGGAAACGGTGCTCACCGCATGGGTGATGGTGAACGCGCTGTGGGAGGCGGGCATTCCCAAGGAAGCCCTGCAATTCCTGCCGTGCCTCGACGATGAAACCGGCCGGTCGCTGGTCACGGATCCGCGGATTGGCGCGGTCATTCTAACCGGTGCCTATGAAACCGCGCGGATGTTCCTCGGTTGGAAGCCGGATCTGCGGTTGTTCGCCGAGACCTCGGGAAAAAACGCGCTCATCATCACCGCCGCCGCCGATCCCGATCTGGCGGTGAAGGACTTGGTGAAAAGCGCGTTCGGCCACGCCGGGCAAAAGTGCTCGGCTGCCTCGCTGGCAATCGTGGAAGCGGAAGTTTATGACGATCCCGGCTTCCGCCGCCGTGTGCTCGATGCGGCGGCCTCGCTTCACGTCGGGAGTTCCTGGCGCTACGACAGTTTCGTGACGCCCGTCGTCCGTGAGCCCGGCGATGCGCTGCTGCGTGCCCTAACGATTTTGGACGAGGGTGAGGAATGGCTGCTGGAGCCAAAGATGATCGATGGCAATCCGTGCCTCTGGTCACCGGGAATCAAGCTTGGCGTGACGCAAGGAAGCTGGTTTCACCGCACGGAATGCTTCGGCCCGGTGCTGGGATTGATGCGGGCCGATGATCTTGAGCACGCGATTGAAATTCAAAACGCCTCGGACTTCGGCCTAACCGGCGGCATTCATTCTCTCGATCCCGCCGAGATCGCGATCTGGCGCGAGCGGGTGGAAGTTGGAAATGCCTACATCAACCGCGCGATCACGGGAGCCATCGTCCAGCGCCAGCCGTTTGGTGGTTGGAAGCGTTCGTGCTTCGGAACCGGCGCGAAAGCCGGAGGACCGAATTATGCGGCGCAGTTTGGCTCGTGGAGTAGTGAGGGTTCGCCATCGCATCGGCTCGGAGGGAAGAATCGATTGTTAGGAGAGTTGATCAAGGCAGGTGGCGATGCCGATGTCCTAACTGCTGCTGCAGAGAGCGATGCTTATTGGATGGCATCAGTTTTTTCAAAGGAGCACGACCCGTCCGGTTTGAAATGCGAGTCGAACATTTTCCGCTACCGGTCTTTCGCCCGCGTCCTTGTCCGGGCCACTGAAGGATCGGATAGAGCGGTGCTCGACCGGATCCTGCTGGCGGCGTTCGCCTCGGGAGCGGAAGTGGAGTTGTCCTTGCCTGAGGATTCCAATTTCTCCGGCTGGAAGGGCAGGACCTGGCGTGAAAGCGAAAGCACGCTGTGCCGCCGGCTTGAGGCCGGAGGCTACGGGTTGGTCCGGACGCCCATGGCATCGCCCGCGCTGGCGGAGGCTGCGATTGAAGCTGGGACGAGGCTGGTTTCCAGCACGCCAGCGCTCAATGGCAGGATTGAACTGCTTCCTTATTTCCGCGAGCAGGCGATTTCGGAAACCCTGCATCGGCACGGTCTCCTCAGGACCGTCACATGTGCTTGATCGTTGCCCGCGAGAAGATCGCGTAAACGGCCGGCACCACGAACAGCGTCAGGAAGCCCGAGAAAATCAGCCCGCCGACCACGGCGATGCCGAGCGACTGGCGGGATCCGCCGGACGAACCTAACGACAACGCAATCGGCAGGATGCCGAAGACGGTCGCAAGGCTCGTCATCAGGATCGGCCGGAAGCGCGAGATCGAGGCTTCCAGCGCCGCTTCCACCCGGGAGAGTCCGGCTTCCTTCCGCTGGTTCGCGAACTCCACGATGAGGATGCCGTTCTTCGTCACGATGCCGACCAACATGATGATTCCTATCTCACTGAAGACATTTAGGGTCTGATCCGTGACGTGGAGCGACAGCAACGCCCCGGCAACCGACATTGGCACCGTTAGAATGATGATGAACGGGTCACGGAAGCTTTCGAACTGCGCCGCCAGCACCAGATAAATGATCAGCAACGCCAGCAGGAACGCGAACAACAGTGAGGACGAACTCTCCGCGAAATCACGGGATTGCCCGGCGAGCGAAGTGTGGAAACCTTCCGGCAGAACTTTTTTCGCAACGGCATCAAGCGCCACGATACCATCGCCCAATGTGTATCCCGCCGCAGGCGTGCCTTGAATGGTAGCAGACACCGAACGGTCAAACCGATAGATCGCCGCCGGACTGGCCGACTCGCTGAAGCTCACCATATTGTCGAGCGACACCATCTTTCCACCGGTCGTTCGAACGAAGAGCTTTTTCAAATCGCGCGGGTCGTTGCGATCCTCGCGCTGCATCTGGGCGATGATCTGGTATTGCTTGCCGTCTTTAAGGAAATAACCGAATCGTCTGCCCGAGTAGGCAAACTCCATGGTCCGCGCGATTTCCTCCACCGATATTCCGAGGACCGCCGCTTTTTTCCGATCGATGGAAATGATGCCCTCTGGATGATTCACTTTCAGGTTTGCGTCGAGCTGGGTCAGCGCCGGACTTTTGCGCGCCTCATCGAGGAAAACAGGGAGAACCTTGACGAGCGCTTCGAAGTTAGGCGCCTGCAAAACATAAGCCAGCGGCTGGCCGCCACGGCGGTCGCCGATGGTCGGCGGTTGGTTTGCGAACGCCTGAACCCCGGTGAAATCCCGCATCGCCTCGGTGATCTGGCTGGCGATTGTGTCCTGGGACCGGGCGCGCTCCTCTGACGATGTTAGATAAATGATCACCGTGCCACCATTGGCCGAGTTCCGTCCGCCTCCGCCGCCGACGATGCTGAAACAACGGTAAACCTCGGGAATGTTCTCGTCCACTTGGTCGGCGATTTTGTCCATCCAGCTCTCGGTGTATTCAAACGTGGAGCCCTCCGGAGCCGTGATGGCGACGCGGATGTTCTCGCGATCCTCCAGCGGCGCGAGCTCCCGCGGAAGTTTCATGACGAGCCACGCAATGAGCAAGCCGTTTCCTAGCAGAATCGGGATGGCCAGCCAGCGCCAGCGAAGGAACGGTGCCAACATGCGACGGTAACCCTTCGTGATAAATTTGAAAAACGGCTCAGTAGCCCGATAGAAAAAGTTCGGCCTGTCACCTTGCTTCTTCAGCAGGAAACGGCACATCATCGGCGAAAGCGTGAGCGCGACGAAAGCGGAAACAATCACGCAACCCGCCACGGTGATGCCGAACTCGCGGAACAAACGCCCGGTTAGACCAGACAGGAAAATGATCGGCAGAAACACCGCCGCCAGCGCGACCGTGGTGGAGATCACCGCGAAATAGATTTCCTTCGATCCAGTCAGGGTGGCTTCCAGCGGCGACATACCCTCCTCGATCTTCGTGTAAATATTTTCCAGAACGACGATCGCATCATCGCAAACAAGTCCGATGGACAACACGATGGCAACGAGCGTGAGCACGTTGATCGAGAAGCCGGCAATGTACATCACGAAGAAGCCGGCAACGATGCTGACGGGAATCGCGATGACTGGAATGATCGTGGACCGCCAGTCGCGGAGAAACAGGAAAATGATCATCGCCACCAGTACGAACGCGATGACCAGCGTTTCCTCGACTTCCTTCACCGAACGCCTGACAAAGCGCGTGAAATCGTATCCCACCTCGACCGTCATGTCCGGCGGAACTTCCTTCTTCACCTGTTCGAGCCGTTTGTAGAATTCGTCCGCGATGGCGATCGCATTGGTATTCGGCTGCGGGATGATCGCGACGCCGATCCGATAGAGACCCTTGTTCTTCAGTCCCGTGCGGAGGTTTTCCGCCCCGAGTTCGGCGTAACCAATGTCGCGGAAAAGGATCTGCCGGCCGCTCTCCTGCTTGATGATGAGGTTGTCGAATTCCTCGGCTGTACCAAGCCGACCGAGGGTTCTCAGAGACAGCTCGTTGTTGGATCCTTCAAGCCGACCGCTGGGCAGATCGACGTTCTGGGCGTCGAGCGCGTCCTGCACGTCCTCTGGCGTAAGTCCGTGGACGGCGAGTTTCACCGGATCCATCCACAGCCGCATGGCGTAGCGTTTTTCCCCGAAGATCCTAACGGACGCAACGCCCGGGATCGTCTCCATCCGCTCACGAACCATACGGTCGGCCATGTCGTTGATCTCCAACACGCCGCGCTTGTCGCTGGTCATCGTGAGGAAAAGAATGGGCGATGAATCGGCATCGGCCTTCTCGACGACCGGTGGGTTCGCATCGACGGGCAAGGTCCGGGCCGCACGCGAGACTCTGTCGCGGACGTCGTTGGCAGCCGTGTTGATGTCGGAATCCAGCGTGAACTCCACGGTGATCGTGCTCCGTTCCTCGACCGATTCCGACGAAATCGTACGAATGCCCGAAATGCCGTTGATCACCTGTTCCAACGGCTCGGTGATTTGCGAGGCGATGACATCCGGGTTCGCTCCCGAATACGTGGTCTGCACCGTGACGATAGGTGGATCAACCGCTGGATATTCGCGGACGCCGAGGAATGAAAATCCGACGACGCCGAACAAAACGAGGACGACCGACATCACGATCGCGAGAACCGGCCGCCGGATGCTGGTTTCCGATAGACTCATGGCTTGGCGGCGGTCACTTCCAGGCCGGGGCGCATGCGCAGCAGGTTGGTGGTGGCGACGAGATCACCTTCATTCAAGCCGCGCAAGACCTGCACTTTGTCCTCGGTGCGGACGCCGATTTCGACGGACACCAGCTTCGCCTTGCCGTCGGAAATCACGTAAACTCCCTGCCCTCGCTGCGATGGAACGATCGCCTGGCTTGGCACCAGGAAGCCGTTGGTCTTGCCATCCAGAGTGAGCGTTACTTCGGCGAATCCGCCCGGCAGCAGCCCCTTCGGAGTGTCACAGACTCCGCGAACTAACAGACTTCGCGTGGTCGCCTCGATGGCCGGCTCAATCACCGTCACCACTCCGTCGAATACCTGGCCATTGCCAGCAACGCTGAACGTAAATTTCTGCCCCTGCTTTACCTCGCTCGAATAGCGCTCCGGCAACGGGAAATCCACCTTGATCCGCGAGACATCCTGCAAGGTGACCAGCGGCGTGGTCGAAGAAACGAAAGCGCCTTCACTCACCTGCCGCACCCCCACCCGGCCGGAGAACGGCGCAAGGATCGCGGTTTTCGAAATCAGGACTGCCTGCGTGTTCCGTTGGGCCTGGAGGACCGACAGTTCCGCAGTGGAACTGTCGAACTCCTGCTGACTGATCGCCTTCCGCGGCAGCAAATTGTCGACCCGTTGTTTATTGGTCATCGCCAATTTCAAGCGGGCGTCAATTTCACCCAGCTCGGCTAACAGATCACTATCATCCAGTTTGAAAAGCAAATCCCCCGCCGCGACATCCGAGCCTTCCTTCACCTCGATCTTCATCAGCCGCCTCGACAGCTCCGACACCAGCGTGACCGATTCGTTCGCCCTTAAGGTGCCGACGGTCGCGATCGTCTGCTCGAATGGCTCGGCCTTCACTGTGTATAGTTCCGCAGGCAGCGGACCGGAAGGCACCTTGCCCTTCGGCGCTTGCGCGAAGGCACTCGCGACCAACAACGGTGCGACGAGCCATTTCAAAAAGGGTTGCGCGTTTCGGAACATCATGGGCGGCAGTAGCGGAGTCGTGAAATCAGCAAGGTGCAAGACAAACTGCTAATTCGTCATCACCACCGGCTCGATGGAACCGTCCGGTTTGTGGAACATCTTGTCGATGGCGGTTTCCCGCCCGCCGGAATACGGTCCATCGCCCTGGCGGTTGTTCCAGCGGTGATAGACGATGTACCAGGCTCCGGTCGCGGGGATCTGGATGATCGAGTGATGACCCGGCCCCTTGTTGTGATCATCGCTTTTCAAAATGACGCCGCGGTATTCCCACGGACCGAAGGGCGTTTTCGATGTCGAGTGATGCACCGAATACGTCGTGTCCTGCCAGTTTCCGTGACTGTAGGTAAGGTGATAGAGTCCACCTTGATAATGCATGAACGCCCCCTCCGTAAAATTTTTCGGCGTCTCTACATCGATCTCCTTGCGGAGCCCCGTCATGTCGTTGTCCAACTCGAACACCCGCAACTTCGCCCCGGCACTGCCACCGGCGTAAAGATAGAATTTATGACTCTGCGGATCCTCAAACACCATCGGATCGATCGCTTCGAAACCATTTCCCCCGGTCAGCAGCACCTTGCCGGAATCCTTGAATGGCCCTGCTGGAGAATTCCCCACCGCCACCCCGATCCGCGACGGGCGGGTTTCACTTTGAGGGCCGACCGAGTAATAGAAATAATAGCTGGCCCCCTTCGCCACGATGCATGGTGCCCATGGTCCGAGGTCCCGCTGTTTTTCGGATTTCAACCATGGCACATCCTTCAAATCGAGAATCGGCCCAACCTTTTCCCAAGTCTTCTGCGGCGTCATCTTGAATGCCCAGAAGTTTTTCCCCTTCTCGCTGTGGGTCGGATAAATCCAGACGGTCCCGTCAAACACCGCCGCATGCGGATCCGCACCGGGGAAAATCGGATTCGCCGCACCCGCGACCAGCGGGGAGAGGGCGAGTAAAACGAGGATTTTCCGGCAAAGCATGCGCGGTTTGATACGGCGGATTTTATCGAATGCTATCTGGGCGGTGTCTTTGTACGTAGTTTAACCCTTTAGGGCAATGCCTTTAAGGATTCGTGAAGATGATGGTTTTCAGGAGGGGTCTTGAGCTGGCGATTTTTGTCTTGGGCCAGTCTTTGATTGGTTGTC
>NZ_JBDSCX010000059.1:0-111804 GCF_039920825.1 Luteolibacter sp. | reverse complement strand
TGTCTCCCTCGCGGGATCAGGCTGTGTAAAGGCCGTCCGATAAGCGGACGGGACTATTATTCGTTGCTGCGATTTCCAGTTTAACGGGAAAAAGGAAGATTCTCTCTGACGTTTCTAAGGTCAGCGTCGGAGACGAGTGCAGCTTGCCCAAGACGACGCTTGCGCTTGCTGTTCTTGCCTTGCAACAAGTGGCGGGCCCCTTGTTTGCGACGTAGAATTTTCCCTGTTCCAGTGACTTTGAAACGCTTGGCAACGGCTTTCCGTGTTTTTGCTTTTCCTCCGACTCTTGGCATGGGACGGGCAAACTAGGGATCGACCCCGTCTTGGCAAGGCAAAAGTGGGTTATTTCACAATGAGGGCGAGCGCGGAAAATAGGGGGATAGCGCCCGAGACCGACCTTGGAAAACGGGATGAGATCCATTTCACCGAGGCGGGTCCGCGATGGGGGGGGCGTTTGACGGGATCGCCACGAAAAGGCCCCGACCGCGCGAGGGCGGACGGGGCCGGAATTTTCGATCTCAACCGCTGCTTCAGTGAGTCACGAGCACTCGCAGGAAGCCCTTGTCAGCAACTCCGTTGGAGCCGTTAAGACTGAAAGTTTTCCAGGTGTAATCGGTGGGCAACGTGACCCCGACGGGCGGCACCGCGGTGGGAACCACGTTCACGGTTTCGCCGAAGGTGGTCAGGTTGAGGCTGCCTTCCACGATGTAGCCGT
This sequence comes from Luteolibacter sp., assembly GCF_039920825.1. Taxonomy (GTDB): domain Bacteria; phylum Verrucomicrobiota; class Verrucomicrobiia; order Verrucomicrobiales; family Akkermansiaceae; genus Luteolibacter. The sequence goes on along the minus strand of NZ_JBDSCX010000059.1, from coordinate 111,089 downwards.
AGGCGGGATCGTCCGAAAGCGCGCTCTTCGAGGTGGCACCGGTGAAGGTTCCGGAGCCGGTGCGGACCGCGATGGTCAGCAACAGTTCCTTGAGGGCGTCCCCATCGAAGTCGCTGTCCGCCACAATCGAGTAGATCTTGGCATTGTCACCGCCGTTGTTCGGCGTGCCACCCAAAGCGAACTCGACCATGTTGGTATGGCCGTCGCCATCCGGATCGTCGCCCGGATCGCGGTCGGCCACTGGAATCGACGGATAACCGGCAATCCAAGTGCCAAAGGGCGAGGCACTGCCCACGGTGAGCACCAAGTCGCCGCCGACGACAGCGACCGTGCCGCTGAGACCGGTGAGATTGACGACGGTGTCATTGAGAGTGCCAGCGGTCTGGCCGGTGATGGTGCCGCTGGTGGTGTGGACGAGCGTGTAGCTGCCGGCCGCCGGCGTGGCGGCGGCGGTCAGGTCGAGGATATCGCCGACGGCACTCAGATCGAGCGATGCCACCTCACGGACAGCTTGAGCACCCGGCGTGGCGGCCACGGCGAGCGCATGATGAGCGCCTGCGGAAACCACCAGCGCGCCGCCGAAGTCACCGTTGCCGCCAAGGGTCGCGCCAGTAGCGACGGTCACCGTGCCGGTGGCGGCAGGGGAATCTCCGCTGACGATCAGCATTCCCGCATTCACGGCGGTAACGCCGGAGTAGGTGTTCGCACCGGCGATCGTCCAAGTGCCGGTGCCGTTCTTGGTGATGCTGGCGACCGAGGCGCCGCTAAGATCGGACAGCACGCCGCTGAACGTGTTCGCAGCGGTGGATGCGCCCTGCAGGATGATGCCGCGCGAGGTTTGCGCGGCGGCGATGGTGATGTTGCCCGCCAGCGTCAGCGAGCCGCTATCAGATTGGATGATCGAACCTCCTCCGCCGCTCGTCAATGTGATGGTACCGTTGATGGTGTTGTTGCCGCTGATATTACCGATGGCGTAGGGCACGGCGGCGCTGGTAGTGCCGTCGTTGCTGGTAATGAAGGTGACGGTGCTCGGCAGGACAATATTACCCTGCAACTGGACGCCCCCATGGCGGGTGGCGGCGGTGACAACGCTGGTGCCAAGTGCGTTGCTGTTTTGCAGGTTGAGAATCGCAGGGTTGCCGATGCTGCCGGTAGCGGTGACAGCCCCGCCGGCCGAGTTCGTCCCGGTGATGCTGAGCGTACCGCTCGTGATGTTCGTCGGACCGGAGAGGCTGTTCGTGCCGGTGAGGATGAGCGTTCCGCCGCCGACCGTGGTCGTGTCCGAGTAGGTGTTGTTGCCCGAGAGCGTCTGGGTGCTGGCACCGGCTTTGTTGAAGCCGAGTATACCCGCAGCTCCGTTGGAAAGCGTGCCGGAGAAGTTGAACGTGCCGGCGGCTGCATTGGAAAAGATCCAGCGCCCCGTGGCGGCACCGTTGGTGATGTTGCCGCCGCCGATGATACCCGCTGCGACAAAATCGCCGGTGACACCACTGGGGCGGTTGATCTGCAAAGTTCCGCCCGCGACGTTCAGGACGCCGTTGACGACACTGCCCGCGGTATTGGCGCCATCGCTGGTCACCACGAGCGTGCCCGAGCCCTGCTTGGTGAGGCCCTGCGCGGCGCCGCTCTTGATCTCGCCGACGGTTAGTGTTCCCGCGACGGTGACGGTCCGATCGCCCGTGCCGCCGAGGGTTACCACGCCGCTGCCCATGTCGAGGTTGTTGGTCCCGGCGAAAGCGAAGTCGCCGTTCCAGTTCTGGGCTGTATTCGCCGAGAGGACGACGCCCGCGGCGGTGCTGTCGAGCGTACCGCTGTTGATCGTGAGCGCGCCGCTGCCGAGAGCGGTGTTGCTGTTCAAATTGAGCGTACCGGCGGCGAGCGTAACCGCCGAGGCTGTTAGCGAGCCATTCAGCGTGAGGGTGCCGCCGTTGATCGTAGTCGCGCCCGTGTAGCTGTTGCTGTTGTTGATCGTCACGGTGCCGCTGCCATTCAGATTCATCAAGCCGGACGTGATGCCAAAGCCGGAGGTACTACCGATCGTGTAAGCATTGCTGGTGTTGGAAAAGTTCACAATACCCGGAGCGACGTCTCCCGTGATGTCCACCGTGAATCTGCTCGCGGTGTTGGTGAACTGTACTGTGTCACCGCTGATGAAGTCCGTCGGCGAGTTGTTCGGCAGCTTCCAGTTTTTCGGAGATCCCAACGTTTGGCCATCCCAAGCTTCGCTGAGTGCGCCGGTCCACGTCACCGGATTGGCGGTGACGTTCAAATACAAGGCTGTCGCCGTTGGATTGAGTGCAAAGGTCGTGTGCCCGGCGGAAGGGGTCGTCAGGTTCCACGAGCCGGAACCGACCTTAGAGCCGTAGCTGACGAGCTTGAGTGTCGTGTTATTCGGTGTCGTCGTCAGCGCATTCGGATTCGCGAGTGAGACGTCGACCACGCCGTTCAAGGTCACCACACCGGTGCCCAGGTTAGCGACCGCCACGGTCGGATTCGCGAGATTGTTAAAGTCGACCACAAAACTGGTGGCATCCGCCGTCCCAAAAGTCACACTGGGATTGTTCGTGCTTGTTAGAACGCTGTTGCCGACATTCGTGACCTTTACACCCAGAGTAGTGAAGTCCTCCACGGAAATGCTGCCAGTGGTGGAGGAACCGACAAAAGTCAGGTTGCCCGAGCTGATCGTGGACAGACCGCTGTAATTGTTAGCACCGCTGAGCGTGAGGATGTCCCCCCCCTGTTTGGTAAGGGTGCCCGTGCCGGAGATCGCATTGCCCATCGTCAACGCATCAAAACGATTCACCACCAGCGCTGCGTTGTTGGCAATCGCGGTGGTGGCGGACAGTGCGCCGGTGGAGCCACCGTTGCCGATTTGCAGCGTTCCGCCGTTAATCGTTGTCGCGCCAGTGTAAGTGTTCGAGGAGCTGAGGGTCAGCGTGCCGGCTCCCACCTTGGTCAACGCAATCACCTTCGTCGCGCCGTTGTTCAGACTCCCGGAGAGCGTGGTGCTGGTCCCGAGATTGCCGACTTCCAGGGTGGTTGTTCCGGTTGCTGTGTTGCCGCCACGGGTGATCTGGCCCAAGCTGCTGGAAAGCGAGCCGAACTTCACCGTGTAATCACCGTTGGCGGCGAGGATGGCCTCGCCGGCGAGCATGGAGTAGGAAGCGTTCTGGCTTCCCGCCACCGCGGAGTTGAACTGGGTGTTGTTAGCGCCCGCGCTATGGGTAAACGTGCCGGTGAACCCGGTATGGTCGCCGGTGATGACGATGGTGTTGGCCGTGTCATTGAGAATCGCGCCGGAGCCCGTAAGCGTGCTGGTGGTGGTCTGATTGGCGCCAGTGAAGGTCAAGGTTCCGCTGGCATTGATGGTAATGGAACCCGCGTTGAATCCGTTGGCGGTGCCAATCAACTTGCCGCCATTGATGACCGTGCCACCACTGTAGGTGTTCGCGCCCGTGAAGGTGAGGGTGCCCGCGCCGGCCTTGGTGAGACCAAAGCCAGTCCCGCTGACAATACCACCCACCGTCAGCGTATTGGCCGTCACGGTCACCTGACGGCTTGCGTTCAACGCCACCGTGCCGGTTCCCAAGTTCAGGCTGTTCGTACCAATGAAGGTGAAATCACCGTTCCAGCTTTGCGTCGTGTTGGTCATTATCAGCGCACCGCCCGGGCTATCGAGCGACCCGGCAAGGATCGTGAATGCCGCATTTCCGAGGGCATTGACGTTGCCAAGATTCAGCGTACCCGCGCCGTCCTTGATCACGTTGATGGTGCCCGAGCCGTTCCGGATCAGACTGGTGTTCACGTTCCAAGTTCCGGTGCCGGTTAGGGTCAGACCGTGTGTCACGCCACCACCGGCACCGAATTGGACATCGGAACCAAAGGTGACCGGGTTCGACGAGCTGTTCGTCCACGTGTGGTTCGGCACGGCGGCGGCACCCAAGGTCAGGATATCCGCTCCCGCAGTGCCGCCAAAAGTGAGGGCACCCGCGCCGCTGGCGACGGTGAGGTTCTGGAGTCGCAGCCCCACTGTGCCACTCGCCTCGTTGATCGTCAGCGAACCCGTCTGCGTGCCGAGGATGTTCAGGAAAAATCCGCTGCCCGCAGTGAGGCTCGCTCCGGTGCCTGTCGCAGTGTAGATCAGCGAGAGCGCCCCGCCAACGGTGCCATCCCACTGCCCGGTATCACCACTGCCGGGAACGACGTCGCCACTCCAGTTGACCGCCGCGTCCATGTTCGTACCTGCAACGCCGCCGCCATCCCACGTGCGTGTGGTCTGGGAATACGTGATGTCGGCGCACGCGCCGAGGGCGAGTAAGGGGAAGATGCTCTTGGTGAGGAGCCGGGAAGCGAATCGGGTTTTCATGGGTTTGCGCTGGGTTGGGTTTTGACGGGGAACGAGTTAAGATCCTCCAAGTTATAAACTTGTGCTGTCGGGCAGAGATTGCAAGGCCAGCGCTGGAGTTTCCCGTAAATGACTCGGACTTGGAGCTAGTCTCCAAGGATCACTGCCGATCATGAACACTGCCCGCGGATCCGCCAGCATCTACGCCTCCCCAATTCGGGTGGGACGCGAAATCCGACGTGTTTGCGATGCCGCGACATTCCCGGTATTGCCATCGCCACCCTTCCCCGCTTCCATCCGCGCGCCGATGGCTTCCTCGTTTTCTTTCGACTCCCTGAATCAAGCCCAGCGCGAAGCCGTTGGCGCTCTCGACGGCCCGGTGATGCTGCTCGCCGGCGCGGGCACGGGCAAAACCCGCACCGTCACCTGCCGGATCGCCCACATGTTGGAAAAGCGGATCCCGGCCTCCGAGATCCTCGCCGTGACCTTCACCAACAAGGCCGCCAGTGAAATGCGCGAGCGGATCGGCGGCATGGTTTCGAAAAAAGCGGCGGAAGACATGACCGTATGCACCTTCCACTCGCTCTGCGTCCGCATCCTGCGCGGTGGCATCGAGAAAATCGGTTATAAGAAGAATTTCTCCATCTGCTCGCACTCCGACCAGACCGGCATGATGAAACAGCTCCTCGTCCGCAAGGGCGGCGCGGACATCAAGGTCAAACCCGATGAAGTGCTTTCCGCCATTTCCAAGGCAAAGAATAAAGGCGTCGAACCGCAGGACATGGAGGACGATTTCTTCTCCACGCTCGCCTTCGCCTATCAGAACGAGCTCCGGGCGCAGAACGCCGTGGATTTCGACGACCTTCTCCTCCTCGGTGAAAAAATCCTGCGCGAGCATGCCGACGTCCGCGACATGTTCCGCCAGCGCTACACCCGCGTCACGGTGGACGAGTTCCAGGACACCAACGCGCTCCAGATGCAGCTTCTCCAACAGCTCGTCGGCCCGCCGAACTATCATGTCTGCGTCGTCGGCGACGACGACCAGTCGATCTACGGCTGGCGCGGCGCGGAAGTGGCGAACATCCTCCAGTTCGAGAAATTCTTCCCCGATCCGAAAATTATCCGGCTGGAGGAAAACTACCGCTCCACCCATGCCGTCCTGCACACCGCTAACAGCCTGATCAAACACAACATCGGCCGCCGCGAGAAAATCCTCCGCTCCACCCGCAAGGACGGCGATCCGGTGCGCATCGTCGCCATGCCCGGCGATGACCAGGAAGCGGAATTCATCGCCGAGGAAATCCTCGCGGAGAAAGGCGCCGTCGGCCGCGAGTGGGAGGATTTCGCCATCCTGTTCCGCACCAATGGCCAGAGCCGCAAGCTCGAACTCGCCTTCCGCGAGCGCAAGATCCCCTACCGCATGGTCGGCGCGCAAAGTTTCTACGACCGCCGCGAAGTTCGCGACGTGCTGGCCTACGCTCAATTGTTAGCCTCGCCCGAAGCCGACGTCCCGCTGCTCCGCGTCCTCAACGCGCCCAACCGTGGCATCGGCCAATCCACCGCCGTGCTCGCCACCGACTGGAGCCGCGAGCACCACGAATCCGTCTGGCAGGCGTTGTGCGATCCGAATTTCACCGACCAGTTAGGCCCCAAGGCGGCCAATGCCGTCCAAGAGTTCGTCGCCACCATCGCCGGCGCGAAAAACCGGATCGAAATCGCGAAGGAAAACCCCGCCGATGTTCTCGACTCGCTGATCAAGCAAATCGAATACATCCCGTGGATCGAGCGCGCCTGCAAAACCGACAGCGAGCGCCAGCAGCGCGGCGAAGGAATTTACAGCGTCATCGACAGCCTCCGCAAGCACCTCGAAAAAGGCCCCAAGAAGACCATCCAATCCTTCCTCGACCACAGTGCGCTCGCGTCGGAAAAAGAAGAAGATCTTGAGAAAAAGCAGGGTGCCACCCTCATCACGCTTCACGCGTCGAAGGGCCTCGAATTCCCCATCGTTTTCCTCATCGGCCTGGAGGAGGGCTTCCTTCCCCACACCCGCTCCATCGCGGAAGGCACCAAGGACGAGGAACGCCGCCTGTTATACGTCGGCATCACCCGCGCGCAGGATCAGCTTACCATGACTTACTGCGCCACCCGTATCAAATATGGACAGGAAACCGGCTGTCAGCCCAGCAGTTTCATCGGCGAGCTCGACGACGAGCATCTGCTCCACACCACCTACGACGACATCCTCGGCGCGGCCCCAAGCACCGACGAACTGGAAAATTTCTTCGGCGGTCTCAAGGGAATGCTGGACGACACCTGAAGAGGTTGCCCGATCACTTCACGCCACGACCACTCACCTTGATTTCGAATGAGGATTCGTCCGCATCATTGCTGGTGAGAAAAACCGTGGCATTCCTAACTTCCGAGGCCTTGGGTTGGAAGGCGATCTTGAAAGTCGTGGAGTCTCCAGGAGCCAGGCTTTTTTTACCGATATTCGAAAACGCGAAATCCCCTGCCTGCCCGCCGATAATCGATAGATTCAATCCCGTTAGCACCGCAGTCCCGTCATTCCGGATTCGGAAGGTCTTGGTGACCTTTCCGACACCCGTCTTCGCGGCACCGAACAACACAGTCCCTTTTTTATCCTGAAGCTCGGATGCACCTTTCGCCACCAGAATCTCGGGCGCGGCGTTGCCCACCTTGAAGTTTTTGAAATAGGCCTGGCCGGGAACGATCCATGCGCTCCACCTCCCGGCAACTCCACTCCTAGCGAACAAAAAGGCCCGAAATGTTTCCGAGGGCTTCATGTCCCAGGTGGCCAAATCCCGGGGAGCACCATATTTCCAGCCGCTGCCGACGTTCCAACTCGGCGTGATGGTTTGGGAGTTCTTGTCGTAGTGCAGGCGCAACTGGGCGGCGCCCGCGGTGGTCCGCTCTTCCCACTCGCTCACCTGAGAATTGATCACCGATATTCCCGCATCGTCAGCGTTGTTGTTCCGGTTGCGATTCAAGGCAAGTGTGAGGCCACGCGGACCATTGTTTTCACTCGGCACGATGCCAAGTCCCAGCTCCATTCCGTCGCCATTGACCGGAAACCGAATGAGATCCAGATAGGCGTCCGCTTGGACATACCAGTTCTGGCTGGGGCTGCCCTCGTTCACTTTCCACGTGAGAAACGCTGAGTTGTTGGTTGCGGGAGTTTTCACGAGAAAATCGAGCCGCGAATTTCCGTTCTCGAAGGTGCCGCCTCCGCCGGGTGAATAATACCAGTTCGAGGCGATCACCGTCTTCAGCGTGTCACCGCCCTTGAAATCCGCGAAAACAGCGGAGGAAAACGCGAGACCGGCGACGAGAATCCCGGCGAGTGCCCGTGACGGTTTTTGAATGTTCATGTTGGACATCTTGCCGCGATTAGAAATAACGGTGGATATCCCGTCAAGAGGCATCCGAAACTCTCTAACAATTCCGCTTTTTCCACTCTGGATATTCCTTCTCCAACAGCCCCTGCGGCCAGTTGCCATACCACGCGTAACCATTCCTGCGCTCATCGCCAATCTCCGCAATCGATGACTTGGGAATCCCGTCGCGGTCGCAGAAAAACGGCTTTCCGGTTTTCAAATCATAAAAGCGCGCCCACAACGGCGGTGCCGAGGCATCCTCGACCACCACACGATTCGTTCCTTTCTTCGCGGCAGGATCAGGTCGGTTCTCAATGCGGATGCCGGTGAATTTCGCCGATTCAAACCAAGCAACAGCACCATCGACGGAAGCCACGATTTCCGGACCGGGCTTTTCCAAACTCATGAGAAGCCGGGTGATGCCGACTGACTCGGAACCGCTGAATGAAGCCAGCTCGAACGCCCGCGCCGGACGCGGACTGAAATCCAACTCATCGTGCTGGGCACACCAAACAGTCGGTTTGCCATCGACGCGAATCTGGCATTTTAGGATGCAAACGATGCCCTTGTCGAAGGCTTCCCCCGCAGCCTGGCGATCCTTGACGGAGACGAAATCGTAGGCGGCGGATTTCTTGACCTCGCGGAGAAATTCCAACAGGCGGACCATCGCGCCGTCGTTGAAGGTGATGTGCCGGTGGTATTGCTTGCTCGGCGGATAGAACTGCGGCCAACCACCCGTCGGATATTGCGCTTTAAGAACGTAACCCAGCCCGCGATTGAACGAAGTGCCGTAAATTTCCTCCTTGGTCGCATTGAAACACCGGGCGAGGAAACGCAGTTCGTCGGTGGTCGCGCCGTTGTCGAAGGTCGGATGGAGATCTCCGCGCGGCCCCTGATAGATCACATCAACCGTGTCAGTGTTTTTCGGCCAGCCGCCGAGGTCGGACTGATAGGACAGAATGTTGGCGGCGATCTTTTTCGCTTCGGGCGCGGCAAACCACGCATCCGGTTTTTTCAAATACGCCGCAGCCCCGCCACCGGCAGCCAGAGCGGTTGGCGGCGAAAGCGCCATCCACGCGAAGCTGGCACGGAGGAAGAGCCGGGCGATCATGAATTTCACTTGTCGGTCTTGAGGACGATGTCCTTGAACTGGACGGTCATCGGATTGCCCGCATGAAGCTGAAGCGCGAGGACCCCGGTCTTCGCGCCGACTGCGGTCTCATCGGTGACATCGACGGATTGCTTGCCGTTGATGAAATGTTGGAGATGTCCGCCTTTCGCAATGATCACGTATTCATTCCAATCGGCAGGCTTGATCGCCGCCTGGATTTCATCGGACTTGCCGACCTCGCCGGTGACTTCGATTTTCGGTTTGTCCGGAGCATCACCTTCGTGGATGACGACCTTCTGGCCGCGCTGGGCGAGAATGCCGCGGGCCTTTTCCTCATAGAGAATGCCGCTGTAGGTCTTGCCGACCTCGAAATCCGCCTGGTAACCGGAAACGACGGAATACTCGGGCTTCACCACCTTGCTGCGGTATTGCACGCCGGAGTTTCCGAAGCCATCGGCCTTGCCGTTTTCATCGACGATCTTGTATTTGAAATGGAGCTCGAAATCGCCGACTTCGCCGCCCCAGATCAGGAAAGTGTTTTCCTTCACGGGCACCGCCTTGGTGGTCGTGCCGGTGATGGCGCCGTCCTTGACGCTCCAGAATTCCGACTGGCCTTTCCAACCGGTGAGATCCTTGCCGTTAAACAGCTTCTTTTCAGCCGCTTGAGTGAGAGTAACGCTGGCAGCCAGCGCGAGGAGTGTGGGGATGGTTTTCATGAGGAAAATCGGAAACGCAATCTGGCGGCGGATTCTTACGCCTGTCCACCTCCTTGTTTGGGGAGGAAATGCCGGCATCGGCGGCCCCTCCATTCCAGTTCACTGACTGCTGGACATTCCTCCCCTTCCCTGAAAACTGGATTTCTCTCAAACCCACTCCATCACCGAAAATCCTCCCCCCATGAAACCGACCGGAGACTTGGTCATCAAGAATCAATCGTTTCTCACCCTCTTCGGCTCCGCCACGCCCGCATCCGGACCACAAGCGAGTTGGGCCAGCAACACTCTGGCATTCTCAAGCGTTATCGTGGTTCCGGAACCTTCCGGATCGACGCTGCTGGCGATCGGGCTCGCATCGGTCGTGCTGGTGCGGAGGAGATGCTAACTGCTGGCGGGCTCTTGAAAAATCTCCTCGCCATCCGGCGAAATCACCCTAACCGTCGCCCCGTCGTAATCTCCATCAGACAGAAACATTTCATTATGAAACCCTCCCATCTGCTTCCCGTCCTGTGCGCCCTGATGACACCCGGAACAGAGGCCGCTGTTTATATCAACGATGCGGTGATTTTGGATTATCCCCCTTTTGGACAATCGTTCACTTTGAGCCAATCACCGAATGGCTTCGTCCTGGTAGAGATCAACAAGCTCTCAAACGCCTTCCAATTCGAGTTCGTCTATCGGGGCATCGCGGGATTCTACGGACTCTTCAGCGTCACGTCCGGCGAAGAACTCTCTTACCTCAACGCATCATCAAAGCCCACGCTTGGGGGTTTCGGCGCAGGCAATACGCTCACTATCGGCAGCGGTCAAAACGCCTACATCGGTTATTGGAGCCAACGCACCGGCAAGCTCGCATCCCCCACCATGGAGGCCAACGACATATTCGGCTGGGCCAAGGTTTCCGTCTCCGGCGGCGAACTCGTGGTCACTGAAAGCGCGTCCTCCGACGGAGGAATCATCGTCGGCACTCAGACTGTCCCTGAGCCATCGGGACCGGTCCTCCTGGGAATCGGACTCACGCCGTTTCTGCTGGGCCGACGGAGGAAATAGCAAAAACCTGCCGTTCTTGGATCTCGGCACTGCCATTCTCCGAAGACATCTGCTTTTCCACCACGACCGGGGAGAACCAATGGCAAAAGGGATTGCGGACAACGGCAATCGCTACCTTTGAATTTGTTCTGGCCTTCCCACGCGGCCCTACCTATCAGCAGGCAGTTGATCTAGCCACTGCTGCAAATCATGAATTCCCTGTTACCCGTGCTCGCCCTATCACTTTCCGCGGCCGCCTTGGAGGCCAATACCGTTACCGTCAGCTTTGAGGCAAAAATCGAAGGAGGCACCCAAAATCCCAGGTTCGCGGAACAGCTCAAGGCGGGGACGTTGATCACGGGAAAATACACCTTCGATCCGGAAGTGAAGGATTCTCACGACGCCGAGGAATTCGGCGAATACCGCTTCAAGGTCCCCAAATATGGAATGATCGTGAACCTCGCCAACATCCCTTTGGAGGCCGCTCCCGCCAAAGGATACTACATCGCCACCTCCAACGACTACAACGCCTCGGAAAGCAGCCCCGGATGGGACGACTACGTGGTGGGGGCCGAGGAGATTCTTTGCCCGGATCCCTGGTTGGCCGCCAACACGATGTTCATCCAGGGAACGGACTTCACCGCGACCGCCCTTCCTTCCACCGCGCTGCCTCCGAAGTTTCCCGATCTCAAGTCCTTCGACTGGTGCATCCTGTCCATCATGGGTCCGGTCCCTCTCCAGGCCAAAATCACCAAGGTGGCCATGGATGACTCGCTGTTCGTGCCGGTCGTCCGCATCCTGCCCGCGCCCGGTGATTTCCTGCAATCCCAGACCATCGAGCCGGCGATCCGCATCGACGGGGTGAAACCGGCGGATGTGACGATCGAGAAAATCTTCCTCGACGAAATAGACGTCACCGAACGCTACCTCCAAACATCCCGCTCCGGCACGTTGAAAGGAGACAATCCCGGAGCGATCTGGCAGCTCGCCCCTCCAAAGCCATCTCCGGGAGCCCACGAATTCAAGGTCAAGATCCGGTTTTCCAATGGCAACACCTCATGGGCCGCGACGAACTGGAACATCCTCCCCTCCACACTCCAAAAAAGCGGGGAACGCATCGCCACGGACCTGAACCCGGATGCGAACAGGAATCGCCCAAAGCTGCGAATGCCGCTTCGGTGAAATTTCAAGATGGCATGAGGAGGGGCTGAGGAGGGCGGCGCGGCCACCGGCCAGCGGACGAACTGCATGGGACATTAGGTGAGGTACATCCTTGGCTCTGGTGAGCGCGCCGTTGAAAAGGCGGCGTTCTTCTTCGAACATTCCGTCGTCAGCTTCGAGGATGCGACCGTTGGGAACTGGCCGTTCACGAGCCAGATCAGGAAGACGACTTTTATTCCAGTTCTGATAAGGATCGCCAGATAGAATTTACGCGTCTATTAGATGACCCAGCCCCAAGGGTCAAATCCATCATGAAACTTTCACTCATCCGCTTGCTGCCGCTGTTCCTTCTCGGAGGATGTGCCATGTTCTCCCCTCTCCATGACAAAGGAGGCAAGACCGCGGAGACGGCGGCCGATGGTTCGTCAACCTCCATCACGCATGCGCAGGCGTTGGCGATCGCCCAAGCGGAGATCGCCAAGCGGGAGGGCTGGCCGCAACACCAGCGCAGCAAGGACGGCAGCATTCACGGAGTGCTTTACAGCGTGCGACGCATCAACCACGGCGGCTATCGGGTGGAAGCGAACCGATCGACCCTTTATCCCAACCATCCCTGCGAGCTTTGCGATCCCACGCCGCCGGCGGTAATGATCATCGACCGGCAGGGCCAGGTGACCCAGTACGTCCGGGAAGAGAAATTCGATTGAAATTCGCTCACAGGCCGGCGGCATCGGGCGCGCACCTGAAGAAATTGCTCGAAAATCAAACTGTCCGAACTAGGATCACCCCATGGCAGCGGTCACGGAAATCATGGCGGATGTTCTTAAACTCCCCAGAACGGAACGCTCGTTTCTGGCTAAGAAACTCCTGGAGAGTCTCGAAACCGACGAACCCTTCAGCACGGAGGAACTGAAGATGTTCCAGAACCGCTCTGCTGAGATCCGCGAGGGACGGGTGAAGCCGTTGACTCTGGAGCAACTCCAACAGGAAGTTTCGTCCCGGATGTCATCATGACGGGATTGATCGTTCATCCCAAGGTCGCCGGGGAGGTGGCCGACGCCGCGCGGTGGTATCGCGAGATCGATCCGGAACTGGCGTTGCGCTTTCTCGATGAGATTTATAAGGCAATCCAAAAAGCACGGGAAATGCCGCTGTTGTTCCGGATCATCGAGAATCCTTACCGGCGGGTGCTCTGCGAAACCTTTCCTTATCGGATCGTGTTTGAAGTGATAGAGGAAATGCGGGCCGTTCATATTGTCTCGGTGATTCATCAACTGAGACAACCGGATCGCTGGGAAGAGGGGTTGGAGTGAAAACAAGAACGGAATGAGTTGGGCATGGCGGTTGAAACCCGCCGCCACGCTTAAAACGGCTCATCATCCGCCCATGGATCGGAGTTCCCTACCTGCCATTCTTCGACAAGGGCTGCCGGGAAATCCTCGAGGAACTGTGACGGCCGGCAAATGATGTCGCCACTGTAGGACTTGGGGTTCATCATCGGATAGGTGAGGTAGAGTTCGTCCTTGGCTCTGGTTAGGGCGACGTAGAAGAGGCGGCGTTCTTCTTCGAGCATGTCGGCGTCGTCGGCTTCGAGGATGCGGCCGTTGGGGAATTGGCCGTTCACGAGCCAGATGAGGAAGACGACTTTCCATTCGAGGCCCTTGGCCTGGTGAATGGAGGAGAGGGTGACTTTTTCGTCGTCGGGCGCGGATTGGTCGCCGGTGGGTTGGCCGTCGGTGGAGCTCATCAGCGAGAGCTGGGCGAGGAACTCGAGGATGTCGTCGAAGTTGCCGCCGTATTGGGAAAGCTGCTCGATGTCGGCGCGGCGGCTTTCCGCGTTGTCGAAGGAGGCGCTGAGGTAGTCACTGTAAACGCCTTCGAGGATGCTGAAGATCATCTGCGAGGGCCGGGCGAATTCGCCGTCGGGCGTGAGTTCGTCGAGCGTGTAACAGAGTTGCTCCCAGTGCTTGGCCGATTTTTTCGGGATCTTGAATTTGAGGAAAAGGTCGGACCATTTCGGCGGGAGGTCCTCTTTTTCGGCCCAGCCGGATTTCAACCATTCGTTCCAGAGTTTGTCCGCGGATCCGGGACCGATTCCGGGAAGAAGCGCGACCATGCGGAGGAAACTGACTTCATCGCGGCGGTTCACGACGAAGCGCATGAAGGCGGCGACGTCCTTGATGTGGGCCTGCTCGAAGAAGCGCAGGCCGCTGGTGATGGAAAAGGGAATGCCGCGGACGGTGAGTTCCATTTGGATTTCCAGGCTCTGGAAATGCGCCCGATAGAGCACGGCCATTTCCTCCAGCGGAATCCCCTCGTCGCGCAATTCCAACATGCGCTGGGCAACAAAGGCGGCCTGGCTGGACGGATCCTGCAGGGCGACCAGCGCGGGCCGCGTTCCTAACGCCTCGCGGGAGGAGCGCAGGTCTTTCTCGAAACGGCCGGTGTTCGCACTGATGGCGGCGTTTGATAGATCGAGGATCTCGGGGACGCTGCGGTAGTTGGTCTCGATGATGTGGACCTTGGAACCCGGATAACGCACGGGGAAACCGAGAATGAGCGACATGTCCGCGCCACGCCAGGAGTAGATGGATTGCGCGTCGTCGCCGACAGCCATCAGGCTGTTATTTTCGCCGGCGAGCAGGTCGATCATGCGGCCCTGGACGCAGTTGGTGTCCTGATACTCATCGACGAGGACGTGTTTGAAGCGCTTTTGATAGAGTTCGAGCACGTCGGGATGTTCATCGAAAAGGCGGACGGTGAGGACGAGCAGGTCGTCGAAATCCATCGAGTTGGTGGCCTGCTTTTTCTTGATGTAGCCCAGGCGGACTTCCTCGATTTTCTCCATCCAGTCGTAGAACTGGTCGTAGCGGGCGGCGATGACTTCCTCGAGCGTGGTGTCGGTGTTTTCGATGAGGGAGAAGATCGAGGCGAGCACGTCGGCCTTGGGGAAACGGCGTTGCTTCGTATCGATATCGAGCGAGCCGACGACGGCGTTGAGGATGGATTTCTGGTCGTCGCGATCAAGGATGGAGAAGGAGCGGGTGAAACCGAGATCCTCGGCGTGGCGGCGAAGAATGCGCGAGCCGATGGAGTGGAAGGTGCCGGCCCACAGCGCGGAAGTGTCGTGCGGGACGAGTTCCCGGACGCGCTCGGTCATTTCGCGGGACGCCTTATTCGTGAACGTGAGCAGCAGGACTTCGCGGGCATCGATGGCGTGATCGAGCAGCCAGGCCACGCGGTAGGTGAGCGTGCGGGTTTTCCCCGATCCGGCCCCGGCGATGACCAGCGCTCGACCGGGCGGCGAGGAAACGGCCGCATATTGCTCCTCATTGAGCGCCGCCTTGTAGTCGATGCCGGAAGCGTGCGCCGGAGCGGAATGGTGAAGGGTGTATTGACGGGCCATGCGCGGCCGGAGATTGGCACCGGTCCGCGGGCGGGGCAATACTCTTGAGGTGTCCGGCGAGCGGCGACGGAGGCTTCATGAAATAGGAAATCGGCGGGTTGGTGACGTGGAGTGGAAAATCGGAACCAGATTCCAATGGGCGGAGCTCCCATTTCATTTCCACACTCCGGAATGATTTGGCCGTGGGTGATTTTCATTGGATTCGTGTTCCTGATGCTGGCACTTGACCTCGGAGTGTTTCATCGGAAATCGCACGTGGTCGGCTTCAAGGAATCGCTGGGGTGGTCGGCGGTATGGATCACGCTGGGGCTCTCATTTTCGGTGCTGGTTTACGCCGCGTATGAAGGCCATTGGTTCGGGCTGGGACTGGTGCCGGATGCGGTGGACGGGCTGATGAACAACGGCAGGCTCGCGGCGATGAAGTATCTAACCGGATACGTGGTGGAGAAGTCGCTGAGCGTGGATAACATTTTCGTGATTGCGATGGTGTTCGCATCGCTGGCGGTGCCGTTGCGCTATCAGCACCGGGTGTTGTTCTGGGGAATTCTCGGGGCCCTGCTGATGCGCGGGGCCATGATCGGGATCGGTGCTTCGCTGGTGCAGCATTTCCACTGGGTGCTCTATCTGTTCGGCGGGTTCCTGATCCTCACGGCGCTGAAAATGCTGTTCATGAAGGAAAAGGAGGAACATCCGGAAAACAATCCGCTGGTCCGCTGGATCGGCAGGCGTTTTCCAATCACCAAGAACTTCCATGGCCAGCATTTCATGGTGAAAGCCGGCAGCCCTGAATCCCGCGAACCCGCGGAACCGGGTGCCCCCGCGATGGCCGACGCGGTGGTGGACGCGGCCCCTGTTGGGAAATGGCTGCTCACGCCCTCCGCGGTGGCGCTGACGCTGGTAGAAACAACCGATGTGATCTTCGCGGTCGATTCAATCCCCGCGATCTTCGCGATCACGGCGGATCCGTTCCTCGTTTTCACCAGCAACGTCTTCGCCATCCTCGGGCTGCGTTCGCTGTATTTCGCGCTGGCGGGAATGATCGCGAATTTCCGCTATCTCAAGCCCGCGCTGTCGCTGATTCTTCTGGTGGTGGGCATGAAAATGCTGAGCGCGAAATGGCTGAAACTCTGGCTCGGTGATTCGTTCAATCTCGTCATCCTCGCGGTCATTCTCGGCATTCTCGCCACCGGAGTAATCACCTCGTTGATGGTTGGGAGAAAGGAAAGCGTCAGTTGATCGATGAGGCTTGTCGGTTTTCAGTGTTCAGTTTTCAGCGGGTAATTTCACAAGTGATGCGTGGATTGCATGGCTTTCGAATTTCCGCTGTCTTCTGAACATTGAAACCCGGCAAGCTTCTTGCCGCCGCCGGAGATTCCCGCTTGATTCTCCGCATGCTGCGCCGCCTGGCCGTCCCAATCATTCTCATCGTCGCCATCCTTGCCGCATCGTCCGGCTTGTTGAGGCTGCGGTTCGACACGGACATCCTTTCGATGCTGCCCGGCGAGCTGCCGGAGGTGAAGGGACTGAAAGCCTTTCACGAAGCATTTTCCCGCAACGACGAACTGATCCTGGTCATCGATGGTGGCGAGGCCGACGCCGGCAGCCTGTCGCTGGCGGCGGAATCATTGGTGAAAAAACTCGAAGCCGACGGCGTGGTGAAACACGCCCGCTGGAAACCGCGCTGGAACGAGGAGCCGGAAGGCATCGCCGAGTTGCTCGCGTATCTCTGGCTCAATGGCGATCCAGCGGTAACACGCGCCCAAGCTAACAGACTCTCTCCGGCAAACTCCCAAGCAGCGGTGAAGGATTCACTGGCCAAGGTCGCGACCTCGATGGAGGGCATCGACATGGTGATGCTGGCCCACGACCCGTTCGGCTTTCTCAATCACCCGGCAGTCACGACGTTGATGAATTCCTCGGGTCAGGGTGGCGAAGCATTTGAGAGCGAGGACGGGCGGACACATCTGTTGTTCGCGGATTCCCCCACCCCGATCTCCAGCTATCGCGAGGCGGATGTCTGGTTGAAGAAGCTGAGGAAATCCGTCGAAGATTGGAAAAAAGGCGATGGGGCCGGACTGAAAGTTCGCCTCACCGGTGAGCCGGCGTTTTCCTCGGAAATCGGCGTCGCGATGGAAAACGATCTCAGCGGCTCGATCAGCATCACGCTGGGTCTGATAGGAATTCTGTTCTGGTGGATGCAGCGGCGCTTCAGTCTGTTACTCGGTCTCACCGGAATTCTGGTGATCGTTTTCGCAGTGGCTCTCGGCATCGCAGGCTGGCTCTATGGAGAGCTCAGCATCATGGCGCTGAGTTCGATTGAAATTCTGATAGGCCTTGCGGTGGACTACGGACTGGTGATCTGCCAGGAAGCGAAAGTCGCCGGACATGACCGCAAGGAGCTTCTGGCAGCCAGTGGCAAGCCGGTGTTTTTCGGGGCCCTGACGACGACGGTGGTTTTCCTCGCGTTGAATCTCGGCGGGCTTCCGGGAATGGCCCAACTCGGCAGCATCGTCGCCTTCGGCCTGATGGCAGCGGCCATCCTGATGCTGGTAGTTTACCTACCGTTCGTCGCGAAATTCGGAGTGAACCGCGAACCCGCGCGAGGGAGTGGAAAGATCCTGCCGCGCAGCAGGCTGTCGTGGACGATCACCGGCGGGCTTTCGCTGGCGGCCATCGTGATTCTAGCAGTTCACGGTCTGCCTGGCGCGGAGTTCAGTTCCAAAATCATGCGCCCCCGCAACAGCGAGGCGATGGAAACCTTCGAACACGTCCAGCAGGCGTTTCCGGCCTACAGCGGTGAATCGCTCGGTATCGTCGTCGAGGCGAAATCGGACGCCGCCATGTTGGAGCGCCTCGCCGAAGCCCGCCAGCGGATCGAGACCGCGAGGAAATCCGGTTTTGTCCGGCAAGCGATTCTCCCTGTCGGCTGGTGGCCCGATGCCAATCTTCAAAAAGAGAACCGCCCGGTGCTGGCAGCGCTTGCGGCCGATCGTGACCGCTTATTGCGCGAGGCCGATGCCGCCGGCTTCACCGACGAAGGATTGGCTCTCGGACGCGCGGTGTTGGAAGCCATCGCGAAACAAACCGCGGGGCAGGATTTGGTTTTCCCGCAATCCGCATCCGCCCGTGAAGTGATGCGTCTGTTCATTTCCCGCAAGGACGGTGGCGGCGGCTATCTGCTAGGATCGCTGGAACATGAGAAAGGCATCGATCCCGCGGGAGAGGACTATGAGAAATTCCGCGCTATGACCGGCGGCGGCATCTGGCTGAGCGGCTGGGGGCTTTTCAAACCGGCGATCGCGAAACTGGTCGCGGATGACATGACACGGATGCTGGTCCCGATGTTCGTCCTGCTCGTCGGCATGATGATCGCGATCTTCCGCCGTGCCGGGGACGTGGCTCTGGCCATGTTCGCAATGGCGATCAGCACCTTGCTTCTGCTCGCCATCATGAGCCTCACCGGATTGAAATGGAATTTCGTCAACCTGATGGCCACGCCTCTTCTGCTAGGAACTGGCATCGACTACGCCATCCACGTGACGCTCAGTCTCCGCCGCACGGGTGGTGATTTCAAGGACCTCTGGCAAGGCACCGGCAAGGCGCTGCTGTTCTGCGGTGCGTCGAATGTGATCGGCTTCGGATCGCTGGTTTTCTCGTCGAGTGACGCACTCGTCAGCCTGGGCACCGTCGCCGTAATCGGCATCATCCTGAGCATGGCGACATCGATTTTCCTGCTTCCCGGATGGCGTCATCGCGAGGTGGAGTAATCCTACGCTCAACCGTCGGCTCGAGTGGAGGCATCCGACTCAGGCCCCCAACTGGTAACGATATGAACCATCGCGAGCAACCCATCGTTGTCGCCTTCAAGGCCGAGTTCGCCGACACACAGCTGCCAGAATTCGGAGACCTCGATGTCGATGACCGGAAACGAGATGCCGTCCGGCAGACTCATTCCCTTGCAGGCCATCTGGAAATAAAGCGGTGACTGATCATCGTCGGTGAGGCGGTATTTCTCACTCAGATCCTTGAGCAACAATGCGTTTTGAGCCCCCTCCGTGCGCCAGATCAGCTCATGACCGATTCCAGCGGTGAAACGGTAGCCTTTCAACCAGCCAGCCAAAACCATGCGGTAGGCGACGCGTTCGAAAATGACTCGCACTTGGTCCGGACTCATTGAAAAAGGATAACTATCAGGATCGGCTTTGAAATCAAGACGCAAGCGGCTCGATTTCTTGTAGGTCTATGAAGACCCGCCAGCTCACGCGCCGAGATAGCATTCCTGCACCTTGGGATCCGCCTTGAGTTGGGCCGAGGGACCTTCGAGCAGGATTTTCCCGGTTTCCAAAACGTAGGCGTAGCTGGAGACGTCGAGCGCGAGGTTCGCATTTTGCTCAACGAGGAGAATGGTCAGTCCTTGCTCGCGGTTGATCTCGACAATGCGTTCGAAAATCGTTTTCACCAGCAAAGGCGCGATTCCGAGCGACGGCTCGTCGAGCATCAGAAATCTCGGCTTGCTCAGCAGCGCCCGACCGATGGCGAGCATCTGCTGCTCACCACCGGAGAGTGTCCCGGCAGACTGGCTCTCGCGCTCCTTGAGCCGGGGAAAAAGGCTGAAAACGTAGTCGGTCTGCGAGGAGATCCACTTCTTGTCGCGCTGGAGATATGCGCCCATTTTGAGATTTTCGTGAACCGTGAGATTAGCGAAAACCATGCGGCCTTCCGGGACGTGGCAAAGCCCGGTCTCGACAATTTTGTTAGCGGCGAGCTTTGAAATTTCCTGTCCGTCGTAGCGGATTGAACCCGTCGATTTCACCAAACCTGATAGAGCACGCAGCGTGGTCGATTTCCCGGCGCCATTGGCCCCGATCAACGTGACGATGCTGCCCTGCGGCACGTTGAGCGAAACTCCGTGAAGCGCTTTGATCGCACCGTAGGAAACATGGAGATTTTCGACTTTGAGCATGGTTGTTACGAGAAGATGGATGGCACCGCGAATCTTACGAATCCAGCGAATCTTTTGGAGAGGATTTGGTGCGGACGATTCTTTCGTATTCGAGGGTTCCTGGCTTGCCGAAGTTCACGAGTAGTCCGACTTGGAAAGAAGATGCCTTGAGATAATTGTGGACTTGCGCTCTGTGTTCGTCGGTGAGGACTCTCACGGCTTTGATCTCCATGATGATCTTGGAATGGAGGACGAAATCGGGTTCATACTTTTTGGTCAGGAGTTTCCCTTTGTAAAAGATTTCCAACTTAGGTTTCGAATCAAACGGGATGCAGCGAGCAGAGAGTTCACGTTCCAGGGCCTCTTGGTAAACATCTTCCAAAAAACCGGAACTCATTTCGTTGTAAACTTCGAAACAAGCACCTATCACAGCGAAAACCTCTTCTCGATAGATCAGGTCCATGAATCAGGTTTTCTGCTTGTAGGATTTAAGATTGAGGCACCGCGAATCTGGCGAATCCTGCGAATCTTTTTAAGAGGATAAAGAGATTTGGGATTTTGCATGTCTTCAATTCTTAAAGATTCGCTCGATTCGCCAGATTCGCGGTGCATTCCCTCTTCAAACAGCCGCCGCGCCGAGGTAGGCCTCGATCACTTTCGGGTGGCATTGGATTTCCTTCGGAGTGCCTTCGGCGATCTTGATGCCGTATTCGAGGACGGCGATGCGTTCGCAGATGCCCATGACGACCTTCATGTCGTGTTCGACGAGCAGGACGGAGAGATTGTAGCGCTCCTTGACGAAGCGGATGAGCCGCATGAGGTCGTCTTTCTCGGACGGATTCATCCCGGCGGCAGGCTCGTCCAACAGAAGGAGCTTCGGACGGGTGGCGAGGGCGCGGACGATTTCGAGACGACGCTGATCGCCGTATGGCAGCGAAACCGCGAGTTCGTCACGCTGCTGGGCGAGGTCGAAGATTTCGAGAAGTTCGATGGCGTTCTTCTCGGTTTCCGCTTCGGCGTTTTTCCAGCCCTTGCCGCGCCAGAGGGCGCTAAAATAGCCTTCGCCATTGTGAAGGCGGGCGGCGACTCGAATGTTGTCGAGCACGCTGAGGCTGGCGAAGAGACGGATGTTCTGGAAGGTGCGGGCGATTCCGGATCCGGCGAGGCGGTTTGGCTTGATGCCACGGGTATCCCTCCCGGCAAATTTGATGAGCCCCGACGTCGGCTGATAGACACCGGTGATCATGTTGAACGCCGTAGTCTTGCCCGCGCCGTTGGGACCGATCAGGCCAACAAGCTCCCCTTCCCCGACCGACAGAGTCAGTTCCGAAACGGCGGTGAGACCGCCGAATTTGATGGTGGCTTTTTCGAGTTCCAGCAACGGCGCGCTCATGATTGTTTGCGGCGTTTGAGGTTGAAGGAAAACAGTCCGGCGGGACGCAGCAGCATCAACATGATGATGAGCAGCGCGTAAATAATCATGCGGTATTCCGAGAAATCACGGAGCACTTCCGGCATCAGCGTGAGCAGGATGGCGGCGGCGATGACACCGATCGTGCGGCCCATTCCGCCGAGAATAACCATGACGACGATGTCGATGGACTTCAGCCAATCGAATCCGGTAGGAGAAAGAAACTGCTTGTGATGGGCATACAAACCACCGGCGATTCCGGCGAAGAAAGCGCCTGTGACGAAAGCAGTGACCTTGGTGCGGGTGGTGTCGATGCCGTTCGACTCGGCGGCGATTTCGTCATCGTGGACGGCGATGAATCCACGGCCGTAGGTGGAATTCACCAGCGCGGTGATGGCGTAAATCGTGATCGCCGCGAAACCGAAAGTCCATCCGAGGTTGGTGAGTTTCGGAATCCCTTTCAGTCCACTGGCAGCGCCGATGGCTTCGGTGTTCTGTGCGATGACGCGGATGATTTCTCCGAAACCGAGGGTAACAATAGCGAGGTAGTCACCGCGCAAGCGAAGCGACGGCACACCGACTAACAATCCTACGGCAGCGGCCAACAAACCTCCGGCAATGAGAACGAGAGGGAAAAACCAGAACGCTTCCGCCGTTGCCCCGGCCTTCAGCGAAAGCCAAGCGGAGAAGAATCCCCCCACAGCCATGAAACCAGCGTGGCCAAGGCTGAACTGACCGGTATGGCCGTTGATCAGGTTCAAACTGGTCGCGAGGATGATTGCGATGCCGACATCGATGACGACGCCGAGATAATAACGGTTGAACTGAGGGGCGAAATAGGAGGCGAGGATCGCGAGTGCGATCCCTAGCAGCAGCCAGCGTTTTGCTCCGGGAAACGGCATCAGACTTTCTCGACGGATGAGCGGCCCAACAGACCGGCGGGTTTGAGGATGAGGATGAGGATGAGGATGCCGAACGCGATGGCGTCGCGGTAGTTCGACAGACCGGGAATGCCGCCTGCGATGGTTTCCAACAGCCCGAGGATGATTCCGCCCAGCACGGCACCCGGAAGATTTCCGATGCCACCCAATACTGCGGCGACGAATGCGCGAAGGCCGGGTTGCACACCCATCAACGGCTCAATTCCAGGAGCCTTGATCGCATAAAGGATCCCGGCGACGGCAGCGAGCGCGGAACCGAGTCCGAAGGTGAATGAAATGATGCGGTTGACCGGAACACCCATCAGCGAGGCGGCTTGTTGGTTGTAAGAAACAGCGCGCATGGCGGTGCCGATCCGGGTTTTCTGAACGATGAGCCACATTCCGATCAGCAGGACAGCGGTAACCGAAACTGTCAGAAGGTCATTGCTGGAGAGGATGAGTTTTCCAAAATGGATCGAGTGCTCGGGCAGAAGTTTAGGAAAGGGCTGTGGCGAGGCACCGAAGACCTTTTCGTTCTGTGCGGTGAATTCGATCAACAGCGAAACGCCGATGGCCGTGATCAACACCGTGAGCTTCGGGCGGTTTCTCAACGGTCGATAGGCAAGTCGCTCGATCAACATGCCGAGGCACGCGCAAAGGCCGGCCGCGATCACGAAAACCATGATGCAGCCGATCACCGACTGCGAACCCATCAATTTCTCAACCTTCGGCGCGATGTAAAACGCGGAGAAAGCGCCTAACATCAGCACGTCGCTGTGCGCGAAATTGATGAAACGCAGGACACCATACACCATCGTGTAGCCCAGCGCGATGAGCGCGTAAATGGCTCCCAGCCCGAGTCCGTTAATGATCTGCTGGAGCCAATCCACTAAGAGTTGATGGTTGAGAGTTGATGGTTGATGGAAAGAGCAAGAAGGAGACGTGATGAGAGAACGATCATTTCTTCGCTATCAACTATCAACCAGTGACCATCAACTTCTTCAAGGATTCACCGTGGCGTTATAGGTGAACTTGCCGCCCTTGATCTGGATGAAAACGAGGGCTTTCACCGCGTCGCGATCCGCGTTGAGGGAGAATTTTCCGCTCGCTCCGGCGAAATCCTTGGTGGCGGCGATCGCGTCACGCAGCTTGGGCCCGTCGGTGGTTCCGGCTCGTTTCATGGCATCAGCCAACACGAGGGCGGAGTCGTAGCCGAGGACGGCCATGGCATCGGGTGTCTTGCCTTTGAAACGCTTCTTGTAGGCATCCACAAACGAGGTCATTTCCGGAGTCGGCTGCTCGATCGAGCAATGGGTGGAGAAATAGTGACCTTCCATCGCATCCTGGCCGATGGTGAGCAGGCTTTCGCTTTCCCATCCGTCGCCGCCGAAGATCGGGATGTTCATGCCGAGCTGTTTGGCCTGGATGCAAATGAGGGCGACGTCGTTGTAGTATCCCGGAAGGAAGATGGCGTCCGGTGCATCGCTCTTGATGGCGGTGAGCTGGCCTTTGAAATCCTTGTCGCCGCCATTGAAGTCGAGCTCGATGCCGATCTTGCCGCCGCTGCTCGGGTATTTTTCCTTAAAGCTCTTGGCGAGGCCCTTGCTGTAGTCGCTCTTCACGTCGGTGAGGATCGCAACTTTTTTCGCCTTCAGGGTGCCACTGGCGAAGTTGGCAAGCGCGCCGCCTTGGAAAGTATCGTTGAAGCAGACGCGGAAAATGTAGTCGCCTTCCTTCGTCACCGTCGGGTTGGTGGAGGCAGGCGAAATCATCGGGATCTTGTTTTGCTGGCAGATCGGCGCGGCTTCAAGCGAGCGACTGGAAGCCACTTCACCGAGGATCGCGACAACGCCGTCCTTGGAAATCAGCTTGTTGACCGCGTTGGCGGGCTCACCGGCTTTCGTTTGGTCGTCTTCCGTGAGGAGTTCGAGTTTTTTCCCGAACACCCCGCCCGCCGCATTGATTTGCTCGACAGCGAGGAGCGTTCCTTCATGCGAGGAGGTCCCGAAAGTCGCTTCTTTCCCGGTCAACGAGGCGAATTCACCGACCTTGATCGAGTCCCCGCCCCCGGATTTGCAGCCAATCAAGGCGGTGGCGAGGACGACAACGGCGGGGAGGAGGAGGAATTTGGATTTCATACGGCGGCAAGGTGGAAAGTGGCCCGCAAATTAGGAAACCAGCTTGATGAGCGCAACAGCATTTTGCATGCCTTAAAGATCGGTGGAAATGCACTCACCCTCGCCAGTCGCACCCCACCCTTTCATCGGAAAAATCCGGGAGAGCATTCAACTTCGACAACGGCGCTGCAAAAATCTCTTGGGCGAACGACAGCAAGATCCTCGTAATTTTTGGAAGCAACGTGCGGGTATTTAAAAAGGAGCCTTCCGACGACGGTGTATCCATCGAATATCAAACCGCCAAATGAAGATGGCAATGCACTTCACCCGAACGAAGCCTTGAGCCACCCATCCACCGCTTCGACAAGTTGCGGATAGCTTTCTTCGTCAAACGAATGTCCAGCGCCGGGAATGGCTAGAAATTCCTTCTCACAGATCGCGGCTTCGAAGGCGTCGCGACCGTCCTGGATGGGAACGAGATCATCGGCGTCGCCGTGGATCAGCAGCCATGGTTGGGTGACGGCTTCCGCTGCGGAAAGGGTGTTGCCGATCAGGCGGAGATCGTCGACGTAGGTCGATGAAAGCGGGCAATTTTCATCCTCCCACATAAAGCCTTCGCCCGGGGTAACGTCACCGAATTCGCGCCGCACGAAATCCGCGGTGTGGGTCATGCCCGCGAGTGAAATCAAGGCTTGGATACGGAGGTCGCGCGCGGCGGTTAGAACCCCTACCGCACCGCCCATGCTGTGGCCGACGTAGGCGGCGCGCGCGGTGTCGGGGACGGCATCGAGAACGGCCTGGAGGTCGCCTATTTCCCTGGTGATGCAGGAATCCTGGAAGCGTCCCTCGGATCCGCCATTTCCCGAATAGGAAATCCGCAGACACGGCCAGCCGAGTGCGGAGAGCCCCTCCGCAAGGGCGACGAGGTGCGGACGGTCCTTGTTGCCGGTCACGCCGTGGGCGAGAATCACCAGAGCATCCGCACGGGTGCCGGGATGAAAGGTATGGTCGATTCGCTCGCCCGAGCGGTTCCGGATTTCACAGTCGGTCATCATGGTAAAAATCAGTTAGGCACCGGCGCGCTCCGGAAAGGTCAGCTCGGCGATGCCGGATTTATCGAGCTCGCCGAGACCGAGGTCGATCATTTTCCGGTATTGGGCTTCAGTCGCGTGGGAAAGCGGAACCCCCACCCCGGCGGCATCGGCGAGGGCGTTGGCAATGCCGCTGTCCTTGGCCGCGTGGGCGGAGGAAAAATAACAATCATGCTCGCGCGTGATCATGTCGTCGCCATCGGTTTCCAGCACGCGGCTGTTCGCACCGGTCTGTGAGAAAACCTCCTTGAGCGTCTGCAAATCCAGTCCCAGCGCGGCTCCGAGTCCGAGACCTTCGGCAAGTCCGGCGGTGTTGATGTTCATCACCATGTTGACGAGCGCCTTGATCTTCGCCGCATCGCCTACCGGCCCGACGTGCCTTAGCGATACGGAAATGTCCTTGAGCAGCGGTTCCGCTTTTTCAAATACGTCAGCATCGCCGCCGATCATCAGATAGAGTGTTCCCTGCCGCGCCTGGGTGATGCTCGATGCCATGCTCGCCGCAAGCGTGGAAGCTCCGGCAGCCTTCGCCGCCTCTTCGGCCGCTTCATGCGAGGCCGGGCTGACGGTGGCGCAGTTGATGAAAATTTTCCCCTCCGCGCCTTTAAGCAGCGACTCCTCGCCAGCGAAAATCCCGCGCATCGCAGCATCGTCGGTGACGACGGTGAAGATCACGTCAGAGGCAGCGGTCACCTCGGGCAGCGTGGCTGCCGCCGTGGCCCCCAGTTCAACCGCCAGCGATGCCGCTGTGTTCTCGTGATGATCGAAAACCGCGGCGATCGGGTATCCCAAATCCGCCAGGCGGCGGGCGATATTGGCACCCATCCTCCCGACTCCGACAAATCCAATGGACGCTTTTTTCATCGGGCAAAATTTGGCGGCATCCATCCACCGGTGCAACCCCAAGTTTCAGGGAAGCGGCATCCACATCATCCGAAGATTTTTTGCCGCAAAAAGGATCAAGAAAACGCAAAAATGGAGATGGAGGAGATCGAAATGTGATCCATTCGGCAACAATCCCCAGACATCACCTGATTCCCTCTTTGAATATGGCAGATGCAAACTGTGATTTTTGCGCCCATTTTTCTCCTCTTTGCAGCTCAATAAATCGTCATGGATTTGCAGCCCGTCCCCAAGTTTCACGAGGACGTGACCAACGTCGGCACCGCTTCCATCCGGATGCAGTCATAAAGCACGCCCTGATGCCAGGCCGTTCCCTTCAAGCGGAACTGAAGGACGTTCTCGCCTGTTTTCAAGCGGGCCGGAGGAAAATTGAACGATCGCTCGAAGGACATGCCCCGGTGGGAATCGCGGTGCATGGCTCCGTCCTCAGGAAGCGGACCGGTGTTCCCCACCTCGGTTCCGTTAAGCAAAAGGGAAAGGCTGGAACCCTCGCGGGATCCGCAAAATGAAATCCGCAGCCGGGTTCCGCCGTCCGGCACCGTGTCCAGCGGAAATCGAACCGTCCACACCGAGTCACCGAGCACTTCGCACTCGGGCGACAGGTCCAGCGGCTGGCAGATGTTCCAGTCCTTTTTCCAATCGCTCTTGCCGACGATGTAGTTCACCCCGTCCGGAAAATCCGTTTTAAATTTCAGATAGTTTCCCCAATGCCAGTATTGGTCGCCGTTGCGGAACTCGGCGGCGCTGCGGTCGGGAATTCCAATCTGCCAAAGCGTCGGTCCCGCCCGCTCCGGCGTCCAGACGAGCTCACCCGCCGAAGCGATCCCGCCGGCATTCACCTTCACTCCGGACTGTTGGAATTCGCCGAACACTCCATTGGTGAACGCGTGCAAAACATAAGTCCCCGGTCGAACCCCCTTGATGGAAAACGAACCGTCCGCACCGGCGTGGGTCCAGTATTGATAGAATTTCCCGTCGCGCTGCCAGCCAACCGTTCCGTCATTCCAACGGTCGCGTGTTGCATAGTCTGGAGCCGTTAGACCAACCCACATCCCTGCGAGCGGCGTTGGAGGCCCCGCCGGATCCTCAATCCTGATTTTTCCCGAGACACCTCCGCGCGCGGCGGCGGCCGGATAGTCGTCCTGTTTGACCCACGGATACGGCCAGGCGGCGCGCTCGGTTTTCGCGCGTTCGAGCGCGGAACTCCAAAGCTGGTCGGGGCTGCCTCCTTCGTTGAAATGGATCGCGAACGGACCAATCACCTTCGACCATTTTTCATCCTTTTCTAACGACAGCACGGTCCCGCCGTAGTGGCTGCCGTGCCACATGTTGAGCAGTGTCGGCAGGGCGTCGCCGCCGACGTCGAGGTGCCCGGTCAGTTCCATTTTCGTCGGGCCACCTGCGAGGTATTCGACGCTGGGATTGATCATCCAAACGCCGAATTTCCGTTTCGTTCCGAGCCAACCGTAAGCCGGAACTTTTTCCAAAATCGCCGAGTAACTGTATTTGTGCTCGGCCCATCCGACATGGATCCCGGTGGTCATGCGGCGGGCTTCCTTGAGGTTCAACGGACTGCCGGCGTCCCAATCGGCGCTGGTCGGCATGATCCAGTTACGATCCTTGTCCACCGTGAGCTGCTCGAAGATTCCGGTGTCGAGTTTGATCACGAAGCGCCCCTCGCCGATCCTGAACTGCGCGTCTCCCGGCCCGTGCGCGAGGACGGCGGTCGCATAAATCGTGGTGGATTCGCGATCCATAGCGTAACGGATTTCCGATGCGCCGGGATACGCTCCATCAGATCCGGTCCCGTGAAACCGGCAGACGACTTCGGCCCGTTCGCCGCCATTGGCAGCCGGGTCGATCGATACGGCCTGTCCATTGGACCGCCCCAAGCCTCCCACCCGATTTCTAGCAGATGACGCGGACATGGACCAATAGCCGGTCCCTCCCCCCAACAATTCCTGACCACCAAACGCGACCGAAGTGATTTTCCCGGAACTCTTGTCGATCGTCGTTGCAAGCTTTCCGTTGGAGACCTTGAAAAACCGCTCGTCCTGGGAGAGGGAAACATCCGCCCCGCGGGATAACGGAGAGGCGAAGATCAAACAGGCAATGGTAAAAACGAACGCGCGCATCGGAAGGGTGATTGCACGGTATAACACGGTTCACCCGAGCGCCCTAGCCCAGATTTAACCCGATGGGGTTAAGATTTTACCCATGAAATCGAGCATCAATAGGGCTTGCCGTTGAGCAAGACATTCCTGGCAACAAAGTTCTTCACGTCCTTCGGTTGGAAGCCGGGATCCTCCAGCTTGAGATCGATGTTCTCCAGAGTGATGTCACGCAGGGTGTCACCGGGATTTCCGCCGAGCGAACCGAGCGTGTAGAACGCTCCTGTAATGTTGCGGATGGTGATGTTGTTGACCGTGCGCGACGGCGGAGCGTGGCCTTTCAGGTCGAAAAACTGACTCCAGGGTGCGACGTTGAGCATGCGGCCTTTTCCTCCTTCCAGCTTGATGCCGTCGATAAGAATATTCTCGTAATGCTGCGGCGTGTCGGGGCGGAGCTTGAGGGTGAGCATGGTGGCATCGCCCGTGATCCGGCAATTTCTAGCAGTCACGTTGCGGACGAGGGTGGCCTCGCTGCCGCAGGTGATCATGCCGTTGCCATCGCCGAACTCGCAGTCCTCGACGAGGATGTCCTCGACCGGCGGACTGTCCTTGTCCTGATCGGCGAGCGGGCCCTTGCTGCCTTTGAGGGCGATATTGTCGTCGTTCACCGAAATATAACATTTGCGAACGGTGACCTTTTGCGAGCTGTCGATGTCGATGCCATCGGTGCTGGGGCCGAGGATATTGTCCTTGAGCGGCTGGTTGCTGACGGACGCGTCCTTGTCCATGCCCTTGAGAATTTCCGGAGTCATGTAGTTCCGGTGCTGGGTGTGGCGGGTCGGCGAGATGATCGTTAGATTCTCCACCACCACATCGCTGCAACGGTAGATGTGAAGATTCCAGAATCCAGAGTAACGCAGTGAAATGCCTTCGATGCGAACGTCCTTGCAACGATCGATGAACATCAGCCGCGGCCGCTCGACTTCGAGATTGGTGCACTTCGGATTCTCCCGCCGCCGCTGCCAGAACTTCGCCCAGAAGGTGATGCCGTTGCCGTCGATGACGCCCTTGCCGCCGATTCTAACGTGGTCGATTTCCTCAGCGTTCACCAGCGCCATCCGCCATGGCTCGAAGTGACCTTCGATGCGGGTTTCGCGTTTCGGATAGTCCTCGATGTCAGTGGACCCGAGCAGAACGGCATTTTCCGCAAGGTTGAGTTCGACGCCGGCTTTCAGAAAGATCGATCCGCTGCGGAAAGTTCCCGCCGGGATCTCCACGACTCCCCCGCCCGCGCCGGCGGCCTGGTCGATGGCTTTCTGGATGGCGGCGGTGTTGATCGTTTTCCCATCGGCGACAGCGCCGAATTCGGAGATCGGGAAATGTTTCAACTCGGCGGCACAGGCCAGCGAGGTGAAGCAAATGAAGAGGAGGAGTTTTTGAGGAAACACGGGACAAACTACGACGTTGAAACGTGCCACTGCGATCATCCAATCGGGTTAGGACGAAATTTTTTCATTTGGCGTTGGCCGACGGCGGCAGATGCCCTTTGGCGTATTCTTTCACAAGCGGGCTCAGTTTAGCAACAACATCAGCATGCTTCGGATCGTTCGCGAGGTTGGTGAGTTCCACCGGGTCTTTCGCCGGATCCAACAACATCGCTCCGGCACCACGTCCGTAGAATTCGCCATAGCGCCATTGTTCGGTGCGGACCATCACGCCGGTGAAATTTTTGCCATCCTCGCTCCACACCGTGTAGGCGGGGTGATCCCACTCTTGGGTTGGATTTTTCAACAGCGGCACGAGGCTGCGGCCTTCGAGTCCTTTCGGCTGCTCCATGCCGCACAGTTCAACGAGTGTCGGATAGAGATCGATCATCTCGACGACCCGGGCACAGGTCTTTCCCGCCGTTTGTTCGCGCGGATCGCAGATGAAAAACGGCGTGCGCGTGCCTTGCTCCCAAAGCGAACCGGCCTTCGACCACTTGCCCTTCTCGCCTAACTGATAGCCATGATCGCCCCAGAAAACAACGATCGTCTTCTCCCGCAATCCCAGCGCGTCAAGCTCGCCCAACACCCGTCCCACATTCCAATCCATGAATGCGGACGACGCCAGGTAGCCGCGGATCATCAGGCGCGCCTCATCCTCCGAAGCATCGCGGCCGATGAAAAGATCCGCATTTTTCGGCCTAATCGAGCCCGCTGGAAATCCTGCAGGCACCGTCGGGCGCGGCGCGAAATCCGCGGGCAGCGGGATCTTGCTTACATCCCACATGTCATAAAACGACTGCGGCGCTTCCGGCGGGCTGTGGGGTTTTACGAATCCGCAGCCGATGAAGAACTGCTGGTCCTTGTATTGCCGCAGATATTTGATCGCCCGGTCGGCGGCTTTGTAATCGCCGTGTTCCTCGCCGTTGCCTTTGAGCACCACCCATTGGTCGGATTTATGGTCGCGGACATCAGGTGCGACTTCGACGACTTCATCATCGGGATCCGTCTCGGCATTTTTAGGCTTTGCCGGGCGATCCTTGGGAACACCAGCCAGAGTGCGGATCTGACCATCGACGCTCCAGGCCTCGGTGTCGTCGATGCCGCCATGGAAAATCTTCCCGATGCGAATGGAAGTGTAGCCGTTGTCTTTAAAATACTTCGGCATACTGACGAAATCCGGATGCGCGTCACCGAACCAGGTGCGATTGCCGAGCACGCCGGTGGTGCCCGGCCGACGTCCTGTTAGCATCGATGCCCGGGAGGGTCCGCACAGCGGAAACTGGCAATACGCGCGGTCGAATTTGACGCCGGTCGTCGCCAGTTTGTCGAGGTTCGGCGTTTTGGCGAGGGTGCTCGCATAGCAGCCGAGTTCGGTCCGCATGTCATCGGAAATGATGAGCAGCACGTTCATCTTCTCGGCGGCACGGGCCTGAATCATCAGGAGGACCGCGATCAGGAAAGTCGGGACTTGTTTCATTGATTTGTTAGGGTGCGTGAAAAACTTCGGATAACGGAACACAGACCGGCGAATGGTCCGGATTCGTCTCCATGATGTCGGCCATGTAATTCCACCACTTCCGCACGATTGGATTGGATGGGAGGAAATCGGCGGTGTGGCCGTCCGCCAGCTTCTGCACGGCAAAAAGCGCCAGTGTTTCATCATCGAGAAAAATGGAATAGTCGGATACTCCGGCATCGGTGAGTGCCTTCGAGAGCTCCGGCCAGATTTCGTCGTGCCGTTTCTTGTACTCCGCTTCGAAGCCGGGTTTGAGTTTCATTCTGAATGCGTTCCGTCTCATCGGTTTTTCACTTGGATTCATCGCAGGGAAATCGCCCCCGCACCTTCATACGGAAAAAATCCGCAACGTGAAGATAACCCATCCGGGTTGCGGAAATTCACGTGCATCGTCGCCACAAACTTCGGACCCTTGAGGCATGGCTCCCGACTTGTTCCGAAAAACCTGCCTCGCCACCTCTCTCCTGGCCACGGGATGGCTCGGAAATTTCGCGATTGCCGGGGATTTTCCGGAGGACCCGATGGGCTGGCCTGCCGTGACCTCCATCAACAAACCCTGGACCCGCTGGTGGTGGCTCGGCAGCGCGGTGGACAAGCCGAATCTCACTCACGAACTCGAAGATTTCGCAAAGACCGGACTGGGCGGTGTGGAAATCTGCCCGATCTACGGCGCGGTCGGAGCCGAAGATCGTTTCCTGAAATTTCTATCACCCGGATGGATGGACATGCTGGCGCACACCACAACCGAAGCAAAACGCCTCGGACTCGGCGTGGACATGACCACCGGCACCGGCTGGCCATTCGGAGGACCACAAGTCACGCCGGAGATCGCATCCGTCGGACTAACAATGATTCGTGAAAAAGCCGCTGATGGAAAAGCTATCACCCTCACCCTTCCCAAGGGAAACCTCCAATGCTTGCGGGCGTTTCCCGAATCCGGGCCCTTTGTCGATCTAGCAGGTTCGGTGAAGGATGGAAAACTCGATTGGCAACCTCCAGCGGGCAAATGGAACATCGTCGGGCTGGTGTCACAGTCTCCCATTCAGAAAGTCAAACGCGCGGCACCCGGCGGCGAGGGCAACGTGCTGGACCCGTTTTCCCCGGACGCAATGACCGGCTATCTCGCCGCGTTCGACAAAGCGTTCGCAAAATTCACCGCACCGATGCCACGGGCGCAGTTCCACGATTCGTTCGAGTATTACGCTGCGGAATGGACACCCGCGTTTCTTGAAAAGTTCCACGGCGCCTGCGGCTATGACCTGCGCGACCAGCTTCCCGCCTTCGCCGGAGTGGGTGATGCGGACACCGTCTCCCGCGTCCGGGCAGACTATCGGGAAACGCTCAGCGAGCTTCACCTCGCCTATCTCCAGCGCTGGCACGACTGGGCGAAATCCCATGGCGAAATCACCCGCAACCAGGCCCACGGCTCGCCGGGAAATCTGTTGGACCACTACGCGGTCTCGGAGATTCCCGAGACGGAAATCTTCAAGGACGTCGAAGAGAGCCAGATCCCGATGATCCGGATCGCCGCGTCGGCCGCCCACTCGAAAGGCGACGAACTGGTCAGCTCGGAAACCTTCACCTGGCTCGGCGAGCACTTCCAGGTCACGCCGGAAAAACTCAAGGACGCCGCCGACTTCGTCTTCCTCGGCGGAGTAAACCACATCCTTTTCCACGGCATCCCCTACTCGCCCGAAGATGCGAAATGGCCCGGTTGGCTGTTCTACGCTTCGACGAACATGGGACCTAACGGCGGTCTTTGGCGCGACCTCTCTGCGTTCACCGGCTATCTCCAACGGTGCCAGTCCATCCTCCAGCAGGGACAGGCGTCATCCGACGTCCTGCTTTATTTCCCCATCCACGACATCTGGTACAACAACCAGGAAAAACTGCCGCTTTTCACCATGCACAACCAAGATGCGTGGCTGAAGCCCACCGGTCTTTACAAGACTTCGATGGAGCTTTGGAACAACGGGATCTCCTTCGACTATGCCAGCGGCAACATGCTTTCACGCGCTACCGTTAGGGATGGCAAGCTCGTCCTCGGTGGCCATGCTTACAACGCGCTCGTCCTGCCCGGAGTGAAACGCATGCCTCCGGAAATCATGGACAAAATCGCCGGTCTTTCCGCCCAAGGAGCCAGCCTCGTCGTC
The DNA here is from genome assembly GCF_039920825.1 of Luteolibacter sp. Classification (GTDB taxonomy): domain Bacteria; phylum Verrucomicrobiota; class Verrucomicrobiia; order Verrucomicrobiales; family Akkermansiaceae; genus Luteolibacter. Next base: position 77,275 of record NZ_JBDSCX010000059.1, on the reverse strand, counting down.
CAGGACGGCTGGCCGAACGAAGTCCCGGGCTTCAACCGTTCGAACGAGCGGCGCGATGAGTTGTTAGATTCCGAAAAAAAAATCAGGAACAACGTCACTCAGGCAACCGAGATTCTCCCGGCGCTCGCCTCACTGGGCGTTGTCCGCGAAACCATGACCGCCGCGGGCCTGCGTTTCGTCCGCAGGACGCATGCGAAGGGATTCCATTACTTCATCGCAAACCGCAGCAGCACCCCCTTCGATGCCATCCTGCCGCTCGCCGTTCCGTTCAAGTGCGCTGTCGTGCTTGATCCATGGAATCCCTCCAGTTCGGGAACGTCCTTGCCGCAAATTTCCAACGGCCAACAAGGAATCGCACTTCGCCTCGAACCCGGCCAATCCATCATCATCCGCACGTTCACCGATCAGATGATCAAAGGCGATGCGTGGATCAATCCACCAGTCGATCCAACCATCGTTGCCATTGAGAGCCCGTGGAAAATCGAGTTCATCGAAGGCGGCCCGATCCTTCCCACACCGACGGAAGCCATCAAGTTAGGCACATGGACCACACGGCCCGACCCGGATGTCGCGAACTTTTCCGGCACCGCCCGCTACACCACCACCTTCGATTTCAATCCCCCCCTAACCGCTTCCTGCCGGCTCGATCTCGGCCGTGTCGCCAACACCGCCCGGGTCACCTTGAATGGCAAACCCGTCGGTATTTCGTGGTGCGCACCTCACATTATCAATGTCGGCCCGTTCCTCAAAACCGGGAGAAACCAACTCGAAGTCGAAGTCACCAACCTCGCATCCAACCGGATCGCCGATCTCGACCGCCGCAAGGTTTCATGGAAACAATTCCATGAGATCAACTTCGTGAACATCGATTACAAACCCTTCGACGCCTCCGCATGGCCCGCTCTCGAATCAGGTCTGATAGGCCCGGTAAAACTGTTGGTTTCCCCGGATGAAGCCCGTAAATGAAAAGGCCTGCCGGGCGAAGCTCGCACGACAGGCCTTTGAAAACTCCGGTGAAGCTTACTTCTTCTTGCCGGGCTGGATCTCGGAGATTCCGATATCGATGTATTGTCCGCCGCTGGTTTGGTGGCAATGAACGGCGATCACGTTGTCACCAGGTTTCAAAGCGGCTTTGCCTTCGGAGGTGAAGGGAAGAACCTCGTAATCTTCGTTGAAGCCGGTGGCGGTGGCGGCAAGCACACCGTTCACATAGACTTCGACGTCCTCATCGTGGTGCGAGGAAATGGCGATGGTGGAAGGAAGTGTCGCGGGAAGAGTCACCGTGCGGCGCATCCAGATGTCGTTGGAATTCCACTCCGTCCGAACGTGGACGTTGGGCGTGTTGCGGGTGCCGAATCCGGCAGGCCCGTTGCGCCAGCCCGAGGCATCGAAGTCGGACTTCATCCAATCATTCCCTTGGCCGGTGAAGGTGTAGCTCCACACCACGTTGTCATTGTCGAGTGCCGTCGGAGTGAGCTGTTTGATGATTGGAGCGACGTAGTCAGGCATTGGCGCCCAGTTCTTCGCCTTGGTGGTATCGAGGCTTGCGTATTTTTTCCAGACCTTCGCATCGTAAAGCGCCTTGGCGAACACACCGCCAACGACAGGGCGCGCGGTGAATCCGACTTTCTTCGCGGTCTTGGTTTCATACCAATCGGTCATCGGCGAGCGGTCCGGGGTTTCGTTGAGGAAACGGAATACCGGCGTGACGAGGGATTCGAAATCCTTCCTGTCTGTTAGCGTTGCGGACCAGAGTGTCCAGTCGAGCTTGGTGTAGGTCGCACGGTTGTCCAGCGGCAGTCCGTAGGTGTTCTGGGTTTTCAGATAGAAATCCATTTCCGTGCGATAGACATCGGCGGGGAAAAGATTCAGTCCGAGGATCTTGTCCCAGATGAGATTGTATTTCTGGCTCCAAGTGCCGGCCCGGTCGAAGGCGAGACGATAGTGGTCGCCATCCTTGCCTTCCTTCACCCAGCGTTGGGCGTATTCCTTGGCGGTCTTCGAGTATTCCGCAGCCATCGCCTTTTCGCCGCGCATTTCACACAATTTGGAGAAAGCTCCGAGGCCGCAAATCGCTTTGACACTGAGGTTCACGTTGTGGGCAAGGTGACCGGAGAAATCGTCGGTGCAGAGCTGGTTCTCGGGGTCGAAGCCCTTGTCCTTGAGATACGCGGCCCATTGCACGAGGCGATCCCAGTAAAGCCCGGCGAAATCAGCGTTGCCTTCCATCTGCGCCACCGCGGCCATCAGGATCACCATGTTTCCGCTTTCCTCGACAGGCATCTGGTTTTCCACCGTCTTCTCGCCGCCGCCATAGACCTGGCCGTTGGCGAGCGGATAGGTGCCGAGGTCGTGCGGTGCGAACGGGAACTTCCAGCGGTCGCTCTTCGCGTAGTTCATGAATGGCACGATGAACGACTTAGCGACGGTAGGTCCGCACAGCAGGAACTGCGGTGCCATCGGATAGAAAACATCCGAGGTGGCGATGCAGCCGTTGGAGTGGTTTTCCTTACAGAAAGAAAGCGGCTGGCCGTTTTTGTCGGCGACAAACTTGCCGGCGGCGAAGCACTGGCGGTAGGCCAGCGCGGTGATCTTGGCATATTGCTCGCCGCCGATCTCCTTCATGTCCGCCATCAGGGTGGCGTCGAACTCGGCGCAGCGCTTCATCAGCGAGTCGTATTCCTTCGCGGAAGCGGCGAGAAGATCCTTGGCTTCCCAACCGTTCTTGCGCCAATACGGGCGGAGATTCTCGTGATTGTATTGGATCGAATAGAGGTCGTCATAGGCGATCATCATCCAAGTGGAAACCGGCTTGGCCCCAACCTTGAGAGGCTTCAGCTCGATGCCCATCCCCGATTGATCCGCCCGGCCTGACTCCGCCTTCACTCCTGCCGAAGCGAACGAAGCGGCGAATTTTTCGGGCCGATCGAAGTTGGTCCCGGCGGTGGCCGCGGAAGGAGCGGCCACATAGGCATAACCCCAGTCAATGCGATGGTCATCTCCCTTCGACATGAGGACGCGCTGGGAGACGGAACCCATTTTCACGACACTCAAGCCGCCACCGCTTTCCTCGCTCCAGGAAATGTTCTGGTCTGGATTGTTGACGACGAGTTCGCCCCCAGCTCCGAAATAAACCGACACCTCGTGCTCCTTGCCGTCGGTGGCGTGAAAATCATACGTTAGATACGTGACCGGCCGCGAGAGCACCGCCATGTCCCCCGGCAGCGACGGAGTGGTGAAGGTGAGGCTCAGCGAAACGCCCGAGCCTTCGAAGGTGTAAATGCTGCGCGTCGGCAGGACCGTTAGACTTTTCTGCGTCAGCGCGGGAATCGAATTCGGTGAGGCTCCCATCACGCGGTGGGCCTGCCCGTCGATACGGACCAGACTCGTCAGCGGCTGCTTTTTCCCGGTCCAGTGAGTGGTCTCGACATCGGTGAGGTTGTCGCCCGGAGACCAGATGCTGAAATACGGATCGCAAGCCACAAGCGGCGTGGACGGCGGGATCAGGTCGTTCTCGTTGGCGGGCTTTTCGCGCCCGAAGGCGGAAGCGCTGAAGAGGTGGGTTGCCGTCATCAACAGAGTGGCGGATCGGATCAATCGTTTTGGCTTCATGGGCAGGATGGTGGGTTTCGTGGGGAAATTCCAAGAATACCCGTGGATCACGGGCGGACCGCCAGAGTGATGGGGCCGATCCAGTCGAGTAAACGTCAAATTCGACCTCCGATCCACATGTGGATATTCAGAAAATGCGCGGCGACAGTGGCTACCGGCAACCCCCGGAGGCCGGACCATCCCTTATTTTGCAGGCATCGTTTCTTGGAGAACCAATGATTCATTGCCGAAACGGGCTAGGCAACGCCTCAATGATTGGCACCATTTCGCATACCCAAAATCCCCCTAATGTGGGATTGACGCCCGACATTCGGATTCTAAATCGCTTCACAAAGCCGGATTGGCTGATTGAATGGCCGCGTTCCACAGAATTGCAAAAACCCTGATCCACAACTCATGACCACCACGCCCGCTCGATCCAACAATCGATTCGCCTTCATCGCCGTCACCGCCCTGTTCTTCATGTGGGGCTTCATGACGTGTTTGAACGACCTTCTGATTCCGAAATTCAAGGCGGACTTCAACCTGAACCAGACCCAGGCGAACCTCGTGCAATTCGCGTTCTTCGGAGCTTATTTCGTCATCTCACTCATCTATTTCCTCATTTCCGCGGCCAAGGGCGATCCGATCAACAAGATCGGCTACAAAAACGGGCTGGTGCTCGGACTGGTGATCGCCGGAGTGGGATGTTTCCTTTTCTATCCGGCAGCAGAGTTCCATCTTTACTATCTGTTCCTCGGCGCGCTGTGCGTGCTTGCCGCCGGGATCACGGTCATCCAGATCGCCGCGAATCCCTACGTGACCATCCTTGGCCCGGAAGAAAGCGGGTCGTCCCGGTTGAACCTCGCCCAGGGTTTCTGCTCGCTGGGTTATGTGATCGCCCCATTCATCGGCGGGATCCTGATTTTCGGATCGGACGTTTTCAAAGGTGCTAACAAGGTGGGTCTCGACTCGCTGAAGATGCCATATGTGAGCCTGGGCGTCCTGTTCATCGTCATTGCCGTGATCTTCAAGATGATCTCCCTACCGAACTTCACGCAAGAAGGCAAAGTCGAACGCGGCGTCACCGCCTTCAAACACAAGCATTTCGTCTGGGGCTGGCTGGCCATTTTTTTCTATGTCGGCAGTGAGGTGACCATCGGCAGTATTTTGATCAACTACCTCAAGGATCCGGGTGTCATGGGGCTGGCGGAGAGCCAATCGTCCAAATACCTGTCGTTCTGCTGGGGCGGACTGATGATCGGACGCCTGATGGGAGCCATATCGCTGGGCGATGCCAAACCGTCGAGAAAGCTACCCTACATGATTCTTGCGGCGGCTGTCTCCACTGCGATCATCTATGCCTGCGCGAGCGGCAAGGAGTATCTCACGACCGGCCAGCACATCCATCCAATGGATATCATGCCCTTCATCGGCCTGGTCGCCATGAGCTTCGTGTTCTTTTACATCGGAAGATCCAGCGCCGGCCGGATGGTCGGTTTGTTCGCCCTTGTCGCGGCTGCGCTGACGATTTTCTCGATGAGCACCCATGGCGAGTATGCACTGTGGTCGATCCTCGGCATCGGCCTCTTCAACTCGATCATGTGGTCAAACATCTTCAGTCTTTCGATCCGAGGACTTGGCAAGGATACGAGCCAAGGCAGTTCGCTGCTGGTGATGATGATCGTCGGTGGTGCGTTGATGCCTCTCGCGCAGGGTTGGCTGACCGACACCTACGGCATCCGTGCCTCGTTGGGCATCGTGTTGTTCGGCTACGTCTATCTGATTTTCTTCGGCTTCTTCGCTCCCAAGGCGAAGGGCAGCGAAGGTGATGCGGTCCGCGTTGGCGGCGGCCATTGATTCAAGCGAGCGACTCCATCCGACATGACGACGAAGCTCGCAGACGATTCCCGCATCGTGATGACGCTCGATGCGGGTGGGACGAATTTCAAATTCTCCGCGATCCGCGGCAACGAGGCGGTCACCGAACCGTTCTCGGTGCCATCGAACGCGGACAACCTCGACCGCTGCCTGGCGACGCTGGTAGACGGATTCGAACGGGTGAGGAAATCTCTGCCGGACGCACCGGTGGCGATCAGCTTCTCATTTCCCGGCCCCACCGACTACGCCCGCGGCATCATTGGTGATTTGGGAAATCTTCCGTGTTTCCGCGGGGGGATTGCTTTGGGACCGATGCTGGAGGCGAAATTCGGCATCCCGGTTTTCATCAACAACGACGGTGACCTCTTCGTCTATGGCGAAGCGATCGCCGGATTCCTGCCGCATGTCAATTCACTGTTGGAAAAGGCCGGCAGTCCTAAGCGTTACAAGAACCTCTTCGGCGTCACGCTCGGAACCGGCCTCGGTGGCGGCATCGTCCGCGATGGTGAACTCTTCGGCGGTGACAACATCTGCGCCGGTGAGATCTGGCTCATGCGCCACAAACTCCACCCGGGAATGAATGCCGAGGAAGGCGCCTGCATCCGCGCCGTCAAACGAACCTATGCCGAACTAACGAATACGTTGTTCGAACAATCACCCGACCCGAAAACCATCTTCGATATCGGCACCGGCAATGCTGCTGGAAACCAGTCCGCCGCCGTGGAGGCCTTCCGCCGGCTCGGCGAAACCGTCGGTGACGTCATCTCGCTTGCCACCACTTTGCTAGACGGTCTAACCGTCATCGGCGGCGGTGTCTCGGGTGCATGGCCGTTGTTTCTCCCGGCCATCGTCGATGAAATGAACGGCACCTATACCAGCCCCAAGGGCGAAAAGTTCCGCCGCTTGGCGCAGAAGGCCTTCAACCTCGAAGACCCGGACCAACTCGCCACCTTCCTCCAAGGCGACAAGCGGGAAATCACCGTGCCGGGAACAGGCGAGAAACTGATCTACGATCCGATGCCGCGTGTCGGCGTCGGTATGTCGCGGCTCGGGACCAGCGAGGCCGTGGCGATCGGTGCTTATGCCTACGCGTTGCATCAACTGAAGTGATTGTCGCATGAAACCACAAATCCTATTCGCTAGACTCACCCTCCTGATGCTGGCCGGTTCGCTGGCGGGATCCGCACAAACCCCGGCTCGCCTCTCGGATTTCATCCGCCCCTTCGTCGGAACCAAAGGCGAGGGCAACACCTATCCCGGCCCTGCCGCACCGTTCGGCATGGTGCAACTGAGCCCGGACACGGACCGCGAGTTGTGGGACACGGCTTCGGGTTACGAATACTCGGACACCTCGATCATGGGCTTTTCCCTGTCCCATCTATCAGGCACAGGGATTCCGGATCTCGGGGATTTTCTGTTCATGCCACAGGTCGGCGAGCCGAAATTGGTGGCCGGGCCAAAGGATCATCCGGAAGCCGGCTACCGGGCACCCTTCTCACACGATCAGGAACAGGCCTCGACCGGCTACTACAAGGTGAAGCTGTTGGATCGCAACGTCACTGCGGAACTAACCGCCGGTGAGCGCGCGGGGATGATGCGCTTCACCTTTCCGGAGACGGACAAGGCCTGCATCATGACGGACCTGCAGCATTTCCTGAACGGCGCGAAGTTCAAGCTCATCTGGTCCCACGTGCGGGTCGAGGACAGCTCCACGGTGACCGGATTCCACCTGATCAACGGCTGGGGCAAGGAACGCTATCTCTACTACGCGGCCCGTTATTCACGGCCGTTCGACAGCCACAAGATCATGAGCGACGGCAAGGAGGTCGTTTATGATAGTTTCAAAAATTACCGCTTCCGCAGCCGCAACGAAGCGGCGGGAACGAACCTCCAGTTTCTAGCGGAATATAAGACTCATGCCGATGAGGCGATCACCGTGAAGATGGCGGTCTCCGCGATCAGCGCGGCGAACGCGTTGAAAAACCTGGATGCCGAGATTCCCACATGGGACTTCGACGGCTTGCGCGAGCAAACCCGCGCCAAGTGGGACAAAGAGATGGGCCGGATCCAACTGGTGGAAGGAACACCGGAGCAAAAGGAGACGTTCTACACGGCGATGTATCATTGCTTCCAGGCTCCGAATCTCTATCAGGATGTCACCGGCGAGTATCGTGGGCTCGATTCCAACATCCACAACGCGGAAGGCTTTCAAAATCACGCCGTGTTCTCGCTGTGGGACACCTATCGTGCGACGCATCCGCTCTTCACCTTGATCCAGGCAGACAAGGATGCTGACATGATTAACTCGATGCTGGCTCACTATGACCAGAGCGCTGACCACCTGCTGCCGGTATGGTCGCTGCAAGGCAACGAGACCTGGTGCATGGTTGGCTATCACTCGGTGCCGGTCATCGTGGATGCCTATCTGAAGGGCGTCAAAGGCTTCGACAAAGAGCGCGCCTACGAAGCGATCAAAACCACCGCGATGAATCCGGACCACGACGGCGTGGCAACCTACGACAAGCTCGGCTGGGTGCCTTTTGATCAGGAGAATGAGTCGGTTTCCAAGACATTGGAGTATGCCTTCGACGACTATTGTGTCGCCCAAATGGCGAAGTCGCTCGGCAAGAACGACGACTACGCCCATTTCATGAAACGGGCCGCCAGTTATAAGAATCTATACGATCCGACCACCGGCCTGATGCGCGGCAAGAACTCCAAAGGCGAATGGCGGACGCCCTTCGATCCTCACCTCTTCGAACAAGGCGGCGATATCACGGAAGGCACCAGTTGGCAATACACCTGGTATGTCCCGCAGGATGTGCCGGGGCTGATTTCGCTGATGGGCGGCAAGGAGAAATTTTCGGCGAAGCTCGACGAACTATTCACCTTTGGTGCGAACGCAAGCCAGGGACTCGACGACATCCAGGGCCGCATCGGCGAATACTGGCACGGCAACGAGCCGGCCCATCACGTGATTTACCTCTACTGCTACGCCGGGCAACCTTGGAAGGCTCAGGAAAAACTCCGCCACGTCCTAAAGACGCAATATGGCAACAAGCCTGATTCGCTCACCGGGAACGACGATTGCGGCCAAATGTCCGCCTGGTATATCTTCACCTCACTCGGATTCTATCCGGTCTGCCCGGGTAGCGACTATTATGTTATCGGCAGCCCTGCCGTGAAACATGCCGTCATGCGACTCTCAAATGGCAAGGAACTGACGATCAAATCGGAAAACTTCGCCGACGAAAATGTCTATATCCAATCCGTTCTCGTGAATGAAAAACCATGGAACAGCGTATTCCTCCCCCACCGCGAAATCGCCGATGGTGGAAGCATCGTCTTCACCATGGGTCCGCAGCCCAACAAATCCTGGGGCACTGCAAGCACTCTAATCGATAACTCCACCAAACCATGAAACCCACCCTGATCTTATCCGCCCTCTCGCTCTGCGGCATGATCGCCGCATCGGCGGCGGAACCCGCCGTGGTCGATCTTGCCAACCCGTTGCAAGGCACCGATTCCACCGGAGGCTACTCGCACGGCAACACGTTCCCCGCCATCGCCCTGCCGTTTCCGATGAACGTCTGGGCTCCCTACACCGAACCGGCGAAGAACCCGTTCTACTACAACTACCGCCAGAACAAGATCCGCGGCATCCGCCAGACGCACCAGCCGAGCCCGTGGATCGCTGACTATGCAAACTTCTCGCTGATGCCTGTTTCCGGCAAACTCGCGGTGAAGGAAGATGACCGGGCATCGACATTCCGACATGAAGCGGAAATCGCCAATCCGGGTTACTACAGCGTCCATCTCGATACCGCGAAGGCCACTGCCGAAGTCACTCCCACCGAGCGTGGTGCGAGCTTCCGATTCACCTTCGATGAAGCCGGCGACTCGTATGTCGTCCTAGACGCATTCGCTAACAATTCATCGGTGGAAATCATTCCCTCCGAAAACAAGATTGTCGGAATCTGCCGCAACAACAACGGCGGCGTGCCTGAGAATTTCGCGAACCACTTCGTGATCGTCTTCGACCGGCCATTCACCACCTACGGCACCTGGACACCGGAGGCCACTCACGAAGGAGAAGCCAAGCTGGCGGACAAGCACGTCGGAGCCTATCTGAAATTCGACACCAGCGGCAGCAAGTCGGTTAGCTGCAAGGTGGCATCCTCCTACATCAGCCCGGAGCAGGCCCTGCTCACACTCGACCGCGAGATCGGCCAGGCGGATTTCGATACAGTCCACAAACAGGCCGCGGCCAAGTGGAACGAGACTTTAAACCGCATCAAGGTGGAAGGCGGAACGCTCGAACAACAGCGGACATTCTACAGCGCCTTCTACCGCAGCGTGATTTTCCCGCACCGGTTCTTTGAATATGATGCGAAGAACAAGCCGGTTTATTTCAGTCCGTTCGATGGCAAGGTGCACGAAGGCTACTTCTACACGGACACTGGGTATTGGGACACCTTCCGCGCTTCGCATCCGTTGTATAATCTTCTCTTCCCCGAAATCAGCGGGCAGATCATGCAGGGCATTCTCAATGCCTATGATCAGAGCGGCTACCTGCCGTCGTGGTTGAGCCCGGGACACCGCGATTGCATGATTGGCAATCACGCTTTCTCGCTGTTAGCCGACGCGTGGGTGAAGGGTATCCGGAATTTCGACGGTGAAAAGGCGCTGGCAGCGATGGTCCACGATGCGAACACGCAAGCTCCGGAAAATTGTAAGGCGATCGGCCGCGACGGTGCGGAGTTCTACAAGAAAATCGGTTATGCTCCCTATCCGGAGATCAAGGAATCGACCGCCAAAACACTGGAGTATGCCTACGACGATTTCTGCGCGGCAGTGATGGCCAAGAGCCTCGGCAAAACCACCGAACAGGCAGCGTTTGCCAAGAGCGCAATGAACTACACCAACGTGCTCGATGAGAAAATCGGCTTCGTCCGCGGACGAAAGTCGGATGGCGGATGGTGTGATAACTTCGATCCAACCGAATGGGGCGGGCCCTTCACCGAAGGCAATTCGTGGCATTGGACCTGGAGTGTTTTTCAAGACATTCCCGGCCTGGTCAAGAAACTCGGCGGCGACAAGGCGTTTGGTGAAAAGCTCGATGGAGTCTTCTACACGCCACCGGACGTGAAGGTCGGCACCTACGGCCAGATGATCCACGAAATGACCGAAATGGTCTCCGCAAACATGGGCCAATATGCTCACGGCAACCAGCCGATCCAGCACATGATCTATCTCTACAACTACGTCGGCCAGCCATGGAAGACCCAAGCCCGCGCCCGCGAGGTGATGGCCCGGCTCTATCAGTCCACGCCCGACGGTTTCTGCGGCGACGAGGACACCGGGCAGATGTCCGCCTGGTATGTCTTCAGCGCGATGGGCTTCTATCCGATGTGCCCGGGTACCGACGAGTATCTGATCGGCAGCCCGCTGTTTGACAAGGCGACGATCACGCTGCCAGATGGCAAGAAATTCGTCATCAACACCAAGAACAACGGCCCGCAGCGGCCATACATCGGCGATGGATTGCTCAACGGCAAATCGTTCGACCGCACCTATCTGAAGCACGAGGAAATTGTTAAAGGAGGCGAGCTGACCTTCGACATGCGTTCCACCACCGACCATAAGTGGGCGACCGCGCCGGAAGGTTTGCCGACCGGCGGAATGACAGAACTCGCAAAGCCTGCTAAATAGCCCGATCAACTCCGCAAATGGGGAGTTTTTACGGCTCCCTGAAATTGGCCATTCCCCTGGCCGTTTCACAAATCACATTTAAAAAACCTTATCGAAATGAATCCAGACACGCAACCTGACAGTCAGCAATCCACATGGAACCGCCGGAATTTTATGCAGAGAACCGCATTGGCGGCATCCGCACTGGCCTTGGCTCCATCGGCCCATGCCGCTGATGCGGCATTCCCCGTGGTCCGCACGCCGGTTGACAAGCGCAAGTTCAAGAGCGCGGCCATCGATGCCGCGATCGAAAAGTTCAAGTCCTCGGTCGGCAACAAGGAACTCGGCTGGTTGTTTGAAAACTGTTTCCCTAACACGCTGGATACTACCGTCGAGTTCAAGATGGTTGACGGCAGACCCGACACCTACGTCATCACCGGCGACATCGACGCGATGTGGCTGCGTGACAGCTCGGCGCAGGTCTATCCATATCTCCATTTCATCAAGGAGGACAAGCCGCTCCAGCAACTCATCGCCGGGGTCATCAACCGCCAAACCCGCTGCGTTCTCAAGGATCCCTATGCGAACGCTTTCTACGGCGACGACACTAAAGTGGGAGACTGGAAGGACGACATCACCGACATGAAGCCGGGCATCCACGAGCGGAAGTGGGAAATCGATTCCCTCTGTTATCCGATCCGTCTGGCCCATGAGTATTGGAAAACCTGCGGCGACGTTTCTCCATTTGATGAGAAATGGCATGACGCCATCAAGCTGACTTTGAAAACCTTCCGTGAGCAGCAGCGGAAGGACGGCAAAGGGCCCTATCACTTCATGCGAAAAACCGAGTGGGCGACGGATTCCGTTCCAGGCAAGGGCTACGGCAACCCCGCCAAACCGGTCGGGTTGATTCACTCAATGTTCCGTCCCAGTGATGACGCCACGATCTTCCCTTTTCTGGTTCCATCTAACTTTTTCGCGGTTGTCAGCCTGCGCCAGGCGGCGGAGATGGTGGAAACCATCTCCAAGGACACGGAACTCGCCACCGGGTGCCGGGCCCTCGCCGATGAAGTCGAAAAGGCCCTCACCGAGTACGCTATCGTCAATCATCCCAAGGCCGGCAAGGTCTATGCCTTCGAGGTCGATGCTTTCGGCAACTACTATTGCACCGACGACGGCAACATCCCGAACCTTCTCTCACTGCCCTACCTCGGCGCGGTGAAGAGCAGCGACGCGATCTATCAAAACACCCGCAAGATGCTGCTTTCCGCCGAGAATCCTTACTGGTGCATCGGCAAGGCAGCGAACGGCCTCGGCGGACCGCACGTCGGCGTTGATATGATTTGGCCGCTCGGGGTGATCGTGCAGGCGCTCACCGCCACCGACGATGCCGAACTGAAGGGCTGCATCGAGACGCTCCGCAAAAACCACGCGGGCACCGGTTTCATGCACGAGGCGTTCCACAAGGATGATCCGAAGAAGTTCACCCGTTCCTGGTTCGCTTGGGCGAACACCATCTTCGGCGAGCTGCTTTGGACAACCTATCAGAAGAATCCGAAGCTGCTGGATTGAGGCCATCCCGATACATTTGACATCAAGGACAACAGACGTCCGTATTTCCGACGCTCCAACCGGGGGCTAAGAAAGTTTCGCGGGCAGTTTTTTTGCTTATCGGTCTTCTCGGATACAAAACGTCGAGTTCCGCTGAAATCAGGGCTTCACGCGATTTTAAAAAGGGAAACCTAGCCAGCTTCCAGCTTCGTTGATGGAACAGCGCCCTGCAGCTAGCGCGCTTTGGTTTTTGCCCAGCAAGCGCTTCTATGGCCACAATAGAAGAGCGAGTATCCCGCACCGGAAGTTGCATCCTTCCACTCTTGCTCCGACATCTCACGAACCAGCTTAGGGTTCTGGACGTTGACGTATTTACCCGCTGCATCCACATACCTGATGTCACGTGGCACGAGCGAACTGGCGGGAACTGCAACCGTGTCAACCGTATAGGCCATACCTCCTCCGGTGGTGTCACAGACCTTCCAGAACCTGGGTTGAGCATTGGAGCAACAGGCGGAAAATATGAATGGCAGGATGGCCAGGATCGCAACGGATAGGGGTTTCATCATTTTTGGAAGTCGGTGGAGAATAACCCGAGTCAATTCAGGGCATCAATTCGATTTCTATGAATTGCTCATGGGGCTCCGCTCAGCCTTCGCCCTGAAAAATCGATCGCCCGTGTCGCATGATGTCCGGTTCAATGCCGCATTTCTCCGCCCGTAGCTGAACCTCGGCCTTCCCCCGTTTCCTTTCCCAGTCGGCTGGCGCTCCCCGCGGGACGGAGCCAGAGTCGAAACCGTTCCGTTGCGAGCAGACCTTGAAAAGTGTTCAGCCTGGTTCTTTTACATGACATCTTCAGTCATAACCTGCTGATTTAAAATGGCTCCGGCGCGTGGGATCGAACCACGGACCTAGTGATTAACAGTCACCCGCTCTGCCGCTGAGCTACGCCGGATTTGCTTCCTTTCGGACGCGGGCGGACCTTGGGATTCCAGACCGTCCCGTGGCAAGGGAAAAATACTTCGTTGCGCTAAAAATGACGCTGTCGCTGGAATTTCAAGCAGCGGAACCAATTCACGACACGGGATTGCGCCCGGAAGCCGGATTTGACAGCGTTCCGAAACGTATGCCCGCAGAACTGAAACACCGCTGGAGCATCGGGAACAACTATCTCGCGGGCATTACCACCGGGGACTGGCTCCGGTTGCTTCGTGAGAATCGCTTCGGGGTGGATCCGGCCTACTGGCACCGTGCGGCGTTCGTCACGCTGCTCAGCGGCATCAACTCGTTCTACCGGCGCAGGGAGGAGTCCCAGTTTCACGACCAAATCGCCGCCACGCGCATTCGTCCGCCGCTTTTCATCCTCGGTCATTGGCGCTCGGGGACGACCCATCTGCACAATCTTCTCGCCCAAGACACGGAGCGGTTCGCTTTTCCGAATACCTATCAGACCGTCAATCCCCACACGTTTCTCTGCACCGAAGAGGTCAACTCGCGCCGCTTCGCCTGGATGGTCCCGAAGACGAGGCCTATGGACGAAATGGCGTTGAATTTCCAAGCTCCCCAGGAAGACGAATTCGCGCCCTGCCTGATGAGCTTGCGCTCGCTTTACCTCGGCATCAGCTTTCCCCGCAACGACGAGGCCTACTCGCGCTACCTCACATTCAAAAACGTCCCGCAGGATGAAATCGACGAGTGGAAAAGCGCGCTGATCTGGTTTCTCAAGAAAGTCACTTTAAAATACCAGCGGCCGCTGATTCTCAAGTCCCCTCCCCACACCGCGCGAATCCGGTTGCTGTTGGAAATGTTCCCCGACGCTCGCTTCGTCCACATCCACCGGAATCCCTATCAGGTATTTCAATCGTGCCGTCACTACTACGACACCGCGACGTGGTACAGCTACCTGCAGCGTCCCGACCCTTCCGGCATCGACGATGGGATCATCCGCCGCTACCGGCAGATGTATGATTCCTATTTTCAGGAACGCGAACTCATCCCTGAAGACCGCTTTCACGAAATCAGCTTCGACGATCTCGAACGCGAGCCCGTCAACGAGATGCGGAAACTCTACCGCAAGCTCCATTTGGGACATTTCCCCGAATACAAAACGAAGCTCCGGCACTACCTCAAATCGATTTCATCCTATCGAAAAAACCATTTCGATCCATTGGACGAACCCACCCGGGAAAAGATCGCCGCCGCTTGGAAGCGCGGCTTTGATGAATGGCACTATCCGACCTGACATGTCAGCTCCATCGAAACGAAAGGCACCCGGCCCGCCCGGAAATTTCCTGCTAGGAAATCTGCGCGATTTCCGCAGCGACGTGCTCGGACTGGTCATGAAATCCGCCGCCGAATACGGCGATATCGTCCGCTGTCGGCTGGGACCGAACGTCATCCACCTGCTCAATCACCCGGACCACGTCGAACACGTGCTCCAGCGCCGTTCCGCCAACTACGACAAACAGACCCGCAGCTCGGACACCATCCGTTCCATCTCCGGGGAAAGCCTGCTCACGGCCAGTGGCGAGTTCTGGAAACGGCAGCGGCGGATGGATCAGCCGGCTTTCCACCATCAACAGATCGCCGGATTCACCCGCAAGATGACGGACGCGGCGGAAAACATGTTAGACCGCTGGCAGAACCATTCCCCACCCGGATCCGCCATCGACATCGCCTCTGAAATGTCGCGGCTGACTTATTCCATCGTCGGCCGGACCTTGTTCAGCTTCGACACGGGCACCGACGCCGAAGTAATCGAACAAGCGATGTGGGTCATGCTGCCCCATGTTTTCAAACGCCTCGGTCATATCGTCCAAGTCCCCGATTGGTTTCCCAGCCCGGCAAACCGCAGGTTCCGCAAGTCGCTGGCGGAAGTGGATCGTGTCGTCTATCAAATCATCGCCCGCCATCGCGAGGCAATGGAGAACGGCACGCCGGATAACGACCTGCTGGCCATGCTGATCCAGGCCCGCGATCCCGAAACCGAAGCCGCCCTGAGCGACACTCAGCTTCGTAACGAAACCATCACCTTCCTGCTCGCCGGCCATGAGACCACCGCCAACGCGCTCACCTGGACATTCCATCTTCTTTCCCAACACCCCGAGGTCGAACGCCAGCTGATAGATGAAATTCGCAGCGTTCTCGGCGACCGAACACCCGTCCTCGAAGACATGCCGAAACTCACCTACACCAAGCGCGTGATCCAGGAGTCCATGCGCCTCTATCCGCCGATCTGGATCATCGAGCGCCATGCCATCGACGAGGATGAAATCGGCGGATTCCACATCCCCGCCGGGTCGTCCGTCGTCATTTCGCCCTATGCGCTCCACCGGCATCCCGCTTTTTGGGAGCGCCCCGAGGATTTCGATCCATCGAGATTCGAGAGTCCCCCGCCCGAGGCCTACATTCCCTTCGGCGCTGGTCCGAGGTTTTGCATCGGGCATGAATTCGCCATGTTAGAGGCCCGGTTGATCACCGTCATGGTCATGCAGGCCTACCAACTGCGCATGGTGCCAGGCCATCCCGTCGAGCCCATGCCCGACATCACCCTGCGGTCACGGCACGGCATGATGATGACCCTCCATCCGCGGCGAAACTCCGATCTTCCCTCTTGATGCGCCCGCTGATTTTCCAAACAATCCGATCATGATCCCACACCTCCACCGGATGTTTGTCATCCTCGCCGGGCTTCTCGCGTTGTCCACCGCGCGCGCGGCGGAAGATCTGGCGCATGCGGAACTGCGGGCTCTCAGGACGGAAGTCATCGACGCCATCGTCAAGGGCGACATCGACAGCGTGATCCAGCACGTCCACCCGGACGTCGTGGTGACGTGGCAAAACTCCGAAGTCTGCCGCGGTCGCCAGGGATTGAAGGACTTCTTCGAAAAAACCGGCCGGGATTCCTTCAAAGGCTACAAGGTCCCGCCAACACCGGACGAACTAACCATCCTGCATGGCGGCGACACCGGCATTTCCTTCGGCGAGACGGTGGCCAACTACAAGCTCCTCGGAAAAGACTACGAGCTGAAAAGCCGTTGGACGGCCACCCTGGTGAAAGTGGATGGGAAATGGCTGCTCGCCGCCTATCACATTTCCATGAACGTCCTCGATAATCCCCTGTTGAACACCGCGAAAAACGCGCTCTACGCCGCCGCCGGCATCGCGCTGGCTGTCGGCATCGCCATCGGCGTCATCCTTGGCAAACGCAGGAATGCCTAACCACCCGCCGCCAGCATCACCACCTCGACACGTGCTCCCTCGCCGACCATGAGCTGCGGATAGTCGCGCGGAAACACCGCCTGTTCATCAAGTTCCACCACCACCGGCTTGCCTCCGAGACCGATGCTGGCGAGCAGGTCCGCCACCGACATGGCGGCGGCGATTTCGTGGAGAGTGCCATTGAGCTGGATGTTCATGATGGAGAAAAGTCAGCGCCACTGCGCGAGTTGTTCGGGAAACGGACAGTCCTTGCAGTCCGAGAAATCCTCCAGACAGAAATCGTGATAGATCTGCAGCAAAGCCTGATGATGAGCCACCCGCCGGAGCCACGGCTGCGCCGCCTGGATGGATCCGAAGAGCCGCAAGGAGCAGCGCTTCACCTTGTCGTTCGGTGCCGAGTTCCGTAGCTGATGGTAAGCCTTCCAGGACATCCCGTCTTCATGCATCGCCAGCGGTGCGAGATGGTTTGCGACGAGCTCCAGCGCCTGCGACCGACCAAACAGCGCGATCCGCTGCGACGACGGCGAGGACTCCAGCGTGTGCCGGTGCGACCAGAACTCGTGCTCCAAAGATTGCAGAAAATCGATCAGCGGCTTCGCAGCAAACGGCCGCGCCAACGCCAGCTTCCGGTATTGCGGCCACACATCGGCTAACACCGCGAGCGCTCCTGTCCGCCGATGAGGATGGTTCGCCGGCCGCTGGCCATGGGTCTTCCACGGAATCCGCCGGTCGTCCGCGGTCTCGAAGCGCGCCCGGTTCTTCCACCAGTTATCCCACAAGCTGCGGAGATAGTCCTTCGTATCGGAAGGAGCCAGCTCGTGCTGATCGGCTGATAGAAATCCCGCCGTGCCGAAAAGAATCGACTCTGCGGCCTCCCCTTCCGCCTTGAGCAGCGACAGCGGCGCGCGTTGTGCCAGCAACCGCATCGCCAGCGCGTTTCCCCGGTAGCCCAGCGTCTCCGCGGTCGATTGGAACAGCGCAGCATCACGCCCGTGGGCGTCCGCCATGCGCAGCCAGCGTGCTGCTTTCGCACCCGCCCGGTGGAGCGCCGCTTCTTCTAGCAGCCGTCCGATCGCTCCTGCCGGAAGGTTCCGCAGCGGGTTCACGCAGCGGCCCGGATGGGCGATCGCCACCTCGCGTTGCGGGCGGTTGAGCGCGTCCGAGAGCTGCATTTCCGAAATGACCACCTGCGGGATTTCCTGATGGTCCAGCGCCCGCGTGAAAATCCGGCGGGCATCCGGTTGAAACACCACATGCAACACCACCTCGCGGAACGCCGGGTTCTCCGCATGGCCATGCGCCTCCCAATCCCCCGCGCACGGATCCAATTCCAGCGGTCCTGTCCGCAATTCGCCGTCGATCTCCACCGCCGTCTGGATGAAATCCGGTCCCGCCCCGCGGTTCCACTCGCCGAACTGCACGATGCTAACGGATTTCCCCGTCGTCGTGCGAAAATTCCTGCCGAACGCCCCGGCGAACCACAACGCCTGCAACTCCAGCTCCGGCGGCAGCGCCATCGCCGAGGTCTCCTCAAATGCCAGCGGCGGATGCCAGATCGATTCCAATAGAAATCCGTAAGTCATTACTGTGTCCCGATGATTCCGTTAGTTCTTCACCGGCTTTTTCCCCGGCTCTCCCACAGGCGCTGGCGCGGGTGGCGGCGGGTCCAACAGAACCAGCAACGCCTTCAGCGCTTCCGCTTCCGGCATCGATCCATAGTGCAGCTCCGCGTCATGCAGCGAGCGGATCGCGATGTCCTTGTGATTCGCCGTGCGCTCCAGCGAAATGAGATTCAGATCCTGGCGCAGTTGGTCCTCTTGTTTCACATAGAGCGTCTTCGCCGTGCGGAAAAGGTTCGCCGCGCCGATGGGATCCTTACTCTCTACCATTTCAAGCCCCAGCGCTTCCGCCAAAATACCGCTCTTCATCCGCTCCGATGCCTTTTCCACCTGCCGTTGCCGTTCCCCCGGACTTTCCTTCCATTCCACCGCCGCCGCCCGCAGCGCGCGGAAATCGATGTCCGACTCCTGCTTCATGCCGCCGCCATCCAAACAGCGGAACGGCCGGTAAAGCGGATCGCCTAACACCACTCCCTGCCACGACGTCACCGGCATCGCCATCCAGCAGGCCTCACCCCAGGTGTAGCCCGCCAGCAGCTTCTGTTGGATGATGCCGAAGTCGTGCGTCAGGTGCAGATACGGCTCATAAACATTCCCTATCGTCACCGCGGCACCACGCGCCAGCAGACCGCCGGACCAGTTCTTCGATCCATCCGTTAGCTGCTCCGCACTGAACGAATGCAGGTGCATCGCCACCGCTCCCTTGCGGAACTGGAACTTCGTATTGAGAAACGGCCCGCTGATATTCCAGTCATACCAGCCGTAGTAGATCGAGCAATCCGTCATCGGATAGTTCGGCGGATAGGTCTCGTTGAAACGGTCCACGACCGTCGGAATTCCCGCATTGAGATCCGCCTTCACCACGTCCTCCAGCCACTGGTCGCCCTGCGGAAACTTGTTGGCGATGTCCACATACGCCCTGCCCCACAGCCCCGTGCTTTCCACATCCACCGCATCGCGGATCATCCGCTCGCAGATCGCCACTGTTGGCGCGTCGATCCGCGCCGTCAGCACAAGGAACGGCACGTTTGCATCGGCGATCGGCTTGTCCGCCTTGTAATACTTGTTTTGCAGCACCCCGTCCAAAGGCAGCCCCTCCACCCCGAACATTGACAACTCGGAATCCACCGACGCCTCGTCATGCCCGTCGATGGGCCCCGCCGGCATCCCTCCCGGAGGCTTCGGCACCGGCGTGATCCGCAGCGGCACCCCGCGCATCGTCACCAGCACGCGGATTTTGTTAGCCACCGGCAGAGTCACCCGCGCCCCTTTCTGGTCCTCGCTCCGCCGCGTCCACCATTCCCGCACCTCGAACTGTCCGCGCAGCGGCTTAAGGATCGACCGCTCGTAGTCCTCGCGCGAAATGTCCTGCGCCGTCGGCATTTCCAGGCCGATCACATTGTCCTTCGGGATGTTCCGCGCCTGCCGATAGGTCTCCGCCAGCTTCTTCGAATCCGGCACCGAGGCATTATACAGAATCGCCACCGATTCAGGGGAAATCGCCGCTTCCGCCAGCCACGGAAGTCCCGCAAACAAAGCCAGTAGCAGGACGGAAAATCTCATGCGCGGAAGGATGCCCGGATGCCCGCATCATGCAAGACTCTGCGCATCTCACAGGGAAATCCGCAAGCCGTCCCAAGCCACCCGGACCCCCGTCGGCAGTTGCCCGTCCAGCGTTTCGTAGTCAAACTCGTGCGTCAGGTGCGTCAGCCACGCCTCCTTCGCCCCCGCCGCCTCGATCGCCGCCAGCGACTCCGCCAGCGAGAAATGCGTCGGGTGCGTCGCCGTCCGCAGCGCATCCACCACCAGCACATCGATTCCGGAAATGAGCTCCATCGTCTGCGCCGGGATCACCTTCACGTCCGAAATATAAGCCAGCGTCCGCGCCCCCGGGAAATCAAAGCGGAACCCCACCGTCTCCACCGCCGCATGCTCCACCGGCAGCGGCGTCACTTTCAGATCCCCGTAGAAAAACGGCCCGTCGATCAATCGCGCATCCGGCCTCACATACCCCTCGATCAGCTTCTCCGGAGAAAACGCCCAGCCATACATGTTTTTCAACGTCTCCATGCACCCCGCCGTCGCATGCAGCGGCAGCGGCTCCCGCTTCCTCCAGCAGAACGCACGCAGCTCGTCGAACCCCGCCACATGATCCAGATGCGCGTGCGTATAAATCACCGCATCGATCTCCCGCAGCCCCTCGCGCAGCGCCTGCATCCGCAAATCCGGCCCCGAGTCCACCAGCAGCGTCTTATCCCCCGCTCTAACCACCACCGACGACCGGAACCGCTTATTCCGCGGGTTCTCCGAAGAGCACACCGCGCAATCACACCCGATCACCGGCACTCCCACCGACGTCCCCGACCCGAGAAATGTTAAGGAAAAATCCGCCACGCCCCCATTCTACACACCACACCGCCCCCGGCAACCCCGCCCCAATTGGAGCGCGGAATTTATTCCGCGCGTTTCCTTCACCCGCCCCTCCAATTCGGAAGAAACCACGAAGCACACCAAGGCTTCACGAAAAAGAAAGCCACTTCCCCCGCCCTCTTCACTTCATGCCTCTTCGCGCCTTTCGTGGTTCTCTTGGAAGATTCTCCACAACTTCCGCCCCAGGCCGCTAACCGCCACCGCCTTCCACCCCTCATCTTTTCCATCGTCTCTTTTCCCAACTCTGCCAATCTCCCTTCCCGCGCCCACCGACGCCAGCCACCATGGAAACCCCAGACGAAGAAAAGAAAGGCCGCGCGGGCACCACTCTTTCAATCGTCGTGATCAGTCTGCTGCTCTACGTCCTGAGCGTGGGCCCCGCCGTCATAGTGGTTTCTAGAAATTCCTATTTGCTGCCCTATTACATGAAGATCTACGCCCCCATCAACTGGCTATGCAAACTCGCACCTTCCTTGAATGATCCGCTCTCAAACTACATGGACTGGTGGGTGGGTTCATCCCCCTAACACGTCCGCCGCCCGCAGACCGCTAACCGCCGCCCTTCATCTTTTCCGTCGCCTGGTCCCCGGACTCTGCCAACCTCCCATCCAGCCCCACCTACGCCAGCCACCATGGAAAACCCAGACGAAGAAAAGAAAGGCCGCGCGGGCCCCATCCTTTCGACCGTCGTGATCGGCCTACTGCTTTACGTCCTGAGCGTCGGCCCGGCCGCCATGATCAGTCCGTCCAATCCAGCGGTGAGCGACTGGCTCGACAGGATCTACGCGCCCGTCATCTCGCTTTACAATCACGCGCCCCCCTTGAGAAGACCGTTGGACAATTACACCCTCTGGTGGCGCAAGCTGCTCCACTAACACCTCCGCCACCCGTCACCGCCCTAAGGAGCGTGGCACTTCGGCCCATGCGCAGTGGAAATGAAGCGCCCAGCGTCCCGCCACTTTCTCACAGCCGCTTCACCGCATCGACCGCCAATCCCCTCACCGATCCGCCCGTTCTCACAGCCCCTGCTTCGGCCTGCGGTAAAACCACCTCCAGGACACGGGCAGGACGAGCATCACCGTGGCGATGAGCTGCAAGATCCCCTGCCCAACATAAAGAACCTTTCCCCACTCCGTTGGCAGCGCGGAAAACCGGCGCATCATCGAGGAAACAAAAACCAGAGACGAAGCGATACTAAACATCCACAACACATACGCCCACTTCTTCCCCCGATAGAGCCCGCGCATCCACAAATAGACAAATCCCACGATCAAAGCCAACCCAACCCCAAAGGCCCAGTTCAAGTTTCCCCCGCTTCCGTGAAACCGCAGATAGATCGAATTCAAGATTCCTGCGACAAACGAAACCATAACGCAGCCCACCGCCCGCCGGATAGGAACAGGGGGCACCTTATCCATCGCATCCGGCACCTCGGACTGCGTTGTGGGTGATTCGTAGGGATTCATCATCGGTTCGCCGGGACATCACATCCGCGGCTGCGAAAACTGCGGGGCACACCCCGCCCTTGGCAAACCCTTTGTGACTCCCGCCCGCCTCAGCGCCACCGTCTCCCAACCCTAAGGAGGGTGGGACTTCGGCCCACCCGATCCATGCGCAGCGGAAAAGAAGCGCACAGCGCCCTGTTACTTTCTCACCGCCCGCGTCACTTGAAAATACTCCCCACCTTCCACTTGATCCTCTGCCACTGATCCGGCGGTCTGCTGTTCAGCTTTTCCAACGCGCGAACGGTCCCTTCATCAGAAGACCGTCTATCCTTGATCAGACTCCGAAGAAGCCGCCTGGCACGCGAGCCTTCCATCGTGGTTCGGCTTCTTGCGTGGTTAGTTTCATCATCGCATCGGGATAGGCAGTCCAAGGATTCAAATCGTTGTAACGAAAGGTCATCCCGATCCGACGGTCGTTTCCATCGACAATACTAACATACACTTCGGGAGGATATCCACTTCCCCACGCCTCCACCACCTTCACCGGCAACAGCATCGACCTCAAAGGCTCCTCCTCCCACAAATCCAACGGACGTTCCGGCATCAACGTGTAAATCAGAAATCCTGCCAGCCAAACCGCCAAGGCCCACAGCAAATAGCGCTTCGCCTTCCTCTTCCCGCCAGATGCTGCGGGAGTTTCTGTCAGAGCCTCGGTCACACACCATCATTTCCCCCAAACCCACAGCAATGGCCATCTCCGAATCTCCATTCTCCGCCACACGTCCGGACGTCTCCTTGTTGGACCGGCATATCGCCTAACGGACGGGATGCGATCCCCGGTTCTATCCATCCTCATCCATTATCACCGGACCCGATGGATTTCGTCGGTAAAACCATCGCCACGACACGGGAAGAAAAAGCATGATCGTCGCGCCCACTTGGAACCCTATTTGCGTCAGGTAAATCCATGTTTGCCAAATGGGCGGAAAAACCAGCGACCTGATCGCCTTCATCAAGGCAGTCCCCAACACCATCCAGGCAAATAAAAAAAACAGCACATAGGCCCATTTCTTCCCGCGGTAAAGGCCCCGCAGCCACAGAAACATCAGCCCTGTGACCAAGACAGCCGACAAGCAGGATGAAAGAATTTCACCGCTATTCCCTAATATCTTTGGCACTCGTGAGAAGATCGACTTTACGAATCCAATCACAAATGCAACCGTCAGAAAGATCAGCGCCCATTTCACGGTCCTTGGCGGTGCGTCCGTCTTGATAGACGTCACATCCAATACATCTGCCGGTGATTGATAGGGATTCATAGTGGCTGGTCGGATGCGCACTTCCGCACTCCATGAAAACTGCGTGGCATCCCCCCACTTTGACCAGCCAAATAGCGCCTGTCGTCCCCGCCAACCTAAGCAAAAGCGGCATTCCCGCCACATCCGCGCTGTGGTGCGGGAAAAAATCCCTTTTTCCTCACACCGGCCTCGTCACCGCTCATTTGAAAACCTTCCCCATCTTCCACCGAAATCTACGCCATCTATCCGGTGGTCCCGAGGAAAGATATTTCAATGCCTTTGCACTCTCCTCACCCCGACTTCCGGTTTCCTTGAACAAACGCAGAATCATCGCCTTCGCCCGTGCGGGATTCTTCGTCCGCTTATAGCCGAAATTTTCAATTACCTGCGCAGCGGCTCATCGAGTCAGTCACCACGGCACCTACGACTAGCGCTTCGTCATCACGCGGTTCTCCTTCAAGAACACAATACCCCTCCACCGACTTCACAGGCAGCACCATCGACCTGAAAGGTTCTTCCTCCTTCGATAGATCCAACGGATCTTCCGGCATCAACCCGGAAATCACAAACACTGCCACACACGCCGCTACCGCCAACAGCAGCCAGCGCTTCGCCTTCCTTTTTCCGCCAGATGCCTTGGGAGTTTCTGTCAGAGGCTCGGTCACACGCCATCATTACCCCCGAACCCGGAGGAATAGCCACCTCCGAATCTCCAGCATCCCGTCACCTCAGCCCCGCTTTTGCGCCCTTCTTGCTCTTTTTTGCGGCTGAAACTCTTCCCCCGCCCTTCCCCCCTTTATCAGCCACTTTCCCGTCGCCACGAATCCCCCCGCGCCCGATCCATCCGGAGAAACCACGAAACCCACGAAGGATTCACGAAAAACAAAACCGCTCCCCCCCTCTTCACTTCGTGCCTCTTCGTGTATTTCGTGGTTCTCTTCCCATCACCACCCACCTTCGGAATCCGATAGACCATCGCCCTCCAACAGCCGAAAAAACCGAACCACGGATGAACGCGGATTTACAATCCGGTTAGAAAAACCACCGCGGGCGTGTGTGCGGGCAGAAGCGAGAGCCGCGGCAGGCTCAGATCGATTGCCGAGTCCTTGGCGCAGCCATGATTTCTGCTTTGCCCCGGAGGGGCTGCCAGAGGTTAGCCCGGGGTCGAGCGCGAGCGAACACCCCGGGTTCCAAACGCCAAATGCCCCGCACCCCGGCAGGGGTGCCGGAAAACGCCGCAAGCCCACCCCGTTCCCACCGCTCTGCGCCCCCTGCCGGGGGCGAATCGGTGGGAATCCGGTGACCCGGGGTATTCGGCCTGCGGCCTCGACCCCGGGCTAACTTCCAACATCCCTGCCGGGATGAAGAATGGGAGTGGCGGATATGATTTTTGAGAACCGGTTAGCGATCATTCCCTAGCCCCCATTTCACTCCCTCGCCGCCATCTCCGCGAGGATGATTTCCAGATTCCGTGAGACTGTGACCGTATGCGGATGCTCAGGCCCCAAGCTGTCGTGGAAGATCCGAACCGCATCCCGCATCAGCGGCTCCGCCTCCGCGAGGCGGTTTGTGGTATAGAACAACAGAGCCAAACTACTAAGGTCGCTAGCAACTCTTGGATGATCGCTCCCATAGATAGTCTGGTCGATGCGAAGAGCATCCCGCATTAGAGGTTCAGCCTCCACATAGCGACATGTATCGAGGAGCAACCGTGCCAAATTGTGTAACCGAATAGCCACATCCGGATGATCCATCCCGTAAGCGGCTCGGTCGATTTGGAGGGCGACTCGAAACAGCGGTTCCGCCTCCGCAAGACGGTTGGTAGCGTGGAGCAATCCCGCTAAATTGTTAAAATGTCGGGCGACAGCCGGATGAGCATCCCCGTAGGCCGCCCGGTCGATGGACAGTGCCTCTCGGAACAGCGGTTCTGCCTCCGCAAGGCGGTTAGCCGATTGGAGCAATCCCGCCAGACTATTGAGATGCCGAGCGACTTCTGGATGATTGTCCCCGTAGACTGCTCTGTTGATCCAAAGCGCAGTCCGAAACAGGGGTTCAGCCTCGGCCAAGCGATTGGCCGAATGCATCAATGTAGCTAAAGCGTTCAGATGTCGGGCGACGTTCGGATGATTATCCCCGTAATTCGATTGATCTATACGAAGGGCTTCCAATAGTAGAGGTTCAGCCTCCGCCATTCGGTTAGTAGATTCGAGCAATTTTGCCAGATTACTAAGATCAATGGCCACATTGGGATGGTCTCCCCCGTACATGGCACAGTCGATCGCCAAAGCTCGGCGACAGTATCCCTCAGCCTCGCGGTGAAGCCCTTTGCAGCTATAAAGGCAATCCAAATTTGAAAGGAGCCAAGTGAGCTGGTTGGGAGGGCGGGTGTCCAGCGAGTGCTCGCAGAGGGAAACGGCGTGGGGCTGGAGGGGATTCCACTTGGGCCAGCTCCGGACATCGTGAGGATCTCCCGGACGGGCGAAGTCGATGAGGGCGATTGCCGTTTCCAAGGCACCGAAGCGCTCGTCCTCCGGGGCATGGAGGCGGGTGATCTGCTGGACGAGGCGGTGGAGTTGGAAGACGGGCTCGGTGGTGGAGAGGGTGAGCAGGCTGTATTTCCCGGCGCGGATGACGGCGGCATCGGCATCGCGCAACATGGATTTCTGCTCCGGGGTAGCCTCTTCCGTGGGCTGGAGGAGGAAGCGCGGGATGGGCTCCGGGGAGAAGTGGGAGAAGACGAGGAGCCAGGCGCGGTCGGTCTCGCTGAGTTTCTCGAAGCTCTTCTTCCAAGTGATGAGGACGGGGCGCGGGGCGAGTTGGTCCGGGATGCCCGGGAGCTTGTCGGGGCCTTGGTAGTGGATGGCGAGGGTGTCTAACCAGCCGAGGAGATCCGCGGCTTCCTGCCGGTAGCTTGCGATGTAGTCGGAGAAGCTGCGCGTG
Source organism: Luteolibacter sp. (assembly GCF_039920825.1). GTDB lineage: Bacteria > Verrucomicrobiota > Verrucomicrobiia > Verrucomicrobiales > Akkermansiaceae > Luteolibacter. The sequence goes on along the minus strand of NZ_JBDSCX010000059.1, from coordinate 50,608 downwards.
CCTTCGTTGATGTAGCCGGCGGCCTGATGGATGGCGAGGGGCAGGCCATCGAGGAGATCGGCAAGTATGAGGGCCTGGGCGTCGTCCTCGGCGGGAACGTGCAGGCGGTGGGTGGTGAGTTCTATCAGGAGTTCGGCGGAGGCCTGCGGGGTGAGGACGGAGAGATCGAGGTTTTTCACCTGACTGGACCAGTTGTGAAGGCGGGAGGTGATGATGAGGTGGCCGGTGGTGAGCTGGCCGAGAAGTGACCGGAGGGCGTGGGCGGCGGGTTCGTCGTCCACATTGTCGATGATGAGGAGCCAGCCGCTGTGGCTGGCGAGCCAGCGGAGGGCGGCGTTCAGGCGAGATGGTTCGTCCGCAGGGAGCTTGTCCTTTTCCTCCAGATAGAGGATGCCGCAGAGACCGGCGAGGGAGGAATGGAGGTTCTTCGGGGTGTCGGCATTGGCGAAGAGGAGCGCGGTGTAGTGGCCTCGGTGGCGGTCCGCATAGGCGACGGCGGCGTGGGTTTTCCCGATGCCTCCGAGCCCGGTGATGCCGGTGGCGGCGGCCTTCTGGGTGATGGCGGCGGCGTTGTGTCCGGATTGCAGTGCCTGATGGAGGGTGTCCAGGAAGTCATCGCGGCCCAGAAAGATCTGGCGGATGTAGCCGCCGGGGAGATTGGAGGGCTGGAGAACTGCGGCGATGTTCTCGGTAGCGGGATTGAGACGGAAGTGCGCCATGAGGTCCGCCATGACCATCCGATAGAGGCTGGAATGGTCATCAAAGGGGGTCGCGTATCGGCCCATTTCCTTGAGTCTGTCGATGTGGGCGCGCTGGGGATGGTTGGGAGACTCGTAGGTGGAATCCGCATAGACGAAAAGCGGCATGCCGAGGTGGATGGCGATGTAGGCCTCCCACTGGGTGTAGGTGATGGTGGAGAAATCTCCGAGGGCGGCGCGCAATGCCGGATGGTTGGCCAGAAGTTTTCCCTCGCGGTCGGCGATGGCGAGGTATTGGGCGCGGATTTCCGGAGTGGGGATGCTTCCGGGCTTTTCACCGATCATGTGGACAGTGAGTCCGCAGGGCTCGATGAGCTGGGCCAGCTTGAGCAGGGTGTCGCTGGCGGTCTGCGGGAAGTCGTCCTGATGGGTGGTCTTGCACCCGCCGCGCCGCAGTGCCTTGTCGAAGTCCAGGCGGACTTGTTTAAAATCCCCCGTGGAGCCGGAGAGGAAAATGTGGGAGGGATCACGCGGCATGATAGAAATGAGTGACGGATTTCCCGGCGGGAGGCAAGCACGGGGTGGGACACGGCGATCGCGCGTGCGGTGGAAGGCGGGCGACTGTTAGCGCGAAGCGGCGATTTCCTCGATGAGCTTGTTCAAATTCCGCGATACGGTAAGTGTGCTGGGGTGGTCAGCGCCTAAACTCATGCGGAAGACCCGCAAGGCTTCCCGCATCGGCGGCTCCGCCTCGGAGAGGCGTTTGGCGGCCTTTAACAATTGAGCCAAATTGTTGAGGTCGCGACCGACAGCCTGGTGGTCAGGGCCAAAAGCCTTATCGTCGATGGCCAGTGCCTCCTTATACATCTCCATGGCTTCAATCAAATGTCCGTCGTCCTCAAGCAGGCCTGCCAGATTGTTGAGCTTGATGGCGATATCCGGGTGATTGTCGCCATACAGCTTTTTGCTGATTTCCAGAGCTTCCCGAAGAAGCTTAATCGCCTCATCGAGGCGCTTCATTTTTCCAAGCAGCAACGCCAGATTATTGAGGCGAATGGCAACATTGGGGTGATCGCTTTTGAAGTGCGTGCGATCAATCGCCAAGGCGTCCCGCATGGGCGTCTCGGCATCGGCATAGCGTTTCAATTCCTGGAAAATCCTCGCCAACGTGCCCTGGTTGTTGGCCACTTCCGGATGATGGCTACCCAAGGCCGAAATATTAATTTGCTTTGCCTCCTTGATGAGAGCCTTTGCTTTTTCAGGCTGTCCCGTCTCCAGATAAAATTGCCCCAGTCTGCCGATGGAAACGGCGAGTTCGGGGTCATTTTTGGGGAGACTCTCGCGGTGGTGCTGCACGACGCGCTGCAGCAGCTTTCTTGCCTTTGACAATTTGCCATCTGCCTGAAGCAACAGCGCGAGGTTGGTGAATTCGGCAGCGACGACTTTACCGTCCTTCTGCAAATTAGCCCGATAGATTTCCGATGCCTCTTTCGTGAATAGTTTGGCTCGATATGAATGGCCCGTTTCCTTGTAGAACCTTGCCAGGTCGGAATGGCGGGCGGCAACGTTCACATGCTCGGCGCCGTAGAGTGCCCGGTCCACAACCAAAGCGCGGCGGAAGCAGATCGCGGCGTCCCGATGCAGGGCTTTGGAATGAAAGAAGGATGCGATTTCCCCGAGCAACCATCCAAGATGCTCCACGCGATGATCACATCCCGCGTGGACGCAGAGGGAAATGGCGTGGGGCTGGAGTTGATTCCACTTGTCCCAGTTCCGCGCATCCCGAGCCCCCCCCGGAGATGACAACCGGATGAGCGAGATTGCCTTTCCAATCAAGGCAGGCCGTTCCGTAGGATCGGTTTGAAGTCGGCTGATCAGCTGGACGAGCCGATGGATCTTAAAAAACGGTTTTCTGGTGGAAAAAGTGATGAGGGAGTATTTCCCAGCCGTCGAGACGGCCTCCCAGGCTTGGTTGACTTGGACTGCCTGCTCAAGGGGAAGGCATGTCGGAGCCTCTACGAGAAAACGCGGAATGGGATCGGGAGCGAAATGGGAGAAGACAAGGAGCCAGAAACGATCCTGCTCGCTGAGTTTGTCGAAACTGGTTTTCCAAGTGATGAGAACGGGGCACGGGGCGAGCTTTTCAGGGCGCTCGTAAACGATGTGGAGATCGGAGAACCAGTTAAGGAGGTCTGCGGCTTCCTCCTGATAGCGGATGTGATAGGCGGCAAAGGTGAAATGTTGCTCGTTGATGAATCCTGCTGCCTGATGGATGGCAAGCGGAAGGCCGTCGAGAAGCTTGACAAGCTCTCGGGCCAGTGAATCGTCATGGTCAGTGGAGTGGCGGCTGTTTTCAGTGAGCTGGAGGAGGAGATCTGAGGAGGCGTCTTCAGAGAGTACATCCAGATCGAAAATTTTGAACTGATCCGTCCAGTCGTGAAGGCGGGAGGTGATGACGAGATGGCCGGCGGTGAGCTGGCCGAGGATTTCCCGCACGGCAAGGGCGACGGATTTGCCGTCCACGCTGTCGAGGATGAGGAGCCAGCCGGAATGGGTGGAGAGCCAGTCTAGCGCGGCACGGACACGGGCGGGTTCGTCCGGCGGGAGGCTGCCGTTTTGGTCGAGGTGGAGGACGCGACAGAGATTGGCGAGGGAGGAGTTGAGCTTTTCCGGGGTGTCGGCGCTGGCGAAGAGCAGCGCGGTGTAGTCGGCGCGGTGGCGGTTCGCGTATTCGACGGCGGCGTGGGTTTTCCCAATGCCGCCAAGCCCGGAGATGCCGGTGGCGGCAGAGCGCTGGGTGATGGCGGTGGCGTGTTTCCCGGCTTGGAGTGACTGATGGAGAGTTTCCAGAAACTGGTCGCGGCCAAGGAACAGGCGGCCGATGTAGCCGCCGGGGAGATTGGAGGGCTGGAGGACGTTGGCGATATTTGCGGTGGCGGCATTGAGACGGAAATGCGCCATGAGGTCGGCCATAACCATTCGATAGAGGATGGAATGATCATCGAAGGAAGTCGCATAGCGGCCCATTTCCTGAAGGCGGTCGAGGTGGGCGCGCTGCGGATGATGAGGAGAGGCGTAGCTGGCATCCGCATAGACAAGAAGCGGCATACCGAGGTGGATGGCGATGTAGGCTTCCCACTGGGTGTAGGTGATGGTGGAGAAATCGCCGAGGGCGGTGCGCAATATCGGTTGGTGGGCCAGAAGTTTTCCCTCGCGGTCGGCGATGGCGAGGTATTGGCCGAGAATTCCCGGAGTGGGGCTGCTTCCGGGCTTTTCACCGATCATGTGAACGGTGAGTCCGCAGGGGGCTATGAGCTGGGCGAGCTTGAGCAGGGTGTCGCTGGCGGTCTGGGGGAACTCGTCCTGATGGACAACATGGCATCCACCGCGTGAAAGCGCCGCGTCGAAGTCCAGACGGACTTGTTTAAAATCCCCGGTGGAGCCGGAGAGGAAAACGTGGGAGGGATCACGGGACATGATAGAAATACATGCCGATTTTTTCCCGAGGTGACAAGCGCGGGGTGTGGAAGGCATGGACGGGACGTCCATGCCCCTTATTTTCCGAGGCGGGTGGTGGGCTGGATTTCATGGGGCGGAGGACGTTGCTGGGTGCCAGCGGGTGGGATGGGATGGGTGAATTTCCCGAGGTGAAAAAGATTTTCTGAAAAGATGAATTCTGTTGGAAGGGCGGACGGGGATGCGATGTAGTGGGGAGCCTATGAAACTCATTGTTGATAGATGCGGGTGGTTTGCGCTGGGTGGTGCGGTAGGCGGGGCGTTGCTGGTTTCCGCAGGAGCGGCGCGGGGGGATTGGCCGGTGGTTGACAGGGATATCCAGGCGGATGTGATCGCGCTGGATGGGAAGGATTCCGTGGCGGAGGTGGTGCGGCAGGATATGGGAAACACGGCCGGGGTGGCGCAACCGATCCGGCCGGATCGTGGGATCGTGCCGGAGCTGGCGACGAAGGACCGGGGGTATGTGCTGTGCGGAGATCTTTTCAAAACAGGCGGTTTCTCCGTTCTCTACGAGCCGAAGATCGGAGACAAACCGGGTTTGCCGACTCTGGCGCTGGCGGAGTTTGGCAATGAAAACCAATGGGAGTTGCGCGGGCTGTGGAAGACGCAGATTGACTGGGTATCGGAGGACAAACGCTGCGCTGGAACGGGAGAATCTTATTTTCCGAAGGAGACTCCTCATCGCCCGTTCATCCTGGAAGATGTGGTGGGCGACGCTACGCCGGAAGTGATCCTGGCCGGCGCGGTGCTGAAGTATCATCAGCTGAGCTATTTGCTGAAATACGACGAGAAGACGCACGGGCTGGCGCTGCTGGCCCAGTCGATGGCGAAGCCGGTGAAGGTGGGCAAAAATGTGCGGCTCTACCAATGCTCGGGGAACAAGGCGACGTGGCAGGAATGGACGTTTCTCGGCTGGGAGGAGGACCAGCTGGTGGAGCGGGGAGCGTGGTATTCCGAGGTGCCGTATAATGACGAGGAGCCGCCGTTCGCGAAGGTGACGTTGCCGGGTAAGGACGGGAAGCGGGAGGAGTATCGGATCAACCGGGTGGCTGCCAACGGACCGGATGAGCGGCTGATCGAGGTGCTGAAGGATGGCAAGCCGTTCGCGAAGGTGCAGGTGACATGGGCGCACGGGAAAGGCGGGGAAGCCCCGGAGCTGATGGAGGACGCGTGGATTTTCGAAAGGCTGACGGGGTTGGCGCGCGAGTATTTCCCGGAAAGACACGCGCCGGAAGCGGCGGAAAAGCCGAAGCTGGATCGGCTGGAGGACAACGCGGCGGTGGATGTGGTGGAGGGCGCGGAAAACGAGGAGGTTCGGCGGCTTTTTTCCGAAAAGAAGTAGCGGGGATTTCACGCGGCGGAACTCGGCGGTTGATTCCTGCGGGAGGGATTCGCATCATGGGGGCGTTCACTGAAACGCATGCTCACCCTACTAAAAATCCGCAATCTGGCATTGGTCGATGAACTCGTGTGGGAGCTGGGCCCGGGGCTCATCGGGGTGACGGGTGAGACGGGTGCCGGGAAATCGGTGATCGTGGGGGCGCTGAAGCTGGTGCTGGGCGAACGGGCGGAGAAAAGCTTGATCCGGACGGGTGAGGAAACCTGCTCGGTGGAGGCTGTTTTCGAGCTGAAAGACGCGGCGGACGTGAATGCGGTGCTGGAAGATGGCGGGCTGGATCCGTGCGATGGCGAGCAGTTGATCATCCGCCGGGTGATCGGGCAGACGGCGAACCGGCAGTTCATCAATGACTCGCCGGTGACGCTGGCGCTGCTGAAGCGGCTGGGCGAACATCTGGTAGATTTACACGGACCGCACGACCACCAGTCGCTGCTGTCGGTGGAGCGGCAGCTTTCGATGTTAGACGCGTATGCGGGTGCGGAGAAATCGGTGTCCGGCTACCGCGAGTGCTACCGTGCGTGGCGCGAGAAGGCGGCGGAGCTGGAGGAGATCCGCCATGCGGAAAACGCGAGCGAGCAGGAGCTGGATTTGCTGCGCTATCAGCTCCAGGAGATCGACGGGGCGAACTTGAAGCCGGAGGATGAGCAGGATTTGGAGGATCGATGGCGCAGGGCGTCGAACGCGAGCCGGTTGGTGGAAGCCGCGGCGGCGGCGACGGCGGCGCTGAACGGCGAGGACGGGATTTTAGAACGGCTAACGGAGGTGCAACGGCTGGTGCGGGATTTGGAAAAGCTGGATCCGTCGATCCGCGAGCGGACGGCGTCGTTAGAAACGGCCTGTCTTGAGCTGCAGGATCTGGAGGGGAATCTAGCGGATTACGCGGACGAGCTCGACATCAACCCGGCGGAGGCGGCGACGCTGGAGGAGCGGGTGAATGTGATCGAGACGCTGAAGCGGAAATACGGGCCATCGCTCACGGACGTGTTGGCGCGGCGGGATGCGGCGGCGGCGCGGCTGGATACGATCGAGAACCGGGGCGAAAAGCTGGAGACGCTGGAGCGGGAGCTGGTGGCGTGCAGGGCTTCGTTAGACACGGCGGGAAAATCACTCGGGGCACTGCGCAAGAAGGCGGCGCCGAAGCTGGCGAAGGAGATTTCCTCGCAGCTCAAGGATCTCGGGTTCAAGCAATCGTCGTTCGAATCGCCGCTGAGGACCTTGGCGGAGCCGGGGCCGCAGGGGCTGGAGGCGGTGGAGTTCCAGTTCGGGCCGAATCCGGGCGAGCCGCTGCTGCCACTGCGGCAGATCGCGTCGTCGGGCGAAATCAGCCGGGTGATGCTGGCGGTGAAGTCGGCGCTGGCGGACCAGGACGCGACGCCGTTAATGGTTTTCGACGAGATCGACGCGAACGTGGGCGGCGAAGTGGCGAAGGCGGTCGGCCGCAAGATGGCGGCGTTGGGCACGCGGCATCAGGTGGTGGCAATCACGCACTTTCCGCAGGTGGCGGCGATGTCGGCGCACCATTTTGTCGTGGAGAAGGAGGTCACCGCCGGGAGGACGCGCTCGCGGCTTTACCCGGTGAGCGGCGAGACAAGAATCCAGGAGCTCGTTAGAATGTTGGGCGGCGGTGGAGAACAGGCCCGCGCCATGGCGGCATCGTTATTGAACCCGTGAAACCGATTTTCAAAGCCGTTTCCGAACCGGTCGAGTCCTCCTCCGGAGAGCTCGCCGCGTCGCTGGGCCTGCCCACGCACAACGCCGGGATGCCTCGGCTGGTCATCGGCCGGCGGGAGTGGATCGCGCTGCCGGAACTCGGCGTTTCCCCGCTGAACGCGAAGACCGACAGCGGCGCGCGGAGTTCCAGCATCCACGCGGAGAACGTTGTTCTATCAGAGGACGAGAAGACCGTGCGTTTCACGACGACGAATCACTACAACGAGGTGGTTTTCTGCGAGTCCCCTGTCGCGCGAACTGCGCGGGTGAAGAGCTCGTCAGGCAAGGCGAAGAAGCGGATCTTCATCGAGACGACGGCGGTGGTGGCGGGAGGATTCAGTTGGAAAATCCTGGTCAGTCTGGCCAACCGCTCGGAGATGTTGTGCCCGATGCTGCTGGGAAGGCGCGCGCTGTCGGGGTATTTCCTGATCGATCCGCAGGGCGCTCATTTGTTAGGAATGCGGCGGTCGTTGAATGAGTTCAGGGCGAAGCCGCCAAACGCGGATCAAAGCTGAATGGCTTGGGTTTACCGGGTTTCAAATCCCGCATGGCCGGATCCTTGGGATTGAGCAACAGCGATTTTTCCTCAGGGATCACGACACTCGGCAACAGCAAGGCGAGATTCCGGAAGTCACGCAGCCAACGGGTCCCGAAAACCTGCGCTTGTTGTGACGATGGCTGCAACCGCCAGTTTTCAGGAAGCTTCGACGACGGGACTTTGTCGATCAACGAATCGGGAACGTCCAATTCGATCACGATCCAATTCAGCCGAAGAGCCTCACGGGGGGCATGAACGAGGATTTCAAGTGCCGCAAGCGCCCGCGATTCCGCCAGATAGACCGCCGGGACGCCCGGCGAATTCCAACGTCCGCCGTAAAGGCGGGCTCCCTCGCCATCGAATGCGGAATCGGCCCAACTTTCCTGAACGATGCGGTAAAACAACGGCATGGTTAGGAAAAAACACCGTGTTCCAAGCGCCCCAGCAATGCATCCACTTCACGGGCACCAATCTCGGTATCCGCATAGTCCAGCGGACACTCACCATGGAAGGAAATGGCCGGAGCCACCAACCAGGACCGTGCGCCTTCGATGCCACCGAGAGCGGCAGTGGCATGAGACAGGATGCGCGCATAGCGAACCAAACGGTCTGACTCTGCACGGTCCAGAGTTCCGAGCTTTTTCCGGCGATGAAGCGTGGCACGGGACATTCCCAGCCATGCTCCCATGCGCTCTTCAGTCACATTCAGCAGTTCCTGCATGGTGTGAAACTCGGCAAAGGGCAGCCCGTCACGAACCTTGTCGATCATATATGCCACTTCCGGTTCCCTGAGAACTGAAGATTCCGGTGGGATGTGATCCCAATCGCTCACGGGCTTTCGCTTCATGTGAAACAAATTAAAGCATTTTTAGAATCAAATCAAGGAGATTTCCTCAAAAAAACGGCCAGTCGTTCACACGACTGGCCGTTGATGAATTCAAAATCCGGAATTCGGATCAATAGCGGTATTGCTCGCCCTTGAACGGACCTTCGACCGGGACGTTGATGTAGTCCGCTTGTGCCTGCGTCAGGGTCGTGAGCTTGGCTCCGACTTTGGCGAGGTGCAAACGGGCGACTTCTTCGTCGAGGTGCTTTGGAAGCACGGTGACCTGGCCGGGCTTGTTAGTGGCGCGGTTTTTCCAGAGGTCGATTTGCGCGAGCGTCTGGTTGGTGAAGCTGTTGGACATCACGAAACTCGGGTGGCCGGTGGCGCAGCCGAGGTTCACCAAGCGACCTTCGGCGAGCATGTAGATGCTGTTGCCGGTCGGGAAGGTGTATTTGTCCACCTGTGGCTTGATGTTAGTGCGCTTCACGCCAGGAGCGTTGTTGAGCTTGTCGATCTGGATTTCGTTGTCGAAGTGACCGATGTTACAAACGATGGCCTGGTCCTTCATCTTCTCCATGTGCTCGAGGCGGATAATGTCGAAGTTGCCGGTGGTGGTGACATAGATGTCGCCCCAGCCGAGGGTGTCTTCGAGTGTTAGGACGCGGAAGCCTTCCATCGCAGCTTGCAGCGCGCAGATCGGGTCAACTTCGGTGACGACGACTTGGGCACCTTGGCCGCGGAGGGCTTGGGCGCAGCCTTTGCCGACATCGCCGTAGCCGCAGACGACTCCGACCTTGCCGGAAATCATCACGTCGGTGGCGCGCTTGATGCCGTCCACGAGCGACTCGCGGCAACCGTAGAGGTTGTCGAATTTCGACTTGGTGACGGAGTCGTTCACGTTGATCGCAGGAACGAGCAGCGTGCCGGCCTTGGCCATTTGATAGAGGCGATGGACACCGGTGGTGGTTTCCTCGGAAACGCCCTTCCAGTCCTTCACGATCTTCGCGAAGATGCCGGGCTGTTTCGCGTGGACGTCCTTGAGGAGGTCCTTGATGACTTGCTCTTCGTGGTTGCCGGAAGGGGTGTTGACCCAGTCGGAACCGTTTTCGAGCTCGAAGCCCTTGTGGATGAGTAGGGTCGCGTCGCCACCGTCATCGACGATGAGCTCAGGTCCAAGGCCTGCTGGATTGACCAGAGCCTGCCACGTGCACCACCAATATTCCTCAAGCGTTTCGCCCTTCCAGGCGAAGACAGGCACTTCCACGGCAGCGATGGCGGCAGCGGCATGGTCCTGGGTGGAGAAGATGTTGCAGGAAACCCAGCGCACTTCGGCACCAAGAGCGACGAGCGTCTCGATGAGCACGGCGGTCTGGATGGTCATGTGCAGCGAGCCCATGATGCGGACGCCTTGCAGCGGCTTTTCCTTGCCGTATTTCTCACGGGTGGCCATCAGGCCGGGCATTTCGTGCTCGGCGATTTCGATTTCCTTGCGGCCGAAATCGGCGAGGCCGATGTCTCTTACTTTGTAGTCTGTGAAGCTCATAATTTAATAGGTTGATTGGTGAATGGATTGGATGGAGACGGAAGACTTGGAGACTTAAGACACAAGAAAAGACGAAGATCAGAAGAAGAGGGACAGGAGGGAATTAATGATTCCTCCGCCTCCCAAGCGTTTGCGGAGACCTTCTATCATTGCGGAAACTTCTTTTGCTTCTTGAATGAGGGGAGTGGCGATTTCTGATGGAAACACGCCGGCACGGATACCGAAGTAAAGTTGGGTTCGGAGTTCGCCAGCGGACCCTTTTGCGATTGCTAGAAAACGCCGGAATTCCCGATCACTGTCCCTTTCCGCTCCTTCAGCGATGTTGGAAGGAACCGAAATGCAACAACGCGCCATCTGATCTCTCAAGGCATAAAGTTTGATGCCGTCGATCAATTCGAGCACAGAGACAGCCAGACGCGAACTCCGCTTCCAAACCTCCAGTTCCTCGAATTGATGCAACGACATCTTCTCTTAAGTCTTGTGTCTTATCGTCTTGAGTCTAACGGGCTATCAGCCGACTGCCTTCTTGAGGGCCGCTGCCTTCGCAGTGGATTCCCAGGTGAGGTCCTTGTCGTCCTTGCCGAAGTGGCCGTAGTTGGTGGACTTGGAATAGATGGGGCGGAGCAGGTTGAGTTGCTTGACGATATCGGCGGGCTTGAAGGAGAAAGTCTTCAGGATGCCGGCGAGAATTTTCTCATCGGAAGTGATGCCGGTGCCAAAGGTATCGACGTGGACACTAACGGGAAGCGGGTGACCGATGGCGTAGGCGAACTGGACTTCGCACTTGGTGGCGAGACCGGCGGCGACAACGTTTTTCGCAACCCAGCGGCCCATGTAGGCGGCGGAGCGATCAACCTTCGACGGGTCCTTGCCGGAAAATGCACCACCACCATGACGGCCGGTGCCGCCATAGGTATCGACGATGATCTTACGGCCTGTTAGTCCGGAGTCACCTTGAGGACCGCCGACGACGAACTTGCCGGTCGGGTTGATGAGATACTCGGTATCCTTGGTGAGCATGTTCTTCGGCAGAACTTTCTTGATGACTTGCTCGATGCAGAATTTTTCGATCACTGCGTGTTCAACATCGGCCGCGTGCTGAGTGGAAATGACGACGTTGACGATGCGGGTCGGGCGGCCATCGACATACTCGACGGAAACCTGCGACTTCGCGTCCGGACGGAGCCACTTGGCGAGCTTGCCAGCCTTGCGGATTTTCGTGAGCTCACGGCCGAGGCGGTGAGCATACATGATCGGCGCGGGCATCAGCTCGGGCGTCTCGTTGCAGGCGTAACCGAACATGATGCCTTGGTCGCCGGCACCTTGCTCGGCGTGCTTCTTGCCTTCGGCCTTCTTCGCGTCCACGCCTTGGGCGATGTCCGGGGATTGGGTGGTCAGGTAGTTGTTGATGAAAAGGGAGTCGGCGTGGAAGACGTCGTCGTTGTTGGTGTAGCCGATGCCACGGACCGCGTCGCGGATGACTTTCTCGATGTTGATCACGGAGCCGATCGGCTTGTTGCCGATTTTAGGGATGGTGATTTCACCACCGACGACCACCACGTTGCTTTTCACGAAGGTTTCGCAAGCAACCCGGCTCTTCGGATCGATGGCGAGGCAGGCGTCAAGAATGGCGTCCGAAATGGTATCGGCGACCTTATCCGGATGGCCTTCGCCAACGGATTCTGAGGAAAAAATGTAGGTGCTCATGTGCTTTTTAATTTTCGTATCGTCAAATCGTGATGCGTTGATGTATCATCCCACGCATGGCGTCAATGCTGAAATCTCTGAAGCTCCTTTCCGACCCGACGCGGCTGCGAATTCTGATGTTGGTGGAGAACGAGGAGTTGTCCGTCGCCGAGCTTCAGGAGGTCCTCGGTATGGGGCAGAGCCGGATTTCCACCCAGCTTTCGCAGCTCAAGGCGGAGGGGCTGGTCAGCGACGAGCGCAGCGGAAAAAACAATATCTACACCTGCACGGCGGATCCGGATCTGATGGAGGTCGCGCGGCTGGCAGCGGCGGAGGTCCCGGAAGTCGCTGATGATGAATCCGCACTGCGACATTTGCTGCGGAAACGAAAAGACACTTCACGCGCCTATTTCGACGAATTGGCGGGCCGTTTCGGCAAGGACTACGTGCCGGGACGTTCGTGGAAAGCACTCGCCGAAGCCCTGATTAAGATTTTGAATTACAAGGTCGTCGCCGACCTCGGTGCCGGTGAAGGGACGCTGGCCCAGCTTCTGGCGCAGCGTGCGGAGAAGGTGATTGCAGTCGATCTCTCGCCGAAAATGGTCGAATTCGGACAGGATCTGGCCACGCGAAACGGACTTACCAATTTAGAATATCGCATCGGCGATATCGAGGAACCGCCGATCGAAAACGACAGCCTCGACCTCGCCGTCTTAAGCCAGGCCCTCCATCACGCCGAGCATCCGCAGCGGGCGATCGACTCCGCATTTCGGATTTTGAAACCCGGTGGACGTTTGATCGTTCTCGATCTGCTCCAGCATCATTTCGAGGAGGCCCGCGAGCTGTATGCCGACCGTTGGCTGGGATTTTCCGAAAGCGATCTGGCCGCGATGTTGGAAAAAGCCGGATTTACACAGATCGAGACCATCGTCGCCGACCGGGAAACCGCCGCGCCGAAATTTCAAACGTTGCTCGGCATCGGCGTCCGCAGCGCCTAAGGATCTTGCCAATTTTCTCGCCGCGTGCGAGTTCAGCGCATGCGATTTCCGGCCGGAGCCCTGCTTTGTTTTTTGCTCGTGGGCTGCTTCCCGGCGAAGCGTGAACGCCCATCGCCGGAGCGGGAAAAATCTGTGGTCGCCTCCCCTGCTCCACCAGTAATTTCCACACCTTCGGCTCCTGCCTTATCACCCCGGTTGATCGCTCGCGAAATCGCAGGCATGCAGTTTGAAGGCGTTGCGTTTGACTCCCGAAATCACCGCCTCGTCGTCGTGGACCAAGCGGCAGGTCCCGGTTCGAAATACGAAGACTCAGCAGCAGCGGCGACCTCACTCCAAGGAATTGCCGCCGTGAATGCCGGCTTTTTCACTCCGGAAGGATCCCCACTCGGACTCGTCGTCGCCGACGGAAAAACCGCGGGATCCTGGAACACAGCATCCTCGCTCGGCAGCGGTGTCTGGTCTGAAAACGCTACCGGTGAAATGGGCATCACCCGTCGCGAAAAAATCGGTCGCGCTTCCGCATCCACCATGTGCGAGCTCATCCAAGCCGGACCTCTTCTCGTGGAAAACAACCAACCTATTTCCGGCCTCGAGGCCACCAAAACCAGCGCCCGCATTTTCATCCTCTGGGACGGCGGATCGCGCTGGTGGATCGGCCGTACCTCGCCCTGCTCGTTAGCCGCATTGGCAAATGCCATCGCCACCGACCAACCCGCGGGCTGGAAAGTCCGCCACGCGCTCAATCTCGACGGTGGAAGATCCGCAGATCTCTGGATTTCCTCCAGAGTCCCCGGTGGCCCGCTCACGCGGCGCACTCTCTGGAATCGTCCGGTGCGGAACTTCCTTGTGTTGGTCCCGAAGTGACGATTTCGCCGCCCAACGAAAGATGGACAGGAAATATTCCCGTGCTAGGCTTGAATTCTCCCCCCCGTATGAAACCCATGTCTCGGACATTTATTTTTCCTCTTGTCGCCGCCACACTCGGGCTCGTCTCGTGTGCGACCGTCAGCAACGTCGGTAAGAATTCCTTGGCATTTGTAAGGAAAACCTCGGAGGCCACGACCTCAAAAGTTTCCGAACTCGCTGAACTCGCCGCGGACAAAATTCAGCCAGCAGGGGTCAAAGTCGTCGAAGTTCGCGAAAAGGACCTCAAGAAACTTCCCACAGGTCAGGAAAAAGCCCTCGCCTACGAGAACAGCCACAAACGAGGCTTTTGGTTTTTCGGCGGCCCTGTCGATTTCAAGGAGCCCACCCTGCCCGAAGCCGGTGGCGAAATGGATGGCAGCCTGCTTCCTCCCAAGGCTCCCTGAGCTTGAAATACTGTCAGGCTAGCAATTCGCGGCACGGAATGCTCTGCGCAAAATCATGCACTTGTGGCTTGATCTTTAGCCGGTGGTCACGACGCTGGCGGCGGCCCGAAAGGGCTTTTCTATGGCCGAAATTAACCAGCAGCTGATCGCAGAGCGACTACAGATCTCAAGAGCCACCGTCTCACGTTGTTTCACCAACCATCCCGGAATCAATCCGGTGACTCGGGCCCGGGTTTTCCAAGTCGCGGCGGAAATCGGCTACGCTCACCTGGAAAACCGGACGACCCGGTCGAAAAAGAAGCCTGCGAAATCCACTTTCGGCGTCCTGATATGCTCGGATGAGGAGGAATACTACCGCACCGACTATCAAAACCCCAGCGAGCAGATCCTCGCCGGCGTCACCGAGTGCGCCCAACTCAACGGCGCGAGCGTCGAAGTCCATCTCGTGGATCCGAAAGCCCGCAGTTTGAGCGATCCCAGCTATACGCAAATCGAGAAACTCCGCCGCCGCTGGAACGGCCTGCTGCTGGTCTATCCGTTTCCCGATTCCATCCTCGATCAACTGGCGCTTCTGATGCCGCTGGTGTCGCTGGTCGAACAGTTCGATCACTCGGGAATCGATTGCGTCGACGTCGATCACTACAAGGGCATTTCCGCCGCCATCGAGCATCTGGTCGGACAAGGGCACCGGCGCATCGGATTTTTCACGCGCCGCTACGAAGTCGAGGCCAGTTGGTCGTTCCGCCGCTACGCCGGGTTCATCGAGAAAATGGTTAGACTCCGGCTGCCGGTTCTGCCCGCAGACATCATCAACGTTTTTCCGTCGCGCGAGCTCAACGAAGAGCAAAGCATCGAATACGCCGCCGAGCGCACCCGCGACGGCGTCACCGCGTGGGTCTGCGCCGCGGACCACCAGGCATACGACCTGATCCGCGGTCTCTATCAGCGTGGAATCAACGTTCCCGCGCATGTCTCCGTCACCGGCTTCGACGGCATCAAGACTCCCAAGGACTGCCCCGATCTGGGAACCATCCTCATCCCCTTTCGCGAGATCGGCGCGACCGGCACCCAACGGCTCGTCGAACGTGTCCGCAAGCGGTTCGGCTCGACCCAGCACGTGCTCATCGACTGCCCCTTCAAACCGGGTGACAGCGTCGGTCCGCCTCCTTCGAAAAAATAGGTGCGGCCCGCGTGATTGGAATCATAACCGCGATTCCGGTTGGTGGGATTTGTCGGCAAATTCCGGGTGAACGATAGAACGCCTTTCCGGCTCGTGTTTAGTCAGACCAACTGACGCCCCTCGCCCCTAACACATGAACCGGTTATCTATCCTCGCGGCAGTCCTTTTCCTGAGCTTCCACTCGTTACTCGGCGGCGCTCCCGTGCCATTGCGACTCGAACGTTTCGACGGGCCCTCCCCGGCATTTCAGGAAACCGGCGGAACCACTGAAATCCGTGGTCCCATGTCGATTCGGGCAACTCCCGCGACGCCTCTCACCTCCGCCGACGAGGTGCTGGAACTGGAATACTTCTGCGCGGGCGGCGTGCCCTCGTTCGCCGCACTGCCCGGACCACCGTTCGAAGCGAAAACAGCGCGGTATTTGCCCGCTCTCGGACACAGCGAAACCTGGACCCGCTATTCGGCAAGGATCGCGCCGCAAGGCAAGCCGTTGCCTACCGGATGGAAGGAACTCCGCTTCGATCTACCACTGCCGGCCTCCACCGTGCTGCAGCTACGCAACCTCCGTCTCCGGCCCGAGCAACCCGGTGAATTCGACGCCGTCGATTCGAAGCCCTCCGCCGCTGCGACGGAGAAATCGTTAGATTTCTATCTCGCCCGCCAATTTCCCACCGAGGTGAAAAAGGTATCCGTTGGCAAAGAACAGGTCCGCATCGAAGGCACCGCAGGAAAACAGTCAGGAGAACTCTATCTCGCCGACATCCCGATGGACATCGTGCTCGACGATTCCCGCATCTATCAGACGATTGTCGCGATCCAACCTGACAAAGACGGCTCATTCAAAATCGATGTCTCCCGTCACCGCCAGCGCGACGGTCTCGACTACGACCGACTCGTCTCACGCTGGCAACTCGTCCGCAAGACGTCCAACGGCTTTGAACCGCTCTCCCACGCCCGCTATGCCGAGTGGGTGGATTGCCGCTCACCGGGACTTCCCGCCGCCAAGCCAAAAAACAAAAAAGGTCTCGGCGGCTGGAATCGTGGCCAGCTTCCCAACGAACTTGACGAGCTGGGCATTTCCGCAGTCACCGTGAACGTGATGGTCCACTCGCTGGTCTCGCTCACGCCCGAACCCGGCACCATCCCGTTCCAGTGGCAGGGCCGGACCTACTATGCGCGGGAAAAAAATTTCGCGGAACTGGACGGGACGTTCCGCGAGGCAGCCAACCACGGCACAATGGTTTCCGTCATCCTGCTGATCGCCAACCCCGCCAAAAGCACCGACCCGGTGATCAGGATGTTAGGCCATCCGGATGCGCTCAAGGAGGGTATATTCGCCATGCCTAACGTCACCTCGCCCGAAGGGATTTCACTCTACGGCGGCATTCTCAATTTCATGGCGGAGCGCTGGTCGAGACCGGACGGCAAATATGGCCGCGTCCACCACTGGATCATCCACAACGAGGTCGATGCCGGCTGGGTCTGGACCAACGCGGGCGACAAACCCGCCGTCGTTTACATGGATCTCTATCAGCGCTCGATGCGGCTGACCGATCTCATCGCCCGCCAGTATGATCCGAACTCACGCCCCTTCATCAGCCTCACCCACCACTGGGCTTATCATGGTTCGGAGCATTGGTATGGCTCCAAGACGTTGATTGATCTGCTAGGAAATTTCACCAGTGCGGAGGGAGATTTTCCATGGGCGATGGCCTACCATCCCTATCCACAGGATCTCTTCAATCCACGCACATGGGAAAACGAACAGGCCACCTTCAGTTTTGAAACACAGAAAATCACCCCGAAGAACCTCGAAGTGCTGGACGCCTACATGAAACAACCCGCGCTGCTCTACCGCGGAAAAGTCCGGCCGGTGCACCTCTCGGAAAACGGTTTCAATTCGAAGGACTACTCCCCCAAGGAACTCGAAGACCAGGCGGCGGGCATGGCACTCGCTTGGAAAAAAATGGCGGCACTTTCGTCCATCGAGTCATGGCAATATCACAACTGGATCGACAACCGCGGCGAAGGCGGACTCAAAATCGGCCTGCGGAAATTTCCCGACGAGCCCGGTGCCCCTCTCGGAAGGAAGCCGATCTGGTTTCTCTATCAGGCACTCGGCACCGCGAACGAAGATGCGGTCGCCGCGCCCTATTTGAAAACTATCGGCATTTCGTCGTGGGCGGAGGTTGTCCACCGCGAGGCAATCCACTGACAAACGTCCGGTGCGACCGCCGGGGCTGGATTCCAAATCATAATTAAATTGCACAACTTACTATTTATTACTTGCATCACTGCGGAAGCCATGGCTTTTTCCGGCGTCGCAACATTCCACGGTACGAGCCGAGTTTGAGTTCCGAAACACACTTCGCACTTCAAATCCTATGAAAGCTCCCGACTCCAATCCACTCTCCGGTCACCTTTCCCGGCTGGACATTCTTTGTTGATGGAAATCCTGCCCGAGGGATCGGGCGACCACCTTGGATGATCTCGAAGCCCGGCAACATGCCCTGCTGAGAAAATCATCACCGGGTTCCAGGTCGCCAACCCTAACCCGACTCCATTCCGGCATTTCACCATTTCTGTGGTTGGCTGGTTGCCAAGGGTCCGCTCCGGTTCATCCCGGAGCGGACTTTGCCCGGAACCTAACAATCGCATCCTCTGACATTCAACTTTCAAACATCATGCACCTTCCCACACCTCAATTCTCCCGCCTGGTCACAGTTCTCGCCTTCGATCTCAACAACCCTTCGTTGGACTCCATGTTCGTCGCATGGGATCACATTGCCACCCGCCATCTCCGCAGTCTCTCGTCCAACCGGTCACTGGCCGGAAGGATCGAATCCGTCCGCCTGTTAGCGGTTCACGATGCGATCCTTTCCATCCTCCGGCCCGGCCATGGTTTCATCTTCAACGAACCCTCGACGGGCACGTCCCTAACGGCGGCTTTGGCGGCGACCGCCCAGGCATCCCACGATATCCTGTCGAGCGCCTTTGACTCTCCGGAAGACCGTTCGCATCTCGCCGACGCGCTTGAGGAAAGTCTGTCTCTCATTTCCGACAGGGCGGAAAAAGCCGTCGGTGCCGCTACCGGAGCTGCGAGCGCGGCCACCTTCCTGGCGACCTTCGGAACGCTGCGGACGGATCCTTCAATTTCAGGATCCAATTACCCGGCTTTTGGCGGACAGATTGGAAACCATTCACGTCACGGATCACTGTTGGATCGCAGTTCTTCGGATCGCGTTCTCTGGCCAAGATCCGCCTGATCACCCCTTTCAGTGGTTCGATCCACTGTTTCCCCTGGATCGAGGTCCGCCGGCAATCCGGTTGTGGCCTCGGTCCAGGGGTATTTTTTTGTTACTGGTCGTCCTCCTTCTTCTTCTCGTCTTCATCCTCACCGGACTCGCCGTAACCGATGACATCGACGGTGATGATCGACAGGCTGTTGTCCTCGGAGACTGCGGTTTGATCGGGTTGCTGCTCGCCTGGTTTCATCTCGGTATTGGTGACGGCGGCCGCGGCGTTGGACGCGCTGGTAACGGTGCTGATGCTCGGACCACTGACGGCGGTCGAAGGAGTTCCAGTGCTGGTACCGCCCGCCGAAATGTTGGACGTGTTCAAAACCACATGCGCGGAAATGTTGAGATTTCCGGAAACACGGATGCCCGCGTCGCCCGCATCGATGGTGCCTTCCGGATCAATCAAATCGACGTTGCCCGGCTCGACGCCCTTCACGGTGTCGAGCACGCCGATGCCGCCACCAGTGGCGAGTCCTGATAGATCGGTCTGCACCGAAGCGCTCTGCGGGTCAATCCGGACGCGGGTCGGCGATGCTGTCTGCACGGTTTTCGAAGAGGATCCGGCGGCAATATCTCCCTTGCTCGACCAGATGATTTCATTGCCATCGCGAGGGGTGAAGATCCGGCCAATCCCGATGTTCACATCGTTGTTGGCGAAGATGGAAATATTTCCACCGGAAGCTGTGATGATGCCCGGAGGTGCCAGCGTGCTGCCGGTGGTGGTGCTGGCAAGTGTGCCCCCCCCGCCCGGCGTCAGGATGCTGATGTCTCCGCCGTTGGATGTACGGATGTCGCGCGAACGAGTTAGAATTTCACCATCCCATGCGCCCTTCTTGTTTCCGAAGAGCACCTTGATCGCCGCCTTGGCTGTCCTGTAAATTTCCGGTCTTCGGATAGCTACGGCCCGTGTCGCGGATGATGCGGCTGAAGACTTCGATGGCGAGTCTGGCCTGCTTTTCATCTGATAGATCGCATGCCGTTGCCCTTTACACTCTTGGAGCGCGGATAACCGCACGGACGCCTTGCCCCGGCGTCCCTTGGAATTCAAACGAGCCTCCCAGATGTTTGAGTCGTTCGCGAAGACTGCTTAAGCCGGTCCCCTGATGGTTGCATTCCTCGCTGTCGAAGCCCAGGCCATGGTCACTGACGATCACTTGGAACTGATCGGGAAGGAAGCCGCTCAATTGAACCGTTGCCTCCAGGATGCCTGCATGTTTCACCACGTTGAAAAGGAGTTCCTTAACTGCCAAAAACACGAGGTCCCTCAATTCGCTGGTCCGCGCTTCAATCCCGGATTCGATCTCGCACTCCACCTTGAGCTGGTATTTGTCCGCCATCCAGATGCCGCAGAGCCATTCCAATGCCTTTCCGAGTCCTTCGCAGAGTACGGGTGGACTTAACTCGATGGCAAGGGATCTGGAATTCGCGAGCGCCTCGTCGATTAGGGCCACCAAGCTCCCCGTGTCGTCGTGAAGGTCCTCGCCGCCCTTGAGGTATCTCGCTTCGAGCCGCAATTTGGCGGCAACCAGAAGTTGCTGCAGTTGGTCGTGGAGAACCTGTGCCAAGCGCTTGCGCTCGCGCTGCTCCGTGGATGTTAGCTCGGAAGCCATTTGTGCGAGTTGATTCACCCGTTCGGCCAATTCGGATGTCCGCTCTTTCACGCGGACCTCGAGTTCATCCCTCGCCTGCCGGAGTTGCTCCACCGCGAGCTTCCGCGAGGTGATGTCTTGTGCGATCGCCGTCGCGCCGACCGTTTGGCCGGACTCGTCATTCATCAGGGAAACGGAAAGCGAGACATCGATGAGTTGCCCGCCTTTGCAGACCCGCACGGTATCGAACTGATCGATGCTGTGGCCCCTACGCAGTTGTTCCAACATCTGCCGGCTCTCCTCCTGCTTTTCAGGAGGAGCAAGGAGCGCTTGGGGATGCCCTTTGATTTCATCCGCCGTGTAACCGAAAATCCGTTTTGAGCCTCGGTTCCAACTAACAATATCACCCTCCATATTGAAGCTGATGATGGCGTCGTTGGAGGACTCAACTGCGGCAGAGAGCCACTCCCGCTCCTTTTCCGCCTGCTTGCGCTCGGTGATATCCACACAGGTGATGACAACTCCCGCGATCTGGTCCTCGGTGGTGCGATAGGGAAGGATCCTCGCCAAAAACCAATTTCCGTCGGTATCCCGCACTTCACGTTCCACGGGTGAAAGATGTTCGAGCACGAGTTCGGCGTCGGCAGTGATCTCTGGGTATTCCAAGCGGTGGGTGAGATCGGAAAGCGGGCGGCCCACATCGGACGGGATGAAATTGAAGAGTCCCGTGCTGGACGGAGTATAACGGTTGATCTGGAGCTTACGGTTCAAGAAAACCGTGGCGATTTTTGTCGACGCCATGAGGTTTTGCAAATCGCTGTTGGCACGGCCCAGTTCCTCCACCTTGCTTTTGAGTTCATGGTTAATGGTGATGATTTCCTCGTTGATAGACTGAAGTTCTTCCCGGCCGGTTTCCAGTTCTTCGGTCGCGGAACGCAGCTCCTCGTTCATGGCCTGCAGCTCCTCGTTGGAAGCCTTCAATTCCTCGGCGGAAGCTTCATATTGCTCGACGGTTTCCTTCCATTCCGCCCGCATCTGGTCGACCTCTTCTTCAAGATGACGGATGGTTTCGACATCCTTGGAACGCATCACCGCGGGCTCTTCCCCATCGCGTTCGGCATCATCGTGAGGTCTGCTTCTTGTCCGGAAACTCACCAGATATAATTCTGACGCCACTTGTTCCTGATAATGAACAGTGATGTCCACCCATCGCCTGGAACCTTGAATGTCCATGGGAATCGACTGAACCGTCACGGAGGAAGCCGATTTGGAAATCCGGAAAAGCGCGGCACGGAGTTCAGTCCTGAGATCCGGATGGATCATTCGCAGTATATTCACGGAAGTCTCGCCACCGTTGATCTGCAGAAATTCGGTGGCCTCATCGGAAATATGAACGACATCGTACTCCCTCGTGATCACCACGGATGGCGGGGCCGCCGCTTCGATCAATTTCTGATGGAGAGTGGAAAGGCTTTCCCGTGCCACTGCTGGCGCCGCCGGATCCTTGTCAGCCGAAGCCACCTGTTGCAGATCGGAATTAGTTCCGTTTCCTTTGAGGCGGTTTTTGTAGGCGAAGCTCAATGTAGCTGCCCCCGTGGGAACGGAAAGGCCGATCCGGTGGGTGGTCCGCCGGGTATAGACGCGGTTTCTCTTGTCCTTTTGTATGAACAAGTTGCTGGCATCCTCGGCGGATTCAGAAGAACCAAGAAAAAGATAGCCGGAGGGACGGAGGGCGAAGTGGAAAATATCGAATGCCTTGGCTTGGGCATTCCGGTTCAGATAGATCAACAGGTTTCTGCACGAGACAAGATCCAGCCGCGAAAACGGAGAGTCTTTAAGCAGGTCATGATGGGCGAACAAAATACTCTCCCGGATCGCGCGGCGGACGCGATACCCGCCGTTGTCCTTCGTAAAGAACTCCTTCAACCGGTCATCCGAAACGTCGGTAACAATCGTCGACGGATAGCGTCCCTCGCGCGCGATGTTGATCGCTTCCTGATCGAGATCGCTGGCGAATACTTGGATGTGAGGTGGATTTCTCAAGGTCGCAGCGTATTCGTGCAGAAGGATAGCGAATGAATAGGCTTCCTCCCCCGTCGCGCAGGCAGGGACCCACACCCGGACCTGCTCGGAAGATGTTTTCCCGCGGAACAACTCGGGCACGATTTCCTCGACCGCCGCGAACCCAGTTTTGTCGCGGAAAAAATTCGTCACGCTGATGAGCAGGTCCTGAAGCAATGCGGCCGTCTCCCCCGGATGAACCCGCAAAAACGCCAGATAGTCATCCAAGGTCGGCGTGCCGTTGACCTGCATGCGCCTGCCAATCCTGCGCAGGATCGTAGCTCGTTTGTAGTAGGAAAAATCATGCCCCGCCCTCGCGTTCAAAAAGGCAAGCACATCCCTCAAGGCCGCCTCATCCTGCGCACCGGCCTTTTGCTCGGGTATCACCTCATCGGCGGGCCCCTCGTCGGGCAATACGAGCAACGATCCGCTTTCCTTGTATTTTGCGAGCCGGGCCGGCATCTCCGCCACCGGGAGAACCCAGTCCACCATGCCGGTGGCGATCGCGGACGTCGGCATTCCCGTTTGCCCGGCTTCGGAGGGATCCTGGCAAATCGTCAACCCGCCGCGTTCCTTGACTCTCTTAAGACCCATCGCACCATCGCCGTCTCCGCCGGAAAGGACAATCGCCGTGGCTTTCACTCCGTGGGTATCAGCCAGGGTTCTGAAAAAAAGATCCACCGTCACATGCCTGCCCTTCGCCCGGATCATGTCGGTGGCTTGGAGTAAACCATCCACCATTGAGAAATGCTTGCCGGGAGGTATTACATAGACGTGGTCAGGTTGGATTTGGACGACGTCCTTGACTTCCATGACCGGCATGAAAGTGGAACGCTGCAGGATCTTCGCCATGGCACTTTCATGCTCGGGCGACAGATGAACCACAACGACGTAGGCTGAGCCTGTTGCGCCCTCGATCTTGGAAAAAAACACCTGCAGAGCCTCAAGGCTTCCCGCCGAGCCTCCAAGTCCAACCACCGGCACCAGTCGCTCGTTTGGTGCCAACGGGTCTTCCGCAATCACGTCATGATCCGGAGAGACGATTTCCGCAGCAGGCGCGTCAAGGGTCCGATGCTGTTGATCGGACGCATTCTGCGGTTCTTCGGGCTGATGTGTCATCGAATGTTGTAGTAACACCGACCATCGGCCACTTTCGGAGGCGGGGCAAGAATTCAAAAATATGGTGACCCGACATTCCCACACAGGATCCGCATGCGGCATAACCGTCCCTTCGGAGCCAAAGCACCCTAACACCTCTCCGGTCATGCGGCCGCCCGCTTCAACTTGAGTGCCACGAGAAGAATGTTTTCAAGATCGATCCGTTGGGCGATCTTAAGGAACCGTCCTAGTACGATTCCCAAGGTCTTCCTAGGCAAATTCCCAGTTCGGGCGTAATCGGGCCGCAGTTACTTGAAACGGCGGAATAGTGGTCTCTATTCTGCGGGATGGACCAGACCGAAACCGCCAGCGAACTCCGGACGGCGAGCCAAATGGCCGCCATCTACGGTGTCTCCCCTTCCACCTTCACGCTTTGGTATGACAAGAGGATCGTGCCGGGCGAGTTCACCAAATCAAGGTGCCCCCGCTTCGACCCGGAGAGAGTTGCCAAGGCACTCAAGCAATACGCCCGCGAGAATCCCCAACAGCATCCGAAAAGCAAGGTGCCCAAAGATGTCGGCTAACAGGATAACGACAGGCAAGGCGAGCAACAGGTTACTTCGGGGGAAAACTCTCCGCCATTGAAACGTAGGCGCAGGCACTGGAGAAATTTCGCGGCGACTCTGATAGACACACCTTGGAACGGATCCGTCCGAGCACGAGGAAAGTGCCGCCGTATTGTGCGAACAACTTTCGGAAATGGGCGCGGTCCCCGATTTCGGGCCGCGGGGCGACGTTAGGAAGAGGCTGACTACGGTGTTTTCAACGAATTACCCCGGCTTGGATTCGAACCAAGGACCAATTGATCGAGAACAACGATGTTAGATTCCATTTTCTGATGATGCTATTAGACACTGAACCCTTATTCCATAAGGCTTTGAAAGCTGCTACAAGCACTGGAATCCCGACAGCTCTTTGATAGACAAACACGAAGCAATTTGAATTCATTCTCTTAGTTTCCGCGCAATTTCCAGAAGCTTTTGCTACCCGATTTTACTACCCTAAAAAACCCGTGCCAGAAAGGTGGCGGCACTCTAGAGCTACGGGTAAGACCGTCGATCAATCAGGTTTTCGACGAAAATATTCAGCGAGGCTTGGAGATCGTTGTCCACATTTTCCGAGTCCGAAAAGGAGCATGATGGAGTTGCCAGAGCTATTCCGGGTCGAACTCGGCTTGAAATCGGTAGAACGCTTTTCCCGGCGGCGGATTTTTGTCGGTCACGACGATTTTCGAAAGCGTGCGGTTGACGCCGATCGTGCCATTCATAGTGGTGTCGGCGGTGCCGTCAAAACGGTAGATTTCCAGGAAACTGCTCGGAGCCAGGGTCGCGCTTCGGGAGACAATCCAGCGGGTGCCAGGGAAAGCTCCGAGGGGATCGATACCGAATTCAATAACGGTTTGGCCTGAGATATTCAGAGCGAATGCGAGGTTGGCTGAGTCGGCGCAATCCGGGAGTGCGGGGTCGGTTCCGAGAGCCCGTTCGACGCCGAAGGGGGAGCCGTCATGGTCGCCATCCGTGGTGAAAGCGTTTGAGATGATGGCGACCGTGTCCCCGCCGCCTTGTATTTCTACTGCGCCTATGTCCGGGATCGTATTGGAATCGCCGTTGCCGTCCATTACACGGGGTTGGCCGCGTTGATCGAAGGATTCGGCAGCTCCGACCCCGGAATCGATGGCTGGGCTTCCAGGAAGGGGCGGCATGGTTTGGGTGGGGCCACCGTAGAATGCGAGCGGTGCCAGGATGGGAGGAGCCGCCAGGACAGTGGGTCCGGTGGAGAGGTCGGATCCTGCGAGATTGGACAGGAGGTTGACTCCCTGAGTCGTGACGGTGCCAAGGTGGTTGAGGATATCGGATCCGCTGGCGCTGCTGTTTCCCGCCACGATGGAATTTCCGAGAGCTAAAGTGGCGGTGAAGGCGGAGTAATCTACGTT
This sequence comes from Luteolibacter sp., assembly GCF_039920825.1. Classification (GTDB taxonomy): domain Bacteria; phylum Verrucomicrobiota; class Verrucomicrobiia; order Verrucomicrobiales; family Akkermansiaceae; genus Luteolibacter. The sequence continues at coordinate 25,164 of NZ_JBDSCX010000059.1, read as the reverse complement.
ATAGATGCCCCCGCCCTCGGTGACTGCGGAATTGGCCGAGACGGTAGAGTGGTTGAGGGTGACCGCCACGTTGCCACTATCGGCATCGTTGTAGATACCGCCGCCTCTATAACCGGCGGAGTTTTCCGATACGGTGGAATCGTTGAGAGTGACGGTGGCGTTGCTGCTGCTTGCTAGACCTCTATTGTAGATGCCGCCCCCGGAGAAACTCGCGGAGTTCCCCGATACCGTGGAACGATTCAGGACGAGTCGCGCGGCTGCCACGTGGAAATCGGCCGCGCTAAAGTTGTAAATGCCCCCGCCGAATGAATCACAGTGGTTGTCCGAGACTGTGGAATCGTTGAGCGTGACAGGGACGTAACTATCACCTCCGATGACTCGGACGCCGCCGCCAGGGGAGTTGCGGGTGATCGCGGAATGATTGATGATCGTCGTGATCGTTCCGGAACCGCTGTAATTGTAGATGCCACTGCCGACATTTTCAGAGACTTCGCAATCGGTGAGAGTGATCGTGGCTACATTCACCCCGCCCTTATTGACGATGCCGCTGCCTTGATTTCCGGAGACGGAGCAGTTGTTGAGCGTGACCGATCCGCCAGAATTGCAGATGCCGCCACCATCGGTCAAAGAGGCCGTTTTGCCTCCCGTGAAATTCAGGGAACGCAGGGAAACATCGCTTCCGATGGAGATTCCGAGAACGCGGTGGTTGGTGGTGGCACCGTTGGCATCAATGGTGATACGGTCCGCTAGGGCGGAGGCGTCGATGGTGAGGGACTTGTCGATGGTGAGTTCAGCGCCGCCGAGGATGATGGTGGCTCCGGAAAGCACAGGGGCAAAGGTAACTGTGTTCCCCGATCCGGCGTCTATGATAGATTGGCGCAAGGATCCAACCCCGGAGTCGTTCGTGTTGGTGACAAGCTGGTCGGCGGCGCGAGCAACGCAGACGCATAGGAGAATCGCCGAGGTCAGCCAACAGGCAACGGGGTTGTTCATGGCAATTTTCTTAATACTTGGCTTCGAAGGAAAGTCTCCGAAGAAAACCTCCCTTTCCGCTGAAATGTAAGAATTTCAGCTTAAACGGACTGTGGGCTTAGGCGGTTTCTATCAAGCGGCGGCTTCGAGGGCAAGGGGGAAGCGCCGAGTGAGCAGTGAGAGGTGAGCAGAAAAGATAGGAGGTGACGGACATCTAAAAAATGGCTAAATGCGACACCAATTTTCACGGATCGAGGCGTCAATGTCAGCGGTAATTACGATATTACGCCCTTTGGCTCACGCAATCGCCACCGCGTTATCTGCCACTTTCTCTGCGCTCCTTAGCGCATCGGGAACCCTGCATCTTTGGAAAGCTTTCTCTTTCGACTCCTCTCCCAACAAGGATCCTTCATTTTCCATCGCAATGTTAGCGGAGTCTTTTGGGCAAAAAACGTCTTAAATTCGCTATTTCACGACCTGAAATTGCTACTCTTCGTTAGAAGATCCAACCCGCAGATTCGCAACACACTCATCATAAGTGACCTGCAAAGTACCCCGGCTTGGATTCGAACCAAGGACCAATTGATTAAGAGTCAACCTATCGAACTTAGAGAACATTTCACCAAATTACTTATAATGATAAAGTTATAGATATTTTAACGTTAACAAACAACATCGGAAATTTGAGCCTAAGCCCTTGATTTTCTTAGTTTCTGCGCAATTTCGCCCTAAATTTGTTACCCGGTTTTGTTACCCGATATCCAGATCATGGAGCAGTTGACCAGTGGTCAATTGGTCTGATCGGCTCTCCAAAATTTCTGATGCCGGAATGAGTGCTCCCTTGATTCAAAATAGGCTTCTCGCCACGGAAGGTCGAGAACTCCACTCGACCGGTCGACTCGGCAATTTAGTCGTTGGTAACGCCGGGTCGCCAGCCGTCATGCGGTGGCGAGATCTCCGGCGATGATGAAGTGCGAATGCATCCAGATTTCCTTTTGGGTCAGATATCGAGAACTAGACTCGACCGATTCACCCGAGGATTTTCCAGTTGGAAGACGAAGGGCCGGAGCGCATGTAGCCGCAGCCCGCTGAAACGCAACGTTGGGAAACAATATGCCAAAAAATCGCATTATCGGGATAACCCGATAATTGAATTGACTACCCCCTGCTTGATATGCTTTTCTGTGGCCGAACCCAATCCCATGCCACCTGAAATCACAAACCTAGCCGTTGAATGCGTGAAAGAGGCTATGCGATTAGCAAATTTCACACAGGAAACGCTCGCGGACCTGCTGGGTAGGCCCCAGTCCGTAATCAGCGAAATTCTGAATGAAAAAAGAGCTATTTCCCCGGAGTTGGCCGTAGAGCTCGAAGTTGTATTCGGTCCAAAACTTTGCGGTGAGGTGCTTCTCACGTTACAGGCGAAACACCTGCTGCACTTAGCGCGAACGGTCGGGAAAAAAGACGACATCCGAACCAAGGCAAGACTCCAAGAGGAATTCCCTATTTTAGAAATGGAAAAGAGAGGGTGGATACCCAAATGCAGCGACGTTGGGGAAAAAGTGAGAGAGGTCCTTGTTTTCGCCAGGCAATCACCTCATCTGGATCAGATCATCCCTCCGTTCGAGTCGCCAGCCTTTGCGAGGCAGTCGGCAACCCTCGGCTATCTATCTCCGTGCAGCCGGAGCAGTCGAGCTTGGCAGTACCGCGTGAGGGAATTGGCTGAAATGACACCTGCTCGCGAATTTGATCACGATCGGTTTGTAGCAGAGGGGCTTTCGGAGCTAAGGAAACTGGTTCGAATTGCAAAGGGAGTGGCTGAAGTGCCTCAGATGCTGGCAAAATATGGAATCCGTTTAGTGATCGTGGAGCACCTCGACAAAACGAAGCTCAACGGAGCGGCTATGTGGCTCGACTTGGAGAAAGAAAAAATGCCAGTGATCGCTCTGACCTTGCGTTACGGGAAGATCGACAACTTTTGGTTCAATCTTGCGCATGAGCTTCAGCACATCCGCCATCGTCATACCCTTTCGATCGATTCGGAAAATATGGAAGACATCGAGGATCCATCTTTGCTGCAGATTGAAGAGGAAGCGGAACGAGATGGTTCCAACTGGCTAATTCCCGAATCACGCCTGCGTTCTTTCATCGAACGCAGAGCTGGAAGAATCAACGACGAGAGTATCCTGGCGTTCGCCGAGATTGCCAATGTCCACCCCGGGGTTCTGGTCGGCATGCTCCACCACATCGGGGCAATACCATACACCAAATTTTCGAAGATGAAAATCGACGTCAGAAAAATGGCTCTGATGTCTTCGATGTCCGATGGCTTCGGTCAGCCGGCAGCGAAAGCCAGAAAAACTCTATAACAGAAATCCAAAAAATGAATCTATCTAAAGTTAATCCAAGTGAGCTTCTCAAGCTCTATCAAGCATTTCACCCCGGTAAGCCTTTCACACCGGAAGACGTCCGTGCATGGGGTCTGAGTCATGGTTACGACGTAACGCCGGTCGTCGATCTAGAAGCTGCCGCATTAAGAAAAATCAAACAGGCAATCAAAAAATCTTCGTTTACTGACCCGCAAGGAAGGAAGGTTCCCATGTACATCAGCGTTGGGAATGAAGAAGAGTCACTCCCACTGTGGAGCGAGCTCGCAATTACTCCTCACAACATCGTGCAAAAAAGCGTTAACATGTCTCGGACCAAAGCAGTCCAGACTCTAGCGCAGGCTCAGACCGTAACCGATAGCTATAACGACAACTTCAACCTCTCGGGAGAGGATGTCCGGTTGAATCTTATTGTGGAGGAGGATGTGGCAGAAGAAATCATCATGAGACGGAATCGTGGGAAGAATAAGGACTCGTTTGATGATGAGGATGGCGAAGATTGAAAGGCAACGTAGAGACTTCAACCTAAGATGGGGATCTCAGGCCCACCACCGACACCCAGAGAATAGCCGATGACTGGTAGTGAATCAGTTTGAAATTTGTTTCAATTTTGCCAAAAAAATCCGGGGGCTGCCCACTTTTTGACGCATGTTTCAACCCGGACTTTATCAATGATTCATAAAGTCCGAAATTAATATTAATTTCGCAGACTCACCCGGAACTTGGGCTAATTGTCTTTGGACTTTTTAGCCAAGTCCTTTTTCATGGAGCTTTTGCCCAATATAAAAGCTGTGGCAACTCCCACGATTGTCGTTCCAAACACCGTTGCGCCTACCCCAGCGTGGCCCTCTAAAGTAGTCCAAACACCAGCGGCAATAAGTGCTAAGACGGAAATCATGGCGAAAATCTGTCCGCATTCTCCCTGCCTATTCTGGCTGGCAACAGTTTTCGCCTCGATGCTTATCCTATGAGCTGACTGCGCTTCAGCCATTCGCATTACACGGTCTGCGCCATTTTCCATGACGTCATTGAATCCTCCCAGCATTTCGGGACTGGGAATAGGGCCAGAATAAATGCTCGTCCTCTGCTGTGAAGCAACAAGGGTACCCCGAACTGTCTTAACAAGGCGGTCTCTCTCGTCTCTTTGGAGCTTATTCCACCCTTGTGGAATACTTGCTCGAATCAGAGTTTCTACTTCACGCTTTTCTTCCAGATGGTCACTCATGCGCCTCATCACAGGCCAATGTTCTTATTGTTTCAAGAACGATAGCACGATCCATGTCTTGGCCGATAATGCGCCAATCGGAACGAAGGGCGCGTGCATCTGCAAGATCTGGGGTTTGTGAGCGGTTGAAATCAAAGTAGTTTCCCGCTATTGCAAACGCAGAGCCAGCACCCGTGATAAATGAGGATCTGGCAGTCAAAAAGTCTGTGGAGGCTTCTCCCATAAGGACAGGCAAGCGGTTTCACTTGCTGAGGGACTCTACTCGTTTGCTTGCACGGTGCAAGCAGGATTCTCCGCGTGTGCAGAAAACCCCTGCCTACCCCTGCTACCTATGCAGTTCAATCCTCATACGGGATTCTAGGCCTCTTCACCTCTGGATTGCGCCCGCCGCTCTGTGGATCAAGATACCAAGGTGTGAACGGAGCTTGCGGCGTGTAGGTTGCTTTCACCGTGCGTTTCTTGCAGCGAAGCGGGCGATTTTAAGGCACAATAAGCCTATTGTTACTCGTCAGCATCCAAAAGCGGCCATTTTTGGTACCCCAAATTGTTACCGGCGGCTTAAAGGGTGTTAGCTCAATCTTACAACTCGTTGATTTCGAGCGAGAAAGAAGTACCCCGGCTTGGATTCGAACCAAGGACCAATTGATTAAGAGTCAACTGCTCTACCAACTGAGCTACCGAGGCTTTACAACACGTGATCACTGCCAGTTGGCGGCGGCGACGCCAGAGGTGTAGCAACTCCGGCGATGAGGGCAACCGTAAAATGTATCGGATTCACGCATTATTTTCGCCATGCAAAAGTCGTGGACCACGGGGGCACTTAAGCAAAAACAGCGAGACCGGCATCCCGCGGCCCAGGAGTTCCTGCCGCGCCGGACCTTGCCGCCTGCCTGCTGATCGGACCAACGGACTTCGTGGGACTTCTATCTCTTTGGACCCAAGCTTGCGAAAACGCGTGGAACATGCTAAAAATCCGTCGTGACGCGTTGGTTGTTAGCGATTTATCTATCTGTTACCTTCTCTCAGGCAGGCGAGGAACTCAGGAAATTCGCGGGCTGTAGGCTGGTAGAGACGGAATGGGCGGACGGCGACAGTTTTCCGGTGAAATTTTCCGACGGAAAGCAGCAAACCATCCGGCTTTATGGCGCGGACTGCATCGAAATGCACGTGAATGGCAACGATTCGAACGCGCGGCGCTTGAGGGATCAGCGGCGCTATTTCGGCATTGCCGATATTCTCATCGCAAAATCCCAAGGTGAAACCGCCAAATTGGAAACCACCAAGCTACTCTCCCAACCGTTCACGGTTTATACCAGCTTCGCCGATGGCCGGGGCGACAGCCGGTTCGAACGGATTTACGGCTTCGTGGAAACCTCCGACGGCAAGAACCTGGCTGCGGAACTCGTGTCCAAGGGCCTGGCCCGCGCCTTCGGGGTGGTCCACCAACTTCCAGACGGAACCAGCGGCACCGAGTGGCGGGAGCACCTCGCCGATATCGAGCTCACGGCCGCCCGGGCGGGTCGCGGGGCTTGGGCGATGACGGATTGGGAGAAACTTCCGGATTTCCGAAAACAGGCGCGGGAGGAAAACTCCGAGCTGGAAACCGCCAAGGGAACCAAGCAGGCCGTCGAGAACAAACCCGTCGATATCAATCACGCATCGCGGGACGAATTGATGACATTGCCGCAGATCGGCGAGAAAAAGGCGCTCAGCATCATCGAGGCGAGGCCTTACAAGGATATTCAGGACCTTCTACGCGCCAAAGACATCGGGCGATCCGTACTTGGCAAAATCACGCCCTATATCGTCATCACGCCTCCTTAAACCGCCTCGGCCCGGAGCTTCCAGGCCGTATCGCGTTTCAAGAGGAATTCCCGTCGCGTCCCCTTCCCTCTTGCGGCTTCGCCATGCTCGACAATTAGACGGATTTCCCCCGCATCGGAGTCCAGACTCAGGATCCGGAAAACCGGTTCCCGTCGCATGCGCAGGAAACAATGCAACGGCACATCGGGATGGGCGGCATTCCACAAATGCCTCGCCGGGGCGAAATCCGGGACGTCGGAGAGCGCGACCAGAACCTCGCGCAACAATCGGGCGCTGTGCTTCCTGACGAGCTTGCCGGCCGCCCGTCGCGCTAACAGACTCTCCACCCAGGCCGCTGCAGGATTCTGATGATCCTCCTCCATTTCCTGGATCAACTCCCGCGCGTGCAACGCCATCAAGGCGTGCATTTCCTCCCGTTCAATTTCACCACGCTCGAAGCTGGTGAAAATTTCTCGTGGAGTCGGCAGCATCGGGATCGAGAGGGGTTTCGTTCGAGAGGAAATATACCAAAGCCAGTGGAACCCAATCGCGGCGATTATCAATTCCCATTTCCACGATCGAATCCTTCAAAACCACCACTCCAAAGAATCAACTTTTGAGATTCAGGAAGTGATCTTTGCGTCCAATCCGCAAATTTGTAAAAAATCCATAATTTCCAATTTCTCCTGATATTTAACTAATCCGAATCTAAACACAAACGTAAGTCATTCAATATAAACAAGAAAAGATCCACCCGACAGTAACCACCTCAAGTCAAGATCATCAAGAATTGCCAAACAACATTTGGTAAACTTGAATTTCGTCGTTCCCCCCAACTTATGAAACCACCTGTGTCCCCCCACATGGTTGCTCTACTGATTCTCAGCGCGATTGCTCCGCTTTCCGCCCAGAATCTCGAAAGCACCCCAGCCTCCCCGGAGATTGCCAAAGCCGACGCTGTCAATGACGCGCCACGGTTCCACGGGAGTTCCGATCTTCCGGAGAAATACGAAGTTCCGGAGATTGAGAAAGCCCAGGGCATCATCCCCAATGGCAAACCGGTTTTCGCCGCGCAAGATGTGCGCAATCTCGACACCCGCGCTTCGAACGAGCAAAAAGTCGAATCGGTGATCGATCTGAGCGTGCTGCGCAACCCCTCCCCCTTTCGCAAAGTGGCGGTCAGCACCGGTTCACAGCCCTATGAAGTCTCGACCGGCAGCCTGCAAAACGGCCTCGCCTTGATTTCCGCCGTCTACCGCGAATCAGGCAAAAAGGAAGCGGTCTCGGATTGTTCGAAGGTTGCCCTTTCCGTCGAACAACGGGTGAAACTCGATGTCGCCAAGGTGCTCGAAGTGGTTCAATCCGAAGTGGCTGCCAATGCGGGTTGCTCCTGTGAAGTCGTCAAAACGGCGATCAAGTCCAGCGACGCCGATGTCCAACTGGTAGTTTCCATCGTCGAAACCGCGATCACCGCTTCGCCGGAAAACATGCGGATGATTTCCCAATGTGCGATCGCCACCATGCCGGAAGCCGTCGCCGAGGTCCAAGCGCTCCTTGCCCGTCTCGACCCCAACAGCGGCGATGCCGACGTCTACAGCTCCAAGAGTTCAAAAGACTCCAAGGATGCGAAAGACGCCAAGGTCGCCGCAATCGTTGCTCCCGAGCCACCGAACCCACTCGACCTTCCACCGGCCTATCCACCAATCCTGCCTCCTCCGATTTTCCCACCCCCGGTCACCGACGTGAATCCTCATTCAGGACATTACAACTGAAGCGTCCCCGCTAGGATCCAGAACTTCAAACAAACAACCCCGACACATGAGTGTCGGGGTTGTTTGTTTTAAACCTCGTTCGCTATTCTGCTTTTCAGCTCTTCACGGCTTGGAGCCATTCGGAGATCGCCGTTTCCAAATTCAATGATTGAAGATGAACTCCTTCGAGTTCAACAGGGCCCAGAAGATGTCTTCGAGGGTCTCCTTAATCTGGGCGGGGGCCTTTTGGTCGGCGAGGGCGGTTTGTAACTTTTCCTTTTCCATGTCCGACGGCGGACGGCTCAGCACGGTCAGATAGAGATTTGAGATCACCTCTTCCGGAGTCTTTTTCTCATTGAGCATCGTCTCGACGAGCTTTCCCTGACGGATGCGGTCCTGGGTGGTGTCGCCGTTCAGAAGATGGAGCGCCTGCGACAGATTCGGCTCCATCTTGACCTCGCACGAACAAACCGTCGCCCGGGTGGCACGGCCGAAGGTCGTGAGGAAATAGTTGGTGGTATTGCCATCCGCAATCTGCACGGCGCGGGCTCCGGATGGCAGCCCTTTAAATTTGTTAGGAGTAGAGGTGACTTGGGAAATGCAGTCCAGCAACACTTCCGCACGAACCCGGCGGATCATCGCGTGGGAAAAGTTCCGGGTATCAGTGACGTTCGTATCATTCGTCCGGGTGGAAAGCTGATAGGTACGCGAGGTGCAGATATCGCGGACGAGCTTCTTGAAGTCATAATTATAAGAGACGAATTTTTCCGCAAGCGCATCGAGCAACTCGGGATTCGACGGTGGATTCGAGACGCGGACATCATCGACAGGATTGACGATTCCGACGCCGTTGAAGTGAGCCCACACGATGTTGACAACATTCTTGGCGAACCACGGATTCTCCGGCGAAGCAAGCCATCCGGCGACCGACTCACGTCTCGACTCGCCCTTGATGTCCGGTTGTGGGCCGCCGAGGAACTTGGGAGTCATGTTTTGCTTCGTGACCGGATTCTGGATTTCGCCGCCGCCATCGAAGATCACCCGTTCGCGCGGATCCTCGGCGGGTTTGCGTTTCACCTGTGCGAAGAACGCCGCGAAACTGTAGTAGTCATCCATCGTCCAGCGGTCGAACGGATGGTTGTGGCACTGGGCGCACTGGATGCGGGTGCCCATGAAGACTTGCGCGACATTTTCCGTTAGCTTGAGCACGTCGGCCTCGCTCTGGAAAAAGTTGGTGGCCGCGCTGGAGAAGGTTCCGCCTTTCGCCGACAGAAGCTCTTTCACGAGTTGGTTGAACGGGACGTTGCCGGCAATGCGTTCGCGCAACCACTGATAGTAGTTGAGCGCCGCCTTGTAGGAAACCTGCTGGCCATCCTTGTTGAAGGTGCGGATCTGGAGCAGTTCCGCCCATTTCATCACCCACATCTCGGTGAACTCCTTGCGGCCCAGCAGTTCATCGACCAGCACGTCGCGTTTTTCGGGGCGGGAGTCTGATAGAAATTTCGCGCGCTCCTCGATGGTCGGCGGCACCCCGACGATGTCAAGATAGACGCGGCGCAGGAACGACTCCTCGTCCGACATTTCCGACGGGATGATGCGCAGCTTGTTCAATTTCTCCGCGACAAGACCGTCGATGTAGTTGTGCGGATCGAACGCCGGACGCTGGTAAGCAAGATCCGCCGGGACAACGATGGCCTGCGAGCCTTCGGTGAAGGTGTGGAATCTCGCGAGCAGGAACGCCTCGCCACGATTCTTCGAGGCGGCGAGTCCTTCGCGGGCCATGATCGAGACGGAATTGTCATTGGAACTGGAAAACCGCGACAGCGTGGTGACATCGCGGTCCGTGCCGTCCGAGTAGCTGGCGCGGACGGTGAAAGGAATCCGCACGTCGCTTCCGGTTAGAACGATTTGTTTCGGCATGACCTCGATACCGGTGGGATGGGGAATCTCGCCTTCATCGTAGTTCGCACCATTGCGGATCCATTCGACCAAGGTCTGATAGAACGGACTGCCCGGTTTCATCAGCTTGCCACCCGTGTGGGGAACGGTCCCGATCGATTTGGTAAGGATCAGGGATTCCTCCGGCACGGCGAGATTGATGCGTCGTCCCGCCATTTCATTGGTCAGCCGGAAATGGTCGCCCTTGGGATCGAAGCCATACAGGGAAAGGTGGAATCCGTCCTGACCGCGGGCCGAGCCGTGGCAGGAACCCGTATTGCACCCGGCGGCGGTCAACACCGGCATCACGTCGAGTTGAAATGAAATCGGCCGGGGCTTCTCCGCATCCTTCACCACCACGGGAATCTCCGTTGTGAGTCCGCGGTAATCGATCTTCAAGCTGGTGGAGCCATCCTTTTTCGGAGTGAGCGAGGTGCCGGTCAAATGCGCGAACGAAGCATCAGCGAGCGTCAATTTCGACTGCTTGGTAATATCGTGGGTGGAGGCGTCTTTGAACCGCGCGATGACGATGACATGGTGAAAATCCGCCGAAGTCTCCAAGTTAACGGATTTAGGAAATGCTTCGATCGAGACGATTTGCGGATCGGGAGGGGCATCCCAGCGTGGAAGCGCCGTTTTCGCCTTGGGTGCCAGGATTTCTCCGTCGGGCCACGGCGCGCCTGCGGAAATCCAATCGCTGAGAGCGGTGATTTCATCGGGAGCCAATGGCTCGCTCTTCTTTTTCGGAGGCATCCGGTCGTCGTCATCGGCTGGCAAATGCAGGCGTTTGATCAGAGCGGATTCGTCGGGGCTGCCCGGTTTGATAGCCGCGCCGCCTTCTCCTCCGTGGAGCAAACCTTCGCGAGTGGTCATCAACAGATCCCCTTTCATCTGATCCTCGGTATGGCATTCCAAACAATGGATTTCCAAAACCTCCCGCGCCGCATCGAATGCGGGATTGGATTCGTAGGCGACCGCGAAGGACGGAAAACCTAGAAAAAGGAGCCATGAGAGACGCATCGCCTGAATACGCCATGCATCTGCAAATCATTGCAATGATCCAAATTCGCCTGAAAATCGACGATTCCGAGCTTTCCGGACACCGCCGGCTGGCGATGATTGCCCCGTCGAGAAAAAACGTATTTTTCACCCATTGGTGGGTTGACAACCTGCTTCCGGCGCCTAGAGTTCGCGCCCCGAGCCGGACACCGGACGGATTACGAACCTTTATTTGAGGCACACGCCATGAGCAAACGCACCTATCAGCCATCCAAGCGCACACGGAAAAACCAATTCGGCTTCCGGGCCCGCATGGCCACCAAATCCGGCCGCGACATTCTTCGCCGCCGCCGCCAAAAAGGCCGCAAGCGCCTTGTTCCCAAGGGCGTTGAGATTCAATACAGCCGTCACACGACGCAGCACGGCGGCTGAGGTTCCGCCTCGGCGCTGCCCCGGGAGTCCACCGCTTCCACGCCATGCGACTCCCGCGGACATGCAGCATGACCCGGCGCGAGGATTTCGCGCGGGTCAAGAACACCGGTCAGGCGAAAGCCGGCCGGTTTGTTATTTTAAGCACGCTGCCTGATCCCGGTCTGGCAACGATCCGCACCGGCTTCATCACCACCAAGCGCAGTGGCAAGGCGCATGACCGTTCCCTGCTCCGCCGCAGATTCCGCTCGCTCGTCCAGTCACACGCTCCCGAATTCGTGGAAATCCGCCGTTACTTAGTCACCATTGCCCGACCCGGTGCCTCGAAGGCGACCTTCGCCGAGCTTGAGGCGGACTGGGTGCGACAAGCCCGGCGGCTCGGCCTGTTTCCCCGTCCCGAAGAAAAATCGTGATCTCGCGATTCCTCAGCTTTCTGATCCGAGTCTTGATCCGTTTTTACCAGCGGATCCTCAATCCGATGCTGAAAGCGGTCTCCGGCCCTGCCATGGGCTGCCGCTACGAACCGACCTGTTCGAACTATTTCCTGCAAGCCGTTGAGCTCCACGGCCCCGTCCTCGGCTCGTGGTATGGAATTTGTCGGATTTTCCGCTGTCATCCATGGGGGGGCTGCGGTTATGACCCCGTCCCGTCGCCCCGAACTACAAAAGCGGCCGAACATTCCTGTTGCTGTCACGGCAAAACGCCGCACCCTTAAACTTTCCACCACGCCTCATGTACGATCGAAAAACTTGGGTGATCCTCACCCTCTGCGGTGCCCTGCTCGCCGCCAACGTCTATTATACCGGTAAAAACAACGTCGCTCGTGAACAGGAGCGCCTGCGCCAGGAGGAACTTCAGAAAAGCCTCGCGCCGCCGATTGATGTTCCTGTGACGACCACTGCCGAACTCACGGTGGAAACGCCTCCGCCGCCAACCGAGGAGAAAAAAGTCATCCTCGAAAACAAGGACGTGATTTTCACCCTCACCAACATTGGTGGCGGGATCAAATTCGCCGAATTCAAAAAGCAGTTCCAAGTCGGCAGCAAGACCGACCTCGTTCAGGTCAACCACTTCGGAGCCGGCCCCATCGGCGGACTGGCCGATGCCGGGCAAAACCTGCTGAACGCACCTGCCTACACTTACAAGGCCGAAGAATCCGAGGAAGGCAAGAAAGCAGTCTTCATCGCCAAGCTGCCATCCGGACTCATCGCCAAGAAGACCTTCTCGCTCGTTGATTCGGACAAACCCGGCTCCGACTATCTTCTCGATTTCGAACTCAAGCTCGAAAACGGCGCCTCCAGCGCGATCAACCTCAACCAGTGGAGTCTTTTTCTCGGCGAAGCCTCTCCGCTCTATCAGTCCGAGGTCGGCCAGCAAACCGGGTTCTTCTGGCGTGCCGACAACGGCATCACGTTCAAGGATGGGTCGGCATTCAAAGGCGGCATGTTCGGCTCCGCAAAATCCATTCTAACGAGTGACAGTGACAAGCCCGTGCAATTCGCGGGCGTCACCAACCAGTTCTTCGCCACGGTGATCCGGCCTAAGGAACCCTACGTCGGCAGCGTCTGGGCGAAACCTTCCCAAGTGAGTCTTACCGCCAACGCCAAATCCATCACCTCGGTTTACGGCGGCCTGCAGCTCCCAGCAGCGACGCTCGCCCCCAACGAACTGAAGACCTTCAACTACCTCGTTTTCGTCGGCCCGAAGGACAACACGATGCTCCGCAAAATGGACGGAGCTTGGGGTGACGGCTGGGGCGATGTGATGCAATACGGCTGGTTCTCGGTCGTTTCCCGCACCCTCAACTTTCTTCTCAATAAATATCATCTCCTCCTCAACCACGTCGCGAAAAACTGGTCGTGGGGACTCGCCATCATTCTTCTCACCATCACCGTCCGTGTCGTCATCTGGCCGCTGCATGCCAAGTCCACGCACACCATGAAGAAGATGGCCAAGCTCCAGCCGGAGATGGCCAAGATCAAGGAGAAGTATCCCGACGATCCGAACAAGGTGAACGCCGAGACGATGGGCCTCTATCGGAAATACGGCATCAACCCGCTCGGCGGCTGCCTTCCGATGTTCATCCAGATTCCGATCTTCTTCGGCTTCTATCGGATGCTCCAATACGCCGTCGAACTGCGCGGCCAGCCGTTCCTTTGGGTGCATGACCTTTCCCAGCCGGATACCCTCACCCACCTGGCCTTCCTCGGCGGCATTCCGTTCAACATCCTTCCCATCGTCATGGCGATCAGCAGCTTCCTGCAAATCCGCATGACACCGAAGACCGGCGATCCGATGCAACAGAAGATCATCATGTTCATGCCGTTCATGTTCTTCTTCTTCTGTTATAACTTCGCCTCCGCCCTCGCGCTCTACTGGACGACCCAGAACATTTTCTCGATCGGCCAGACCTGGCTGATGAGCAAAGTTCCCGAACCGGAACTCAAGGCCCGCACCACCAGCGACAAGAAGTCATTCGTCCAACGCATGGCCGAGCGCCAGGCCGAGATGCAAAAAACCAAGGCCAACGGCGGCATGCGCGACGTCACGCCCGATGCCAAGAAGAAGCCACGTCCGCCCCGCACCGGCGGCTGAAATCATCAGGAGGCACCACACTCTTGTGGTGCTGGCGAATGCAAAGCCCATGGAAAGCGCGAAGCTCTCTCATGGGCTTTTTCATTCTCCGCCACGACATGAGTGTCGTAGCTCCTCACCTGATTCCTCACTCCACGCTCTCGAAAACCCCGCCGCCTAACAATCTACCGCCTTCGTAGAGAGCGCAGATTTGTCCCGGCGCAATCGCCCGCTGGGGACGTTGGAATTTCAGCCGGACCTTCCCGCCATCCAGCGGTTCCAGCACCGCCGGCTCCGCCTTCGCCCGATAGCGCGGCTGGGCGTCGATCAAACGCTTGGTGTCGAACGGTTCGTTAATGGCGGAGAGCGTGCCCACCGTGCATTCCGTGGTATAGAGCCCTGCGGATTCCGGGACATCCCAGCCGACGATCAACCGGTTCTTATCCTGATCTTTGCCGACCACCACGTAGGCCATGCCATCGCGCGGCGAGGCTACACCGTGGCCTTTTCTCTGACCCAACGTGTAAAGATGCAGTCCGCGATGTTCTCCCAACACCTTTCCCGAGGGATCAACGATTTCCCCCGGCGTGTCGGCGACGTAGTGTCGCAGGAAATCGCTCATTTTCACCTGACCGAGGAAACAAATCCCTTGGCTGTCCTTCTTTTCCGCCACCGGCAGGTTGAAACGCCGCGCGACTTCGCGGACTTGCGGCTTGAGCATTTCCCCGGTTGGAAAAAGCGCATGCGCCGCCTGGTGCTGGGTCATCAGCGAGAGAAAATAACTCTGATCCTTGTTAGGATCCGCCCCGCGCAAGATCGCTGCGGATCCATCAGCCAGTGTCCGCCGCCGGGCGTAGTGCCCGGTCGCCACGTGTTCGAATCCCTGTGACAGCGCGTAGTCGAGAAACACGCCGAATTTCATTTCGCGGTTGCACCAGACATCCGGGTTCGGCGTCACCCCGGAGCGATATCCCTCCACCAGATAGTCGACGATCCGGTTTTTGTAGGAGTCGATCAGATCAATCACCCGGAACTCGATGCCCAGCGATTTCGCCACCGCCCTGCCGTCCTCGATGTCCTGCTCCCATGGGCAATCTCCCGGAATTCCCTCGTCGTTGATCCAGTTCTTCATGTAGCCCGCCGCCACGTCGTGGCCCTGCTCCACCAGCAGCGCCGCCGCCACCGCGCTGTCCACTCCACCCGAGAGCCCCACCAAAACCTTCGCCATGCGGGAGACTCATCTCAAAACCCGACGCTGAAAACTGAAAACTTGCCGGGGATCACCCCATCCTCCATCACTGGTCCATGCATTCAATGACAGGATTCGGCCGGGGAGCGGCGGCGACGGACGCGTGGCAGGCCAGCGTGGAAATCAGCTCAGTCAACCGCAAGCAGGCCGAAGTCGTCGTGCAGGCTCCCCGTGAGTTGAACGAGCTGGACGCCCGCATCCGCAAGGCCGTGCTCGCCGTGGTTTCGCGGGGCCGGATCCAAGTTTCGATCAACGTCGAGCGCCCGCAAGGGGCCGCCGCCGACTTCCGGATTGATCCCGCTCTGGCACTGGCGTTTTCCTCCGCCTTCACCGAACTAGGTAATACCGTGGGCTACCCGGTTCTTCCCGCCGCCGCGGATTTCCTGCGGCAGCCCGGCATCATTTCCACCGGCAATTGCGAGATCGACGCCGAAGCCGCGTGGCTTGCCATCGAGCCGGCCCTAACGGATGCGCTCGTCCAACTCGCCGCGATGCGTGCCAGCGAAGGAGATCATCTCAAAACGGATTTCCTCACCCGCCTCGGCATACTCGATTCCTTTGCAAAAAAAATCGCCACCGAAGCACCCGGCCGCCCGATCCGCCAGCGCGAGTTGTTAGCCAAACGGCTGCGCGATGCCGGCCTCGAACTCGATCCCGCCGACGAACGCGTCGTGAAGGAAATCGCGCTCTTCGCCGACCGCTGCGATGTCAGCGAGGAAATCACCCGGCTCGATTCCCATTTCGCCAAATTCCGTGAATACCTCGAAGCCGCGGAGCCACCGGGCCGCGCCCTGGATTTCCTCTGTCAGGAACTTTTCCGCGAGTTCAACACCATCGGCTCGAAGGCCAATGACGCGTCCATCGCCCAGACCATCGTCGAGGCGAAGACCGAGTTGGAGAAAATCCGCGAGCAGGTGCAGAACGTGGAGTGAGCATAGGGGGCGGGGACGTCTCGTCCCCGCGCATGGACGAGACGTCCATGCCCCTTATCACTCCGTCTTCGCCGTGTAATCGAAGACGAACGCCTTCTCCAGCAGCGGCTTTAGTTTCGCGCCGAATGCCTTGTGGGCTTCGTGCGGCAGATAGGCTTCAAGTCCGGCCTTATCCTTAAAGCTGACGAAGAAGCAATGCGTGTAGCCGTCGTTGAGCTTCTCCACACTCTCGCTGGTGCCCCACTCGTAGCCGATGACGGTCGGGATCTTCTTGGGCAGCTCGGCGAAGGCCTTCTCAATTTCCTTCACTTGTTCCGGTGTGGCGTCCGGTTTGAATTTGAAAAACACGACGTGGCGGAATTCGCTTCCGGCGAGGGCGCTGGCGACAGTGAGGGCGGCGGACATGGCGGTAATGAGCAAGGTTTTCACATGCCCTGCTTCTCACCCGGTCTCAAAACTGTCAAGCCAGCGGCAATTTCATCCCCGCGAGATCGCGGTCCTCTCTAGCGGATTCGAGATAGCTCTCGTCCATTTCAATCGCCTGCTTCAGATGGCTCCGCGCGCGCGGTCCATCACCCAGAGTCCACAGATAACAGGCGAGGTTGTAGTGGAAAATCGCCATTTCAAACAAAGTCTTCGGTCCGCGCAGGAGTTGGTTGCAGGCAGCGAGCGTGTCTCCCGTTTCGTGAAGGCAGAACGCGGCCCGCAGGAAAAACTCCGGAACATCCTCTGCCTTCAAACAAAGCAGGCGTGCCGTTTCGGATGCCGCGTTCCAATGCTCGCGTTCCATCTGTGCCGCCAGTTTCAACTCCAGCGGCCCCCGCAACATCTGCACTTCGACAGGCAGCGCCTGAAGCTCGTAAAGAGCCTCGTCCGCAAGCCCGAGTTCCAACCAACCGGACGCCGCACGTAACGTTTTTGTCACCACCATTGGCGTGATACTACTAAAAGCCCGGCCCGTGGCAATCTTTCAGCCCTCGTTTTTCATTTCAAAAAAAACGCCATCCGCAACCGCTGACGTTGAGCCCCGGATCAATGTTCGACTTTCAGTTTCAGGAAACGCTTCGGCCGCACGGGATCGCCTGGCTGGAACACATCCCCCACCGTTACGGAACGTATCGCACCTTCACCACTTTCATTGATAGTGGCACCGGTAGGATTCCCGTTGAGCTCGGCGGTGAAGGCCGAGCCTCCCGCACTCCGGGCAATTTCCTCCCATGGACCCGAGGCAAGATCGTCGGTTCCCCATACATTCATCACCACGTCGGTTGCGGTCGTGTTGCGGGTAAAGTTGATGGTCAATTTTTCACCATCCATCGAGACATGGGGACCCGCCGTCGCATTCGATAGGTTCGGATCGGAGCCAAGGGCATACTCCAGCACGTTAGTTAGACCATCCGTGTCGGGATCGGAACCATCGGCAGCGTCGCCGGCATTATCGGTCGTGCCGAACTTCAGTTGACGCCATGTCTCGCTGGCTGATAGAGCACGTGCGCCCGCTTCGCTGGAGTCGCTGCTTTCGCCCAAGGGGTTCACCGCGGACACGACGTAGTAATAGGTGTGGCCGACGGTGAGCCCGGCGTCGGTGTAGCTGGTCGCGGTGACACCGGTGGCGATGGTATCGTAGATGTTGCCCGATTCGGTCGAGCGCTTGATATTGTAGCTGGTGACCGAGGGCGAGGCGGTCCAATTCAGCCCGATCGACGAGGTGCCGCCGGTCGCGACCAAGTTGGCCGGAGCGACTGGTGGAATGGCCACGGTGACCGACAGCGTGCCGCCGCTCGCCACGAACGCGCAGCCGTAACCGGCGGGAATGGAGCCCCCCGTGAAATTCGCCTCGCTGATCCCGGTCGCGCCGGTGACGATCGGATAGGTCCCCGGAGCGAACCCGGCCAGGGCGTCGAGGTTGACGGTGACGATGCCGTTGACCGAGAAAGCGCTGCCCACGGCAAGCTGGCCCGAATTGGTGCCCAGTCCCACCTTCAACATGCTTCCGTCTTCCAGTGCCAGCGCTCCGGCGAGGGTGAGCACGCCGCCATTGCCGTTGCCAGGCAGGAGCGAGCCTCCGCTGGCGACGGTGACCGAACCGCTGTTAGTTCCGGTGCCCGCGAGCGTGCCGCCGTTGTTGACCGCCACCGCGCCGGTGCCGGTCAAGGTGCCGTTCACCATCAGCGTGCCTCGGTTCACCGCGGTGCCGCCGGAGTAGTTGTTAGCGCCGAGGATGGTGAAAGTTCCGGTCCCGACCTTGGTGAGAGCGACCACCTTGGTGGTACCATTGTTGAGATTGCCGGCGATCGAAGTGTTAGTGCCCAGGTTACCCACTTCCAGGGTCGTGGTGCCGGTGGCGCTGTTGCCGCCGCGGATGTTGCCGCCGGTGCTGGCCAGTGAGCCCATCTTCACCGTGTAGTTGCCGTTGAGGGCGAATATCAGTTCGCCCGCGCTGAGATTGTAGGCAGCGTCCGGGCTGCCCGAGGTTGCCGAGTTGAACTGCGTGTTGTTGCTTGCCGCACTGTGGGTGAAGCTGCCGCTGAATCCGGAGTGGTCGCCGGTTAGGACGATGGTATTGGCGGTGTCGTTGAGGATAATGCCGGAACCGGAAACGGCACTCGTGCTGGTCAGGTTGTTGCCGTTGAAGGTCAGCGTGCCGCCGCTATGGATGACGATGGCGCTGCTATTGAGAGCGGTGGGAGTCGCGACCAGTTTGCCCGAACTGATGCGGGTTCCTCCGGTATAGGTGTTCGCTCCGGAAAGTGTCACCGTGCCCTGCCCGGCGATCGTCACCGAACTGGCGGCCGGTCCATTGGCAATGACACCAGTTAGCGCGAGACCCGCGCCGCCCGATCCGAGAACCAGCTCGTTGT
The DNA here is from genome assembly GCF_039920825.1 of Luteolibacter sp. Taxonomy (GTDB): domain Bacteria; phylum Verrucomicrobiota; class Verrucomicrobiia; order Verrucomicrobiales; family Akkermansiaceae; genus Luteolibacter. The sequence goes on along the minus strand of NZ_JBDSCX010000059.1, from coordinate 6,044 downwards.
TGTTAGCCGTGCCGATGATGACGCCGGGATTGTAGGTCCAGAGTCCGCCACCGGCGTTCATCATGCCGTTGATCGTCATCGTCGCGCCGGAGCCAACCGTGTAGGTGGTCGCCGCGGCACCGGTGTAGCGCAACGTCTTGGCCACGCGGCTCACGCCCATGTTCAAGGTGGCACCGGAAACATCATAGTTGACCGTGTTCGCGCCCGGAGCGGTCCAGAGAGACGTGGTCAAAGTCGTCGCCGTCGTATAAGGCGCGATATTGCCACCGCTAACGGTTCCGAAAGTAAAGCCTCCCGATCCGCCATTGGCTGCCGCGCCAGCGCTTTTCACCATCGCCCATGGTCCGATGATGCCGTCCGTGAGCGGAAGCGCGGCGGTCACCGTGCCGGTGTTGGTGCTCTTATCGACGAGGAGCGTGGAGCCTGCGCTGCGGGAGAAACTTCCGCCAAGTGTTAGTGCTCTGCCGGCGGCCACCTTCCAAGTCTGGCCTGCTCCGAGGGTCAGGCCGGAGGAGATCGTTAGATCTTGCGTCGCCGTGCTCAGGTCGATGCCGCCGCTGCCGAGGGTGAGTGAATTTCCAGGGGCAACGCTGACGGAGCCACCGGTTGCCCCCACGACCATTCCATTCCAGCCCACATCCGATCCGAGAGTGACGGAGTTCGCTCCGGCGAGGCCTGTCCATCGTGCCGTGTCGAAAGCATCGGGGACCACGGCACCCACCCAACTTCCAGTTAGATTGAGTGGGATCGCATTGTCCGCCTTGTTGATCGTAGCTGGCAAGTGAGGCGTCGCGACGATTTCCGCCGTCGGCGGGCTTTCTCCCGTGGGACTCACCGCGACCACCACGTAGAAATATGTGGTGCCGTTTGCGACGGACCGGTCGCTGTAGCTGGTGCCGACCACGTCAGAAGCAACGATTTCGTAGGGCCCGCCACTTTGTGTCGAACGGAGGACATTGTAGCCGGCGGCTTCCAAGACGGCATTCCAGGCAAGCGCCAAACCGCCGGGCATCACGGAAACGGCGAGGCCTGTGGGAGCCGACGGCGGCAGGGAGCCGGCAGGCGAATAGAACATTTTCAAGCCGGCCGAGTTTTGCTGGAGGTAAAAACTGCCGTAACCCGCGAGGGAATGGCCTGCCGAGTCGGTGCTGACCGTGCCGAGAGCGAACGTGCCGGTCATTCCGGTGCTCGTCAAAAGCTGCCAGTTATGCGCCGTCGTCCAGAAGACATTGGTGAAATCAACGCTGCTGCCCGGCCCGTTGAAGACGAGGTTGAGGCCCGCACCGCTGGTGACGCTGACCGCGGCTGCGGTGAGTTTTCCGGCGGTGCCGCTGTTAGCAGTCAGCGACCAGCCCAAGCGTGAGCCATTGGCAAAGGTGGTGGTTCCCTTAACACTGCCGGTGCCGGTGAGTGTCGCGCTGTTAGCCACCGTGACCGCACTGCCCGCGGCCAGCGAGCCGTTGACCGCAAGCGTGCCGGCGCTGACAGTCGTCGCGCCGGTGTAAGAGTTCACTCCACTCAGGATCAAAGTGCCGCTGCCTGCTTTAACACGCGCGCCGGTGCCGCTGACCACACCGCTGAACTCCGTTTGATTGCTGACCGTGAAGGTCTTGGTTAGACTGCCTCCGTTGACCGCGCCGGTGAACAGCAAATTGCCTGTGCCGTTGAAAGCGGTATCGACGCTGAAGGAGATCGCATTGCCGACCGTGCGCGCGGTGGCATCCGATGACCGGAGGGTTCCGCCTCGCAGATCTAGGGTGCCCGTTCCGAAAGCGGCGTTGTTGCCGATTGCCAAAGTGCCCGTGCTCAACGTCGTGGTGCCGGTGTAGGTGTTAGCCCCGGAGAGTGTCCATGTTCCGGAGCCCGCCTTGGTGAGCGCGGTGGTGGTTCCTCCGTTAGAAATAACGCCGGAGACTTCCCCCGTGCCGCCGGTGGATCCCTGCAAGGTCAGCGTCTTGGCGACACTGGCGCTCGAGGCGGTGTTGGCGGTCAATTTCAGCAGCCCGCTCCCCGACTGATCGATCACCATGCCCGGAGTGCCGAGCCCGCCATTGAAAGTGAAGACGCGCGCCGTCGTCTCTCCGGTGCCGGTGTAAATCAGATTTCCGGTGTCGCCTCCGCCTCCCATGCGGATCACCGAGGGGGTTCCGAGGGCGTTGCCGATCGAGGGCACGCTGACGGAGGTGCCGCCGTAAACGACGAGCTCTCCCGTCATCGTATTGGCTCCGGTTAGCACGAGCCGGCCACCTCCTCCCACATTGATGGTGGCGCTGCCTGAGATCACACTGCCAACAGTCAGATTATTCGGCGAATTGTTAGCCCAAGTCTGATTGGCACCGAGCAGCACCTGACCGCTGGTGTTGATGGTGGTGGCCCCGGCTCCGCTCAAAACATCGATGCCACCCGCACCAATCGTTAGATTCTCGATGCCGCCGATCCCCACTGCCGACGGACTGGCCACGGTCAGACCTTCGATCGAGAAATCGGCGCCCAGTGTAGTGTTGGAAGAGTTGCTGGCAACGGTGGAAAAATTCACCGTGGTATTGGCGGCAGGCGATTGACCGGCATCGATCGCTCCACCGGCTTGCGTGGCCCAGTTCGTATTGCCTGCGTTGTTAGCACTCCAATTTCCATCCACATCGCCCTTCCAGTGGGCCGTGAACGGCGGCAGGGTGTTTGCCATCAGCGCTGCGATTTGCGTGTCGGTCATGGCGGAGTCGGCGATCGTGACATCGTCAAGCTTGCCGTTGAAAAGCGGATCGGCGGCCCACTGGCTTTTGCCAAGATAGTTCTCCATCGTGCCGGACAAGGCCGGGTCCGGGAGCGTGCCCTGCACCTGCTGGACGCCATTCAGGTAGAGTTTCGCGGTGCCGCCTTGAATGGTGACGGCGACGTGCTGCCAGCTTCCCGTGGGGAGTGAGGTGGTCGAAATCGTGGTGGTAGTGCCGGAGCCGTTCCGGAGTCCGGCGCGCATCTGGCCGCTGGCGTCCGGCGACAAAAAGAAATACTGGGTGGTGTCGTTGCCGAAGTCGAAGATGCGCTGGTTGGTCGCCCCACCCTCCCAATAGACCCACGAGGCATAGGTGAAGGAATTGCTGTTAGCAACCGCCGCAGGCAGTTTGACGTGATTGTTGGTGCCATTGAATTGAAGCGCCTGTCCGTGCTGGCCCGCCGCATAGGTGGGAGTTCCATAACAGACGCCGCCGTTGTCGTAGCCCGAGGTGTCCCGCGTGTTGCCATCGAGCGGCAACCGCACGACGCCCCGTTTCACTGCCATGGGATATTCTTCCTGGAGGTAACCGATGGGAGACTGCTGATCGCGATAAACAGCACCCGCGGGCGTGAGGCTGCCATCGTTGTAAACCATCGTGCGAACGGCCTCGACGTTGCTATAGACGGCGTAGCGTTCGATCCATGGAGTGTTGTCCATCATGTCGATGAAACTGTTAATGACGCTGGCGTTGCCCGTGTAGCTGGGATCTCCGCAACCGGTCCAGTTGGCACCATTGTTGAACTCGGTGACCCACACCGGCTTTCCCGTGCGATCGTGGATTTCCTTGAGCCAGTTGTAGAGAGAAGACGCTGTGTAGCCGCAGCTGTAAAAGTGAATGGTGACATAGTCCACCCGCAGGTTCGCTGCCGCGGCCTTGTCCATGAATTCGTAAAGCCACCAGCGGCCGCCATCGGTGCAGGCCGGCGATCCCACGCGCAGGCCGGTTGCTAACAATTCCGGCCAGGCGGCGATGGCTGCATCGCGGGAACCGTTGCTCAAACTGGTATAGGAATCTTCGACCGAATTATCCGGTTCATTGTAGCCGGAAAAGTGGGTAACATTCGTTTTGTCGGTCGGATTAGCAGGCCAATAGCGTTGCTGTTTGATAGGCACGTATTCCCAGTTCAACGTCGAGTTCTGGTCGTTGTTCCAATTGTAGAACCACGCGGCGTTGAGCTTGTCGGCCGCCACATCACAGGAACCTTTTTTCGAAACCCAACGCCATGGGAAAACTCGGACAAACTGAATGGAATTTTCCAAGCTGCCAGGCATGGCACCGACCGTGACATCGTTGTCCTGGGCGATGTAAACCTTGCTGGTTCCAGTCCCGTCAGCAGAAGTGCCAAAGGTCGCCATGTAGCCCCGCTTGAGTTTGAAGGAACTGATATTGCCATACATGACTCCCAATTCCCCGGCGGTGTCATAGTAGGTATAGAGGCTATACAATTTTGAGTCGCCGGTGAATTTGGGACCGGTGAAGGTTTCCAGCGGTTGCTCGGCGTTGGTGAACGGGATGATGACGGTTCCCATCGCATATTGGACGACGCGCACGTTGGTGCCATGCACCGCCGTCACGCCGTTCACTTTGATCTGGCCGAGGTAGTCGTCAGCCGTGTTCGGCCGGATATTATCGAACCACAACCACGAGTCGTGGGAGTTGAGATTGATGATGCTGCCCGCGATCGGATTGCTCGATCCGGTGACGTGCAACTCGGATTTTCCGGTCATGGTGACCGTGGTGTTCGTCAGCGTGGCATAGCTTTGCACGCTGTCGGCAACGGTGAGGGTCTGAGCGTTTGCGCAAAGGGGCCAGAGGGTGAACCAAAGGAACGCGAGTGATCGATTGAACATAAAACGGTGGGTTTGGTCCTTATTATGAACTGTCTGCGAAATAGTTTCCTTAACATTTTACAGCCATTTTTGGGGATGGCGGAAAAGGAACCCGTGGCGATCAAACGTCCTCCACCCCGCCCGCGATTCAACCTCAGGCCAGATGCTAAAAAAAACGGCAGCCCTCGCGGACTGCCGTTTTTGGATAGTTTTTTGAAATCCGGAATCAGATTCCCTTTTTCACGACGTCCGTGAGGAGGTCGGTGGACAAGCGGGCAGCGTGTTGCCCATCTCATGCAGGCAGTAGGCGGAGCGCAGATTTCAAACCCTCAGAACGTCTCAAAAAAAACTCCCGAACCACCCGCGCCGAGGGAGGGAATCCTCGCTGCTCAGGTCGTCCGCTGTGCCCTCAACTCCATCGGGTCCGTCGCTCGTAACTTCTGGCGTGGAGGGATTTTGCAGCCCCGGAAAGCGATAGCAGTAAGCCTTTCCCCACGGGTCGTGAATTTCACTGGTCATGGTTTGCGACCATTTCGCGGGAATCGACCCGGTGGTGGGTTTTTCAATCAAGGCCTTCAAGCCCTGTCCTGTTGTGGGGAAGGTTCCGGCGTCGAGTCGATACATCTCAAGAGCCGTTTGGAGGGAAGCGAAATCCGCCGGGGGGCCCAGGCGGCAATGTGTTCCGCCATTCCGGAGACTCCTCTGAGCAAAATAGCAAACCAAACCGAATGCGATTACGGAGGCGATGGCACAGTTACCAACTCCATCGACGATGCCGCGCTCGTAATGTTTAGCCATTCTCTTTTATGAAACCCGGAGACGCCCGGGTTTGTCGAAAACGACCTGCGTTCCCAGTTCAACCAGCGCAAAAAAAACGGCAGCCCTCGCGGACTGCCGTTTTTTGATAGATTTCAGAAATCGGAAAATCAGATTCCCTTTTTCACGACGTCCGTGAGGAGGTCGATGACGCGGTTGGAGTAGCCCCACTCGTTGTCATACCAGCTGATAAGCTTGAAGAACGTGGAGTTCAGCTCGATCGAGGAGCCGGCGTCGAAGATCGACGAGCTCTTGTCGTGGATGAAGTCGGTGGAAACCACTTCGTCTTCGGTGTAGGCGAGGATGCCCTTGAGGTAGGTCTCGGAAGCGTTCTTGAGCGCTGCCTTGATTTCCTTGAGGGAGGTTTCCTTGGTCGTCTTCACGGTGAGGTCCACTGCCGAAACGGTCGGGGTCGGCACGCGGAACGCCATGCCGGTGAGCTTGCCAGCCACTTCAGGGCAGACAAGGGCGACAGCCTTCGCAGCACCGGTGGTAGACGGGATGATGTTGATCGCGGCGGAACGGCCACCTTTCCAATCCTTCTTGGAAGGACCATCGACCGTCTTCTGGGTCGCGGTGTAGGAGTGGATCGTGGTCATGAGGCCTTCAGCGATGCCGAAACCTT
>NZ_JBDSCX010000058.1:0-69206 GCF_039920825.1 Luteolibacter sp. | reverse complement strand
AAGGCAGCAGGAACGCGCCCATGTCGTCACGGCTGATGCCGAGCGCGGTCTGGGTGAGGTCGTTGGTGCCGAAGCTGAAGAACTCGGCGTTCTCGGCGATCTGGTCGGCGGTGAGGGCACCGCGCGGAACTTCGATCATGGTGCCAACCTGATATTCGAATTTCACCTTCTTCTCGGCCATCACCTGTTTGGCAACGGCGTGGACGATTTCGGCCTGGAGATCGAACTCCTTCTTGAATCCGACGAGCGGGATCATGACCTCGGGCTTCACCTTGATCTTCTTCTTCGCCACGTCAGCGGCGGCTTCGAAGATGGCGCGGGCCTGCATCTCGGTGATTTCCGGATACGCGATGCCCAGACGGCAACCGCGGTGACCGAGCATCGGGTTGAACTCGTGGAGGTCGTGAACGCGCTGGATGATGGTTTCCACTTTGACACCGAGCTTCTTCGCGAGGTCGAGCTGCTGCTCCTTGCTGTGAGGAAGGAATTCGTGAAGCGGTGGGTCCAGAAGACGGATCGTCGCCGGAAGGCCCTTGAGCACGGTGAAGATGCCGGTGAAATCCTCGCGCTGATAGGGCAGGAGTTTCGCGAGGGCGGCTTTGCGCGCTTCGAGGGTGGTGGCGAGGATCATCTCGCGCATCGCGTCGATACGATCACCTTCGAAGAACATGTGCTCGGTGCGGGTGAGGCCGATGCCCTTGGCTCCGAACGCAAGTGCGATGCGGGTTTGTTCCGGCGTGTCGGCATTGGTGCGGACCGACATGCGGGTCGCTTGCTCACACCATTTCATGAGCTGTTGGAAACCCTTGAATTTCTCGGTTGCCATCGCGGCTTTGTCGCCATCGACGATGCCGGTGATGATTTCCGATGGAGCGGTTTTGAGTTCGCCACCGAAGACCTTGCCACTGGTGCCGTCGATGCTCATGTAGTCGCCTTCCTTGAAGGTCTTGCCAGCCGCAGTGACGGTTTTCTTATCGTAGTTGATATCGACTCCGCCTGCTCCGCAAACGCAGACCTTGCCCATTTGACGGGCAACGAGAGCGGCGTGGGAGGAAACACCGCCCTTGGAGGTGAGGATGCCTTCCGCAGCGATCATACCGCGGAGGTCTTCCGGGCTGGTCTCGGTGCGAACTAGCAGGACCTTCTCACCGCGTGCTTCGGCGAGCACGGCGCGGTCGGCATTCAGATAGATTTTTCCGGAAGCGGCACCCGGACCGGCGGGAAGGCCGGTGGCGAGGGTCTTGGCCTTCGCGACGTCGGCGAGGTCGAAGATCGGTGCGAGAAGTTGCTCAAGTTGTTCGGCAGGGTTGCGCAGGATGGCGGTTTCCCAGTCGATGAGTTTTTCCTTCACCATGTCCATCGAGAACTTGAGCGAGGCGGCGGCGGTGCGCTTGCCGTTGCGGGTTTGCAGCATGAACAGCTTGCCTTCCTGCACGGTGAACTCGATGTCCTGCACGTCCTTGAAGTGGCTTTCGAGGATCTTGCGGACCTTCATCAGCTCGGCGTATGGCTTCGGAAGCGCGGCCTTGAGGGTGCTGACGTTTTCCGGAGTGCGGACGCCGGCGACGACGTCTTCGCCCTGGGCGTTGATGAGGTATTCGCCCCAGAACTCATTTTTGCCGTTAGCAGGGTCGCGGGTGAAAGCGACGCCGGATCCGGAAGTGTCGCCGGTGTTGCCATAGACCATGGCCTGCACGTTGACGGCGGTACCCCATGCGGCGGGGATGTTATATTTGCGGCGATAGACGATCGCGCGGTCGTTCATCCACGAACCGAAAACAGCGCCGGCGGCACCGCGGAGTTGGTCCCATGGATCGCTCGGGAAGCTGTGGCCGGTGCGCTTTTTGACGAGGGCCTTGAAACGCTTGACGAGTTCCTTCTGGTCGTCGGCGGTTAGATCGGAATCGACAATGTCCTTGCCGTATTTGTGATGCTTGAAATTTTCGATTTCGACTTCGAATGGCTCGTGGTCTTCACCCTCAGCCTTCTGCACGCCGAGAACGACGTCGCCATACATCTGAACGAAGCGACGATAGCAATCCCATGCGAAGCGCTCGTTCTTGGTGACAGCTGCTAGAGAGAGGACAGTTGCGTCGTTGAGACCCAGGTTGAGGATGGTGTCCATCATGCCGGGCATGGAATCACGCGCGCCGGAGCGGACGGCCACGAGAAGCGGCATGCCCTTGGCATCGCCGAACTTGCTGCCCATGATTTTTTCCATGTTCTTCACACCGGCTTCCATCTCCGCTTGGAGAGAGACCGGGTAAGTACGCTTGTTATCGTAGAAGTAGGTGCAGACCTCGGTGGAGATCGTGAAGCCCGGAGGCACCGGCAGACCGATGCGGGTCATTTCAGCGAGGTTGGCGCCTTTGCCGCCGAGAAGGGGCTTCATGCTGCCATTGCCGTCAGCCTTTCCGGCTCCCCAGTTGTAAACGTATTTGACCTTCTTGGTGGAGACGGTCTTCTTCGCTGCGGATTTTTTAACCGCGGACTTGGCGGCTTTCGGAGCAGTTTTCTTGGCCGCTGGTTTTGCTGCCTTCTTTTTGGTTGCCATCGTTGTGGTGATATCGAGTTTGAGCATTGATTGCTGGAAACCCGGAAAATCATTGACCCGGCCCAGCACAAGGCGCGGGAGGCTATGCAGGAGGCATAGGGGTGTCAATGAAGCAGTTGCCCGAAAAACACGGGTTTTCAGGCGTGAAAACACGCATCGAAAACCCCACCGGATACGGCTGCCTAGCGGAGTCCGCGGAGCAACAATTCGGCGTTGGTTTTCGTCGCCTTGAGATTACTCAACAAGGTTTCAATAGCATCGCCGATGGGCAGACCTGCGAGCTGCTTGCGGATATCCACCACTTTCAAAAACTCATCCGGATGATAGAGACGGTCATCGTTACGGGTACCCGATTGCGGAATGTGGATCGCAGGGAAAACACGCCGTTCGGCAAGCTCGCGATCGAGGCGGACTTCCATGTTGCCGGTGCCCTTGAACTCCTCAAAAACCACATCATCCAGACGGCTTTCCGTTTCGACCAGAGCCGTCGCCAGAATCGTCAGAGAACCACCTTCTTCGACATTGCGCGCCGTGCCGAAGAATTTCCGGGACTTCTGCAAGGCGACCGGACTGACACCGCCGGAACCGATGGGTCCGCCTTGCATCGCCGAGTTATGTCCCCGCGCGAGACGAGTGAGACTGTCCAACAGGAGGATCACATCCTTGCCTTGCTCGACGAGGCGCTTGGCACGCTCGATCACCAGATCCGCGACTTGTGCATGGCGGCGCGGAGATTCATCAAACGTGGATGCGAAGACCTGCGAACCGACGGTTTCCTCGAAATCGGTGACTTCCTCCGGCCGCTCGTCGAGCAAGAGGATGATCAGTTCCGCATCCGGATGATTCTTGCGGATCGAGCGGGCGATCTGCTTGAGCAAAATGGTTTTTCCGCCGCGCGGAGGAGCCACGATGATTCCGCGCTGACCTTTGCCTAACGGAGCAATGAGATCGATCACACGGACACCAAGGAAATCAACCCCTTCGCCTTCGAGATGGATCCGTTGATCCGGAAAAAGCGGGGTGAGTTTGTCGAACTCCTTCCGGGGTTGAAAATCGGCAACCGGCATGCCCTCGACTTCAATCACCTCGTAACCTGATAGATACTTGTCGCGCTCCCTCGGAGCACGGACTCGAACCTTGATCCATTGGCCGACGCGCAATCCGTGATCCCGCATCAGGTTGGAACCCAGATGAATGTCGTCCGGTCCCGGTCTAAAACTACGCTGCGGATCACGCAACATCGCGAAATTGTCCTTCGCCTGCTCAAGAATGCCCTCGCACACCAGTCCGGTTCCCTCATGCCCGTAGAAACAGAGAAGCTCGTAAACCAACTGGCTCTTCGGGATGCCGCCTTGGATCCTCGCGGGCACGGCTTCCGCCATCGCCTGAAGTTCGGCCAGGGTTTTGAGACGGAATTGATTGATGTCGATGGACACCGGCAGCGGCGGAGCTTCAGCGACCGGAGTGACGACCGGGGATTCGGATTCGTTAGGGAGACTCATGGGAAAAGATTGGATGAAACGACGGATTTGGGAATGGATGACGGCGGGAGGTCCTTCGTTCCAAAAAACGATGTCCGCGCGGGACATCTTTTCCTGAACCGGAAGTTGGGCGGAGAGGATGGATTCTATCAGAAGACCATCGAAACCGCTGCGTGCCTTGAGCCGCTGGATCTGGGTGGAACGGGAAGAAGCGACAACGAGCACCTGCGTTTGACCGAAATCGAATCCCTTCTCAAACAAGAGCGGAACGTCTGCCACGAATAATTCCGCCCCCCGTGTAGCAGCGCGTTCGAGGGAATCAAGACATTCCTGCCGGACCTGCGGATGAAGGATGGCCTCCAGCTCACTGCGGGCGGCATCGTCCGAAAACACCCGCTCGCGCAGCAACGCGCGATCCACCCTTCCTTGCGGATCGAGCATTTGATCTCCGAATGCCCCGGCAACCAGTTCTGCCACCTCATGATTTGATTCCAGCAACCCGTGAACCGAAACATCGCAATCGAAAATCTCCACCGATGGCAAACATTGTCGCAACAAACGGCAAACCGTGGATTTACCGGATGCGATCCCGCCCGTCAGTGCCATAACCCGCATGCCTTGGAGAGTCCGGAAGGTCCTTCACCGAATCAAGAAAAGAACGCGGACTCGGCATGAGGAAGGCGACAAAAAAACGGGCGAAGGATTTCTCCTTCGCCCGTTTGGAAACAATTTTTTAATCGCTTATTGTCCTGGCAACGGAGGAAGCATTCCTGCGTCGCCAGCACCGGCACCACCCGTGGAAACGGGCACCTGCTGGATCGCATCGGCACCACGCAATGGGCGACCGGTTGCATCGATGATCTGCGCCGTGACAAAGATGATCAGGTTGCTCTTGATGTGGTTTTCGGACTTCGATTGGAAGAGACGACCGATGATCGGGATATCACCAAGAATCGGCACTTTGTCTTCGATGTTTTGGACATCTTCGCGAATCAGACCACCGACGGCGACCGTGTAACCATCATAGATGGTGAGCGCGGTATTGACGCGGCGGGCCGAGAAAACAGGCATTTCAATCCGGTTTTCCGTGATGATCGAGGTGACTGGATTACCCAAGGCGTCGGTGGAAGGCGATTGGATCGGGCTGCCGTAGTTGATGAAGCCTTCGAATTCGACGATTTCAGGAACGAAGCGGAGATCGATCACGAAATCGTTTTCGGCGATCGTCGGTTCAATTTCCAAGGTCACGCCGGTGTTGCGGGTGTCGAACGCGGTCGGCGTCGCCGGAGTAACGGGGAAGCTGGAACCGCCGCCGCCACCGAAGCCACCACCGCCGAGCAAGCCGCCGCTCACGGTGCTACCCGTGCTGTTTGGAAGTTCAGGGGGTTCGTATTCGGTCGGGTAGATGAATTCACGGATGATTTCGATCGTAGCCTTCTGGCCGGATTTTGCAGTGACCGACGGAGCAGTCATCAAGTCCGTGCCCTTTTTCTGGGCAAGACCACGCATGATCATCTGCACCTGTCCATCCGAGAACAGACCGGTAAGCGCCGCGATACCGGGAGCGACATTCGCACGTTGAGCAGTCCGGTTCGGGTTGTTGAGGATGGCATCAATGCTGTTCCGATTGATCGCCTGATCTCCACTGCGTAGGCCGTTGGTCGAAACGTTATCGACAAATTGGGCAGGGCCGGCCGGAATACCATCGACGGATGTTCCGTTGACCGGGCTGATGAAGTCATTGGCGGTGCGTCCGGCTTGGTTGCCGATGGTGCCGCCGTTGGCAAACACCGTATTGGAAAGGTTGACTCCGGCGATCAGCCAGTCGAATCCGAGTTCATCGTTGTTTTCCTGGGAAATTTCAACGAACTTGGTGGTGATCTTCACCTGCTTCGGCTTGTTGCCGACCATGGTCTGGACGAGCTGCTCTACCTTGTCGAGTTCCGAAGGCGTGTTGGTGACCAACAGCACACCGGAGTTGCTCAAGGTCGCGGATGTATTTTCCGAGAAGGCGATACCCGCACGCTTGAGGAGATCAAGAATCGGAGGACGAGCGGTCAATTTCGCAGCACCGCCCGAAGCTGCCGTATCGGCAAAGGGATCGGCATCGGCAGCGGCACCACCACCGTCATCCCCACCACTGAGAGAACTGTTGAAGTCAGGCGGCACATGGAAGGTGCGGGTGAAAATGTCTTCACCGGTTTCCGTCTGCGGTACGAGCGTGACCGCGAAGTCGTCCACCTTGTAGCGGAGCTTGGTTTGGTCACAAATGTATTTGAGGGCGACAGCAAGAGGCACATTGCGGAGGCGGAGCTCATGAACGCGGAGTGCTCCCGGATCGCTGGCAGGACCTGGAAGACTGGCTTCCGCCCCTGGAGCGGCTGGATCCGTGCCCGCATCAGCCGCGCCGACAGCGCTTGGACGAGGGCGGCGAATCACGAAATTGACGCCTTTCTTGGTAGGGTCGAGTTCAGTCGTGTCGAGTTCGGAAGCACGCAGGCGGAGGAAATCGATAGCTTCCTCAACCGTGGTATCTTCGAAGTCAATCCGGGGAACAACAATTCTGCGAAGCTTTTCCGTGATATAAGCAACACCATCGGTGATGCCGTCCTTACCGTAGTTGTCCGGGCCGAGCACCGGAGCATCCGGTGGCACAGAGAGTTCCCACGCGGCATCCACCTGGCTGAGAAGCTCGGCGCGGGTGTGGTCGTAAGCAGCCCGATAATAATCGGATTTTGATTGTGCGACGTGCTCAAGACCGCGGCGTGCGGCCGAGTTATAAGGATCGATGCGAATCACGTTTTCGTATTCACGCTTGGCATCGTCGTATTTACCGAGGTTAAAATTTCCTTCCGCCGTGTAGAGACCGCGACGCACCTTGTCGATGTTCTGGGTATGTTCGTAGGTCAGAGCCGGGTTGGTGCGGATCGGATCATCGAGATAGCCAAGTTCACGTTTTGCATCCGCATTCTCGGAATCGACCGCAAGCACGCCTTCAAGCAGAGTGCGGGCTTCGGGATACTTGCCGACTTTGCGATGCTGCATTGCGAGTGCGACGCTCGCATCAGCATAATGAGCCGTATAGCTCTGACGACGGTCAGACACCATCGGCGCGTCAGGGAGGCGATCCAAAGCCTGCTTATACTTGTCCACAGCCTGCTGATAGTCACCTTTCGCGTAAGCGGCACGGCCTTCGGCCAAGAGGGCATCTGCCTCGGTGACGGCGTCCTGACGACGGATCATTTCACGTTGGGCGAGTCCGCTGAGACTGGAGCCGCCTTCACCGGCGGTGGCGACCGTAACGGTGGCGGGCATGGAGGATGCCACGGCCATCAACGCGAGGGCGGAGCGACTGGATCGATACATTGGCGTTTTTTGCATAGTGAGCTGAGGTTTTCTGGCGATGTTTTCGAGTTTTGGAAAGCGATTTTTTGAAGGATATTACTCACCCATCTTCGGGAGACTACCCTTGCTGATTTCAAGGGTTTTTGTCTTCCCTTCGGCATCCGGGTATTCAATGGTGACCGATGCGGCAGTGAGAGACTTGACGCGGTAGTTCTTCTTGGGGCTGTCAAATGGCAGGCCGAACGTGGTGTTTTCCTCGACCTTGAATTCCTTACCGCCTTGGCCCAGAGCCTCAAGCGAGAGAACCGCAGTCCGGTCGTATTTCAAATACTCGTTCTTCAATTGGTCATTGAGAGGTGCCGGGAATTCATAAATCGTGCCTTTTTTGTTAGGACGTTGATCTTCGATCCTGACGATCGTAACGTCGGATTCGGAATTGGTCTTCTTATTCATCACCTTGCGGACTTCCGAGCCAAGCAGTTTGAAGCGGTCCTGCATGATTCCCGCGGCAAAGAACGTCTGGCCGGGTGTAATCATGTTCGCGGCACCGGTCTTGTTCATGCCCTTCTTGTTATCCTCATACGTGAAGGGGAACGATCCGCCATCCCCGCCGAATCCCGGGCGGATCACCCACGTGAGGCTTTCGTCGCGGACGTACATCAGTTTCGCGATCAGCGAAGGAACATCCTTAGCGTTGTTAGGATCGGTTTTCGCGTTGAATTCCTCAAGGTTGGAGAACCCGTCATGATCGGGATCCCGACTCGGGGAATCGCCAAATCCGGGATCGAGACGATTCTCGATCCACCACATGTTAGGAATTGGAGGGTGGACCGGAGGTTCGTTTTTGCCAGCGAGATCCACCGGCGTCTCAGGCGCCTTGCTGGAGACAAACAAAGGAATGCCCGTGAAAAGATCCACTGTCCGATCACCATCAACCACGGCCTGGTCCCAAATCCGGTCGAGCGTCATCGAGGCACGCGCTTTGGGAATAAGATCGGCACCAGCCACCGCGGCATTGGAGTTGCCTCCGCCGGTCAGGGTGGCTGCAAAGTCTTCCGCGACTCCGCCAAATCTGGACCAGCCCATATAGGCGAGCCCCAAAGCGAGGACGGCGGCTCCGCCAAGGGCGGCTTTTTCGTAATTCTTGGATAACCAGGACATGGTCGGAAATGGGGCGTTCGAAGGGTTTAAGGAAGCTTCTTCGCAGGAAGAAATTGAAGGACATCAAGCCGGAGAAACACTTGGATTTCCTCATTACCCAGCACTTGGGCAAGAATCCGGCCGGAATCGGCGGCTTTTGGCGCTGTATCAGCAGCAGGGGTTACCACGGCAGGCTTGGGAGCGGCGGGTTCGTCACCCGGAAGAACGAAATCGCCGGAGAATCCACCCGCGGCGGCAGCCGATGGAGCGGCAGCCGGTTTCTCGAATTGGGCATCCGCCGCGCGCGGCGGATCCTTCTTCTCGTTGGCGACACGGATGGAGCGGATCACGACATACTGTTTGTCCGGCTTGGTGATGGCGGTGATGAACTCGCGAACGGATTTTTCGGTTCCCTTAAAGGTGATTTCCAAGGGGAAAGCCCGTGCCACGGCATCGCCGGCTGCATAGGTTTTAGCAGCCTCTTCCGGCAGCTCCGGACGATAGAGATTTTTCAATTCCGTCGGATGGGCTTTCGCCAGCGCGAGCATCAGATTTTTGACGGAGGCAAGCTGGTAATCGAGAATGCCGGTCGAGGATTCGGAAGCGAGCGAGGTTTTGTATTTTTCAAAACCGGCGAAATATGCCTCCGGAACAATCACCTCGTTCTCTTCAAAAGCCGCACGGGTTTCGGTATTGGCGGCAAGCAGGCGGTTGGTGAATTCCTGCGGCGAAACATTTGTGATTTCCGCCGGGCGAAATTGTTGGAAAGCCGTTTGCAGGGCTTCCACGGCACCGCGATAATCGGTAATCGCCTTGCGCTTCGCATCACGATTTTCGGGTTTTGGATAGAGCGGGCCTTTCTCGTATCCGCTTGCCGCGTCCGAAGCTGCGGTAAACTCGTCCTTCGCGGTGCTGTAGCGGGAGGCTCCTTGCGAACCCACAATATAAAGCACGATAACTCCCAACAGGGTTCCTCCGCCGAGAGCGGCTAAAAATTTGTTTTCCTTGATCCAACTCATAATTCAGATGGCAAAATGTTGATCAATCTCACTTGGCGATGACATCGCGCGCCAAGGGCAGGGTGATTTCAAATGGGAAGCCCAATTCTCCGGGCTTACCGGCGACGGTAATGTCGAGGATGCGATCATCCGGCAGGATGATGTCGTCACCGCCCTTGGGATTTTTGACCTTGAAACGAAAGCTGCTAGAGCTGTTCGACTTGTCACGAAGGTTTTTCAGCAACTCCGACACCACGTTCTGGCTCTTGGGAGTCTCCCGCCAGAATCCCTTGATCCGGACGGCGTTGGCAGCCAAAGCCACAGCCTGAACCGGCTGGGCTTGGCCTTTTTTGCCTGCCGCTGGTGCGGGTGCTTCAATCTTCATGTCAGAGAGCGAGGATGTTCCGTAGGCTGCTGCAAAAAATTCCGCTTTGATGAGGGATTGTCCGGACTTGGGCTTGGCATTGGGTCTGCCAGCCTCACCGGATTCGGCAAGGGGATCATAACCGTAGAGCGGCTCAAGGTCGGTCACCCAAACCGCATCGCTCGCAAAAGCACCTCGAACTTCAGACAGGAGATCCATCCAGAAAGCATGATCCGACTCGGCATTGGTGTAGCCGGAAGCAATTTTATTAAGTGCCGCCTCGTTTTTCAAAAGCTGGTCGATCTCACCCTTGATGGGCTCCAACGCAGTACGCTGGTCTTCCATCTTGGTTTTATACTCTTTCGCTGCGGATGCCGCGAGGTTCTGGAAAACAGCCCAAACAAGCATGCCGCCCAATAGAACCGCTGCGGTCCCGATAAGGAACGGTTTGCGACGGTCTGCCGCTCTGGACTGCTCTACGACACCGGGAACGAGATCGATGTTAATGACGGATTTGCCGATTCCCCGCAGACCGAGCCCGACGAGTTCGCCCATCAAGTGACCTTCGCGTTGGACCACTGCGGAATCGACGCCTTTGCCGATGGTCACATTTCCCACCGGATTGAAATACTCAACCGGAAGATTCAGCTTCTCTTGGAAAAATTCGAGCGTGTAAGGAAGGTTGGCTCCTCCACCGGCAAGAAGAATCCGGCGTGGTGCGCTTCCACCGTGTTGGGCGCGGTAGTAATTCGTGGTCCGGGCGATTTCCGCAGGGAGACGGGTTAGGGCGTTCCGGATCACCATCGCGAGGGCGGCCACGGACTCATCCATTTGCTCGGTATGTCCGCCACCCAGAGCGACGAGACCGTTGGAAATCTTCTGATGCTCGGCTTCCATGAAAGGAATGCCGTATTCCTTGGCGATCGCCGCGGTGACCGCGCCACCGCCAATGGCGATGCTGCGGGTGAAAAAGCGGCGACCTTCGATGTAAAGGAGGTTGCTGGTCTTGGCTCCGATGTCGATCAGCAGGATCGGCTCTTCCGGATTTCCGTAAGTGGCGCGGAACGCGTTGTAAATCGCCATCGGTGCGACATCGACTTCCGAAGTTCCGAGTGCGGCGTCATTAACGGCCGAGTTGACCTCATCCAGCGCATCGGCCTTGATCGCAACGATCACCACTTCCTTTTCGTCAGCTCCTTCGATGAGTTCGTAATCCCAGACCACTTCGGCCAGCGGGAATGGAACGTGTTGCTGCGCTTCAAAGGTCACCAATTGCTCGATGTTGTCTTCCTGAAGTGGCGGAAGTTTCACGAAGCGGGTGAAAACCGATTGCCCGGAGATCGCATAGCGAACCTTCGAGCCGCCGACTTTGAGCCGGTTGGCGAGATCCGCAATCGCAACCCGGGATTGGGAAATCCTGGATGAATCCAGAGCCGGGTCGGCGACGATGGTTTCCGAATCATACGCTTTGAGAATCAGAGTGCCGTTTTTCGATGCTTCGAAAACGGCCATGCCGATGCGTTGGGATCCGATGTTGAGTGCGACGGTGGTCTGGTTTTCAGCCATGATGCGATTGAGATAAAAAGAAAACGGATTTCGTGAAAGTGGGTGAAATGCCCGATTCAGCGGCGTTCCACGCTGACTTCTGCATAGCGGTCGAACCACATATTGCTGAAGGGCGTCTCATTCTTGTTGAGAAGCGGCACGCTGTCGTCGCGTGAGATGCTTTTCGAAGCCGCCAGCCACCAACCGACCTTGCCCTTGCTCGTTTCCTCGGCAGCCTTCACGCCATTGACCAGCACTTCATAGCCAACATATTCAACCGCCTGTTTGCCGCCTTTATCGGATCCGGTGAGGCGTTTGACGGAGCCCGGGGAAAGATAGACCGAGCAATAGATCATCTCGTCCAAAGGAATGTTCACGTAATCGATATCCTTGGTCAGAAGCAACATGGTCCCCACTTTTTCAGGGTTCTTCACCGCGATGTACCACTTCACCGTGAGTTTCTCACAGGTCTTCGAAGCCGGTGCAGGTGCGAGTGCAATCTTGAGGCCGGCTTCGATTTCCAGCCAATCCTTGGGTTTGAAACTCTTTTGTTTTCCTCCCGAAAATTCCGGCGAGGGAAGATCATCGAAGGCGGGCTTCTCACCGACGACTTTGGCAGCTTGACCGAAAGCACTCCCGATGGAGAGGGCGGCGAAGATTGCGGAGGCGGTGATTGAAAGGGAATTGCGTAGGATAACGTTCATACGGTGCGGGTTTAGAGAGAAACTAGGGAACTGGGTTTCGGGTTGACCAGAGAAAATGACGATTTGCTGATAAAATTTCGTTCAAAGTAAATACACTTGGCACTTGCAGTGCCCACAAGCGATTGACGCATCACCATTTGCCGCGCTTCACTTGGCCATGGCGCTCGTGAAATTTGAGATGAATGGCGGATCTGCCAAGATCGTTGGAAGCTTCGGCAGCGCAAGTGATTTGCGCGATTCGCAATTGGCCGAAGTCCGCAAGGCGTGCGACATCGCGGAGATCCGGCTCGATCTGCTGATAGCAGAATGTGGAAAGATCCATCCCGCCCTGTGGGCCCACCTGTTGGATTTTCCGCTGCTTTTCACGGCACGCCGCAGCGAGGAAGGCGGTGCCGGCGCATTGGACGCCGATACCCGGACCAAGCTCCTGATGGATGTGCTCGATGATGCCTCGTTGATCGATATCGAGGTCGCCAGCATCCCGGAAATGACAACGATTCTGCATGAGCTTCGCAGCAGGAAAATCCCGTGGGTCGCGTCGTGCCATGATTTCGAAAAACTCCCCGATCTCGCGGTTCTGAGAGAAGCGGAAGCCCGCGCAAACGAGAGCGGCGCGACGATTTTCAAAGCAGCCGCCATGCTTTCATCACCGGCAGATCTCACCCGGCTTGCGGACTTCCAAATGGCGAGCCACGCGCTCCCTGTTTCCACGATGGGAATGGGGCCGTTAGCCCCGGTTTCCCGCCTGCTTTGCGCCCAGACCGGCAGCGTGCTGAACTACGGCTACCTCGGAACCAAGGCGACAGCGCCCGGCCAATGGGACAGCAGACTGTTGAAAACAGCGATCTCGCGGCTGACTCCGTTCAAGCGCTAACATTTCCTATCCGATCACTTCCACCGGAGCGTCCGGCAGCGCTTTCAGGAATGCCTGGCCATATCTTTTCGTTAGAATCCGGTTGTCGAGAATACACACCAGCCCCTTGTCGCGCTCGGTGCGGATGAGGCGGCCCACGCCCTGGCGCATCTTGAGGATCGCCTCCGGCACCGAGTAGTCCATGAACGGATTTCCACCCGCGGCCTCGATCGCCTCCAGCCGCGATGCCGTCAGCGGATGATCCGGCACCGCGAACGGCAGGCGCGTCACCACCACGTTGGAAAGAGCCTCGCCCGGGACATCGACACCGGTCCAGAAGCTGTCCGTCCCGAAAAGCACGCTGTGCACGTCGGCCCGGAATTCCTCGATCATCCGGTGGCGCGGCAAGCCGTCGCCCTGAATGAAGATCCGCCACCCCTGCGTGCGGAAAAAATGTTCCAGCCGCTGCGCCGCGTCGCGCATCGTCCGATAGCTTGTAAACAGCACAAAAGCCCGCCCGTCGCTTTCCAACAACGACTGGCGGATCCCCTCCGCAAGCAGTTCGTCGTAACGCGGCGTTCCCGGGTCCGGCACCGATTTGTAGATCCGGATCTTCATCTGCCGCTGGTAGTCGAACGGGCTGCCGATGCACAAAGCACGGGCTTTTTCAGCACCGACGCGACCCCGGAAATAGCCGAGTTTGGGATCGCCCACGCCCAGTGTCGCACTGGTTAGGACGAGGCTTTTTTTTCCGTTGAAAAGCAAGGGCCGCAGCTTCTCCGCCACGTTCACCGGCGCGGCGTGCAGGCTGAACTGCTGCTCGTCGCGACCGCTGCGCTCCACCCAGTAAACGCTGTCGTCCGTGGATTGATCCAGGAAAACCCCGACCGCACCGTGGGCCTCGCGCAAGCGCCGGGACGCATCCTGCAACTCCGCCCGCGTCGTTTCCGATTCCACGTCCGCCGCGATGTTGTCGATCTCCAGCCAGAGGTTCCTCAACGGCGCGGCCAGCGTGTTGGAAACGATTTCCGATTCCCTAACACGGCATTCTTTTGAAAAATTTCCGAACTTCGCCACATCCCCCACCTGATGGAAAAATCGATCCGCGGCGACCAGCGCCTCCTCCACCGCCGTCATCGCGGAGGCCTTGCGGAACGACTTGAGCAGACCTTTCCGGGTTCGCGGATGATAGAGCCGCTGGAGGTCGAAACGCAGCCCCGCCTGCGACACCCGCAGGCCTAACTGAACCGCCGCCACCTGTTCGATGGTATGCGCTTCGTCCAACACCGCGAAGTCGTTGGGAAACAGGAATCCGCCCACCTTTTTCGCGGCGTCCTCGTCACCGTCGGTTAAATCATCCGTATTCAGCAGCGCGAAAAACAATGTGTGGTTCACCACCACCAGCTTCGCATCCGCCGCCGCCTTGCGGGCTTCCTGGAAAAAACAATTTCCCCGCGGTCCGCAATGCCGCGCCGTGCAAAGATGCGGCTCGCTGCAAACCTGCAGCCACACTTTCATCTGCGGCTGGAAATCCAGACCGCTCAACGTGCCGTCCCGCGTCGACTCGGCCCACCGGCGGATCGCCTCCAATTCATCAGTTTCCGTGCCGGTGAAAAGATCCGCCGCCTGTTCCCGCGCCCGCTGGAGTCTCACCGGACATAGATAATTGTGCCTGCCTTTCAAAAGCACCGCGGGCAGTTCCTCGCCCAACACCTTGCGGACGATCGGAATATCCTTCCGCACCAGTTGCTCCTGCAAATTGATCGTATGCGTCGAAATGATCCCTTTACGGCCGGTTTCCAACGCAAACCGCGCCGCCGGGAGCAGATAGGCCAGCGATTTCCCCACCCCGGTCCCCGCTTCCGCGACCAGCGGGCTCGCGCCGATCAATGCCTCGGCCACCGCCACCGCCAACTCCTGTTGTTGCGGCCGGTATTCGAAATCCCGAGATTTCGCCAGCATTCCCTTGCGGGAAAAAGCTTCCCGCACGGCATCGCTGAATCCGGGAATCGGGGTGCCTTCGGTGATGGAAATCATCTCCCGGCCATCGCATCCCGCATTCGCCGTTCTGCCAAGCCGCAACTTTCCCGCAGGGGAATCACCACAGAACCGACACTCCGTAGTTAGCGAAATGGGGATCGCGGGAAACCAGCGTCATTTGTCCGACCTTGGCCTGCGCGATCAGCAGCCGGTCGAAAGGATCGCGGTGATGAAATGGCAACCGAATGACCTCATGAAGGTGAGGATGAAGGATCGGCAGAGAATGAAACCCCAAGCTCTGGAGTCCGGCGGGAAACAAGTGCTCGAACGGGATGGGCATTTCCAGTTTTCCCAATGAATGCTTGATCCCCATTTCCCAAGCTGTGGCATCGCTGACGTGGCAGCGGTTGGCCGGATCACTGATGGCTGCCCGAGCAATCGGACTGAGTTGGAGATCATCCTCGAGAAACCAAATCAACGCATGGGTATCGAGCAGCAGGTTCATTCCATGTATTCCTTGAAATCCTCCAGCGGTTCATCGAAATCGGCAGCCATTCGGAACCCCTTCAAGCTTCCGGCTCGCGGGGTGCCACCCGTCTCTTTAGTGCAGTCCAACAACAACCAAACGTGCGCCCTGCCCGGCTTCAGCCAATCCGGCAACGGCGAGAGCAGCTTGACGCTGCCGTCGCGCAGAATCTCAGCATCCGTTTCCAATGTCCTCATGCTCCGCAGGCTAAGCGGGATGGATTGAAAGGTAAAGCCAACTTCCCGCCACCCGCATCATGCGAAGCCGCACAACACACTCGACACCCCTCCCCTATCAACTCCAGTCTCTGCGCCACGCGGCCCGCCCCATGATTTTTTTCCGCACCTATCTTTTGCGATTCCTCATTCCCGTCCTGCTGGCGGCGCTGGGTGCCGCCCTCTGCCGCTTTCTGATTCCCGGAGAAACCGCGGCCGTCGCCCAGCACCTCATCGGATTTCCCGACTCGGATGTTTTCACCCAGGAACTGCGGCCGTTGATTCTCCGCCTCCTTTGCTTCCTGCCGGCAGTGGCCGGCTTGATCTATGCGTTGGGCGGCACGCTCGATCGCTACATCGCCCGCGAATTCGGCGGAATTTTCGCCATCTGCCTCTCCTCCCTTGTCCTGATCTGGCTGATCATGGATTTGAACGACAAGATCGGCGATTTCCGCGACTCGGAAAACGTCGTCAAGACCATCGCTTCATTCTACGCCGCCCGCTCGCCGTCCATCCTGCTGCTGCTGCTTCCTTACAGCCTGTTGCTTTCCCTGCTCTACTCGTTGGGAAAACTATCCGGCAGCCGCGAAATCATCGCCATGGTCCAGTCCGGCCGCAGCATCGTCCGCATTGCGCTGCCGCTGTTGTTCGCCGGAGTATTTTTCAGCCTGGTGAGCCTGGGACTTAACTACCAATGGGCCCCCGCCGCCGAGGGCAACGTCGACCAGATCCGCGCCGAGGCCGGTGGAAAAAAAGCCATTCAGGCCACCAACGTCATCTATCGCAATCCCTCCGACCTGCGGCTATGGAAAATCGGTGCCTTCCCTCAGGATTATTACATGGGCGGTCCGTTGACCGATGTGGAGGTCACCACTTCCCACCCCGACAAAACCCTGGCCAGCAGGCTCACCGCGAAGCGCGCTCTCTGGAACCGCACCAGCCAACAATGGACGTTTGAAGAACCCGTCGTGGGCAAAATCACCGCCGGCCAGCCCACGGTTTTTGAAACCATGCCCGGACCCATCGTCATGAAATCCTGGCCGGAAACTCCTTTCCAGCTCATCAAGCCCGGGCTCAGCGCCAACCTCCTCGGCATCCCCGACCTCACCACTTGGCTCAAGTCCAGCGCGCGTCACGGCGATTTTGCGAACCCGGCCCCCTACCTCACCCAGTGGTATTACCGCTTGTCGATGCCCTTCACCTGCCTCGTCACCGTCCTCCTCGCCACCCCGCTGGCCGTCCATTTCTCTCGCCGCGGTCCCGGTGGCGGGATCATGCTTGCGGTCATCCTCTCCGGGCTGATGCTACTCGTCACCAGCATCTCCATCGCGCTTGGCGAATCCGGCACTTTGCAGCCCATGCATGCCGCCTGGCTTCCAAACATTGCCTTTGCCGTGCTCGGACTTTATCTCTTCCGCCGCCGCATTACCGGCCGGCCGATTTACCTCATCCTCCGCCGGCTCGTCCCCGGCAACGACTGAACTCCTTTTCCCAAATGGCTATCGCAGAATCCTGGCATGTCCGCTCCCGTGGCCGCGAATGCGCCGCCACCCAACGCCCCTTCGTTGATGGCGAAACCATCGTCACCGCCCTTTTTCCGGACCCGGAATCCAGCGGCTACGTTCGCCGCGACTACTGCACGGAAGGCTGGGCCACCTATCAGGAAACCGGCGACGCTCCGTTCTCCTTCTGGCGCACGAAATACTCCGCCCCCACAGGAAACGAAACCTCCAATCCGGTTGAAAAACTTTCCGCCGAGGAAAT
This sequence comes from Luteolibacter sp., assembly GCF_039920825.1. Lineage (GTDB taxonomy): Bacteria > Verrucomicrobiota > Verrucomicrobiia > Verrucomicrobiales > Akkermansiaceae > Luteolibacter. The sequence continues at coordinate 51,737 of NZ_JBDSCX010000058.1, read as the reverse complement.
CCTCACCCGCCTCGTCGAGGAAGACGAGGACCACACCGAGAACGCCCGCTTCATCCTCGCCGTCATGTTGGAGCGCCAGAAACTCCTCCGCGAGACAGACAGCCAGCGCACCCCCACCGGCATCCTCCGCGTTTACGAACACCGCAAAACCGGCGAGGTCTTCATCGTCAAGGATCCCAACATCCCGCTGAGCGACATCGAGACCGTCCAACAGGAAGTCTTCATTCTGTTGGAAAACAACGGCCGCTCGCCCGAGCCCGCCATTGAGGAAACGCTAACGGAAACCCAGCCCGAAGCGACCGAAGCGACCGAAGCGACCGAAGCGACCGAAGAAACGGAATCCGAATCGGAATCCGAGCCAGAGCCGCAAGAAGACGCCGCATCCGAAACCGAGGAACCCGTCGATGCCGAAGAACTTGTCGAGCCGGAGAAATCCGACACCCAGGAATAGCAACTAAGACACCCTGGACCGTTAGGATCCCTTCGATTCCTTGCCAATCGCGATCAGGTTGCCATCGGAGTCTTCGATCACGAAATCACGCATTCCGTAATCATAATCCTTGGGCGGGGCCTGGGTCTTCGCTCCCCTCGTTGTCACCTCCGCATAGTAGCCATCCACATCGTCGCAGAAAATGTAGATGCTGCCTTGTCCTATCTGCTTTTTGTTCGTGGACTTCGGCCCGGAGAGGTGAATCTGAATGTCGTCGTATTGCACGCCGCCATAGTCTCCGAATCGGAAACGCTCGGAAAACCCGAGCACCTCCGTGTAATACTTCATCGAAGCATCCAGATCGGAAACATGGAACGTCGTTGCTGAGCCAAAGGTCTTCACAAAACGAGAGTGTAAGTTTTTTCAGCAAACCGTCGAGCAGCTCCTCTGTGATGGTGGATTTCATGAGATGTCGTTTTCCCGGTGATTTGGAGCACCACCGGAAAGTGCCTACACAGAATTCCTTACACTCCCCCCAAAAAAAATTACGCCCCCCGAGATTTATTCCGCATCCGGTCGGTTTTAAGAACCCATCACTATTTGGTGAAGCTGGACCAATATGCGTGAGGCGGGTAAGGAGAGCGGGAGAATTTTCCCGGAAACCAACTACCGCACCTCCTACCATGAACCCGAAACATCTCCGCACCCTGCTAGCGATCTTTGCCGGGGTATTGATGGCGACGGGACGAACCGGCCTCGAGTATCTCGATGGGCGTTTAAATGGGCCGCAGGTGTTCGTGGGTCTTATATTCGGATGTGCGATTGCCGGCTCGATGCTCCACGATCCGGAGAGGGTGACGCAGCGGTCCGCCCTGATCATACAGGCGGTGCTTTTGGGGCTGCTGATCGCTTGGGCGGTGTGGAAAGATTCCCCCGAAGCACTGGCTTTCACAGCATCGTGGGTGACGCTGTTCGGCGGCACACTTTTTGCGTTCGTGAAGGCGCACCGGAAATGCGTGGCGGAGAGGGAATGAAAAAAGCCGCAACATGATGGACCCGGCGCGGCTTTTTGATGAAGCTGGGTTGAAGTAAGAAGACAGCCGCTCATCGGTAACAGAAACCCTGTCGCAGTGGTCAGCTCCACAGACGACGCGGCGGCTTTCTGTATCCCGGAGGGATTTTAGAAATTAGCCCGGGGTCGAGCGAAGCGACCACCCCGGGATCACGATGCATCGGATATCCGCACCCTGGCAGGGGTGCTGGAAAAGCGTGACATGCCCCGCGATCCGGAGAACCTTCTAACCATGGCCTCTACCTATCTGAGTCTTCACTATCACATCGTGTTCGGCACGAAGGACCGGATGCCGTTGATCGACACCTCATGGCGACCCCGCCTCCACGAATACCTCGGCGGAACGGTCAATGGGTTGGGAGGAATTCCGGAAGCCATCGGCGGCGTGGCGGATCACGTTCATTTGTTAGTCGGTTTGAAATCCACTCATTGCCTGGCGGATTTCATGAGGGATTTGAAGAAGTCGGCCACGAATTGGGTTCATGAAACCATCGAGCATGGAGACAAGTTCGCATGGCAGAACGGTTATGCGGCTTTCACCGTGAGTGCGACGTCACGAGAGGCGGTACGGGAATACATCGCGAAACAGGAGGAACATCATCGGACGAAATCGTTTCGTGAGGAATGGATCGCGATGCTGGAGCGGGCGGGGATTGTTTATGATCCGAGGTTTCTGGATTGATCGGGCGTTTCTGCGACCCCTGCCGGGGGCGAATTGCATTGCCGGGTGAACCCGGGGTGGTCGCTTCGCTCGACCCCGGGCTAAGTTCTGGCAATCCCGTTGGGATTCGGGATAGAATATGGCCGACGAAATGGTAAGGGCACGGGAGCGTGCCCTCCCGTTGTTGGCCATGCTTCAACTTTCACTGGATTATGAATGCCGGATTTACCCCTATATTGCTCAGCGCCGGAATGATGAGCGTGGCGGCGATTTACGCGGTAACAGTGGACCGGTTCCGCAACCGCCGCGCGAGTACGATGGCATTGGCAGGCGGAGTGATGCCGTGGGTGGTGATAGCCAGTCTGCTCGGATGGCTGCCAGCTCAATACGTTTTGTGGCCGTTCGCTCTTTACGGTGGCTTACTCTTGTTCGCGCAATCTCTTCTAGGCTACTGGCTGGGTCCACGGTTTCCCAACTGGGAAAAAGCGTCTTACGCGATGTTGGTGGGAGTGCTGGGAGGGTTGGGGGTTTTCTCTTCCTTTTACTATTTGTCAGCCACACTGGGCTAGGCTGATCGTTTTTCTGTCTCGGCACTCGGAAGAATTCCATGTTATTTACCGCCCTGTGAAAACCTTTCTGCTTTTATTGTTCGTGATGGGAGTCTCAAACGCTGCAGATCGTGACGAGAGGCGCGTCCCGCTGGACGAGGTGACGATCAAGTCCAACGAGTATGGCGCGGACGCCACGCTTTCCCTAAAGGAGGACAGCAGCCTCCGACTGGCGATTCTAATGAACGGGAAACCGGTGGTGATCCCGGAAAGCGCGCTGGTGCCGATCAAGGACGCGAGTGTCGGAACGGCAGCGTTCTCCACGGAAACTCCTACGGGAGTGCCCGTGAGCGAATGGAAACTGAAGGGCGGAATCATCCTATCCTTCTATTATGGGGACCGAGTCACTCAGGGTTTCGGAAAGATGCGGCAAGAAGGAATTTTGTCGGGATGCAGGATCATGATTTCCGCCGATGGAAATTATGAGCGGATCGAGACAGCGGTTCCGCAGGGTGAGGATTCATTCCGCTGGCGGGTTTTGGTTCAGTCGAAGGATGGAAAAGATATCCGCCGGGAAACGGTGGAATCGCAGAAATGTCCAATTCCGATGCGGTGGAATGGAAATGAATGACGGGTTAGAGAAACGACTTTGGATAGAAAGAAAGAGCCGCGGCCGGATGGACCGGGCGCGGCTTTTTTGATAGATGGAAGACGGGACGAGGGCGTCCCTGCTCCTTATTGCCCTTGGCGGGCGGTGGCTTTGAGGCGAAGGGCGTTGAGGGCGATGAAGCCGGTGGCGTCGTCCTGATTATACGCTTCTTCCTGGCCGCCTTCCATGGTGGCGACGGCTTCGGAATACATGCTGAATGGCGAACGGCGGCCGGCTTGCATGACGTTGCCCTTGTAGAGCTTCATGCGGACCTCACCGGTCACCGTTTTTTGCGTCTCGGTGACGAGGGCCTGGATGGCGACGCGCTCGGGGGCGAACCAGAATCCGTTATAAACGAGCTGGGCGTATTTCGGGATGAGGCTGTCGCGGATGTGCATGGACTCGCGATCGACGACGAGGGTTTCGAGGTCGCGGTGGGCGGCTAGCAGGATGGTGCCGCCGGGGGTTTCGTAGATGCCGCGGGATTTCATGCCGACGAAGCGGTTTTCCACGATATCGACACGGCCGATGCCGTTGCGTCCGCCTAGCAGGTTGAGGACGCGCATGACGCCGTAGGGTGTTAGCAGCGCGTAGCCGTCTTGTTGGCCGACGGTTTTCACATCGCCGAGTTCGCAGAGGAGGGCGTCGAGGTTTTCATGCTTGAGCCCGACGGCGTTGCCTTTTTCGAAGAGGATCTCGATGTATTCGGCCTTGTCAGGGGCGTCTTCCGGGGAAACAGATAGAACATACATGTCGGTATCGGCCGGGGTGGTGGCGTCATACCATGGGTCTTCCATGGCTCCGGCTTCGAAGGAGATGTGCAGGAGGTTGCGGTCCATCGAGTAGGGCTTCTTCATGGAAGCCTTGATCGGGATGTTGTTGGCCTCGGCGTAGGCGATCATTTCGGCACGGCCGGGGAATTCCTTGCGGAACTCGGCGTCGCGCCACGGGGCGATGCACTTGACGTTGGGCGCGAGAGCGGCGGCGGAAAGCTCGAAGCGGACCTGGTCATTGCCTTTTCCGGTGGCTCCATGGGCGATGGCATCGGCACCTTCGGCGAGGGCGATCTTGATCATGTCGTGGGTGATGCAGGGGCGGGCGATGGAGGTGCCGAGCAGGTAGCGGCCTTCATAGATGGCGCCAGCCTGGATCATCGGATAGATGTAGTTGGCGGCGAAGTCTTCCTTGAGGTCGCCGATGTAGCACTTGGAGGCGCCGGTGCTGAGAGCCTTGGCTTCGAGGCCGTCGAGTTCGTCGCCTTGACCGACGTCGGCGCAATAGGCGATGATTTCGGCATTGTACTTTGCCTTGAGCCAGAGAAGAAGGACGGAGGTATCAAGACCACCGGAGTAGGCGACGACGATTTTCATGAGGGCGGGAGGCAAGCATGAAGCGGCGGGAAGGTAAAAGCCGAAATGCGGGGAATGTGAGAGGAGATGCTTGGCGACGGGGCCCGGGCGGCCCGATGATCCCGGCGGATGGCAAGCTGTGAACACTGCGGGACGGAATTTTCGCCAAAGGCAGGGGCGTTACGGTTTTGCTGCAAGGGCTGTGAGTTTGTGGCGGATCTGATTTCAGAAAACGGATTCGGACAGTTTTATGATTTGAAACAGGGCCTGGCGGTGGCGCCGGTGCGGAGCCGGCCGTTCGAGGAACACGATTTTTTGTGGCTCGCCCCGCAAGTGGCCGCGGCGGAGGAAAAAGCGACGGCGACGGGAGATGGGGCGCGGCTAGATCTGGCACTGGAGGGGATTTCCTGCGTCGGCTGCGTGTGGTTGGTGGAGAAATTGTTCGCGCGGCATCCCGGGAGCGTGCGGGCGGCGGCGAATCCATCGAGCGGGCGGCTGCATCTGGAATGGATGCCGGGGCAGTGCGAGCTGGAGCCGTTTTTGCGCGAGCTGTGTCAATTCGGCTACGTGGCGGCTCCTGCGGGAACGGCGGGTGGGGATTTCGAGCGAAGGCGGCTGGCTGCGAGGCTGGGGCTTTGCGGGGCGTTCGCACTGAACACGATGGGCTTCTCGCTGCCGGTCTATCTGGGCATGCCCGCGGACTTCGAGTTCGCGGGGTTGTTCAAGCTGATCGCATTTCTATCAGCAACCTTGTCAATGCTGGTAGGCGGCGGATATTTCATGGATCGGGCGTGGCGCGCGTTGCGGGCGAGATCGCTGCACATCGATCTGCCTATCGCGTTGGGACTGGTGTCGGCCTATGCCGGGTCGATCGCGGGCTGGACTCTCGGAAAAGAGCGGCTGATGTATTTCGATTTCGTGTCGATCTTCGTCTTTCTGATGTTAGGCGGACGATATTTGCAAACATCGGCGGTCGAGCGAAACCGGCGGCGGCTGGTACGCCAGCAACCGGTGCCGGAAGCCGTGGCGCGGGCGGATGGTGCGGGAGAACCGGTAACGCGGTCGGCGATTTCCCCCGGCCTGCGATTTCTGCTAGGACCGGGCCAGGCCCTGCCGGTGAGCGGCATACTGGCGGCGGGTGAAGCGGATTTCTCGCTGGAATGGATCCACGGCGAGGCGGATCCGGTGAGGTATGCGGCGGGGTCACGGCTGCCGGCCGGGGCGATCCTGCTGAGCCGGACGCCGGCGGCGGTGGAGGCAAGCGAGCGCTGGGAAGACTCGCTGATGGCGAAGCTGACCGCAGCGGCGGGAGCGGATCGCGGGTCGCCGGGATTGGACAAATTGCTGCGGGTTTACCTCAGCATCGTTCTATTGTTAGGTATTTCAGCGCTGGCATTCTGGGGAATGCATGGCGACTGGCTAACAGGGGCACAGGCGATGATCTCGGTATTCGTGGTGTCGTGCCCCTGCGCGCTGGGAGTCGCAATTCCGCTGGCGGATGATCTGGCGGCATCGGCGATGGAGCGACTTGGCGTTTTCACAAGAACGGCGAGTCTGTGGCCGAGATTGAGAAGAGTGAGGCGGGTGATTTTCGACAAAACAGGAACCCTGACCTTGGAGCGGCCGGTGTTGGAAAATCCGGAGACTGTCGCCGAGCTCAACGACGCGGCATCGTTCGCATTGGCGATGATGACCCACGGGTCGCTGCACCCGATCGCGAGGACTTTGTTAGAATCCCTGGCCACGCGCGGGCAGAAATTCCTAGCGGCTGGAGCGGAGTTTGAAACCCACGAATTTCCCGGCATGGGAGTGACGATGAGATCGGCGGGCGGCGATTGGTCGTTGGGCAAGATCGGCTGGTTGGGCAGCGGTCCGGTGGGTGATGCGGCAGGGAGTGAATTGCGGCTGGATGGGAAACTGATAGCGGCATTTCATTTCAGCGAGTCGCTGCGTCCGGGAGCGGTGGCAATGCTCCGGAGGTTGGAGAAAAAAGGACTGTCCCTGCATCTCCTGTCGGGAGATCACGCCGATAAAGTGGAAAAAATGTCGGTGGCGCTGGGGCTTCCCGAAGGCCACGCGCACGGCGGGCTATCACCTGAAGAGAAGGCGGATACGGTGAGAAAAATGGACCGGCAGGACACCCTTTATCTGGGCGATGGCGCAAACGACTCGCTGGCATTCGACGCGGCATTTGTGACGGGCACTCCGGTGGTGGACCGGAGTCTGTTGGAGTCGAAGGCGGATTTCTACACTCTGGGAGCGGGGCTGGAGTTTTTACCGCGATTGTTGGAAACGGCGGCGGCGCGGACGAACGCGGTGCGGGCGGCGTTCGGATTCGCACTGGTTTACAACGCAACGACCGTGGCGTTTTCGATGGCGGGAAAAATGAGTCCGCTGCTTGCCGCCGTGCTGATGCCGCTAAGTTCGATCGCGTCCATCCTGATCGTCGCCCTGATTTCACGTGGAACTATGCGGAACAGAGATTGAACTCCCATGAATACGTCCCTATCGTCCGACTGATCCCTGCAAACGAGACAATGTCCGAGTATCCACACGCCCATCAGGAATTCGAAACCGCATTGCTCCATCGGCTCGCTGCTTCGGAACGATTTCACGTCTATCAGAATGCCTTCCGAACGGCCACCGGGCTGCCACTGCGGCTGGTTTCCGCGGATCCGAACGGGTGGTGCCTGGACGATCAGAAAATCAACCGCAGTCCTTTTTGCGAGGCTTTGAATCTCTGCAAAAGCGCCTGCGGGGCCTGCCTCGACACCAACCGCCGCCTGATGGAAGAGGCGGAGGTCAGCGGCCCGACCACCTGTCATTGCTTCGCCGGGCTGTGCGCGACGGCGGTGCCGGTCAAAATGGGAGCGTCGGTGATTGGCTTTCTGAAAACCGGGCAAGTATTCAGTCAAACCCCAACCGTTGAACAATTCGACGGAATTCTCGGTTCGATCGGCCGGAAAACTCTGGACGAAAACGCGCTCGAAATTCTGAAGGACGCCTTCATGCAAACCCGCTTCGTCGAGCCGCAGCGGTATCAAAGCATGGTCACCTTACTGGAAAGTTTCGCCGAGCAACTCAGCGACCACGCCGATTCCCTCGCCATCATTGAGGAAGGAAGCGAGCCGGTCGCCATCGCCAAAGCACGCAAATATATCCATGCGAATCTCGACCAACCCTTGCCGCTGGGACAGGTCGCCCGCCAAGCAGGACTCAGTGAGTCTCATTTTTGCCGACTTTTCAAAGATTCCTCGGGCCTAACCCTGACAGATTACGTCAACCGATGCCGGATCGAGTGGGCGAAACGGGAGCTGCTCAGCCCGGAAGCCCGCATCTCTGAAATCGCCTTTCTCATTGGATACCAGTCACTTTCACAATTCAACAGGAGCTTCGCCCGGATTGTAGGCGTGTCCCCCACCCTCTACCGCAAGGATCAGCTCGAACGTGTCGCGTCCTGATGGGCGGTTTTCGTGATTGCCGCCCCGGACAATATTTCACACTCTGAGGCACGTCGTCATCATGGAAGAACGTTACGAAATTCGCGGAAAAATCGGCCAAGGCGGCCTAGGTGCGGTCTACAAGGGTTATGACACTCGGATGAATCGCGAAGTCGCGATCAAACGCATCTCGGTTTCAAACGACGACCCGGCCCTTCAGGAAGAGTCGACCCGCCAGTTGATCAAGGAAGCAGGTGCCCTCGCGTCGCTCCAACATCCTCACATTGTGACGGTTTACGACGTCGGATCGGACGAAGACGGCCCCTACGTGGTGATGGAATTGATCAATGGAAAAACGCTCGACGAGCTGATCGAGCGTGCCCCGCTGACTTGGCCGGATTTCCGGGAACTCGCCATCCAGACCCAGGAAGCTCTCATCGCGGCGCAGGAGCTGGATTTGATCCACAGCGACATCAAGCCGTCGAATCTGATGCTGACTTGGCTGCCGTCGGGAAAATTCCAGATGAAGATCGTGGATTTCGGCTTGGCCACGTTGACGCAGTCCCAGACGAAGGAGGAACTTGAGGAATTGGAAGCGGTCTTCGGTTCGATCTTTTTCATGGCTCCCGAGCAGTTCGAGCGCGTGCCGATCGATGCTCGGACCGACGTTTATGCGATGGGCTGTGTTTACTATCAGGCACTTACCGGCACCTATCCGTTCAAAGGTGAAACCGGCCATGAGGTCATGGTCTCCCATCTCCACCACAAGGTCGTCCCGCTGCAGGAAGTCCGGGCCGACATCCCGATGTGGGCCTGCGACTGGATCATGTGGCAGCTCAACCGGATGCCGGAGGATCGCCCGGCATCGGCCCGGGAAGCACTTCAGGTTTTCCTTCAAAACGACAAAAATCCGAGCCCGACCATGAGTTTGGGGCGGGCCACGCCGCCACCAGCGACCGGCCCGCGTTCGCATTTGGCGAGTCGCCCGCCATCGGCCACGCGAAAAGTCGTGGATCCGAGAATGGCCCCTCCGGGATACGTTCCACCACCGGATCCGGAACCCGAGCCTCCGGAACCGATTCCAGAACCTCCGCTGACCACCACTGCCCCGCAACCGCTGTTGCCGCCCGAGGGATCGAAACCAAGCATTCACACGGGTCCCCACATCATCCCGGATCCGACGCCGACGGTGGCAGCCACCGTCCCACTCAACCGGACGGGGCGGGTCATGCCGACCAAGAGCTTCACCATGGTCCCGAGCAAAAAGGCTCCGGTCAGTGGAATCAAGATCGCCATCGCAGCCGCCCTCGGCATTGTCATCGTGCTGCTCGGCTTCATGCTTTACCAACGCATCCAAGCCAGCCAAGGCAGCCACCGCATCGGGGACATCATGGAATTGGCCTCGAAAACGGAGACCACGGAAATTCCGATGTCAGGCACCGAGCTTGCCAAATTCCTCGAACTCGCCACCAGTGCGGACACCGATGCCAAGCGAGACTATGCGAAGAACGCCCTCGTTCTCGCCAAGCCCACCGACAACTCGGACTTCGACGCGACCTTGGTTGAGTTCATCACCAAAAGCCCGCAGCTCCCTGAAGACCGCGCAGCGCTGATTAGCAAGGTTCTCGGCAAGCGGATGAAGGAATCGTTGGTGCAGCCGTTGATGAATTTCGCCAGATCGACCACCAATGACTTCGATTCCGCCGTCGCCGCCATCGAAGCGGTCCGCCCCAATGTTGGAAACGCCGAGTTCGGGACCTTCCTCGACATGGTGCAATACGACAAGAATCCGGGCATCCGACAAGCAGCGGAAGATACGGGAGCGGCGATCGTCAAACGCAGTGGCAACCGCGGTGATTTGATCGCACAAATCGACAAGGCGATCGAAGCCACTACCGACCCGAAAATTCTGGAAGCGTTGAAGCGGATGAAATCCGGCCAGTGACGGGACAGCTGCCGTTAGATCGACACGATCACGGCGAGTAAACCACCACTGGGCCGACGCCGGCTCCTTGGACGCGTCGGAGTTTTTCCACCGCCTTGATCACGGCGGCGGCGGCGGCCGTGGCCTCATCTGGCGTGTTGAGCCGGGAAAAACTGATGCGCAGGCTGCTTTTCGCACGCTCCTCCGGGATGCCCATCGCAAGCTGGACGTGCGACGGACGTTGCTTCCCGGTCATGCAGGCCGATCCCGCGGAACAGGCAATGCCGGCCTCATCCAACAGAATGAGCAGACCCGCCGCGTCGCATCGGTCGAATGAAAGGTGACTGGTGTTAGGCAGGCGATTGGCGGTGTCGCCATTGACCGTCACGCCGGAAACGCCGGTGAGAACGGCGGATTCGAACGCATCGCGCATCGCATCCATCGAGTGGCTGGAATTCCGCATCATCCATTCCGCTGCAGCTCCCATCCCGACGATTCCCGCGGTGTTTTCCGTTCCGCTGCGACGCCCGGATTCCTGGCCGCCGCCTTGAAAAAACGGCGTGAAGCGGAGACCTTCCCGGACGAACAGCGCGCCGACGCCTTTCGGTCCGTGAAACTTGTGGGCTGATAGAGAAAGCAGATCCACCCCGAGTTCACGGACGTCGATTGGGATTTTCCCGGCAGCTTGAATCGCATCCGTGTGAACCGGCAAGCCGTATTCACGAGCCAGCGCCGCCGCCTCGCGCAAGGGTTGGATCACGCCAGTTTCGTTGTTTGCCGCCATGATCGACACGAATGCGGCCCCATCCAACGATCCAGCAAAAGCATCCATGTCAATCCGACCTCCGGATGTCACCGGAATTTTGACCGTTCCTCTCGTTAGACTCTCGGCATAGCGGAGCACGGCGCTGTGTTCGATGGTCGAAACCACGGCACTCCCCTGCCCCGTCAGCACGTCGAGCGAGTGCAATGCGGTGTTCACGCTTTCCGTTCCGCCGCCGGTGAAAACGATTTCGTTAGGCTCCGCGCCGATCCACTCGGCCACCTGCCCGCGGGCGTGATCGATGGCCTTGCGCGCCCGTTTCGCCCCGGCGTAGGCACCCGAGGGATTTGAAAAACCGTCCCGCAACCACGGCAACATCGCTTCCAGCACTTCCGGTAGAAGCGGTGTGGTCGCGTTGGCATCGAGATAAATCACGTCGGCAGCATCCGTCCGCCAGTCATCGGGATCAACCCGGAAAATCCGCCGCGTTACAGCATCGCCGCCTGACGGAACTCCGCGATCATCACATTGACCCAGCGCACGAAGGCATCACCCCACGTCGCGGCGAAGCGCAGCCATTCCAGCCCGAACTCGCGACCGCTTTGCAACGGCGAGTGCCCGGCCACGCAGAGCAGGCCGACGAGCACCAGCAGATTCGCCAGATAGATGATCACCAGCGAGAGGAACGTGCCGTTTTCCTTCAAATCCGGCTGATCACGGGGAATCATCCACAACGTCCAGACCATGTGAAACGTCCAGGTGACGCCCATCAGCCCGTAAAGCAACCGGTCCCATTCCTGCGGGATCCCGCCGAAATACCTGACGGCCGCGTAGACCACCGCGCTGACCACCGCCCAGAACGGCACGAAATACGGCGAGAGGGCGATGACCAGATTCGTCTTGTTCGTCGTGATGTAGCCGCCGTCCACACTGACGTGGAAATCGGTCACTTTTCCCCGATAGAGCAGGACGAAAACCGCGTGGGTCAGCTCGTGGCCAAGCACGTAAAGATACAGGAAAAACGATTGCAGCAGGCCCGACCAGAACCACCCGACCATCACCAGTGCGCCGGTCGCAAAATACCAGAACTCCGCAGTCCGCCAAAAATCCTGATCCAACGTGGCGTGGGAAAACCGCGAGAGAAACGTCCACGTCGTCACCCAGCAGAGCGGCAGCAACAGCAGTGCGAGACTCCAACGCATCACCCGTTTCAACCATTCCGCCGTTTCGATTCCGTCGTCGAAATCCGTGGTGCTCATCACGGACCACACGAATTTCTTGTCGCGCTTTCCGCCCCGGCGGTTGGCCTGCTCGTGAGCCCGGCGATTCGCGGAGCTGAAAAACCCGGCGAACGACGCTGGCTCGCGGCGCTGATTCTTGGCTTGGCCACGTCCGGAGGGTTTGCGCTTCTTCGCCATTCGAGTGATTTGCCCGGACATTATTTAGCAAATCTTAACAAATCAAGCGAGATCATCGGAGCGGTTTGGAACCGGGAAAAGCCACTGATCCTCAAACGATCCGGGCAATCGAAGACAGGAAATTTCATTCTCCCCTTGGGCGCGGAAGTTGCTATGATCCGCCAAATATGAGCATTTTCACCCAATCCAAGGAACCGACGGGAAAAAGTCTGGTGAATGCCATCGACATCCGTCGGCTGCCGAAAGTGCTGTTGCACGAGCATCTGGACGGTGGACTTCGCCCGACCACGGTGATCGATCTTGCGGCCGAACTCGGCTACGATGGCCTCCCCACCACCGATGCGGCGGAACTCGCGAAATGGTTCCACCGAGGGGCGCAGCGCGGAAATTTACCGGAATATCTCGAAGGATTTCGCCACACGATCGCGGTGATGCAAACGCCCGAAGCCCTCGAACGGGTGGCCTTCGAGTTCATCGAGGACATGTATGACGATGGCGTGGTTTACGCTGAAGTCCGCTTCGCGCCCGTCTATCACACCGAACGGGGTTTGACTCAGGATGAAGTCGTCGCCGCCGTTGTCCGCGGACTCGAACGCGGCGAGAGAACCTACGGCGTCGAGTGGGGGCTGATCATTTGCGCGATGCGCCACATGCAGAATTCGCTGGAAGCCGCCGAACTGGCGATTCGCTCGCGGGACACGGGAGTGGTCGGTTTCGATCTCGCCGGCGGTGAGGACGGGTTTCCTCCCAAGAAACATGTCGAGGCGTTCCAAGCGATCGAGCGGGCGAATTTCTACATCACGATCCACGCCGGAGAAGCCTACGGGCCGGAGTCGATCTGGCAGGCCCTGCAGTATTGCGGCGCGCATCGGCTCGGTCACGCCACCCGTCTGCGCGACGATATCCAAGTCCTGCCGGACGGTTCGTTGAAACTCGGCCGCCTCGCCCAATACATCCTTGATCGGCGGGTGCCGCTTGAAATGTGTCTGCTCAGCAATCTGCACACCGGAGCCTGCACGACACTCGAGGATCATCCGTTCGGAAATTTCATCCGCCAGGGATTCCGAGTCTGCCTGAACACCGACGACCGCCTGATGAGCGACACGTCGATGACCCAGGAAACCACTCTCGCTACCGAACTCTTCGATCTCAACCTGCGCGACCTGGAAAAACTCTCGCTCAACGCCATCAAGAGCGCCTTCGCTCCGTTCGACAAGCGGCTGAGGATCATTTTCGACACCATCAAGCCAGGCTTCGCCGCCGCGAGGGCCACGCTGCATTGAGTGGGGTTGGATGGAGGCGAAGCATCTGAAGGAAGAGCGGATCGGAATACGCTCTTCCCTGTTTGAACGTGGCTTCAGCGACGCTGGCGGGCCAAAGGCAAGAGACCCAAGACACAAAGGAAGACGCAGGAAGGTTCGGGCACAACCGTGAACAGCGCCGCGGAGTCGGTCAGTCCGGTCGCAGTCTTGAAGTTGATGCCTGTAGTAGTGCTGGAGTCCAAATCCGCGCGATAGTAGGAGTTGGGCCCCGACGAATCGGTGAGGCTGAAGACATAAGTCCCGTTGATATCCACAGCGGGCAGCGTCCAGTCCGTGCCTTGGACAATACCATACTTCGTTCCAATGGGCGCGTTCGCGGGTGCGCCGGACGTCAGGATTCCGTCAAACCACACAATCGCGAAATTCTTGTTTTCGAGCCCCGTGACATCCAAATTGTTCAATGAGACGGAAATCGATCCCGCCCCCCCCGGAAGCAAGAACCCCCAGAACCAGATCACCGCCAAAGAAGGACCCAGCAGTGAGACCGGATTTCCCATCCGTGACCTTGGGTTCATCCGCCGTGCCCAACAAATATTGAGATACGGTAGGGGGCATGGATGGAAGCCCCAAAAACCCGTTTCCTTGGACGTCCACGATCAATAGCCCCAGCGAGCCGTTCGTAACATTGGCGGAGGAAAGGGAATTTTCCGCGTTCGCCACTGCGATCCCGCTGAAGGAAATGGTGGCGGAAACATATGAACTCAGCGCAAGAAGGAGGGAAGATATCTTTAATAACATGATTCCGAATCACAGCGAATTTTTCGTTAGAGTCAACAACATAGTTCCCAATCGACGGTCCGCATGAAAGGTGGAATTTCCCGACATCCTGATCATTCATTCTCATTGATTCGGTGGAGACGGAGGTGTCACTATTTACCCACCCGAATGCAACCCATCCGCCACTGCCGCTTCACCGCCATCGATTTCGAATCGGCGGGCGCGTCGCGGGGAAAAACCGACAGCCCGGTACAGGTAGGGCTCGCCAGTTGGTCGTCGGAATCGGGTCATGCGGATGCGTTCGTCTCCTACCTTCACACCACCGAACCGATCCAATGGTCTGCTAGAAAAGTCCACGGCATCGGGCCGGAACAACTGACCGAAGCCCCTTCCCTGCTGATGCTGTGGCCGGAGTTAAAAAAACGTCTGGCGGGAGCGATCGTCGTCGCCCATGGAAAAGGCACGGAAAAACGCTTTCTCCGCGCGTTTCCCGGTCATGGCTTCGGACCTTGGATCGACACGCTCCTGTTAGCGCGGGCCGCTTGGCCGGAGCTGCCTGATCATTCGTTAGGGGCGGTGTGTGAAGCCCGCGGGCTCGGCGGGATCGTCCGCGCGGCGGTGCCGGAAAAATCGTGGCATGACGCGCTGTTCGATTCGGTGGCCTCGCTCGTTTTACTTTCCCATCTCATCGAAACCCACGCCTTGGGGGACCATCCGGTGGACGCGCTGATCCAGCCGGACACCTCGCGATGGCATCAGGCCAGACGTAGTTAACAACGCCCCTTCGACAGCCGATGAAAGACAGCACCCGCTTCATTCTCCTCTTCTGCCTGGCCTCCATCATTTTGGGGGTCGCGTATTGGAATCCTATCACTTCAACCCCACCCTGCAAACCCAAGGCTCCTCGGGACGATGCCGCTTTGGTCCGCTCCCTGCTCGGCGATGATCTATCGAACCGGACCTTTTCCTTCGCCACGATCGCGGAAGCCTGTTCCGGGAAAAAGGTCCTGCCGCTTTCTAGCAATCCCGCCCACCTGCGGGTGACCGCCGCGATCACCCAAGCGTTGACCCTGACGCTGGCCGAGATCAACCAGCCCGATTCCCCGGTCCGCCAGCTCCGCCGCATCAACGAGGCCTCGCGGTTTTTCGAAGACGGCATCCACAAGCACATCAATGAAATGCCGGGCTTGAAATGCGATGTCCCGCCGACCCGCTCCGGCGAGCACCAGCGGTCGGGCTATCCGGATCTCCGCATCATCGATGAGGAATCGAATCTCGTCTTCTATCTGGACCCGAAACTCGTCGAACAAGGTTCGGCGGAAAGCACTTTCCGGACGTTCTATTTCGAGCCGAAAAACGAGACGCTCAAAATCACCGAGGACGCCGTGCACCTGCTCGTCGGTATCGAACACGACGGCAAGGAACGTGCCTGGACCTTCACCGGCTGGCGGTTGGTGGACCTTTCCACACTTCAGGTCCGGCTCAAGGCGGAGTTCCAGGCATCCAATGCCGATCTTTATGAAAAAACGGAGCTTTCCCTCCCTCAAAATGCCCGTTAGGCTCCGCTTCCCGTGACCCTGCCTCCCCGACGCACCAGCGGCTCCGTCGCCATGGACGACTACCTCGAACAGATCCTGCATCTGATCGAGGCCAAAGGTTATGCCCGCGCCGTGGACATCTCGAAAAACCTCGGAATTTCCCAAGCCAGCGTCACCAACATGCTCCGCCGCCTCGATGCGGAAGGATTGGTGAACCACGAGAAATATCGCGGCACCGTTCTCACCGAGGACGGCCAGCGTATCGCGCGCGCCATCGTCGAGAGACACGAAACACTGACCCGGTTTTTACGTCTGTTCGGAATCGACGAGGAAACGATCTATCACGACGTCGAGGGGATGGAACACCACGTGTCCAAACCCACGCTCAATGTCATCCGCGCCGTGGCGGATGCGCTGGAGGCCGATCCGAAGCTGTTGGAACAGGTGCTGAAAAAAAGCCAGGCCTTGTAAGACGAGCCAACCTTCGATCACCCTTCCTCACGCGCCGGGGCTCCGGTCTCGAAGCGCATGAGATCGGCGATGAATGTTAGAGGGAGATGGCCGGTTTCGCCGTTCCGGTTTTTGGCTAGAACCAGCTCTGCTTTACCGGCTTCCGCCTCTTTTTCCTCGGCGTCTTCCGCATAGTAGGCGGTTCGATAGAGAAGGCCGACCATGTCGGCGTCCTGCTCGATGGAGCCGGAT
Organism: Luteolibacter sp.; assembly: GCF_039920825.1. Taxonomy (GTDB): domain Bacteria; phylum Verrucomicrobiota; class Verrucomicrobiia; order Verrucomicrobiales; family Akkermansiaceae; genus Luteolibacter. The sequence goes on along the minus strand of NZ_JBDSCX010000058.1, from coordinate 35,204 downwards.
TCCCGCAGGTCCGACATGCGGGGAACTCCGACGTTTTTACCTGTCCGGCTTTCCGGTCCCCGGTTGAGCTGGGCGAGGATCAAAATCGGAATCGCCAACTCTTTGGCGAGACTCTTGATGCCTGCGGAGATTTCCGCGATTTCCCGCTCGCGCGATCCTTCCGCCTGTTTGGTGCGGGATTTCATGAGCTGGAGATAGTCGATGGCGATGAACTGAATATCCTCGTCGCGCTTTTTCCGGCGGGCTTTCGCACGGAGTTCGTTGATCGAAATGCCGGCGGTGTCGTCGATGAAAAGCTTGGCTCCGGATGTTTCCAGAGCGGCGCGCTGGATGCGCTGGAGGTCGCCTTTGGTCGGGGTGTAGCCGCGGGATAGCTGGCTCATCGCAAACTTGGAGCGGGAAAAAACGAGACGCTGCACGATCTGGAACGCGCTCATTTCGCAGGAGAATACCATGGTCGGCTTGCCTTCGGTGATGCAGACGTGTTCGACAATGTTCATCATGAACGAGGTCTTGCCCATCGACGGACGGGCGGCCACGACGAACATTTCCCCCGGCTTCAGACCGCTGCTCATGCGGTCCAGATCCTCGAATCCGGTGGTGATTCCCTGCGCGCCTTTTTCTCCCGCCAGCAGCGCCTGGAACTGCTCGATGACTTCGTTGACCGACTGCTTGATCGTGGGCGCCTTGTTGGTTTCCGAACCCTCGCGGATCGCCAGCATCTTGGCCTCGACCGAATCTAACAACGAAGCCACCTCGTCCGGCGCGTCGTAGGCTTGTGCGATGGCTTCGTTGGAATTCTGGATGATCGAGCGCAGCACATACTTGTCCTTCACGTGCTGCAAGTGATGGCGGAAATGCCCGGGACTCGGTGCGTAGGTGTAGAGATCCGTTAGCGCCGACGGTCCGCCCACACGATCGAGCAATCCGCGGTCGAGCAACCGTTGGATCAGCGACACCAGCTCCACCTCCTGACCGCCTTCAAACAACTCGATGAGAAATCCGAACAACGTCGTGTGCGACGGCAGATAGAAATGCTCGGCGGTCAGCTTTTCCTCGATCGCCGCGCCGATGTATTCCTGCGGGTCCTGCAACATTGAGGACAACAGGCTTTTTTCCGGCCCGAGGGCATGTGGCAGGGCGCGGGTGACATCGTCAACCGTGGTGGCTCCTTGCTGAAGGTCTGCGGTCTTACGGAAGCTGGGTGCGGGTTTGGTGTCGACGGCCATGGGTGGGGCGGGATGATGAAATGCCCTCGCCCGGATGGCAACTCCCCAAGGAGAGATGTGAGTCGAATGTCAACAACCCGGCGCGGAATCGAACCGGAAATCCCGCGTTGCCGACCTACCCTTTCCCCGGCTTCTCAACGACAATCCAATCCTTGGCGAGCAAGCTGGAGATTTCGAACTGGCGGCTCTCACCGTCTTTCACACGGCTGATTTCCAGCGTGACCCGGGCAGAGGTGGCCCCGTCGCAAAACAACTTCTTCATCGCCTCCGCTTCGGCCGAGCCTACCCGGCAATAACCGCGCAGCAGTTCCTCGGTGTCCGGAGACCTCATCGAGTAGCAGGCCCACTCGGATTCATCCCGGAACGGGCCATTGTAGTAAACATCCGGCGACGCCGCGACGCGGACAAGGGCATGGTCCCCACCGCCGGCTAACAGCTCACTCCACGTCGGTGTCACCTTGCGGGAAAAGGCATCGAAATCCAGCCGCCACCGGCCATCGGCATCGGGAGTCAGGAGAGCGAGGCGCTGGGAGCTTTTTTCGGTTTTCTTGTAATTTACCACCACGCCCTCGATCAACAACCCGTCGGAATCCAAGCTGCTCAACCAATCGTAGCTTTCCAAGGTGCCGTCGCGTTCGGGGGCACCCGCGCAGTAATCCATGATTTCCTGTGGGGTGGATGTTCCGATTCGGAACAAAATTTCGATACGAGCCGGATCCCGGTTGGCAAGCGCATCCTTGACCAGCCGAATCGCCTCTTCGCGAGTGGGTGAGGGAAATTTGGAGGCGATTCTCACCGTTTCGTCGCTTTCCTCGGTCTGAAGGGAGGCCACTGAATGGTCCCCCTGCAACATCGGTCGCAACCACAAGAAGCAGGCGACAACCATGACGGCAAAAGCAACCACTCCAAGCCCCACGGACCAAATCATGACCAGCTTCTTCCGCTCCGATGACACTCCGGAGGACCGCCTGCGATACTGCCCGCTGGCTTCCAGCATATCCGGGCCTCTCACGCGTGAAACCCGCCCGATGTCGGGAGCTCCGCCACTCCGGTCATGGCGTGAGGCGATTCCTCGCTGGATGTCCCGGGGTTTCATGGAAGCAGGGGGAAATAGGATGGTGGGGTTTCAATCGATATCCGGAAATTCCGAACTTCGGGTAGGCTAGGAAATGCGAAGCGGCTCCCGCAAGCACGGAGAATGGCTAACCCTCTATCACTTGAACCGCTCGTCAAACGGCCGGTCGCCGATGACCCAATCCTCGGCAAGCACCTTTGAAATCACGACCTGCCGGGGCTCGGCAGCTTCGACGCGACGGATTTCCAAAACGGCGCGGCTCATGTTCGAATCCTTCTTGAGCAACCATTTCATGGCAGCCGACTGGGGGGAACCGGTCTTGCAATAACCGGTGAGAATTTCCTCAGTATCCGGTGAAACGAAACTGACGCAGAGCCAATCGTCCTCATTCCGGAAGGGACCATTGTAATAACTGTCGCCAGCGACGTAAACCCGCACCTTGGCCACTTCGGTCCGCCCGCCAATCAGATCGCTCCAAGCCGGGGTGACGGTGCGGGCAAAGGCGTCGAAATCGATTTTCCATTTCCCCTGCGCATCGGGAGTCAGCTCCGCGATCCGGTTGCGCGGTTTCCCGTCGCTTTGGAATTCAATGAGAACCCCGTCGATGCGGAGCCCGTTTGCGTCAAGATTTCCCAACCATTCAAAATGATCGATCCGGCCATCAAGGACTTCCAGCTTGCGGAGAAATTCGACTTCCCCAGGGGCCGGCACATCGCCTTCGCGGAAAAATTCGGAAATCCGTGAGGGATCCCGGACAGCCAGCGCTTTTTTGACGAGAGAAAGCGCCTCGTCTTCCGTCAATGAAGGGATCTTGGGTTCCGCAGATGGAGCCGGTTCCAGCGTCACCGTCATCGGCTGGGCGACCGCCGACATTTCCTCAGCGGGTTTGAAATTGATGCCCAGCCAGACCGCAATCCCCAAGCAGGCGAGCGTGATCCCTCCAATCAGGACGGTCCAAGTGGCAATGACTCGTTTGCGGCTGAGCGAGGCACGGAAGCGGCGGCCGCTTTCCCGGATCTTCCTTTTCTTTCGCTTTCCTTTGGGCAGGCCGGTACCGGGCATCCGCGCGACGCGTCCCATGCTGGGCGCGTCTCCGGCCGAACGCTCGCGATGAGTCGAGCGGACGGAACGTCGGATTCCATCAGGTTTCATGCGGGGGGGAGGAGCCGCAAGCGGATCAGTGAGGCGTCATGGTGATTCGGAAGCGGTCGTAGCGGTCATCCGGGCGGAAAAGCCAGCCGGGCTGGCGATCGAGAACATCGTAGCCGGTCAGCATGAATTCGGGGAGGACCTGATTGCTGTTAGGATCATAGGCTTTTTGTCCGGTGAAATACCCTTTCAGACGATAGTCGAAATTGTTGTCGTAGCTGTAGCGGTTGCCGGGAGGTCCGTTTTCCGACAAGCGGTCGGGATTTTTCATCTTATCCTCGCGCATCAGCACCAGTTGGGCACGGCTCCAAGGTTGCCTCGGTTTGCGCACGTATCCCCAGAACCGCGTCTTCTCGATGAAGTAGCGCCTGCCGTAGAAAAAGTCGCCGGTTGGCTCGTTGGCGATCTTGATGTTCCGCTCCTCGACTGTCGGCCCGCCGAGATTTCCGCTGCCCATCGAGGAAGAACCGCAGTGGGTCAGCAGGCTGCAGGAAATCCCGAGCAGCACCATTCTCAGCGAATTACGAATCATGGGCGGGAGCCTATTGATACCCACCCCGCTTCCGCAAGTGCGGAACGGGTGCAACCCAATGTTAAACGGCGATTTCCCCGCTTGGCAGTTTCGGACGACCCGATGATGCTTCAGCCATGCCGCGCATTCTCATCACCTTGGGCGACCCCGCAGGAATCGGCCCGGAAGTCATCGACCTGGCCCTCGCCTCCGGAAAAATTCCCGCCGGCCACGACATCGAAGTGCTCGGTGATCGCAGCGCGGGGACCCTTGGAAAACCCGACACCGCCTCCGCCACAGCAGCACTCGCGGCGCTGAATGATGCGGTCGCGCAATTGAAAAGCGGACGGGCGGATGCCGTAGTCACCGGACCCGTTTCCAAAGAAGGCCTCCAATCCGTGGGCTTCCCCTTCCCCGGGCAAACCGAGTTTTTCGCCGACGCGTTCGGCATCTCGGACTACGGCATGCTGCTCACCGGAGAAACTCTAACCGTCGGCCTGGCGACGATCCACGAACCGCTGGCCGCCGTGCCGCAGCTTTTGACCAAGGAACGCATCGTCCGGATTGGTCTTCTAACTGCAGCATTTCTCCACCGCCGCGGCATCGGGAATCCACGGATCGCGGTGGCCGGCCTGAATCCGCATGCAGGGGAAAACGGTGCGTTTGGCGACGAGGAGAAACGCATCATCCAACCGGCGATCGATTTCCTCAACGCGGCCGGTGTTGGAAATTTCACCGGTCCCGCCGTGCCGGACGCGATCTTCCGCGATGCGGCACGAGGCCTCCACGACGCGGTGCTCGCGATGTATCACGATCAGGGATTGATCCCGCTGAAATTATTGGATTTCGACACCGCGGTCAACGTCACGCTCGGATTGCCCAAGCCGCGCACCAGCCCCGACCACGGCACGGCGTTTTCCATCGCCGGGAAAAATCTCGCGGACCCGTCATCGATGATCGCCGCGATCCGGTTGGCCTGCGAACTCGCTTGACGCTTTCAACGGAGTTTCTAGCGTCGCCACCATGGCTATGAACAACTGGATGTCTTGGGAAGGTGGGGTGGATCTCATCGCGAAAACGAGCGCGGATCTTGAAATGCCGAACGTCATCGTCCACGTCGCGCGGATGGTGCACACTCCGGTCGGCTCCGCGCCGAGCGGCATGATTTTCTGGCAGCCTGATCCATCGGCCGCTCCGCTCGCATTCGGATTCGTCAGCAGCGATGCCAACGTCGCCGCCTATTTCGCCAACCACATTTTCGTGGGAACTCCGTTCGAGGGCGCACCGGCGATTTTGGGAACGATCACCATCGGAATCGATGCTGAGAGAGCAACCGCACGGGTGGAAATCCCGGGCTTTGTCTTTGAATCCCATTTGGCGGAATTCTCCGAAACGGCGATGATCAACCGCGACCCGCTTCCAACCGCGCCTTTCTATCAGCAAGGTCTCGAAGCCGCGGCCGGACACGCCTGCCTCAAGGTGAACGGCACCAAGATCGATCTCGTCATCCCGCCGGTCGGCATCACCGGCGGCCCGTGCGCGGTGGTCGCGGCATGCGGCCTTTACGCCCGTTAGGACTGCCGGTCGGGTTTTCCGAGTCCCTGATAGAGCGAGGCGAAAATCACGAAACAGACGGCGATGATCGACGCGAGAATCGCCCAGAAATCCATCCATCCCCCGCCATCCGCGGTGACACAGTGGTTCCGCAGCCACCCGCAAACCACGGCTCCCGCCAGCGGTCCCAGACCGCTCGTCACCATCGCCAGAAGCCCCTGCGCCTGCCCCCTCAATCCGGGATCCACCCGCCGGTCGAGAAACACCTGCGCCGTGATGAAATAGAACGTATAACACATCCCGTGCAGCATGATGCCGCCGATGTGCCAGCCGATCAAATGGCTCGCTCCGGCATAAGCACTCATTCCGAACCGCACGACGGACAGTCCCAGCGCCCACAGCAACACCGTTTTCACCCTGAATCTCAGCATCACCGAACCGACCAACAGCATCCCCGCGACTTCCGTTAGCTGCGCGAGCGTCATGGTCGCCGTCGAGCGCTGATCGCCCAGAACTTTCAACAACTCCGGCGCATACATGTAAAAAGCGGTGAGCGGAATCGAGTAAACCGCCGTCACGATGAAAAACACGCAGTGATCGCGATGTTTCATCAAGGTGAACGCGTCCAGTCCTAGCCGGCTCTTCCACGAACCCGCCCTCCCTAACGGCGGCGTATGGGGCAGCATGAACGCCACCATCCCGCCTAACATCCGCGTCGATGCAGCGGCAAATCCCGCCACCGGACTGGTGTCGGCATGCAACACGTAACTGGTGATCAGCCCGGCAGCCATCCATCCCAGAGTCGCCCCGAGGCGGACCAAAGGAAACGAACGTTCGCCGTTAGGCAGATGGGTCAGAGAAATCGTCGTCAGCAAGCCCCACGAGGGGCCGGAAAAAATCGTGTAAAGCCCGAGCAATCCGACGAACCACCACGGATGCAACCCCGCGTTCAGCGCCGCGAACGCCGCGAATAAGGCAACTGCTCCAAGAAATGACGACCACGCAAACAGCCGGTTCGCGGCAAAGTGATGATCCGCCAGCGCCCCGCCAATCAGCGGCGAAACCAACGCGCACAGCGGCGGAACCACGAAAACCAAAGTGACCCAGCCACTCAGTCCGTGGGCGACCAAGATATTGGTCAACGCCGGCGTCCAAAAGCCAGGAGTCATCCCGTGCAGAAAGAACACGATCCAGATCCAGCCGAAAATCGTCTTGGATTGATTCCGCGCTCCTGTCTCGCCGTGCACCGCAGGTGGGTAGACATGCGGCTGACGAATTGCCAGCGGATATCCCTATTCTATAAGGAAACGCGCTACCGAAGTTTTTTCTTGCGCATCGAGTCGTGAAATAGTTTGTTCACGGGAACACTGTTCATAAAACGATGCACGCCGACCTCACCTCCCGCCAACAGGAAATCCTCGACTATTTGCGGAAATCGCAGCGCCAGACCGGCATCATGCCGTCAACGCGTGAAATTCAGCACTTTTTCGGATTTGCGAGTCAGACCGCCGCGATGAGCCATCTGCGTGCGCTCGAACGCAAGGGAGTCATCCAACGCCTGCCAGGCAAGGCCCGCGCCGTCATTTTCCCCGATGAACTCGACCGCGGGGAGATCATCGACATTCCGATCTACGGCCACATCGCGGCGGGCATGTCGCAGGACGTGGAGCAGGAAAAACAAGGCTGCATCTCCATCGATATCGCCGCGCTGGGACTCCCCCGCCACGCCCGCACCTTCGCCCTCAAGGTGCGTGGGGATTCGATGATCGACGCCCACATCTGCAGCGGAGACACGGTCATCCTGGAATTCCGCGAACCTCGCAAAGGTGACATCGTCGCCGCCCTCATCGACGGAGAGACTACTTTGAAGCGTTATCTGGTCGAAAAAGGCCAGCCGTTCCTGCGGGCGGAAAATGCGGACTTTCCGGATTTGATTCCTGCCCGGGAACTGATTATTCAAGGGGTTCTCATCGCCTTGTTGCGCCAAGCCGCCTGATCTGGAGTGAATTTGATAGATTGTTAAGTTTTCTGAAGGATTGACGAGCTCCGGCGTTTTTCGTAGGTTTCGCCTTAATCCCGAATGGCAAGTGACTCAATCACCTTCTTTTGTCCGGCATGCAGCATCAAGCTGACGGTTCCGGGGAGTCTGGCAGGCGTCATCGGCCCATGCCCCTCGTGCCGGAGCCAGATTCAGGCACCTTATCCGGCTCCGACACCGGTTTATCAATCGCAGCCCGCTCCAGCTCCGGTCTATCAAGCCCCCGCCGCTCCGGCTCCAGTGGCGGCACAGGCTCCAGCCTATCAACCGGCTCCAGCGCCGGTTTATCAGTCGCCGCCGGCCCCGGCCTATCAAGCCCCAGCGGCTCCCCAGTATCAGCCGACCCCATCTTATCAGCCACCGGCCGGCTATGAAACCTACGCCGCTCCTATCCCGGCGACGACGGTCGCTCCCGCTCACCAGCCACAGGCGGTTGCCGCTCCGGTTCAGTCTCCGCAGTTAGCCCCGCATCCCGGCTACGAGGTCATTTCCACTCCGGTTCCCGCAGCTCCCGCACCTCCGGTCCAGGAAATTCCGATCCTATCCCAAGCGGCGACCATTCCCGCGCAACCAATTCCCGCGGCCACTCCCGCCGTTCTTCGGCCGGAACCCCGCCAGTTGCCCAACCGGTCGGGCACCGCGGAGCCAGTGGCCAAGCCGATGCCCGAGACCAATCGGAGCCCCGATTCCAAGGGAGTCAAAGGTCGTCCGCCTCATTCGCAATCACGCGCCCGCCTCATCCGACTGTTGGTTCCGCTCCTTTTCATCCTGCCAGTCGTCGGATTGGTATTTGGTGTTCTCACCGTACTCAAAAATCAGACGAAGGCCGTATCCCCGCCAAACCCGGTGAAAAGGCCGACCGAAAACCGGATCATACCGGAAGAATCCAGTCCGCCGAAACCTGCCGGAGAACCGGTCCCGGTTTTGCCGGTTCCGGCTCCAGAGCTGCCATCGATCGTCGAACCACCGCCGGATCTCCCCGAAGGACTTGAGCCGGTGGATCCCGGAAAGGCCGCGGAAGAGACGTTGGACAAGTTCCTGGCGGCGAAATCCCTGCCCGAGCGACTGCCATTGATCGAGACGAAGACCACCGAACCGGAACTCGCGAAATCCTGCCTCGCCAATCCATTCCCGGCGTCCAGCAACGTCACCCCCGAATTCCGCGAAACCAATGCGGTCGAGCAAGTGATCGACTTCTACTACAACGTCGATTTCGACGCGGGAAACAACCGGCTGAGCCCCTACACCATCCTTGTTAGGAAACGCGGTGACGGCGCTCCGAAAATCGTGGCGGATCCATTCCTCGATTCCTACGGCGGACGGCTCGCGGCGTATGCGAAAACACCGTCGGAGAAGGCAGGAATTTTCGAGGTCATCATTTATGCGGTGGCTTCCTGCAACGACGAGAATGTTCCTAACCGGGAGAAAAAACTCACACTGAAGCTGCTGCCGCGGGACGAAACCAAGGAAATCGCCCGCGCCTATTTCGGTCGGCAGTCGAAGATCGGCCGCATGTTGGAAGACGGGACTTACAGCCTCAGTTTCGGCAAGGCCCGCGCCTGCACGGTAATGCTCCGCTGGAACACCGAGGACCGGCCCGAGACGCCTTATCTCGAGGCGATCGACCTCAAGACTTTGGACTGGAATCCTTAGTCCTTCCCGCTTCGGACAGAGCCCGCCAGCCGCCGTGCAGGACGGAAACCTCCGCACCTAACTGCAAGCTGCGGATCCGCTCGGCGACCTGTCGGCTGAGGCCGCAGTTCTCATCGCCGCAATAGACGATCACCCGCGGGGTTTCCATGATCCGCGTCGCGATATCGGCCTCAAATGCCTGCATGTCCTCTTCCGAATCGAGATTCCACAGAACCGATCCGGGCAATCCGTTTTTCTCCCAATCCTTGCGATGGCGAGCGTCCACCCACAGGATTTTCTGATCCGGGGAAATCTGTTGGAGGCAAATCTCGTCGGGCTTCAAAGTCGCCGGATCGCAAATGACCGTCCGCGCCGGCGGCCCTTTCAGCCAGAACGTTCCTCCCGCAGCGGTTAGGGAAATAAATCCGATCGCCGCCAGCTGTCCGATAGAGTTCATTTTTGTGAGATATCCTTGCCCGCGACCGGCTTGCGCACGGCGGCGAAAGCCTGAAACGTTTTTTGTTTGGCGATCCTGCTGTCGGTCTCGATCCGGATGATGGCGACGTCCTGGACATCCGTAGTCTTCGGCGTCACCAGCAGATCGTATTTGGAACCCTTTTCGATCGTCTTCAACTCGCAGGTGAAGGAGTCCTTCACGCTGACTCCCATCACGTTGATGACGTTTCCCTCTGCCATGCTAAGATGAATGATTTGCGTCGCGGCCTTGCCACCGATGTCCCACGAAAGGGTTTTCGCCGGACTGAACTCGACCAGAACCGGAATGTGGAAGTTGATCTTGAGTTGCAGGGACGGCTTGGCAACCGGATCATTGTCGAGCCAGATCGCCACGCTTTTCTCAACGGTGCCGATGGCGTTTCCCACCTTGAAAAGGGTGCGGATCACGCCGGATTCGCCGGGAGCATACTCGAGCTTCCCACCCGCGACCTCGACCTTGAGACAATCGCAGCCGGGGTCGCTTTTGATGATCCTGACAGGCTTGTCCGTTTTGTTCGTGAAAGCGAATTCGGTCGTCGCGGTCTCCGCGTCCGGCGCAATCGCCTGTTCCTTGACGAGCTCCTTGAACTCCAGCGTTCCCGCTCGAGCGAGGGCCGACATCATCAACAGAATGGCGAGCACGGGCTTCATGTTCATACTACGAGCCGTTTTCGACTGCTAGAAAAACGGACCCGATGGCCGCCAGCTGTCGAGTAGCATTCATTTCTGCGAGACGGCTTTTGCAGGGATCGGCTTGCGGATCACGGCGAATGCCTGCTGGGTCTTTTGCTTTTCGATCTTGCTGTCGGTCTCGATCCGGATGATGCCCAAGTCAGGAACCTCCGTTGAGGTCGGCGTGACTAACAGGTCGTATTTGGATCCCTTTTCGATGGTTTTCAATTCGCAGGTGAAAGTGTCCTTCACTTTCACGCCGGTCACGTTGATCGAATTTCCTTCGGCCATGGTGACGTGAATGGTCTGCGTCTCCGCTTTCCCGCCGACGTCCCAGGACAAGGTTTTCGAAGGCGTCAGTTCGACCAGAACCGGGATGTGGATGTTGACCTGAAGGTGAACGGACGGCGTGGGAGCCGGATCGTTGTCGAGCCAGATGGCCACTCCTTTTTCGACAGTTCCGGTGGCATTGCCGACGTCAAAGATGGTGCGGATGACGCCAGATTCGCCGGGTGCGTATTTGAGTTTTCCGCCCGAAACCACGACCTTGAGGCAAGAGCAGGTGGGATCGCTCTTGGCAATGGTCACCGGCTTGTCGGTCTTGTTGGTGAAGGCAAAATCGGTCGTCACGATCGTGGCATCCACCGCTGCCGTTTGGTCTTTGGTGAGTTCCTCGAACTCCAATCCCGCCGCGAGGGCGAAGGCTTGAAGGGTCAACAAAATGCCGAGTGCGAGTTTCATGGTGGTATTATGAGCCGGGTTTTTCCTTCGGCGCAAGGGCAACACCGATAATCAGCCGCCCACCCCGCCACTCGGGGCCGAGGATGAAGAGAGGGCGATTTCCTTGGAGGAGGACGTCGGTTTTGAGAATTTTTTTCCGGCTGAGCCAGAGTTCGAGATCGAGTTTGGTGGCGTCCTTGGTTGGCTTGCTGCGGGCTTCGAAGCGGACAAGCACTTCATCGGACGGTCTCAGCGGTTGCGCCCAGTTTTCGTAACTCCGCAACAGCGGCTGCACCTCGTGGCCGAGGATCCGGTAGTTCGTGAAACGAAGCCGTTCCTCGCCGCGGAGCTTGGTTGCCATTTCCTCGGACAGCAAAGTGGACTTCGCGCCGGCGGCTTTCGGATCGCCGTTGGTGGCATAATAGACGGTGAAATCCACCTGCCCCATGGCAGTTTTCCCCGGATCGGACTGCGCTTTCGCGGGATTTGCGAAAACGGCGCCTGCCACCGCCAAGCCGAGCGTGATCCATTTCCTGCGGTTGATCATCGTCCGGTATCAGTTCCAGGATTCACCACGCCGCCTGCGGTCGAGTCGATTTCACGATCCATCGGCACATAAACGGTTTCCGAAAAATCCGTCGAATCCGGGATGGCGGCCACGCCGTTGAGGACGATGACCGTCGCGGAGGCGCGGGCGCTGGCGAACCACTCGGCATCGACGCCTTTTTCCGGCGTGTAAACAACCGGTTCCACGGGAATCGCCTTGGGTGCGCCCGCGACATCGTAATTAACCGCGGTGCTGGATTTCTTCCCAATCCAGAACGCGAAAACCATGCCCGCGCAGGCCGCCAACGGCATCAACCAGGAATTCCAGGAAAACGGCCGCTTCCGGACCGGCTCCGTCTTGGGCGCGGAATCGCGAATGGCCTGCAAGACCCGGCTGTTGAAAAAGTCAGGATACGGCGGTTCCTCGGCTGCGGGAATGGCCGAAGCCATCATCGTCCGCCACTTGCGGACTTCTTCCCGGGCTGCCATTTGGTCGGGCTGGGTGATTGCCCACGATTCGACGGCGGCGAGTTGCTCACCGGTCAATTCGTCGTCCAGCCAAAGGGCCAGCGTTGCTTCATCTGGATTCGTATTCATCTTTTAGCAAGGCTTGGAGTTTCTGACGCGCGTAAAAAAGCCGACTCATGACCGTTCCCAAGGTGCTCGACATCGCCTCGGCGATTTCCTTATACGACAATCCTTGGACATCTTTCAAGATCACGACTTCGCGATGTTCGGCGGATAATTTGCCGAGAGCGATCTGGATTTTCATCCGCAACTCGCCGTGGGACATCGATTGGTCCGGTGATTCGCCACCGGAAGGCGTGGTGAACGAGCCAGAATCGATCCGCTCCCGTTCGAAAATCTCATCGTTCAGCTCGCCGGCGCTTTCGATCTTCCGCTTCCGAGTCCAATCGTAAACCGCGTTGTGGGCGATGCGGTAAAGCCAGGTGGAAAACCGCGCCTTAGCCTCGAATCGAGGCAGCGCGTTCCACGCCTTGATGAAGACCTCTTGGGAGAGGTCCCACGCGTCGGCTTCCTGGTGAATCATGTTTCGGATCATGGCGAATATCCTTCCGCGATGCCGGGTGACCAGCGCGTCGTAGGCACTCATGTCCCCCTTCTGCGCCAGTGCGACCAGCCGGAAATCATCGTCCGGATCGTTCAGCGAAGCATCCGAATCGACGGGACCGACAGGCCCCAGCGAGTTCTTGGACGGTTCACCACTGGGATTATTCATCATTCAGGAAAAAAATCAGGCCTGCGGAAATGGTCCGCACGAACGACAAACTGACCGCCCCCCGCCAGCCGTGCAACCCGGAATCGCAGGAAATGAGCGGATGTCCTCGTTCAGTGATCCGCAGGCAAAGCATTGAAACTAAAAAGTCCCTGTTGTGCGGTTCGACGCGACGCGCCATTTGCTCTCTTTATTTTTTCCTTTCCACAGTATCCACGAATGAATGCCAATACTTCCATTCCGAGTCGTTGCTGTGGTTGATAGAAATGGGAAAAACGGGTTTGCCGGAAAGTTTCTCGTTCAGGGTTTTCATAAACGCATCGTAGTCGCGGGCATAAAAGCACCACTCGCGCACCCCTCCCGCGGTCATCACAAGCGCGAGACACGAATCCTTGCTGGTGGACAACGACTCCAGAGCATCCTCCAGCTCATTCATCCGCTTGTTGGTTGGATCGTTAGGTAGCTCACCTTCATACTTCCATGAAATCGACACTTCTTCCGATAGCGGCACTGACTTCCATCCTTCCGGCTTCACTTGCATGTAACGAAAAATACCCGTGCCCCCATCGGATGTGGTGACCTGCGCAACGGCCCACTTGTCTTTCTCAGAAGAATCCGATTTGGATTCACCAAAGAGGAGTGACGAAAGAAAGGACATGCCGAAAAAGATCGCTGTGGATGGCTTCATTTTTTACGACCAGAAGAATTTGCTCACTCAAGAATCTTGGAAATCCCTCAAGAGACAAAGACAAAAGAAGGGACACGCGGCCCTTCTCCTCACTTGAGCTTCACCGTGACTTGCTTCTTGGTTTCCATTTTCACGCCTTCGAGGCCTTTGAGCGCTTCCATGGCGGCTTGCGGATCGTTGTGATCGGCGGCTTGGAGTTTCTTGAGCGTCTCGGGCTTTTCGAGGAGCTTGCCCATTTCCATTTCCATCAGGGTGACGGTGTTGCCGTCGTGGTTGGTGGCGTCGGTATCGGCGATGCCGGAATCGACGACGACCTTGAAGGACATTTTCATGTCGCCGAGCATCTGCTTCATCATGGCATCCATCTGGGGATTTTCCTCCATGTCCGGAGCATCGGGTTTCGCGTCCTTATCGGCTTCGGGCTTTGCGGGCTCGGGCATGCCGATGGTCAGGGTGCCGTCGGCGAATTTGAAAGCGATGGGTTCCGATTTGGCGGTGGCCGGAGCGGCGGCTCCCATCGGTGACATGTCCTTCATGCCTTCGCCGGGGGCGATTTTCAGTTTGTTGATGTCGGCAAACTTGAAGGTGGTGCGGGCACCCTTGTTACCGCCGATTTCGATGGGTTCGGATTTCTCGAAGGTCACTCCCTCGCCAAGGGTGGCGGCGCGGGCCTTGGCCTTTTCCGGTGAGAACATTTCCGCCACGGGATCTTTGGCTTTCGCCCTGCCGTCCGCGCCGCCGAACGAGGACATTTGATCCATCATCGCCATCATCTGGGCACCGAGGGTGGTTTGCTCGACGAGCGTGCCGCTGCCGTCCTTGTTGAGATGAATGGTGGTTTCGCTCTGCAAACAGCCGGGTAGAAGAAGAGCGATGACGGTGGAGGTGATGGCGAGGAGGAGACGTTTCATGGATTTTGTCGGAGGTTGGACGAGGTATGCGTTAGCAAGGGCCGGGAATCAAGTTTCCAAAATCGGGAAATTTGCCCGTTGCCAGCCGGACGAGTCGCGCCAATGATGATTCTGCCAATGGCTGAAACGATTCCCGCAGTTGAAATCAAGGACCTGGTGAAGGACTTCAAGACGTCGTTCCGCAAGCAATTGCTGCGCGCGGTGGACGGGGTCTCGATCCGCATCATGCCGGGGGAAGTCTATGGCCTCATCGGACCTAACGGCTCCGGAAAATCAACGACAATGAAGGCGCTGCTGGGCCTGGTGGCCCCGACGTCCGGCCATTGTTCGATCTTCGGCAAAGACTCGCTGAAGGTGGACTCGCGCAACGACGTGGGATTCCTGCCGGAAAATCCGTATTTCTACAAACACCTGAGCGGCGCGGAAACCCTGCGTTTCTACGGCAAACTCTGCGGACTGAAGGGCAAGGTTCTGGAAGACCGGGTGGGCGAACTGCTAGCCTTGGTGGATCTGGAAGACGCGCGCGACCGGCGGATCGGCGGCTACTCGAAGGGAATGCTGCAACGGATCGGACTGGCTCAGGCATTAGTGCAGGAGCCGCGGTTAGTGATCTTGGACGAGCCGACGGCGGGCGTGGACCCGATCGGATCCCGCCAGATCCGGGACCTGATCATGAAGCTGCGGGAACGCGGCATTACGGTTTTTCTCTGCTCGCATCTGCTGGAGCAGGTGCAGGAAGTCTGCGACCACGTCGGGATTATTTTCCGCGGAAAAATGGTCAAGGAAGGGCGGCTTGAGGATCTAATCGCCATCGAGGATCAAACGGAAATCATCGTCAAGGATGCCAGCCCGGAACTGATTTCGAAAATCACCGCGTTGGTGAGCAGCTCGGCGGGAGCTTCGCTGGTGCGCACCGGCAAACCACGGACGACGCTCGAGCGGCTGTTCCTCCGCGAAACCACTCAAGACGACGAATCATGACCACCGCCATTTCCTACCGGGCCTCGCACGTGAGCCGCATCCTGGTGATCGCCCGCCATGCGTTCACGCAGTTGGTGCGGATGAAGGTCTTCTATTTCCTCGCGGTATTCGGGGTGATCCTGATCGGCTCGAATTTCATGAATCTGCCGCAGCATGAGGGACCGGAATCCGCCGGCATCCACGTGTTGACCATGGTCAAGAGTTCGTCGCTTGGAACAATGACGTTGTTCTCCGTCGTCCTGTCCATCGTGGCCACGGCGTTGCTGCTGCCGAAGGACGTCGAGGACCGGACGCTCTACACCATTCTGGCGAAGCCGGTGCCGCGCATCGATTATCTGGCCGGGAAATTGTTAGGAGTGCTGTTGCTGGTGTTCGTCTCGCTTCTGCTGATGGATATCCTGATGACGGCCGCGCTTCAGATCCGCACGTCGCTCGTCATGGCCCAACAGTTGGAAATGGCGAAGTCGCTCGAATGGACGCCGAAGGACATCGAGTCGGTGAAACTCGAAGTGCTCTCCCAAGGCCCGACCTGGTCATTGCAGGGAGCGGTGTTCGCGGTGTTCCTGCGGGCGTCGATCATGGCTTCGCTGGCTTTGCTGATCTCGACTTTTTCAACGAGCACGTTGTTCACGACGATTATCAGTTTCCTGATTTATTTCATCGCCCATTTCCAAGCGGACGCGCGGGCCGTCTTCCTGAATTCCGGCCAGGCCGGCGAAGGGAAATTCGCGCGGATGATTTCGATGCTGATCTCGCTGGTGCTGCCGGATTTCCAGAATTTCAACGTGATCGACGCCGTCATCCAAGGACAGGCGATGCCGCTGTGGATCCTCGGAAAGCTAACACTCATCGGCTTGTATTACGCGGTGTTTTTCACCATCGCCTCGTGGTTCGTCTTCGCCGAAAAGGAATTCTGACATCGTGAAAGCTTGGCAACGAAACGGAATCGTAGCAGTGGCCGTGCTGGTCTTCGGAGCGGCGCGCATGCCATACGAAGCCAAGTTGGCCAACGAACTCCGCGCCGCGAATCTGATGCCGCCGAAACTCCAGATCGGCACGACGGATAAAATCGGCCAGACCAGTTGGGCCGTCGCGCTCGGCGGGTTGCGGACACTGGTTGCCGCGTTCATGAACCTGCGGGCCTTCGGATTTTTCGAGGAAAAGCGCTGGGACGACGTCGCGGACACCTACGACATGATCGTCGATCTCGCGCCCAATACCGGCTATTACTGGGACGCTGGTTTTTCACATTCCGCCTACAACGCCGCATCGTATTACGTCAACGATTCCACGCTGTCGCCGTCGCGCCGCAAGCAGGCCTGGCTTGCATCGGTTCGCCGGGGCCGGGCGTTTATCGATCGGGGCATCCAAAACAATCCGGACAATTGGAACCTGTGGGCCAGCCTCGGATTCCTGCTCACCGACTCGAACAAATACAAAGCCTTCCCCGATCCCGACCAAACCTTCACCCAAGCCGCCGAGGCCTACCGCCGTGCGGCAGCCACCGGCAAGGCCCTCGACTATGTGAAACGGGCGCAATTTTACGCCCTCGCCCGCGTGACCGGCCGGGAAAAAGACGCGCTCGCCATGGCCAGGGACCTTTACAACACCCCGCGCAACCGCACGCCCACGCTGCAAACCCTCCTTTTCGTGCTCGAAGCCCACGATCAGCCGGACATGGACAAGACACGGCGGGCGATCGAGATTTTCGGAACTCCGGAAAAAGCCTACGAAGCGCTTTCCGCCCACTGGCAGCGGACCCGCGAGCGATTTCCCGTCTATGGCGTCGCCGAGACGCTTCAATCGTTGGAAAAACAACTCAACATCCCCGCCGACAAGAGCATTTTAAACCAACCCCTGCCCCCGCCCTTCGGCCCCGACGAATGGTTCTCGAAATAGCAGGACGGCTTTCGTCTCGACAGAACCCCGCGAAGCGACAAACTTCCCTCCCCACTCTTTGACCACACATGCGGATAGCTCTTTTCGGTGACATACATGCCAATTTGGAAGCCCTCGAGGCGGTTCTCGACGATGCTTCCAAGCAAGGTGTGACGGACTACGTCTGCATGGGGGACATCGTCGGCTACAATGCCGATCCGGCCGCTTGTCTGGAAATCGTCCGCGCCATGGAATGTCCCACCGTGAAGGGAAATCACGACGAGGACGCCTCCGGCAACCACTCGCTGGACAGCATGAATCCGGTGGCCGCCGCCGCCCTTGAGTGGACCCGCAAGCAGCTTTCCGACGAGCAGCGCCAGTGGCTCACCCGCCTCCGCATGGTCCGCCAGGTGTCCGATTTCACCGTCGTCCACAGCACCCTCGACCAGCCGGCAAACTGGAACTACGTAACCAACCGCTTCGACGCGATGTCGAACTTTTCCTATCAGTTCACCCAGCTCTGCTTCCACGGCCACACCCACGTCCCGCGGGTTTACGTGAAAACCGACAAGGTCCAGGAAGTCCCCGCCGATTCCGTCGTCATCGAGCCCGGCGCGAAATATTTCATCAACGTCGGCTCCGTCGGCCAGCCGCGCGATGGCGACTGGCGCGGCTGCTACGCCATCTTCGATCTCGAGCACAACCTCGTCGTCTTCCGCCGCGTCGAGTATGACATCGCCAGGACCCAGGCGAAAATCATCGCCGCCGGCCTCCCCGCGATGCTCGCGGAACGGATCCAGGAAGGCCGTTGAGTGGTTTCCAGAGAGAGGAGTGGAAGTTTCTGTAACCTTCACAAGTCAGGAGAAGCGAAAGGAAGGGTTCCTGTGCTTCGCCAAGGAATAGGATTGTTGGTGGCAAATAGGTTTTACGGAGCTGGCGCGGCGGGGACGTAGGAATCCGAGACGTTGTCCACTTGGCGGCCTCCGACCCAGTAGATGCTGGAGGCCGTGTAGCCATCGTCGGCGTTTTGGTCGCTGGAGCTTGCCTTGCAGGTGGAGATCGTGGAGTTCGCGCCACGAATGCCATCGGACCCGCTGTTGGTGACCTTGCAATCGGAGATCACCGAGCTATCCGCCCAGATGCCCGCCGAAGCATTGCCGCGGGCCAGACAGTTTTTCACCACGGAGTTAGATGCCCGGATTCCGGATCCCCCATTGTTCATGCCGCTGGAACCAATGACGCTGCCCAGATCGGCATTGATTCCGTCGCTGGCATTGGAGTTACCGGTAGAGGCGGCGATGCTGCCATTGTAGGCGCTGACTCCGAAAGCGCCATTTGAGGTGCCGATCGAGTTGGCAACGCTGCCCATGAAAGCATTGATTCCAGAACCGCCATTGGATTGGGCGCTGCAGTTGGTGACCTTGCCGAGAGCCGTATAAATTCCAGTACCGCGGCAGCCGCTGACCTGGAGATTATCCACTGTCAGGTTTCTGGTATCGTTCGCGGAGGAGTAGACTCCATTGGTGAATCCTGCCAGGGACGGCGTCCAAATCCGGGGTGAGCCTGAGATGGTCACGACCGTATTGCCGGCGATGATGCCATTTTTGATAGAGATATTGCTGAGTTCGTTTCCGGTGGAGATCCCCTTTCCGGTGACAGGTGCGGTGGAGCTGAGGGTGAAGCCGTTGAGATCGAGGGTGACGTTTCCGGTGGTGATGCTGATGGCATCTCCCGAGGCGGCGGTGAACTGGAGGTTCTTGGTGAAATAATAGCTTCCGGAGGTGCTGATGGTGAATGGCAGGGTCTCGATGGGAGTGCGCGGCTCAATCTGGGTGAGGGTTTTCATGCCAGCGGCGGGAGCTCCGGGCGGAGGAGCGAGCGGGCCTTGGGCGAAAGTCGTGGAGACGCCGAGTGCGAGGAGGAGGACTGCGGTTTTCATGGGAAGAGGCTCCGGGCTTGTTTCTGTGTGATTGAGTATTCTCTAAAGAGTTAGGGCAGTGTGAAATTCGCGTTCGGGTCGGTCGAACCGAGAGCCGCCCCACCGGCGTTTCCCGTGAAAGCGGAGGCCGCTGCCGCTGCCACTACGGGCGCGACGAAGTTGGTGGCTGGAACGTTCCAGTTGTTAGTCAGATTGCCTCCGGCGGTGTTGCGGATCAGGATATTTTTGGTGGAGCTGCTCGACAATTGGAAACCGGTGGCGTTCCCGATGGCGTGGTTGCCCTCGATCCGGTTGCGGCTGGTCGCAGCAACGAAAATGCCGGCTCCGACACCCGGCGAGGCACCGTTGGAGGTGAGCGTATTGCCGACGATCGTGCAATTGTTGCCACCGACGTAGATTCCTGCACCGAGATTCCCACCTGCATTGCAATTCTCGATGACGCAGTCGTTCCCCAGATAGAATCCGGCTCCGGTCAGCTGGCTCGGAGTGGCATTCGTAGAAGTGTTGGACGAAGCGGTGGAATTAACCACGCTGCTCCTCGCCCCAATCTCGACCCCGCACACGAATGTAGCTGACGAGGAATTCGCGGACGCCACGCATCCTTTAATACGGCTATCGGTGCCGACCCTGAGCCCCGCGGAACAGGACGTGGCCATGGAGTTTTCGATGTTGCCAGCGTTTCCAACACGCATTCCCGCGTTACCGGAGACCGTGCAGCGGCTGACCGAGCATCCGTCACCCGTGTTGATGCCATATCCGCTAACACCTCCGCTGATGGTGCAATCGCTGATGGAAACCGGACCGGGATTCCCTTGAATTCCGGTGCCTGCCTGCAGCGTGACGCGGGTGTTTTTCACCACCGAATTTTCGCGCAGATTGATTGCCGCCGTGGTGCCGGCCACTCCCCGGATGACACAACCGGAAATCACGCATTCCTTGTTGCCGTAGAATACGAATCCGGTGCAATCCAGAGCGGTGACATTCTCGATCGTTAGTCCCGAGGACCCGGCAAGCTCGGCGGAGATTGCCGTGTCGCAATCACGGATCGTCCCATTGCGAACGGTGAGTCCTGTGGTGCTCGATCCTCCGGAAATGCCACCGGACGTGGAATTGGTGGCACTAATGGTGAAGCCGTTCAGATCGATGACGACATCTGATGCCTGGACGCGGATGGAATCATTCCCCGCCGGGGCGACGCGATCGGAGGTCAGGACATAGGTCCCGCTTTCGAAAATGGTGTAGGTGCCGGAACTGGTGGAGATCAGGGTGTGGTTCGCGACGGCCGCTTTGATCGCCGTGGTGGTGGAGGCGGTGTTGTTGCCCGTGGTGGCGATTTCGCCAAGGGAGCTCATTGAAGGCGCCGGAGCGCCGGGAGGCGGAGCGAGCGGCCCCTGCGCGAATACCGTTAGGGGAAAAAACAACGGGGCAAGGATGAGGATGCGTTTCATGTTAGATTGGGTGTGGTTGGCAGGCTCACGGCTGGAGCGGAACGGAGGCGGCGACGCGCAGGAAATTTTTCACGGCGGGCTGCACCGCGATTTGCCGGGAGGTCGTCACGCCGGAGAAACCGGGAAAAAGGCCCGTCTGCCCATACCAGGACAAGCCCGTCAGAGTCTCCGAAGTTTGCAGTTGATAGATCCGTGCGGGTGAACTGGCGAAGGTGACGTCCCAAAGATTGTAGCCGCTGTTCGGGAAAAACTGGACCTGTTGGGAAGTGATCCGGAGTCGGCTGGAAGGGTCGTTTGGATTGGTGTCGGCCAGATATTCGTCCTTGTCGGAAATGCCGTCGCCATCGCGGTCGGTGGTGCCATTGCTGACGCTGAGATAGATGAATTTCTCCCGCTCCCAGGCATCGGCCATTCCATCGTCATCCGTGTCCGGACTGGCCGTGGTCGCGGCCTTCAGCGAGGAAATATTGATCCAGCCGACATTGGCTCCATAGGCGTAGCCCGAAAACTGGCCAGTGATGAGATCGAAGCGCGGGCGATCGCTATCAGTTAGCGGACGAGCGGTGCCGAGGGCATCCGTGCCGAAGTTGATCCAGCCGAAGTTCGCCGCCCACGCGAGGCCGGAGAGGTTGCCCCTGCCGTCGTGATTCACGCCATAGTCCGCCCCATCCGTATTGGCGTAGCGGATGCCATTGACCGGCGAGGCATCGCCGAAATTGATCCAGCCGCAATTCGCGCCATAGGCAAATCCGGAACAGGCGTGCTCGCCGATGACAACACCCCAGTCCGTGGACGGGCGCGCGTTGATCCATCCGATGTTAGCTCCGTAGGCATAGGGATCGGAGACGGAAATGGTGCTATCGGTGAGCGGCGGACTCGCCGGGTTGATCAGTCCGGGAGCAAGGATGCCGGTCGGTTGCGGCGCTCCGAGCGATGCGATGTCGGCGGCGGAGAGTTCCTCGCCCCACAGGCCGAGGCTGCCGAGCTTGACGGGCTTCAGCTCGGCATTGTTGTCCGAGAAGAGGTGGAAGGTCGGGCGGAGGGAGAGCGCGCCGTTGAAGGTGCTGGTCCGTGCCGTTCCGTTAGGTGCGCCGTTGAGGTAGAGTTTCACCGTCGTTCCCCCACCCGCTCCATTGTTCGCGCAAGTGATGGCAAGGCGATACCACGTGTTGACGGCGATGGCTCCGGTCGTGCTCAGGCTACCCAGTCCGGAAGTGACAGTTCCCACCAGATTGTCGGAGGAAAACACGTAAAAGGTCACGTCGCTGGAGTTCGCGGGATCGAGTTGCAGTATCCCGGCATAGGGCTGGAGCGCGTCGAATTTCACATCCATCACGACCGTCCATTGGTTGGTCAAGGTCGCGCCCGGTCCGCCGTTCGCGCCGATGGGATTGGTGACAGTGAGCCTTTTCGCAGAAGGGCTGAAGACCTGCGTCTGGAGGAAGGTGAAGCCACCCGCAGTGCCGAAACTGTAGTCGCTACCCGCCACCAGCGAGGAGGCATTGAGCGGCGTAAAGGTCGGCCAATAGCCGTCGAAGGTGGAATCGAGATCCCACACACCCTTCACATCCGCCAGCCCGGCCCGGACGGAAGCCGGGAGCAGAACGGCTGCGATGAGGCATGGGAGAGTCTTGATGAGGACTCGCGACGGAAAACGGCAGGTCACAACCATAGTCCCGAGTCTCGCCCACATTCACTCACGAGGAAATACGTAGAAATGCGTATTTCACAAAACCAGATATTTGACCTAACGAAGCGTATCAACTGCTTCCGCTCAGGGTCTTATACATGATGTGGGCATCCACATACCCGCGATCGGCATGGCGGAAAGCGACGGAATGGTGCCAATGATCTCAAAACTGTAGCGAACCGACCAACACGGTGCTCGCCTGCAAAAGCGAGAGAATAGTCTGCGGGCGATATTGGTCTATCAGACGCATAGGGCTTTCCAAGCATCGGTAATTCAATGGCCTTTGCCAAGGCGGAATCGGGGTCGGAGGGTTCGATTTCACCGGATCTTCATCCGCGTTTCACACGATGCGTGCGGGATGCGCGGGTGAAAATGCAGGACGAGGCCATCGCAAGGAAACGATTCGGGTTCACACGGCGCAGGATGCTGGCCGCGCTGGTGGCGGGCGGCGCGGGTGCTCTGTTGGATGCGTTCTGGTTCGAGCCCGGACATCTGACGGTGACGCGTAAGGAAATGCGGACCCGCCAACTGCCGCCGGGGCTGGACGGACTCCGCATCGGGGTGTTGTCGGATTTCCATTTCCGGCCGGGCGATGACGATGAATTGGTGGCGAAGGCGGTGGCCCAGGTGCGGCGGGAAAAGCTGGATTTGATCGCGCTGACCGGCGACTACACCAGCGGCAATCTGCGGGTGGTGCCTCCCCTGCTCGCGCTGTTGGAAAAAATGTCGGCCGCGCACGGGGTATTTGCGGTGCTGGGAAATCACGACGGCTGGCGCGGGCAGCCGGAGGTGATCCGGCGGCTTTTTGAAAAGGCGGGCTTCTCGTTTTTGATCAACCAGAACAGCCAGTTGTCGGTGCGGGGGGAGAAACTGGCGATCGCCGGGACGGACTTCGTCTGGAAGGGCAGGCCGGATCCGGAACGCACGCTCAGGGGGATTTCCAAAACGACCCCGGTCGTCGCGCTGGTCCACGAGCCGGACTATTTCGACGCGATGACGGCCCGGCGGGACATCCAGCTCCAGCTTTCCGGCCACACCCACGGCGGACAATGTCGGGTGCCGCTCATCGAATACGCCCCGCGGACGGTGAGCTACGGCAGGATTTACAACTACGGCCACTACGCCCGCGGGGATTCCAATCTGTTCGTCACCCGCGGCGTGGGCACGGTCGGGGTGCGGGTCCGGTTCGCCTGTCCGCCGGAATTGGCGATCCTGACGCTGCGGACGGGGGCTTGAAATAGCTGCCGGTGCGCCGTTTTTCTTGTTGCAAACCAATCTCAACTGTCGATCTTGACGGAGATGTCACACGCGCTTGCCACTGCTCTGGAAATCGACAGTGCCATGACCTTGAACCAAGCCAAGGTCGGCTGCGACATGCAGATCCGTCTCCTCAACGGCCCGGCCTGCGAGCGGCTGCGGGATCTCGGGTTTTGCGAGCAACTGCAGGTCCGTAAAATCGCCGGCGGCCGGAATTTGATTTGCTCGATCTGCGGCACCCGGATGGCGATCAGCCGCGAGTTGGCGGAGCAGGTGCTTGTATCTCCCGTGGGCTGAAGTTTTCAATGACCTCCGTCACAGACGCTCCTTCGACGATCGCGCTGATCGGCAATCCCAACGCCGGAAAAACCACGCTTTTCAACGCGCTAACCGGCGCGAACCAACGGGTCGGCAACTACGCCGGCGTCACCGTGGAGGTAAAATCCGGCGAGGCCTACACACCGCACGGACGCAAGCTGCGTGTGCTTGATTTGCCCGGCTGTTATTCGCTGCGGGCGAATTCCCCGGATGAAAAAGTCGCGCTCGACGCGCTGAACGGATCGCTCCCCGGCGAGTCCATTCCGGACCTGGTCGTGTGCGTGGTGGACGCCTCTAACCTCGAACGCCACCTCCAGCTCACACTTCAGGTCATCGAACTCGGCCTGCCCTGCGTCCTTGCGCTCAACATGGTGGACATCGCCGAGCGCAGCGGCCTGCGGCTCGATCCCGCGAAACTTTCCGAAGAGTTAGGCATCCCGGTGGTGCCGATGCAGGCGAATGCCAAAAAAGGAATTGTCGAGCTGAAGCAAGCGCTGCGACTTCCCCTGCCGGTCGCCTCAGAGGTCACTTGGAATTCCGCGGGCGGTGATCCCGAAGCTGCCAGGCGCGCGTTCGTCACCCGGGTTTGCGAACTCGCCGCCCGCCGGCCTGACGCCCACCAGCAGACTCTATCGGACAAGATCGACTCGGTGCTGCTCCATCCGATTCTCGGCTGGATCTCGATGGCGGTCATCTTTTTCGCCGTGTTCTGGGCGATCTTCTCGTTCGCCGCGATCCCGATGGGCTGGATCGAATCCGGACAAGGCGCGCTCGGCAACTGGATCGAATCGTTGATGCCGGATGGCGATCTCCGCTCACTGGTAGTCGATGGCATCATCGGCGGAGTCGGCGGGGTGGTGATGTTCCTGCCGCAGATTCTGCTGTTATTTTTGTTCATCGGGCTGTTGGAAAGTTCCGGCTACATGGCCCGCGCCGCTTATCTGATGGACGGCGTGATGGCGAAGGCAGGGCTCAGCGGAAAATCCTTCCTGCCGCTTTTCAGCTCCTATGCCTGTGCGATTCCCGGCGTGATGGCCACCCGCACCATCGACTCGGCCAAGGAACGTCTCGTCACGATTTTCGTCGCGCCGTGGATGAGCTGCTCGGCGCGGCTACCGGTTTATTTCCTCGTCGTCCCTCTCTTGCTTCACGAACACGAAGGCACTTGGAAACAAGCGCTGATCCTGTTTTCCATCTATTCGCTGGGAACCCTAACCGCGTTCATCGTCGCCCGCATTCTGCGCGGCCGCCTGGGCGAGGACATCAGCCCCGGCCATTTCCTGCTAGAACTTCCACCCTACCGCAGGCCGCAGTGGAACTACATTTTCCGCCATGTGCTGGAGCGCGCGTTCTCCTTCGTAAAAAAAGCGGGCACGATCATTCTCGGCCTTTCCATCCTGCTCTGGGCGCTCAGCACCTATCCGAAAAAGGAAGGTGCGGACGATGCCGAAGCGCTCGCACACAGCGCGATGGGCCGCATCGGCGAGGTGATCGAGCCAATCGTCAAACCGCTCGGTTTCGACGGCCGGATGGGCACGGCGATCCTCACTTCGTTCGCAGCGCGCGAGGTGTTCGTTTCCTCGATGGCGATTCTCTATCGGGTCGAGGAATCCGACAGCGAGGAGGATACCCGCAACGCCCTGCGTGATAAACTCGCCGCCGCCACTTGGCCGGACGGACGGCCGATTTTCACGCCGCTATCGCTGATTTCGCTGCTGGTGTTCTTCATCTACGCGCTGCAATGTTTACCCACGACAGCGGTCGTCGCCCGCGAGTCGGGATCGTGGAAATGGGCCATCGGCCAGTTCGTTTTCATGACGGGGTTCGCCTACACGGCATCGCTCGTCGTCTTCCAAGCCGGCAAACTCCTCGGATTCTAACATGGACTGGCAAACCACCACCGCCGCAGCCATCGTGGGCATCACGATGGTGATTTTCATCATCCGCATCGCGAAGCCGAAGAAGAAATCCGGCTGCGGTCACGACTGCGGATGTGGCAAACCCAAAGACCCGTGAAAATCGAACACGTCGCATTCAACGTCGCCGATCCGGTGGCGGTCGCGGACTGGTATGGCAAACATCTGGGACTGAAAATCGTCCGGCACATCCCTGTTCCCACGCAGACGCATTTTCTAGCAGACGATGATGGGGAGACGGTCATCGAGATATACTGCAATCCACCAGAAGAAGTTCCGGATTACGCGGCGATGAATCCCCTGCTGTTTCATCTCGCCTTCGTTTCCGAATCGCCCGACGAGGACTGCGCGAAGCTGATCGCCGCCGGAGCCACCGCGGTCGATGAAATCCAACGTCCCGACGGCACCCGCCTGCTCATGCTGCGGGATCCATGGGGACTCGCACTGCAACTTTGCCAAAGGGCCGAACCGCTCGTGCGTAAGGCTTGAAGTGGCTGCGCGCCGCCGCTATCCCAGCGGAGTGCTGATTTGCAAACGCCTTGAAGAATTGCCCGCTCTCGGCGTGCCGCTGCACCTCGCGCTCGGGGTTTTCGACGGTGTCCACGTCGGCCATCAGGCGGTGATCGAACGCGCGGTGAAAGCCGCAGAACGGGAAGGCGGGCTGGCGGGAGTGCTGACTTTCGATCCCCATCCGATCCGCGTTATCGCTCCGAAAAAAGCTCCCACCTCGCTGTTGGAAACGCTGGAGCACAAGGCGAAGGCAGTGGGTGATTACGGCGTGCAACTTTTCATTCCGCTGCATTTCGACATGGAGGTTGCGAAAATGGAGGCGTCGGAATTCATCGATCAACTCATGGCGTCGCCCGTTAGAACCATCGCGGTCGGCGAGGATTGGCGGTTCGGCCACAACCGCAGCGGCGACGTAACATTTCTCGAAAATGAAGCAGCGAAGCGCGGTTTCAAACTGGAAGCCGTGCCACCGGTGATGCACGACGGCGAGCGCATCAGCAGCACCCGCATCCGCCAGGCCATCCGCGATGGAAATCTCGATGCGGCGGCACAAATGCTCGGCAGGCCTTACGTCGTCTGTGGCACCGTCATCGAAGGTAAAAAGCTCGGTCGGACGATCGGATTTCCGACCGCCAATCTCGCCACCGGCGACGCCCAACTTCCGCTCGACGGAGTGTGGGCCGTGCGGGTGCAACTTCCCGACGGCCGCGACCTTCCCGGCGTCGCGAATTTGGGACTGCGTCCGACCGTTAACGGCGAATCCCGGACGCTTGAAGTCCACCTGTTCGATTTTGCCGAAAACATTTACGGACAGGAGCTCGAGGTCCGTTTCCAGAACCATCTCCGACCGGAAATCAAATTCCCGTCGCTGGATGCGTTGCGCATTCAAATTCAAAAGGATGCGGAAGAAGCGCGGGAGTTTTTATTAACCAATCCGAAGAAATAAAGCGATCTTCTTGACACCAGATTGGTTCATGTGAACACTTTTCGCATGAACTCCATTCCACCTGTTCTGTCCAAGGTCCGCAAGATCATCGCAACCAAGCTTTCGCCTTACTTCCGGCAGCCTACGGTGATCCGTCGGACGATCGCCATCCAGCTTGAGTTTCCGTGGCTTTCAAAAAGATGAATTTTCCGGATTTTGCGCTTACTCTCGCACTCCAAGCTCTCTATACGTCGCGGCAACCATTCGCATGGAGACATTCAAACCCAATTATTCCTTCCGTGGCCGCGCTGCATTGTTAGCCAGTGCCTGCCTGATTGTCCCGCTGACGGCCGGTGAGCCGAGGGGGAGCGCGGGCCTTGCCGAGAGTGAACTTTCACGCCGCAGTGTGGCGATCGAGGAGGCTCAGGAGCTGCTTCGCAAAGGCGATGAAGCCTACACCGGCACCCGTTACAAAGATGCGGTTGAAGCCTATGCCGGTGCCCGCGAATTGATCCCGGACGCCCCCATTTCCGCCGAACTCCGGGACGCCGCCACCCAACGCTATGCCCAGGCATCCGTCGAATACGCGCGCGAACTTTCCCGCAATGGCGACGTCGCCGGAGCCAAGGCTGCCGTGGACAAGGTCCTGATCAAATCGGTCGCCCCTGACAATCCGGGCGCACTCGATTTCCGCAACCAGCTCGACGATCCGATCCGCACGAATCCCGCGCTGACCAAGGAACACACCCAGAATGTGGATTCCGTGCGCAAGCTGCTCTACACCGCCGAAGGTGCCTACAATCTTGGTGATTACGACAAGGCGAAGCGGAACTACGAATCGGCGATCCGCATCGATTCCACCAACACCGCTGCGCGTCGTGGATTGGAACGCGTCGCCCAGGCGAAAAGTGATTACTCAAAGTCCGGCTACGATCACGCTCGGGCGGAAATGCTCGCCGAGGTTGACAAGGGATGGGAGACCCCGCTTTCCCCAGTCAACGTGGAGCCGACCTTTGGGGACGCCAATATGGGTCTGCTGGATAAGGAATCCGTCACGGTCAAAAACAAGCTCGACCGGATCATCATTCCCAAGTTCGCACTGGACCAGGCGTCGTTGGAGGAAGCTCTGGATTTCCTGCGCCTCCGCTCCGCTGAAAACGACACCACGGAACTGGATCCATCCCACAAGGGTGTGAATTTCACGGTCAATTTAGGCGCCCCGGACTCGCCTGCCGCTACGAGGATTCGCAAGCAGCGGTTCGACCTCCAGCTCAGCCAGGTTCCTCTTTCCCAAGTTCTCAAATACATCACGGAGATCACCCAGACGAGCTTCTCCACGGATGATTTCTCAGTAAATATCTCGCCCTTGGGATCGACTTCCGCAGAGCTGGTCTCGCGCACCTACCGGGTTCCTCCCGATTTCATCAGCTCGATCAGCTCCGGCTCCGCGACCTCCGCTGCGGAGCCTGCGGATCCCTTCGCCGAAGCGCCTGCAAGCCGCGGACTTCTCGCAAAACGCCTCGGTGCTCAAGAGGCCTTGGTCCAGCAGGGCGTCGGCTTTCCACAAGGAGCTTCCGCCAGTTACACTCCGGCTAACAATCTGCTTCGGATCATCAACACCGAGTCCAATCAGGAGTTTATTGCCCAGATCATCGAGACCATGACCAAGACCGAACCGGTGATGGTTTCGGTGACTGTGACGATGATTAAGGTCGAGCAGAACCGCTTGGAAGAGCTTGGATTTGACTGGTTGTTGAACAATATCGGCTTCGGCGGAGAAAGTTGGGTTCCCGGTAACGACAGGCTGAACCTCTCAGGAGGCACCACAGGCAACCAACGACCCATTACGGATACAATCAATCCTCCGGCCAACCCACAACTCAACCCCATCACTGCGGGAAACCGCAGCGGCGACTATGCGATTTCCGGAAACAACATCGACAATCTCCTCACGAGTCAGTTGGGCCGCCAAGTCCAGAAAGCCGCGCCCGGAATCTTTGCATTAAGAGGTGAGATCGACAACGCCACCGTAGAGACGATCATGCGTGGCCTCGACCAGAAAACAGGGGTGGACGTGGTGATCAAACCTTCGGTGGTCACCCGCAGCGGCCAGCAGTCCTCTATTCACATCGTTCGTGAATTCATGTTTCCGGATGAATACGAGCCCCCTGAACTGCCGAATTCGACAGGAGACACTTTTGGTGGTGGCGGCAGCACTCCTGTAACTCCTTCCACTCCAACGTCCTTCAAGGAACGCGATGTGGGCGTGACTCTCGACGTCGTGCCGGTCGTTGCTGAGAACAAGCAATCCGTGAACGTAAAACTGAATCCGGTTTTCACCGAATTCGATGGGTTCGTGAACTACGGCAGCCCCATCAATTCCACCCAGCAAGGCTTGCTGGGACCGGAAGATGTATTGCTCACTCCCAACGCGATTCTCGAACCCATTTTCAGCGTTAAGAAACTCGACACCGAGGTTGATGTGACCGACGGCGCCACTATGGTCGTCGGTGGTTTGATCCAGGAAACCGTGCAAAACGTGGAGGATCAAACCCCCATCCTCGGCAGCATCCCCATCATCGGACGGCTCTTCCAGTCCAAGGCCACTCAGAAAATCAGCACGGCGATCATTTTCCTGATCGGAGTGGAAGTCATGGACCCGACAGGCCGTCGCTATCGGGACCGCTGATCGACTTGAATTCTCCCTACCTTTGAAAAATGTCAGCCGCCCCTAGCGAGCCGGAAAAATACTCGATCGACGAGATGATGGATCGATTGAAGGGTTCGCCCGCGGAGAATCCCGAAGATGGCGAACTGGTGACGCGTTCGGATGGAAGCCAGGCGATCCGCGTCCGCAAACGCAAACGTCGCTCCAGTCAACCTCACAAAGAGCAATCCGTGCGGACACGGCGGGCCCGCATCATTCAGGTTTCCGCCGCGTTGATTCTGGTATTCCTTGCCGTCCTCACTGTCGGAGGTGCCGTGATTTACGCGAACAGCAGCCCGTTCCGCGAAGGGCTTCTCCAGAAGATCGGGCAGTCCACCGGAGCAACCACAGACCTCTCCCAGTTCCGGATGAATCCTAAAACGGCCAATGCGAACGATCTGACGTTGGAATGGCCGGCTGGCAACCTGTTGCGAACTCTCACGGTCCGGGGAATCAACGCGGAAGTCTTTCCCACCAGTTTTCTCGGCAAATCCATGACGGGTGAGGAAGTCACTGTGGCGGAAGGAAATCTCACCCTACAGATTCCGAAACCGGGAACGGCGTTGCGCACGGTAAACAAAGTCGAAGGAGAACTCCCCATCCGTTTCAACCGCTACCGCACCCCGGTTCTCAATCTCACTCTGGGGTCTCCCGAAAGCCCGATTCTCCGGCTCTATAAATCGGAAGCCTCGCTGACATCGGAGACGCAGGCCGGACTGCCTCAAATGAGACTTTACCGCGGTGATCTGGCGATTTCCGGCTGGCCCAATCTGCGCATGAACCGGGCGCTCATCGAATTCCGCGGGAATGAGATCAACGTCGTCAGTCTGCAGGTATTCCACCCCGGCGATGACCGGGGTTCACTCGGACTGACCGGCACGATTTCCCCATACAAACAAAGTCAGACATCCAATCTAGCAGCCAGTCTCGACGCCTTTCTGGTCGAGGGCCTTGCCGGGGCACATCTGGGACACATCATTTCCGGCAGGATTGATTCCGTTTCGGCAGCGAAGTCGAACTACTTTTCATTCCTACCCGTGGAGAATTCGTCTCCCACGCTGGACATTGCCTTCAGCGTCACGCCGTCTTCGAACATCGAGTTCCAGGGATTTCCTTTCCTGCTGGGAATCGCGCAATTGCTGGATGGCGACGAGTGGTTCGAAAAACCGGTCTTCGATACCGATGCCACCGGAACCTTCCACCGGGAAAAAGGTGTCATCACTTTCCGCGATCTCAATTTCGTGAGTAAGGGGCGGATGGCGATCCAAGGGGAGCTCTCAATGGCGGCCAACGAGGCGCTGTCCGGAAAGCTCCGCGTCGGGCTTTCGGAGGCGATGATCCCCAAGACATCCCGTCTGAAAACAATGATGGGACCTGCCAAGGAAGGATTCCGTTGGATTACGTTGAACATCGGCGGCTCGGCAGTGTCGCCGACCGACAATTTCAAGGATCTCTTCACCGAGGCCGGTGCGACCAAGGAGCCGGCTCCCGCTCCTGACGGTACGGAACGCTCTACCTTCGACGAGCTTACCCGCCCGCGCTAGAGAAATGTCGCTTCAATCCAGCCGAATGCCGGGTGGGAAATCTCCGAGAGACGGGCCGGGCAATTCCTGCGTGATTTTTTCGAAGAAGAGCGTGGCGTTCTCCTCGAATCTGGTTCAAGGTATCCGACGGATAAGGCAGTTAGAACTGCCGTCCGCTCACCCAAATACCAACCAATACGAACCATGCAAACCGCCAACGTCAATCTGCCGATCACCGTCACGGTGAGGCACGAGCAAGTGACCGATGCCCTGCGCGACCACGCGACCAAAAAGATCGAGGGACTGCATCTTGATTACCCGCGAATCATTGAGGCCAAGGTCATTCTCGACGTCCAAAAAAACCGGCACATCGCCGAAATCATTCTTTTTTGCGCCAACCACATCACCATCGAAGCGCACACCGAGGGCAAGGACATGTATGCCGCCCTTGATGAGACGATCGAGAAAATCGCCCGACGAATGCGCAAGCACAAGACGCGGTTGATGAAGAAGCATCGCCCGCACCGCAATGAGTCGATCCGGCATCTTGAAGAACGCTTCTTCACCGAAGACGTTCTGGATCACCCGGAAAATTCCGACATCGAGCCGGAACCGTTCCTCGTCCACCCGGAGAATTACTCGATCCGCACGATGTACAAGGAAGACGCCGTCATGCAGCTTGAACTCACCGACCGCCCGTTCGTGCTCTACAAGAGCGCCCGCCGCGGTTGCCTGACCATTATCTACCGAAGGAAGGATGGCGAATACGCCGCAATGGATATCAAGGATTGATTCCCTGGGATCTGAAACAGAGCCGGACGGGAACGATCCCGTCCGGTTTTTTCATTTACGGAGACTTCTGATAGAACCTCACGTAATCGATTTCCATCCGCTGGGGAAACGCCGTGTCATCGATGCCTTTCACTCCGCCCCAGTCACCGCCGATCGCGAGATTGAGAATCAGATAGAACGGCTTGTCGAACGGCCACTGGGCCACGCCGTCGCCGGCCCTCTTGTCAAAGGTGCCGTAAACCTTGCCGTCGATTTCCATCAGAATTTTCTCCGCCGACCACTCCATGGAATAGGTGTGAAATTCGGTGGCGAATGATTTCTCGGAAACCTGGGCGGAGCGCTGGGTATGCTTCATATGGTTGTAGGCCTCCGTGTGAAGGGTGCCGTGGATGACGCCGGGATCATAGCCAACGTGCTCCATGATATCGATCTCCCCGCACTTGGGCCAGCCGACCTTCCCGATGTCGGTTGGCAGCATCCAGATGGCGGACCATGTGCCACGAGCGGCCGGGATTTTCGCTTTCACTTCCATCCGGCCGTAAGTCCATTCCCCGTGCCCTTTGCTATTGAGGCTCGCGGAGGTAAAATCGCCTTTCTCCCTTTGCTCCTTGCGAGCCTCGATGATCAGATGGCCATCCTCCACGCGGGCGTTTTCCTTGTCCTGAGTGTAGAATTGCTTCTCGTGATTCCGGAGCATTCCGGTTTCGTAACTCCATTTCGCGGAATCGGGCAGTCCGGGTTTGTCGAATTCATCGGACCAGACAAGTTTCCAACCGGGAAGGCCGGCGGCGGTTAGAGAAACGGCGGAGAGGGCGAGGAATAACAAGGTTTTCATAATGCAGGACTGGCTACGTCCAAGACGGCGCGTTTGTTTTCAGTGGTCATGACTCCCTCGGAAAATACCAAGACCGTCGCCACCTCGCAGGCCTCACTGAAGAGTCCCTGCGTTTGCACAAGGATCTTCCTAGTTTCACCGCTTCTTCACGTCCGGCGAATGCGCCATGCCAGGGGAAACGAGTCGGCGTCGAATGGGTAAGGAAGCGATCAGAATTTCCAACTACTGTCGTTCGCCGATGGCAGCGGCGAGCCGAGTTTCGCCCTGTTGATCTCGTCCATGTCCTCCGAAGGAGCCATCCGGTGCTGGCGAATCTTGGTGGCCTGATCGGCCGGAACTTCAGGGCGATTCAAAGAGCAGGAAGCAAACAAGGTCACAAAAGCGGCGCAACAGCAGAGAGCTAGTTTTTTCACATCGGCAGGTTACCCGCAGTTGATGGGACTTGTAAAAGGCTTTCCCGGTACGCGGTTAAAAATAAGAAGCTAAAGGATCCGTGCGGATGCCAAAGAATCCGGATAGAAAAACTCTCAGCCACCAATTTCAAGAAGACCCTGTTCAGTAGCAACCCGGTCGTGCTCTTCCAAGAAGCGTCTCCTTCCAGATGCAGGGTTGGGCGAGTCATTCTAACAATTCCTGGAATCGCGACCCGGCGACGGCAGCACAAAAAAGCCGGACGAGTTTCCCCGTCCGGCTTCTTGCGTGTAGCGGCGGTCGCGATGACCGCCGCTGTTTGATTAGTCTTCCTGACCCGGGCTCCAGTCTTCGGAGGCGGCGGCGGCGAGGTTGAACGCTTGCTCGAGGCCGACCATCTCGGAGGATGGGCGGAGGCTCTCGAAGCTGGCGCTTTCCTTTTTCAATTGGTCATCGGAGTAACCGACGGCCTTGATGGAAAGGCCGATGCGGCGCTCGACCTTGTCGACCTTGATGACGCGGGCTTCGATCTCTTCGCCGACCTTGATGATGTCCTTGACCTTCTCCACGTGGTCTTCGCTGAGTTGCGAGATGTGGATGAGGCCGTCGATGTCACCGTCGAGGCTGATGAAGGCGCCGAACGACGCGATCTTGGCAACAGTGCCCTTGACGAGGTCGCCGACCTTGAAGCGGCTGTCGATGAGGCTCCATGGATCGCCTTCGGTTTGTTTGATACCGAGAGAGACGCGTTGGTTGCCCTTGTCGATGGCAAGCACGATGGCTTCGACTTCGTCGTTCTTTTTGAGAACTTCGGACGGGTGGTTGATCTTGCGGGTCCAGGACATGTCCGAGACGTGGATCATACCATCGATGCCTTCTTCGAGCTCCACGAACGCACCGTAAGCGGTGAGGTTGCGGACCGGGCCCTTGATGGTGGCACCCACTGGATAGCGGAGTTCGATTTCATCCCATGGGTTGGAATCGAGCTGACGCACGCCGAGCGAGATTTTCTGCTCTTCGATGCTGATGCCGAGGACGACGGCCGAGATTTCCTGACCGATTTCGAGGACGTCGGAAGGACGGGTGATGCGCTTGACCCAGCTGAGCTCGGAAACGTGCACGAGGCCTTCGACGCCGCGCTCGATTTCGATGAATGCTCCGTAAGGAAGAAGCTTGGTGACGCGACCCTTGACGTTGTGACCGATCGGGTATTTCCGCTCGATATCTTCCCAAGGATTGTCGGACATTTGCTTGAGGCCGAGCGAAACACGCTCTTTCTCTTTGTCGACGTCGAGGATGACGACATCCACGGACTGGCCGATGTGAAGCAGCTCGGAAGGATGGTTGATACGGCCCCACGACATGTCGGTAATGTGGAGAAGTCCGTCCATGCCTTGCAGATCGACGAAGGCACCGAAGTCGGTGATGTTCTTGATCGCGCCGGTGACCTTGTCGCCGATTTTGACAGTGGAAAGGAAGACCTGGCGTTGCTCGGAGCGCTCGGCTTCGATGACTTCGCGGCGGGAAAGAACGATGTTCTTGCGCTCGTCGTTGACCTTGACGATTTTGAATTCGTAGACGTTGCCGACGTATTCGTTGAGATCTTTCGGTGGAATG
>NZ_JBDSCX010000057.1:0-25073 GCF_039920825.1 Luteolibacter sp. | reverse complement strand
AATTCGGGGTCGTGTCTTCTGCGTTTGCCTTTCATTTCGTGTGTGTTTGGTTCGGTTTACAGTCCGCACCCACACACCACAATCATAGCTTAACCCTTGGCCCGAATTCCGGGGACCGGCTCATTCCTCGTTTCAAAACCAATAAGCGACCGGTGCCGCGGCCCCGCCATGTGAATTGGTGTACTCTGACCCCATTTAACTGCCGGGCCCAGGAACTCGACCCCGAAGACTATCTGACCGAAGTCATCAAACGCCTGCCCCACAACGCCACGGTCAAACAAGCAGCGGCCCTCACACCCGCCCGCATCGCCGCCGAGCGCCGAGCCAGCGACCAGCAAGCCGCCTAACTCACGAAAGGGGGACGGATTTACGACGCTTACATGTGAATTGGTGTACTCTGACCCCATTTATTTACTTCGCTTAAGTCAGCGCCATTCGGGACTGCCCCCGTCGATTCACCGCCCCTATTAATTACCTGTAGTCGGAGCAGTTCTCATCGAGACTTTTCAAAGTTTAAAATTATTCTTTGCAGCATATTCCAAAAACAAACCTCCCACCCTGGTATTTATTTCAGATCCTTCGGGAAAATCGACTAGCATATCTATACTGCGTATTATAGGCATTTCATTTTGAATGATATATTTACTCTTCAACTTGGGGAAAATTAAAAATGCAAATTTTCTATCGACATAGTAATAAACCTGCCATTCACGCTTTATTATCAAATGTTTTTTACCAAATAAAATCATCAGACCTCTCAAAAACTTAGTCCAATTTTCTTCTTTCATAGCTTTCCGCACATTTTTGCCAATGGATATTCGATTTTCCTAAATATATCACCCCATTGCTCTATATTCATTCCAGTAATTCTTTGAGCATTCAAAACAAATAAGGTTGATGACGTCCCCCAGATTCCCCAATAGCGGATAGCTCCAGGAATACCAATTCTTATCGCAAGGGAATCCAAAAGTCCCGCCATCTGCCCTCCTGTTGTCATTCCGACAGTTGTCATTCCATAACTGGCAGCTTCTCCTGCAGCAATAGCGGCGCCTTCTTCACCTAACCCACTCCAAAGATATGCCGCTTTCGAGGCGAATAATGCGTTACCACCTGCAATCATGGATGTATAGCGTGCGAAACGCCCATAAAATTTTGAAGCTTCGACACCATCAGCACATTTATCATATGCTCCCGATTCTTGGAAAGGATCACCATATTTTCCTCCTCCTGGAATTATTCCGTCAATTGTTGCGCGCGTGCCGACACCTAGATCTTCCAATCTTGACCACCACCCAATTTCATTAAAGGCCTCCCAATGATCCTTCCACGATGCCAGCCCCAAATGATCGACTGCATTCAGCGGATCACCTCCGACGTAGGCATACAGGTTCATCCCTCCCTCCTCCCCGATCGGATCGGCAGATAGCCACCTGCCCAACTGAGGATCATAAACCCGGAAAAGTGTCAGTAAGATTTCTCCTTGCCCGCCCACCGCGCTTTGCTGGGTGATGTGTCCGGTATAGCCGAGGTCGCAGCCTCCGAGGTAGGCGGCTGCTTGGTATTGTGTTTGCCGCTTCCCGAAAGGATCGTAGTCGTATCTCGCCGCGAGGCTGCCATCGCTGTTCATCACCTCGCGGATGCTGCCGAGGTGGTCGCGGGTGTAGTAATGGCTGGCCCAGGTGCCACCGTTCTTGCGTTGCTCGCCTTGGGACAGATACTGGCGGTCAATGTTGGCCATGGTAGTTCCTCCGTTATAGCGGCATAGGAGATGGATTCCTTCATAGAGATAGTAGTAATGGCCGCTTTCGGCAGTTCCCGTTTTCTCGATTTGTTCATCACGCTGGCCGAGGGCGTTGTAACGGTACTCCGTTGTTTTGTTGGAACCTGCTCCCCAGATGATTTTTACGAGGCGGGATTGGCGGTCCCACTCGTAGCTGCGGACACCGCCGGTGAGCATGTTTCCCTCATCGTCGTAAAAATCAGTACCCGCCGCGACTGCGGTGGCTGAGGCCAGATTGAGCCCGTAGGTGTAGCTGGAGACATTGTTCGAGCCGTCCTTGGCTTGGATGTTGAGCTGGTTTGGACCGGTGACGAGGTCGAGACTGGCCTCGAAGCGGTTCCCTTCCAGCATTCGGGCATCCCTCCACTCGGTGGCGATGCTGGGCTTGAGCTTAACGGTGGCGGGTTCATCGGTGTTGCCACGCACGACGACGGTTTTCACGCCCGCCGACCCGCCGATGCCGTCTATCTGGTTGAGGTTGTTGTGGGTGTAGGTGGTCATGTCCGCGCCAGTTCCGGAGGTTTCTACCTGCTTGGAGGCGATGTTGCCAGCAGCATCGTAGGCGTAATGATAGCCGGTATTCGCAACGCTGGAACCTGCAAGCGGCTGGTTGATAAGCGAACCAAGCTGGCCGGCCTGGTCATAATAGGCTGTTGACTGATATTGAAGGGTCGGATTATTCGTAGGATCGGGGTTGGCAAGTTGAGCTTCGCGTTTCCATGTCTGGATGTTGCCCAGCAGATCGTAACCGTAAGTGTGCTTCGCCACAGTCGCTCCGCCCGGCTTCTTGGAAGTGATCGATTCAAGTGCCCGGTCAAAGACATCGCCGTGGTAGGTGAATGCAGTGTCGAACCCGGCATCGGCTCCCGTATGGGTGATGCTATTAAGCTGCGTGGAAATGGTGGTCGCAGTGTCATCATAGCCGTTGGTAAAGATGCCAAGCACATTCGCCACGGACTTCATGCGGCCAAATGCGTCGCCAGCGGTGACTTGGCTCATCCCGCCGGGGCTGTTGCGGGTAACCTTCCGATCGGCATCCTCGTAAAGGTAGCCAATGGTATCATCCGCCCACGGCCCGTCGATGGAAGTGAGACGTCCGAGAAGATCGTGGGTGAAGGTAGTGGTTCCCGGTGTCACATTGGAGCCGCTTCCTTGGATCTGTTTGAACGGCCTTCTCCAGGAATCGTAGTCGAAGGATACCGTGCTCTGGCCCGAAATAGAGTCGAGCTGACCGTCATATTCGTACGAAAAATAGGTTACTTGTTCGCGCCGATTTGTGTAATTACTGATTTTTCCTCCTCCATAGCCGGTAGAGACGGGATAGTATTTGAACACTTCTCTGGTGAGATCCGAATAGGTTTTATCCGTCAATTGATTCGCGCCGTTGTAAACCCACTTTGTCACCTGGTTCTTGGGGTCGGTTAATTCTGTGAGACGCCCTGCAATATCGAAGAGGTAGCGCGTCGTGCTGCCATCGGTCTCGGTGGTAAAGAGCGGGAGGGCGCGTTTGTCATGAAAGGTGATCGAGCGACGGAGGGTTTTCTCTGTCGAGCCGACCATCTTTCCATAGCGAGTTGTTTCGATATAACAGCAAGCCCAATCATAAGCCTCAAAGCTTTCATCAGAGTGAACCTCCCTGGTAAGACGATTCAGATCATCGTAACGGTAGTAGGTCAACTGGCCATCCGCGCTGAGGCTTGCGTCGATCACGCCCCTGCCATCGATATCGTAGGTGGTGGTAGCTACCACAATTCCATTGAGAAAAGTTTTGAATGGACGCAGATGGGAATCGTAACTGAATTCAACAACATCCCCGGTGACGGAATCCGTGATCCGCTGGGGCAAGCCGTTGGCATACCAGACATAGGTGAGTTTTCGTCCATTGACGTCGGTTACCCATTCCACATCACGGCTGCCCGTGTAATATTTGTATTCAACAAGGGTCTTGTTTTGACCAAGATACTTGCGCGAGACAGTTTTTACATCAATTCCATTGGTTTCATAAACGAAATCAATGGTGCTGTCTGTTTGGATATCTGTAGCCCCTGCAGGGGGAAGAGGCGCGGCAATCCCGTTGAGAATAATGTGAGTTGGCCGGCCTTGATTGTTGCCAGTATAATCAACAAGGTTATACCCGCCATTCTCGTCCGGAACTCGGGAGGGCAACCGGGTATTCTGGTCATAGTAGTTCTCAGAAACATCCCAATAGTAGGTACTGATGTTCTCAGATTCGAAAATTTCCTTGTGATTGATGACTCCCTGGCCAGCAGCAAGGGTTTTTCCGATTTTCATATGCGCACCTTGCTCCGGCCGCAGCTTATCCGGAGCGCGCTGCATCTGGAACGGATTTCTGATATAGGTATTTCCATTCAGACCACAGAAATAGTATTCTGTCGGATTATCAAGATGGTCTTTAACCGTAATCCGGTAATTCGTCCACATTTTCTGATTCTGGTTCGGATAATCGTGGGGAGGATACATATAACTGTATCCAGCGCCAAACGTCACATTCATTGTCTTAAATCCATCAGCAGGCTCGGTCTCGATCGAGGTCTTGCCTGTTGGAGTGGTAATGCTGCTGACGAAAAGCTGAGATGTTAGATCAGGTTGAACCCATTGCCCGCTTGAGTTGACCTGGCGGATTGTGAAATCGTAGGTTTGGGCTTCCGTATAGGTGTAGCCATAAACAAGCCCTCCCATATCAATCTGGCCGGACAGGTTCCCCTGACTGTCGTAGCTGAAATGGCACGAGCGCCCGAACGGGTCGTCCATGCGGACAATCCGTGACAGGGAACCTGCGACTGTATTATCGTAAACGATATTCCACTCGCCACCAGGAAGGGCGGAATGGGAGATCCTGGTGATAGCACCTTGTGTGTTGTGTGTGATTGAAATCGAATTGTTGTGACGGTCCGTGATACTCAGGAGAAGCGGCACTGAAGTATCTTCCGGCCAAACGTAGCCGGGAGGTGGGGCGACGGGATTGATATTCGGGTCATGGAATGGAATCATGGCATCAGGGATTCCGTATTGGAATTTGGTGCCGTCCTGGCTGGTGAGCGTGAACTCATGAAGGCTGTTTTGGGTGAGGACTCGGAAGTCCCCTTTGGGGGATTGGTAGGTGACTGGATAGCTCGCTGGGATAAGATTCCCTTCTACCTCTGTCCACACCACGTTTGTGGGGGCCGGGAAGGTTTCGAGCCTTCCATCACCATCCTTGACCTGAACACGCGCTCCCGGAGTGATTAGCAAGTAGGACGCATATTCGAATGACCATTTTTTACCAAACGGTATATAGTTGTTCAGAGAGTCCTGGCTGTTGAACATCAAGGTCATATTCACCGAGGGACCGACCGGAGCCTCCCACCACATCGGGGTATCGATGACTTTGAAGTTCATATTAATGGGGTTGACGCTGTATGAGGGTAGGCCGCAACTTTTGCAGTCCCCATCGCTTTTGCCCAAATTGCTGACCTGAGCCGGTTGTCCACAACACCCCCCGATAATTTG
Source organism: Luteolibacter sp. (assembly GCF_039920825.1). Classification (GTDB taxonomy): domain Bacteria; phylum Verrucomicrobiota; class Verrucomicrobiia; order Verrucomicrobiales; family Akkermansiaceae; genus Luteolibacter. The sequence goes on along the minus strand of NZ_JBDSCX010000057.1, from coordinate 19,783 downwards.
GTCAAGGTTTTCCGCCGGATGGATGTGTTCATTTGCCGGCACGGGCTTCAACAGGAGGGCAAAGCCGGACCAGCTCTTTTCAAAGGAAGCACGAGGCATCGATGTGGAGGCAGAAATACGGCTATCGTAGAGTTTGACTGAATCCCGCCCCGTCGACGCCACCTGCGGCAATGCTGGCAATGTGAGATAACGAACCGCTGCCGTCCGTGTCCAAGACAAGACGTGCACGTCCGCGACCTGTTAGGGTATTATCTCCCAACTCGCCGTCCGCATTCCCTCCCCATGCCCAAACCTTCCCATTGCTATCCAAAGCCAGCGTATGCCGCGGTCCAGCCGCCACTGCCACAATTTGCTCCAGCGGGCTGTTGTCCCATTTCAAGACCACTTCAGGGGTTGCTACATTTGCCGAGGACACGGACCCGTTGCCCAAGCGGCCAAACTCCTGCTGACCGAAACAATAGACCTTCCCCTGATTGTTTGAATTCCATTTGACCGCCGCACTGTGAGCCACCCCCGCGCTAATGTCGCTGATGTTGCCTAAAATTGTCGCTTGGGTGGCACGATTGAAAGACGTTGTATTTCCCAAGCCGAGTTGGCCGCTGGTATTGAGACCCCACACCCAGACATCTCCGGTGCCACCCGCAAGCTCCGACATATGAGCGGTTCTGGCCAGCATGTGGTTCCCCCCTGCTGCAATCTGAACGATTCCGGTCAATGCTGAATAAGGAGAAGTGGCGGTCTTGACTGATTTTGCATAGAGATCATCTCCATTTACTATCCGTCCCAGACGCCCGAAAGCATTGCTCCCCCAAGTGTAGACTTTGCCGCCAGTAGAGGAATCAGAAAGTGCGGCAGAGTAGTTGTCTGCCGCACTCACTTGAATGCACCCTGTCAGGAAATCACTTGCGGTGGTACTTTTCACCACAGGTTCCGAACAGAAATCTGTGGGGGTGACAGTGGAGTTGTCGCCGAGCTGACCCAAATCGTTCAGGCCTGCCGCGTGCACCGCCCCGGCTGAATCCAAAAAGACGCTGTGCTTCAGTCCCGCAGCAACACGCTCTCCGTTGATAAAGTCCACAGTCGAGGACCTTCTGGAAAGTTGGGGAAAGGTTTTCCTACCTAGCGTGCCACTGCGATTCGCGAGTCGGCCGTATTCTTGTTGCCCCCAACCGTAAACCGCCTGATTTGTTTTGACAGCCATGCTGTGCATGCCACCCGCAGCAATATCTCCAACGACTTTGTAATCCGCCGTCATTACCGCGCTTGTATCCGACCCTACCCACGCCTTCGCCTTCAACGTGAGCGAACGCTGGATCATCACCAAATTCCCAGTGGGAACCTGAGGGTCAGCAAGCGTGGGAGTTGCACCATTAGTCGTATAATGAATCGAGGAGTTCGAAGTAACGCAGGTTACGGACACGTAAAAACCGATGGAAGCTTGGGCATCGCCAGGCGCAAATATTGGCGTTGCAACCGTCCCGAAGGCAGCCCCAGCCGACAAAAGAAATGAGGCAATGCATCGCCAGACTGACGGAGTCAGCCGCAGTTTCGCAGCGGAATTCTTCCCTGCCTGGCACATGCTCGATGGATGGCTCATAAGTATTATCTCGGTTTCGAATTTGATTTCAAAAAGAATTTAAAAACACCTCTCAAAGTCAGTGGTGTCCACCACATCCAGCCCACAGGGGTTAGACCTCAAACAAATTCCCGGCAAGAAAAATCTCAGGTCTGATAGACGAATGCCGAAATGGTACGATACCGTCACGAAACCGCAGCTTCCCTGTGGTTAAAACCAACTATACTCCAAGCTTGGACAGCTGGATCGCCCAGTATGTCTTTGATTTCCAGACGAAGAGGAAGCTGCTAGCTCACCGCCCTTCAACCTGCGCCGCGAGGCAGCGGAAAAAAACAGCAGCCGGAATCAACGAGCAACCATCCGAAATCCACGTTCTTTCAGGTCCTGACGGTGCCGGCAGTAGCAATTTTTAACAGATCCGAATGGAAGGAGCTGGGACCGAAAGCGTTCTGTCAATCTGGACAGACGGCCTCACTTCGGCAGCGGCGGTAGGTTCGGGATTTCGCCATTAGGCGTCGATTCCACGGGAGCGGTGTTTTCGAGACCGCGGTTGAAAATGGCGTCGAGGCGGTCGAGGTATTTCGAAAGCTCGTCGTCGCGCTGGTGGGGGTTCGACTTGAGACGCTCCTTGAGGCGGAGGTAGTCGTCGAAGGCACCGCTGGTTTCGCGGGCGCGGGTGATTTCAAACCAATTGAGATAATCGCTGGCGCGGGCGGCCTTCGCGGTCATCGTGGCCCGCCGCTCATCGATGGCGGTTAGAGCGGCGGTGACATCCTTGGTTTTGTTCTTCGCGATGTTGGCGAGGATGATCTGATATTCCGCCAGAATCGGGCGATACGACGGGAAACAGCGATAGCTCAAGCGGACCAAAGCGTCCTGCGCGAGCCGGACGGAGTTTGCGCGCTCGGCTTCGGGCAGGGCGGCGATCTCGGGCCAGTAGATGAGTTCCTTCTGTTGGACGAGGCCTTCGCCGTCGCGGAAATTCAGCCGCAGTGATTCGGCAAGCATGGCATCGGTTTTAGAAATCGTTAGAATATCCGAGGCGAGGTTCTGCGCGCCGATGTTGGCGAGCTGCAACTGCCACCATTTGGAAAGGCTGGTTTCGGATAGATTGAGCTCGGGAAAATGTTTGCGGAGCAGTGCGGGCATTTCACCTTGGAAGTCGGCGACCTCCGCGAGGAAATTGCGGAACGCGCTCTTGCCCTGCGGTTGTTGCAGCAGCGCCATCACCAGCGCGCCGGACGAAACATGGAACGCCGCCCGTGACGCGCCGTCCATGTCGTCGAAGCCGCGTTCGTCGAGGGAGAACAGGTCGTCGAGTTTGAAGAGTCCGCCGGTTTTGAAGAGCGCTTCATAAAGCCGCCGGTCGCTCTGATTAAGCCGCCAGGCAGTGGCTTCGCGCAGGCCGTCCACCAGCCACGGCGGCACTAAATACGGCGTTTGGGAGACGGTGTTAGGACGATCCTTGAGCGTCCGTTCGTAAATGAGTGCGGCGGTCGTCGCGAATTTCAACCGCTCCTGCTCGATGCCGCGGCTGAGGTGCACGTCGAGGTGGATTTCAAAGCCCGCCTCGCTCACGAGGATTTCCGTGGCCACCGTCCTGCGCGGCAGCGGGTCGCCGCTTTTACCGTGCAGGGTGATGGAAATGGGAATCTTCCACCACGCGGTCTCCGGCTCCTTGAAGGCGGCACCCGTCTTGACATCTTCGGTTAGACGGAGAAGTTCATTTCTCGCCTCTTCCGCCAACATTACGGTTGCCGAGCGATCTTCGGAACCGCCGCCATTGACGCGGAATTGTTTGGTGCTGCTGATCACGCGGTCCTGCCCTGCGAGCTTGAGCGGCTCGGGCGGCTCGGTGACCTGCACGGCGCGCGGGATTTCCTGCGCGGCGGCCAGCGCGGTGACAATCAATCCCAGAACCAGCGGACGGAGGATCATCTGAACTCAAAATATCTGGGGCATCCCCTGATCGCCCAACGTCTCGCGAGGATCAAGGACAATCCGGTCGTTCTCGAATTTCACGCGCTGCATCTTGCTGAAGGCCAGTTCGGTTTCCGCATTGAACAGTGCGGCAATTTTCTCGTAAGACGGCAGGACGAGATGGAGGAATCCCTGCGGCACGACGAGCTTGCCTAACCGGCCGCCCTTTTGCGGGAACTCGTAATCCTTGAGGAAAGGACCGCCGGACGGATTATAGCTGGTGATGATTTCCTTGCCGCTTTGTTCTTTATCGACCTTGAAATACATGGAAATCGTGAACGGCATCCCGAAGACGCTGCGCTCCATGATCAACTCCGCGTGGCCTTCCTCCAGGCGGACCCAGAAGTGCTCCAGTTTGACCGGGTCGGCGAGCAGTCCGCCTTGTTTCATCACCAGCGTGGAGGCGATCCATTGATTGATTTCCGCCTCTGATAGAGTGACGGCGTAGTTGCGGTCGATGGCGCTTTGGAGGACCGCCTTCATGTCGCGGACCGGAGTGGCTTTCACGGCAGGGCCGTAACCGCCGAGGTCCGTCAGGTCCTGGGGCTGGACGACGAAGAATACGGCGGTCGCCAGTCCACCCATCGCCGCGAGCAGGATGAGCAGGAGCAATTTGGAGAAACAACCTCCACCGGATTTGGGTTTTTTGGGTTCGGCCATGAGCTGTCTGATTATCACGCGCCGGGCAGCTTGCAAGGCCTCCCTTCGCAAAGGTCAATCGGCGGACTTGGGAGCCGGTGCCGCCGCAGGAGCGGGAGGTGCGCTTGCGGCTCCGTCCGCTTTCGCTCCGGCTTGATAGGACGAGGAGCGGTAGTCGGTTTGGTAGAATCCCGCGCCTTTGAAAATGATGCCGCCGCCGGTGCCGAGCAGGCGTTTCACCTGGCCGTCACAGCCGGGCTGCGGGCAATCGGTGAGTTTCGCATCATTCATGCCTTGAAACACTTCGAAACGTTTCCCGCATTTTTGACATTCGTAATCGTAATTTGGCATGGTTCTTGGCGGTTCTTGTAGCACGTTCCATTCCCCGCGCAACTCCGGGTTTGCGGGCGGGATGCCGCCCGGCGTGGGATTTCGCGTGCCGTGGCTGGCGGGATCTGTTTGTATCGCGGCCATGCCTCCACGCGTCAAAACCGTCGCTTCGATCTCTGTTGAAAAATTCTTCGAAGCCCACGCCGAGTCGCTGGGATTGAAGCTACAAGGCGAAAAAGTCGGGTTCGACCGCCTGATCAGCGAGCCGGCGATGAACCGCCCCGGCTTGGCGCTCGCGGGGTTTTTCTCCTACTTCGCCCGGAAGCGCGTCCAGGTACTGGGAAACTCCGAGCTCTCGTATTTGAAGAAACTTCCGGAATCGATGCGCGTCGACCGCTTCCGACGGATGTGTGATCGCGACATCCCGTGCATCGTCGTCGCCCGCGGCTCGACACTCGAGGACACTCTGGCGGACGTCGCGAAGGAGCACGGGATTCCGGTTTTCGGCACCACGCAGGTGACCATGAATTTCCTCAACGCCGCGACGATCCGGCTCGAACATGAGTTCGCGCCCAGCGTCACGCTGCACGGCTGCATGGTCGATATGCGCGGTGTCGGCGTGCTCATCGTCGGTCGCAGCGGCGCGGGAAAATCGGAGACGGCGATTGGACTGTTAGAGCGCGGGGCCTCGCTCGTCGCCGACGACATGGTGCGCATCAAATACGTCGGCGGCGAGTTGGTCGCCACCGCCCCCGACCTGTCGCGCGGCTACATGGAAATCCGCGGCATCGGCATCATCAACGTCGCCAACCTCTACGGCCTCGCCTCGATCCGTCCGGACAAGCGGCTTGATCTCGTCGTCACGCTCAAGCCGCAGACGGATCTCAACGAGGTGGACCGCATCGGACTCCAACAGAAGACTTACGAAATCCTCGGCCAGCAGGTCGTCCATGTGGAAATCCCCGTCGGCCCCGGAAGAGACACCGCCCGCATGGTGACCATCGCCGCGCTCGACCAGCAGTTGAGAAAACTCGGATATAACATGGCGGATGAGTTCAACCAGAAGCTGCTCAATCACATGGGCGGCGGCGGGGCGATGTGATCCAAGCTGTTCGCCTGCGACTCATGGCCAGCGTTTGCGGCCCCCACCGGCGGATTGTTTTTTCTCCCACCTCCGGCAAATGCAGTCCAAACCGAACCCCACGATCCAAGCGATCCCCCAGCAGGTCCCGGTCATCTTGAGAATCATCGCCACATCAATTTGCCGGGTGATTGCGCCCCGCTGGATCGCGTCCAAAATAATGAGCCACATCGGCCCCGGCATGGCGCCGCCCTCGCTGGCGGCCAAACCGGGCATGAACCAGAAGGTGAACACAGCGGTATGAATGGCGATTCGCAGTGCAGGAAACGGGATGCGTTTGGCGAACAACATCGAAAGCCTGATCAAGCCAACACCGAGGGCGATGTAAACGAGGATGACGATCAGCAATAGGGCCACGACGATAGAGTCGTTAGACCAACGTGTCCGGGTTGGCAAGATTGAACCCTAAATCCACGAAATTCACCACCCCAACCCTGCCGCTTGGGCTATAGTATGGCGGTGGATCATTTCACAGACAACACAACTACATCGGCCAATTTTCCTGCGGATTTCTCACAGGTCAGCAACTGGCTTTGCGCTTCGATGGCTGCCGAGTGAATCAAAAGATCGACGAATCCCGGTTTCGAGCTGGCGAGATTTCCTTTTGCCAGAACGACGGCAGCATGCCCGCTGGACAGAATGGTGCCTGCTTCAAGAAATACACGCAAAGCCTTCAGCGCTTCCAACTTGGAGATTTTGTAATGATGCTGGAGGGCAAAATAAGCTTCCGAGACCACCAGATCCGACACCCATAGATAACAGCCGCTTTCATTCAGTATCCTGATTTTTTCCAGAGCAATTTCGGCAAGGTCCAACGGATCTCCCACCAGCAAACGAATCACCACCGAAGTATCCAAGGCATACTTCATTCGCCAGTCCTCTTTCGGCCTTTGGCGATACTGGAACGAACCGCTTCCATCGAGTGATCGTCCACTTTGGCTGCTTTGTCGCGAAGCATCCCGAACCAAGGACTTTCAAATTGTTTTGCGCGCAGGATGTAAACCTTCCGGCCGTCAACCATTGCGGTTTCGAGATTGATGATGTCCCCAGGCCCTACATGAAGCGCGTCACAAGCCTCTTTGGGGAATGTCACCTGACGTTTGCTGGTAAGCTTCAATTGCGGCATGTTTGTAACATTTCATGAATTACCTTACTTTTCAATACGAAAGTAAGGCAACTTCCTCAAGCCGACCTGCGCTTATCGTCCCGTTCCAGATGCAGGAAATGATTCCAGCTCTCGTCCGCGAGGCCGTTTTCATGCATGCCGAAAAGCGGCCTCCAGCGGGGTGCGAAGGGCTTGATCTGCGGGTGCATGTTTGCCTCGTGCGGCAGCTTGTTGCCCTTGCGGGTATTGCAGCGGAAGCAGGACGTGACGATGTTGTCCCACGTCGTGCGGCCGCCTTTGTCGCGGGGCATGACGTGATCGAGATTGAGCTGCGTTTCGGGCAGGACCTTGGTGCAATACTGGCAGGTGAACTTGTCGCGCAGAAAGACATTGCGGCGGGTGAATTTCACCTCCAACCGCGGTAGCCGGTCGTAAACCGAGAGAACGACGATCTTCGGAACACGGATCGCGATCCGGGCACCGTGGATCATTTCCGCATCCGTATTTCCGACGGAGTAGGAAATCCATGAGGAAAGATCATGGGAATTGAAGCGCTCGTCACCTTCCACCTGCACGACTTGGGCATGTCCGAGGCAGAGCAAATGGAGCGACCTGCGGACGGAGCAGGTGTGGATCGGTTGCCAGAACCGATTCAATACGAGCACGGGATGTTCGAGCACGGCATTCATAAACCTTCTCAACCAATCGTGCGCAAGCTAGCAGAGCCCGCCGCCTCGGCAACCCAAAAGGTCGGGAAATCCATTTCATTCGATCCGTGTCTGACGGCCCTCCTGTCGGGTGGGTGCGGCGGCGGTCGTTTGGTGACTTCCAAGGGTCATTTCGTCACATAGCGATCCGATTGTGACGTTTTTGTAGCCGATTTCGAATGGTCTCAGAGACGGTGAAATCCGAAAGTCTACAGGTATTGAGACCGCCCAAAAGTGCCATCACCCATCATCAAACGCAGATTAAACACTGATTTTCAAGGAATTACATCTCACCACCCGATTCAATCCATCTCGCTCACCAAAACTCCGGGAGCCCTCGGACAAACGAAGTGAGGATCCAAGGGTCGCAGGCCTTGTGACATATTTGTCACAAAAGTCACCTTGGGTGCGCGACGGGAGGCCAATAACAAGCGGGCGTGCCTGACGCCCTGTCACGGATTCGTCACACAACCCACGCCAAACCAAATGCAATCCATGAAATCGATCCAACGCACCCTGCTCGCCACCAGCATGCTGGGCTGCCTTTCCGCCCGAGCTGGAACCGAAACCTCTGCCGAACCGTCCGCCGTGGCCGAAGCAGGCTCATCAAGCACCGCCACCGGCCTGCTGCTTGGCAAGCTGACCGGCGAAACCGCCATGGACCGGGCATGGTCCGCCGCCACCCTCTATAAGGACGAGAACAATCCGATCCTCCAGGAATTCTCCCTCCAAGGACGCCTTCAGGTGCAATATGCCGACGGTCACTCGGACAACGGCCACTTCGACATCGAAGATTATGAAAACGCGGGTAAAAACGGCGTTTGGGGCGACAAGTTCGAAGCCCGCCGCGCCTATTTGGGCTTCAAGTCCAAGTGGTTCCAAAACTGGAAGCTTGAAGGCCAGATCGACGTGAACACCACGTCTCCGATCGGCACGTCTGATGGTTACGAATTCTACCAGGACATCTACGACCTCTATCTGACCTATGCTCCATCGGACGAACTCAACGTCTCGATCGGCAAGCAGGAGGTGAAGCTGTCCCGCGAACAGGAAATTTCCTCCAAGGACATCGTGACCTTCGAGCGCAGCATGGTCACCAACATGCTGCACGCCGGCAACCTCACCGGTATTTGGGCCAGCGGCAAAGGTATCCAAGAGCATTGGCTCTACGAAGCCGGTATTTATGCGAATGATCAAAATCCGGAGTTCACGAATTTCGAAGGAGGAGCCCTTTTCCTCGGTAAAATCGGCTATGACTACTCGGCGCAATCCAAACTGGACTCGGCCATCGTCTCGTTCCGCTACGAGCACAATACGGATCCCGGCTATCAGGATTCCGGTAGCAATGCGACCTACCCTTACAGCAAATCGCCGGCGTTCACCGATGCGTTCGCGATTTCCAACGATATCATTCAAGGACGTTTCGGCCTGACAACGGATCTTCTCTTCGGTCTCGGCTTCGACGGAAACGCCGAACAAGCTGGAGCCACCGTGGCAATCGACCAGTCGAACGTGGTCGCGCTCAACATCATCCCGACCTATTTCATCGCGGATGGAGTCCAACTCGTCGGGCGCTTGCAACTCGCATCCAGTTCGGACCCGGACGGTCTCGTCCTCGGATCGCGCTACGAAGGTGTTTCACCTGACTACACCGCGGGCAAGAGAAGCTCGGACTCGAAAGGCAACGCCTACACCTCCGCCTATCTCGGCGTGAACTACTACATCTACGGTAACAAACTCAAGCTCATGAACGGCGTGGAATTTTCCCACCTCGGCGGCGGCGACTACGACGGAGCCACTTTCCTCAGCGGCCTCCGCATGTCCTTCTGATTTTCCAAGCAGACCTATCTAACTAAAATCGAAACCATATGAAAACCATCAGCACTCTGTTTGCAACGGCAGCCATGATCACCATGGCCGGCGCGCAAACCCTCAGCATCAAAGGCTCCGACACCCTCGGTGCCAAACTCGTCCCGCAACTTGCCGAAGGCTTCAAGGCCGCGGGCAACACCGGCGTGAAATTCGAAATCGCCGCGGAAGGTTCGACCACCGCGTTTCCCGCGCTTGCTAACGGAACCGCACAAATCGGCATGTCTTCCCGCAAGGTGAAGGATGACGAACGCACCTTCTGCCGCACCAAGGGAGTCTATCTCAAGGAGCACGAAATTTGCCACGACATGATCGTCGTCATCGTGAATAAAAATTCCCCGCTCTCGAAGCTGACCAAGGATCAGGTCGCCAAGATTTTCACCGGCCAGATCAAAGACTGGTCCGAAATCGGCGGCGCTCCCGGCGCGATCTCGATCTACACCCGCAACACTTCCTCCGGCACCTACAAGGACTGGCAGAAGCTCGCCATGGGCGGCCGCGACTATCCTTCAAGCTCGCTGAAAATGGCGGGTAACGAGCAGATCGCTCAGGAAGTCGCCAAGAACAAGAACGGCATCGGCTATGTCGGCCTCGCCTATTCCAAAACTTCCGGCACCAAAACGCTCACCATCGACGGTGTCGAGCCAGTGGCCGCGAATGCCAAGAAATACGCTTACGCCCGCCTTTGCTACCTTTACGCTCCTGACAAACCAACCGCCGAGGCGGAGGCGTTCATGAACTATGTCGAATCCGCTCCCGGCCAGGACATCGTCCGCAAGGTCGGATTCATTCCTGTGAAGGATCTGTAATACGGATCCCTGTTTTCGGTTGTTATCGAAATGAGCATCGCAGGCTCGCCCGCGATGCTCATTTCCTTGTTTCTCCCCTCCCCTCCCGTTACCACGTCGTCCATCAAGCATGCCGCAGGAAGAACCATCATCCAACAAAACGCCCCATCGATTCCAGAGGCGTGGATTTTCCTACGAACGGGCGATCAAATACTTCTTCGCATCCAATGCCGGACTGACCATCGTCATCCTGGCGCTCATCATCATTTTCCTCCTCAAGGAAGGCCTCGGATTTTTCCCCGGCTACCGGCGGGAACTCGAGGTCTATCGCATCGCCGGACTGGAGTTCGTCGATATTTCCCGGAAAAACCTAACCGCCCAGGAACAGCTCACCAGCGTCCTCAACCGCGCCTATTACGCTGAAATCAACGGCCAATGTTTGAAACAAATGCGCCGCTCGCAGGAAGCCAGCGCGCTCTTCAATGCCTACGCCGACCAGACCGGAGCCACCCGCGATCTCGTCCTGAACAATTCGCAGGCCGGCAGCGATCCTAACTCGGAAATGCTGGCCACACTCAAGGCCAACTACGAAAAGCAAAAGCTCAAAGCGCTTTCCCACCTTCCCGCCACACCGCACCTAACTGAGAGCGAGCGTCATGATCTGATCGGATCCCTCCGCTCCCGCGCTGTGGACGCCACCGAAGATCCAGCCCTCGTCACATCCCTCGCGGAACAATTCGCAGCCGCCCAACAGAAGAACGCAGAGCCGCTGCAAGGCATGCGCGCCACCATCGATTCGTTCGGATCAGCGGGCTCGGAACTGAGTTCCCTCGTTTCGGAAATGACCGAGTCCGTCACCGCCACCAAGGACAAAATCCAGGGCGCGGACATCATCGAAAAGGATCGCAAGACCCTGCTCGCCGCCGCCGCCAGCGCCAAGGATCCCGCCGAGCGCGAAAAACTAACGGCCGAGGCTCAGGCTTCCATCGCGGACAAGCCCGACGTCGAAGGTCCCATCCAGCTTCTGTTGGAACGCCGCCCCGACTGCATCAAAGCACACGCCATTCTCAAGGAATCTTCGGTGGGCATTCTCGACCAGCTTCCGGAAAAACTCACTCAACCCGAAGCCGCACGTCTGCTGAAAGTCGCCCGCAACACGTGGCCGATCTTCATCGCTGATCTTGAAAAGACACCCGCTGAAATCAACTCGTGGAATCATGACGCACCGGTCGCGCTGACCACAGCCATTGGCTCTTTCCTCACCGGCAAAGACTGGGTCACCGGTGGCGAATGGCAGGATTTCTACGGCATCCTTCCGCTCGCCGCAGGTTCCCTGATGATTTCCATCGTCGCCCTTATCATCGCGATCCCCAGTGGCATCGGTGCCGCGGTTTACGTCAACCAGTTCGCCTCACCTTGGGAGCAATCGGTGGTAAAGCCGGTCATCGAATTCATCCAAGCCATTCCATCCGTGGTGCTCGGCTTCATCGGCATCCTGGTTTTCGGCACGGTGTTGCGTGACCTCTCGCTGCTGGATTCTTTGCAATGGATTCCCGGATTCCCTATCGAGGAAAGGCTCAACATTTTCACCGCAGGCTGCCTGCTCGCGCTGATGAGCATTCCCACCATTTTCTCGCTCGCCGAGGACGCCATCAACAACGTGCCCGGAGCCTACGCTGAAGCATCCGAAGCTCTCGGAGCCTCCAAAATCCAGACCACATTCAAGGTCGTCATCCCCGCCGCATTTTCCGGCATCCTCGCGGCGGTCCTGCTCGGACTCGGTCGGGTGATCGGTGAAACAATGGTGGTCTTGTTAGTCGCTGGCAATCGGATCAAGATCCCCGATTTCTCCGCCGGACTCGGAACCTTTTTCCAACCCGCCCACACGCTGACCGGCATCATCGCGCAGGAACTCGGCGAGGTTCCGTTGGGCAGCGTCCACTATCGCGCGCTGTTCGTCGTCGGCATCGTGCTGTTCGCCGCGGTTCTCGCGATCAACGCCACCGCGCACCGCTTCGTGAACAAGATGAAGCACTAATTTTTCAGATCCATGATCAATCCTGAAAAGCTCATCCGCAAAGGTCTCCCCAAGGGACACTTCAAGGATCTCGTCGTGCGAACACTGCTCGGAAGCGTCACTTATATCGTCGTCCTCATCGCGGCATTGTTATTTGGAAAAATCATCATCGACGGCGCACCCGTTCTTTTCAAAGCGGAAGCACCCTTCGTTGACTTCGAATTTTTAACCGCGAAAAACGAGACACTCCATGTCTTTGACGACGCACAAGGCAACCGTCACCAGCTTCCGGCTTCGGCTTACAGCGATTATCTTGCAAAACACGAAGGAGTCACGATCTACAACGAGCAAACCTATTCCTACTCCGGCGGCGGCATCGCCGGTCCCATTGTAGGCACCGCGCTGCTGACCATCGGCTCAATGATCCTCGCGCTGTTCTTCGGCATCTGCGCCGCGATCTATCTATCCGAATACGCAAAGCAGAGCCCGTTCATCCATGCAGTCCGTCTGGCCATCCTCAACCTCGCCGGCATTCCCTCCATCGTCTTCGGCCTCTTCGGCTTCTCGGTCTTCGTCCTCGCGGTGCCCGTCATCACGTCGGCTCCGTCGGACCGCTCGTTGCTCACGCTTCCGCTTTTCATCGGCAACTATTTCCTAAGTTTCCAAGGCTGGAACTCCTCGCTCATCGCAGGCTGCGCCACGCTGGCCTGTATGATTTTGCCGGTCATCATCACCGCGTCCGAAGAATCGTTGCGCGCGGTTCCACAAGGCTTTCGCGACGCTTCGCTGGCGATGGGAGCCACCCGCTGGCAGACGATCCGGAAATGTGTGCTGCCTTATTCGTTACCCGGAATCCTAACATCCTCATTGCTCTCGATCGCCCGCGTCGCCGGAGAAACCGCTCCGATCATGTTCACAGCCGCTGTTGCCGCGAAGGACGATCTGCCATGGCAGGGATTGAAGAGTCCCTTCGATCTCCTCTCATCGCAGGTCCAAGCATTGCCCTATCACATCTACACGCTGGCCGCGCGCATCCCGAATTCGGAATACACCCAGAGCGCCCAATACGGCTCGGTTTTCGTTTTCCTCCTGCTCGTCGCCGTTCTATCAGCCGGCTCCATGGTCCTGCGCGCCAAACTGCGGGCGAAACTCAAATGGTAAGCATGCACACCGCGATTCAAATTAAAAACCTCCGCTTCGCCTACGGTGCCAAGCAGGTGCTGCACGACGTCAGTTTGGACATCCCCGCGCGGCAGGTCACCGCGTTTATCGGGCCTTCCGGCTGCGGCAAGTCGACCCTACTGCGCTGCATCAACCGCATCAACGACCGCATTCCCAGTGCGAAAATTACCGACGGCTCGATCCTTGTTCACGACATCGACATCAACCGCAGCGACATCGATCTGCAGGAACTCCGTCGCCAGATCGGCATGGTTTTCCAGAAGTATAATCCGTTCGCGAAGTCGATTTACGAAAACGTCGCCTTCAGCCTTCGCGTTGCAGGTAAAAACAAACGCGCCGAGCTCGATGAAGTCGTCGAAAACGCCCTACGCGGCGCCGCTCTGTGGGATGAGGTGAAGGACCGCCTCCACACCAGCGCCTTCGGCCTATCAGGCGGCCAGCAGCAGCGGCTGTGCATCGCCCGCGCCATCGCCAACCAGCCGGAAATCCTGCTGATGGATGAACCGTGCGCCGCGCTTGATCCGCTCGCCACCCTGAAGATCGAGGAGCTGTTGATGGAGTTGAAGAAAAAATACACCATCGTCATCGTCACCCACAACATGGCACAGGCCACCCGCTGTTCGGACAAGACGGCGTTCATGTATCTCGGCAACCTCGTCGAATACGGCGACACCATGCAGATCTTCGAGAAACCTCGGGAAAAACAGACGGAAGCCTACGTCACCGGAACCTTCGGCTGAACCACCATGCACGACATCCTCAACCGCCCGGCCACCGAACCGCAGACAGGATCCTCCATCTCCGTGGAAAGCCTCGACTTCTGTTATGGATCGTCGCGGGCATTGAAAAACATCGACCTGGAAATCCCGGCGAACGGCGTCACCGCCTTCATCGGCCCCTCCGGTTGTGGCAAGTCCACACTCCTGCGCTGCATCAACCGGATGAATGATGAAATCCCCGGCACCCGCATCACCCAGGGCGGAATCAAGGTTGGCGGCATCGACATCTATCAAAAATCAGTGGACGTGGTGAAACTCCGCCGCGATGTCGGCATGGTGTTCCAGAAATCCAATCCATTTCCCCGCAGTATTTATGAAAACGTCGCTTACGGCCTGCGACTCCGCGGGGAAAGCAACAAGGCGGTTCTCGACCAATCCGTGGAAGAAGCTCTCCAGGCCTCCGCGCTGTGGGACGAGGTGAAAGATCGCCTTCAGGAATCGGCGCTCGGGCTTTCCGGCGGACAGCAACAACGGCTCTGCATCGCCCGCACCATCGCGGTGAAACCGCTGGTCGTACTGATGGATGAGCCGTGCAGCGCGCTCGATCCCATCGCCACCGCGAAGGTCGAGGAACTCGTTTGGAACCTCAAGGAGGACTACACTTTCGTCATCGTCACCCACAGCATGGCGCAGGCGGCACGGGTTTCCGATAAAACCGCTTTCTTTTACATGGGGGAGCTGATAGAATCTTCTGATACATCGAAAATGTTCAGCAATCCCACCCACAAAAGGACCGAGGACTACATCAGCGGCCGATTTGGCTGATTTCCTGCTCAGAATACAGAAACACCCATCAATGAACAGCCCGCACATCTTCCGCGATTTCGACAAGGCGATGGAATCCTTGAAAGGCGAAGTCCTGACCATGGCCAGCCTTACCCGTCAGAATCTTGAAAAGGCGATGCGCTCCCTGCTGGAACGTGACATCGACCTGGCACGCACGGTCATCGCCGATGACTCGGATGTCGATGACCTCGAACGCAAGATCGACCAGGCTGGCATGGACATCCTCGTCCGGTTTCATCCCGTGGCCTCCGATCTGAGACTGGTGATCACTTCGATGAAGATGGCTCACAATCTCGAACGCATCTCGGATCATGCGGTGAACATCGCCAAACGCTCGAAAAAAATCTGCAAGGCCCAGCCCCTCGAAGAAGCATCGCTGGCCGAGCCTTTGTATTCACTTGCCGACAAACTCCTGCGCGACGCGCTGATGGCCTACACCGATGCTAACAGCGAACTCGGTGAAGGATTGAAGGCGCGCGATAAGGAACTCGATCGCCTCCACAAGCAGATGATCGCATCACTCAGCGGACGCTTGGAAGACTCGAACGGCCGCTCGGAAAACCTGCTGCACCTCATTTTCGTGGCTCGCTCGATCGAACGGATCGGAGACCTCGCGGTGAACATCGGTGAGGACGCCGTTTTTCTTGGCGAAGCCCGTGACATCCGCCACGAGTACCGCAAGCAGGCGTCGTCCGAAGAACAGGCGGACTAACGAATTTCGGCCCGCATCATTTCAAGCTGTCCGCTTTCTCCAAGATTTTCCGGGTCACCTTGTCGGCGTCGGCCTTGACCAAATGGATTCCGTCCGACGTCTGGTAGGCGCTATCGAAATCGAAACGCAGCCATGTGTATTGATCCTCGGGGAAACGTGATGCCATCGCTTTCCTAACGGCAACCGGCTCGGCGAGTTCCATCAGCGTCGGATCGATGGGCATTTCGAAGAAAACACATTTGGTTCCCGCGCGGGTGAGGGCATCGACGATATCACCCAAGCGCTTGGTTCGCGCCGCCAGATCCGATTCCGACGGCGGGCGTCCGAGATGCTCGCGGTTCGCGCGCATGACGTTTTCCATGACGGATGCGTCCAGCGGTTGTTCCGCCGCAGGCTCGGCTTTTTTGCCACCATTCAAGACCTTCGTCACGCCATGGAAGATTCTTCCCACCCATGCATTGAGGAATCCGACTTCGTAATTCGAAGGTCTTCCCTCCTCCTTGAACACGGGCGATGCGTCCCGCAGCTTGCGCCGCCACGGGCTGGTCGCATCATCCGCAAGGCTCTTGTCGGTGTCGCGCAGCAGGGTGTTCGACTCGATGAACAAGACCGGCGGCTGCTTGCCGGTTTGATGAATGATGTCGAGTCCGGTGAACGATCCGCCGGCCGGAAAGGTGAGTTTCACGAAGCCCTTGCCGAGGATCTCCTCGTTCAATTCGTTAGACATTGATGATCCTACCACGACATTCGCTGACGGCGGCGAGTCGTGAACGAATTGCTGGGCACGGAGGTAATTCGCCCGTTGCTGGCCGGGGATCCAGAAATAGTTCCGCGACAAATGAGGCAGGATGAAATGGTATCCCAGAACGAGGACGAGCGCGGTGATGAGGGTTCGTTTGATCATTCCCGGGTTCCGTTAGAATTGGAAATAGATGAAGGTTCCCGTCGTCCCACTGTCGAGGATGATGGCGGCGATGAGGAAACCGAAGATCAGAAACTCGTATCTCCGCACCTTGTCCCAACGCCGTTTCAACAGATACCAGCCGTAGTAGAAAATCACCGGCAGCGAGTAGGTCAGCACATGGGCGATGAGTGTGAAATTGGTTTCCGCGTGGCTGTGGACCATCGCGTTCAGATAGGCGATGACGTGCTCAAACTTCGGCAGTTTGAAAAGCAGCCACGCCACGGTCACGAAGGAGAATACGAGAACAGCCTGCACGATGCTCACCAGCGGATGCTTCGGCAGCTTAATGAAGTTTTTCCCGAATCGTTCCGCCGCCAGCGCGAGGCCGTGGAAACTTCCCCATACCGCGTAACTCCATGCCGCGCCGTGCCAGAGCCCGCCGAGGAACATGACGACAAACAGGTTGATGTAGGTCCGGACGTTGCCTTTGCGATTACCTCCTAACGGAATGTAGAGATACTCGCGCAGCCAGGTGGACAGCGAGATGTGCCAGCGCTGCCAGAATTCGGTGAACGAGCGCGAGATGTAGGGGTAGTTGAAATTCTGCGGCAGCGAATAGCCGAACAACGCCGCGAGCCCGATGGCAATGAGCGAGTAGCCCGCGAAGTCCGAGAAGATCTGCATCGAGTAACCGAACAACAGTGTTGCCAATGTCAGCGGCGATTCCTTGAGAAAATAGGGAAACTCGATCCAGAACGTGGAATCCTTGAGGTTGTCGGCGACGACCATTTTCAGAAAATAACCGGTAACCAGCGCGCGGAAAGCGATCTGCCATGATATTCCAGCGAACGTCTTCGGCACGATCTGCGGATAGAATTCGTGCGCCTTGATGATGGGTCCCGCGACGAGACTGGGGAAAAATGATTTGAAGAGCATCGTGTTCTTCAAGTGCTCGATGAAGGAATCCGGAACCATTTCCGGATAGCCGAACGGGTCGTTGGGCTGCTTCGAGCGAAACACTTCCACGACGAGGCTGATGCCTTGAAATGTGAAAAACGAAATCCCGATCGGCAACGGAATCGTTAGAAGGAAATGTCCGATCGAACCATGATCGCCGCCGAACAAAGTTTTCGCAACGAGCGGACCGTATTTGAAAAACAACAGCAGGCCGAGGTTGAGGCTCACCCCCATGATCGCCCAGAATTTCTGCGATGTCTTCCTGCCCGTGGCGATCTTGTAGCTGGTGACCACGTTGATCAGAATCGAAAGGATCAGCAGGATGACCAGCAGCGGTGCTTCCCATGAGTAGAACAGGAAACTCGCCGTGGTCAGCACCAGCACCTGCCACGACCGCAGCGGCGGCAGGTAGTAGATCACGAAGGTGATCAGGACGAGAATGACGAAGGGGAGGCTGGTGAAAAGCATTGGGGGGAGAAGCTTTGCATTTTCCGTGCCCGGGTCGGTTACCCGGAAGATTTTGTCCACCGAGGTCGGACCTGATGGCAATCAGGGCGATCTTGTAATGGGTCCGGGTGCTTTTGGAAAGGTTTTTAGCGGACCTACGCGATGACGTGTGGCGATGACCACCACCCCGTTTTTCCCGCCGTTCACGGCTTGGGGCTCGCAAGGCCAGCTGCCAGATCGACTTTCACCTTGGCGTCCTCGCGACCGGTCCATGTTTCCACGGCCACGATCACATTTGTCTGCGCGGCTTTGAAGGAATAGGTGATTTCTCCGGAGCCCTTCCCCGCGAATCCCATCCAACTGGAGCTGGTTTGATTGGATTCGACGGCCGTTCCATCCTGAGCGTAAAAGCGGACGCCAGCAAACTCCTCGGCCTTGCGGTTGCTAGAGAGGACGATTTCAAAAGCCCCGTCGCCAAATTTGGGCTTGCCGGAGGATTTCACCTTCAGCTCTGGCAGTTCGCCCGCTTTGGCCGCGGGAAATTTCACGGCAGCTCCAGCAGCCACCGCAAGGGGCTCACTGCGGGTTTCCGCTTTGCCGGTCGCGAAGGTCACCGGGATTTCGCCGGTTACCTTGAGCGTTCCGTCCGGGGACATCTGGGTGCTGCCCGCAGCTTCGAATTCCAGGCGGGCAAAAAGATGGTCTTTTGAAAACGCCGAATCTCCGCCAAAGAACCTGCATTTCGCAGCCGTACCGCCGATCTTGAGCGTGGCCTTGTCTCCGTCGATGCCGACCATCTGCTTGCCACCGCCGTGGATCATCAGGACGACGCCACAGCCTTTTTCAGAGTTGTAGGTTTTGAAACCGTCAAACTGCTTCGAGCCATCGTCGAAGATCGCCTGAATGCCAGCGAGTTTCACCACGGGATCGGCTGCTTGCACGGCGGAGGCAAAAAGAAGCGGAGTCAGGAGGAGGATGGTTTTCATTTCAGGTAAAAGATGGAGGGAAAAACTATCAGGTCGATTCCAAAACAACGAAAAAGCCGGACAGGTTTCCCTGCCCGGCTTCTTGTTAGCTGTGGCGTCGGTCTGTGACCGTCGCATGATGACTTACATCATGCCGCCCATTCCGCCCATGCCGTGGTCGTGACCACCGCCGCCGCCGGCTGCTTCCTTGGCAGGAAGGTCGGTGATGAGGCACTCGGTGGTGAGCAGGAGTCCGGAGATGGACGCTGCGTTTTGGAGCGCGGTGCGGGTGACTTTGGTAGGATCGACAACACCAGAGGCGATGAGGTCTTCGAACTTGTCGGTCGCGACGTTGTAGCCTTCGCCACCTTTGCCTTTTTTGACTTGTTCGACGATGAGCGCTGCCTCGCGGCCGGCGTTGGCAACGAGCTGGCGAAGCGGAGCTTCCACGGCGCGGGCGACGATGCCTGCTCCGGTCGCTTCATCACCCGTGAGGCCGAGGTCGCCGATGGCGGCCTGGGCGCGGATGAGGGCGGTGCCACCACCGGCGACGATGCCTTCTTCAACGGCCGCGCGGGTCGCGTGGAGGGCGTCTTCGACGCGGGCTTTCTTTTCCTTCATCTCGGTTTCGGTGGCAGCACCGACGTTGATGACGGCGACGCCGCCTGCGAGCTTGGCAAGACGCTCTTGAAGCTTCTCACGATCGTAGTCGCTGGTGGTGTCTTCGATCTGACGACGGATTTGGTTCACACGGCCGGTGATGCCTTCGGATGTGCCGCCACCTTCAACGATGGTGGTGTTTTCCTTGGTGATGGTGATGCGCTTGGCTTCGCCGAGGTCGCTGAGTTCCACGGACTCCAGCTTGATGCCGAGGTCTTCGGTGATCACGCGGCCACCGG
>NZ_JBDSCX010000056.1:0-29820 GCF_039920825.1 Luteolibacter sp. | reverse complement strand
AACGGAGTGCTTGCGGTCACCAAGGTCGAGTCCGACGGTTCTGGTAGATGATGTGTTTTTCATGGCAGCGGTAGTTTACCACAACGCGCAACTCGCGCCTGCTGCCTTCTCATCTATTCTTGTTCGGTCTCTTTCGCCGGGATTCTGGAGTTGCGATTGCTATTAATGAACAGAATCACAACGGTAAAAAAGATAGAAATACCAGAGAGAAATGAGCCCGCTATCAATGGAATCACGAGTTCTTCGGGGTGCATCACAGCATCACTACCTTGGCTATGATGATACATAAAATCCAATCCCTGATACAAGGCATGTGATGACCCAAAGATTCCAATGACGATCGGAAGAAGTGAGCAGGGCAGCAACAAGTTGACGTAGTTTGAACGGTTCCTGTCGGCTCTCTGCAGACAGCAAATGAACGCAATCCAAAGAAAGAGAATGCAAGACAGTGCGATGAAGTTCGCAGAAGGTCCGCATTCTGAGTAGTAGTCCAAAAATGAGCGGTTTCTGATAATAGGAGCAATAGCCATCGTCTTCTTTAAATTTTTACCGAACGTAAAGGGATGGGGCGCCGGGGTGAAGCTAAAATTGATCAGATGGCTTCCTCGGCGTCGCCATATCCGCCTTGTTCTGCATCTTATGGCTGGGGCGCCAAGGTTTGAGCGACTACAACGGCCAAGTCACAGCCCGGTTCCCAAGGATATTTACCTTCCGAGTCAGGCCAGACAAGTTGCAAAGCGGGGTAGTTGTATTCTATCGCGGATGCCACCTCTGTTCGCAGCGATCTATAGAACCAATTCGCGTATCCAAGGTAGTCATGATACGAACTTTCTGTAATCTCGCGAACGGCGAATCGAATTCTTTCTTCTTCAATGTCGTAAGTGACATACTCACGATCCCAAATTGGATTACCGTCGGCCACATGCTGAAAGAGATCATTGATCATTCTTCCTGACACGCCGCTCGGCAGTCCCATAACCATGATCTCTGGATGGAGGAGGTTCAGGTAGAACCCGACCGAGTAAACATACTCAGGAACATCGGGAGCGGCACTATCAGGCAGAATCTGAAGGAGATGGCAGCCTGCCTCAAGAATGTCCGAGAATGCCTTCTTGTCAGACTCGTCCTCCGGCTCCCTCCACCAGAAACCCTCAATCTGTGGGGTATTACATGAAGACTCGTATCGGGCGGTCATTTTTTTGCACAACGTCAAAGTGATGGCGCACCCACTGGCGGGAGCCAACGGTGATCGCGGGTTTAGGGTTGAAATCAGGTGGATACATCGTAAACAGAGGGGCTAGTGGGTGTTGCCATGCACGTCTTGTTGTGCTCTTCGATTTTACTTGGTGGCATGTGGTAGTTCCAATGTGAAGGCGCTGAGTTCTGTCTTACCCGCTTCGGTGAAGCCGGTTATCAGTATTCCCGAATTGTGAAGCCAAAGAATGTCGGGCACCCTTCCCTCGCGCAACAAGCCCGTCATGCAACGTTCTCCTTTGGACGTCACGACAACTGCACGCCGCCATAATTCCCTCTTTACCGTCTTCTCCTCTCGAGGAAGAACAAGCGACCGCATGTCGCCACGGAAGTGCTCGAAAAGACATAGAACAATCGGACTCTGATCCCCGAACCCTTTTACTAGACGCACGGTCGTTTGGTCTTGAACAAAATTCTTCTCTGCTAAATCCCGTTCTAGCTCAGGAAGTCTCGCGACACCGTCCAATACATTCCACATGGACTTGTCATGGTAGGCACGAAAGAACGCTTCTGAGGATGCCTTCTTGGCACCGTGGCCAGTCGTAGAAATCACGCCATTTCCAGCCTTAAGGACCGCAAAGTCTGTGACGGACGCAGCTACGCGCTCAGCCCTTGTTGGATTCTCAGCCTTCACAATCCAGAGAGGACTAGGCTCTCCTCCTGATCCTCCTTCACGTCGCAAGCGAAAGCCTACGAACCCATCAGTTTCCATCGCTTGAGACAGATAAAATGTCTCGTCTAAGTCAAGGTCGATAAATAGCGCCCGCCCCTTTACGGCTAGACCTCTGAAGAATGCTTGATCGCCCATCTTTGGGCGATTCATATATATCGGTTTGACTGCGTGTGTATCCGTCCAATTGAATGGAACGTATCCGTTCGCCTTCCCAAAAGGAATGGAGTCCATGCTCGCTCCGGTCTGCATCGATATGGCCTGCCTCTTGAAAGCTTCCTCTTGAGTCATTCCAAAAACCGCTACACCCTGATCCATTGAAAAGTAGTCTAGATCCCATCCGATTGGGAAGCGAACGACATTACCGGTTGTCAAACTCATCCAAAAATATATCGGACGGTTCCCGTCGCGAGGCCAGGTCTCACGGTCACCTCCTTCGATCATTAGGATGACAGCATCAGCGTGTGGCACAGTGACATATGATTGAATCCGGGGTGCGAGGCTGCCGGGAATCGTCAGATTCGGAATCTTGAAGTCTGCTACTTTGGCACTGTTGACTTCAACGGCGAAGGCATCTGTCTCTGTCGAATTGAGAAGTAACCAGACCCTTTCACCCGATGGGATACACGCTATAATTCGCGTGTGTGATAGAGCTTCCAACGTGACAATTTCTTTTGGTTGAGCTCCTCCGCCCATCAAAAGAGTATGCAGAGTGTTTCCTCGTCGTAGAACGAGCATATCCTTATCTTCGCAAACGAAGGCGTCATCCCATGCGCCGAGATCCCGCTGGCTGGTCACTTCGCAGTCAAGCAACGGAGGTGCCTTCGAGTCTCCCGGTGGAGTTGATTGAGCATTCGCCGGAACCAGCAGTGAGCATAGGATCGAGGCGAAAAGCCCTACAGATATTTTTATCATTTTCTGCACAACAGTATTAGTTATCCTGATTCCGCACGATATGCTTTCGCGATATCCGGGGCAAGCCTTGGAAAAAACCGGCTTGCCCGCCTTGAAACCGAACGGGTTGCGGAGTCCGTTCGGTTTCGTGGATCTACCGGAGACGTGTGAGGTCCGGAAACGGCGAGCTAACGGATATCACCGGGGATCGGACGGGAGGAGCGGGAAGGTGGCCCGGCCGCTGGCATCGGGATGCCGGGCGGCAGGGCGTTTTTCCAATCACACGGCGGTCCAGTTCTGCACCGGGCCGGCGGGGCTCCTGCCTTTGCTGTTGAGGGCGACGAGCCAGAGTTGATAGAGACCTCCGGGGGTGAAGGTGATGGTGGCGGGAATGATGATGGCGGTGCCGCCGGGGGCGGTGGTGGCGAGCAGCTCGGGCATGGAGCCGGGGCCGACGCGCCACGCTTCGAGCCGCGTGGCTCCGGGCGGGAGAGCGGTGGTGGAGAGGGTGCGGGTGGCTGCATCCCAAGTGGTGTCGGAGGGGGCGGCGGGCACTTGCTGGGGTGCGTTGCGCAGGATGTTCACGTCCCACAGGGTGTCGACGCGGGCCGGGGTGCTGCCCCAATTCACCATCCCTTGGCCGATGAGCGAGTAAAGCGCGTTGGCCGCAGCCACGCGGAGGGGTTCCTGGGCGAGCCGGGCATTTTCCAAGGTTCCTTTGGCATTGGTCTGGGCCGTTCGCAAAGCGCGGGCGGCGTTGCTGAAGGTGGTGACGGTGGCGCCGAGGGTGGCGGTGGGGGATTTACCGGAAAACTCAGCCATTGGTGAATACCCAACAGAAGACCGTTAGGACGGCAAGAAAAAAAGCAGATAGAAATTATTTCCACCACCTTTGAATGCGCCGCGGATCCGCCAGAGTCCGAAACTTCTCCTCCCTGTGAATCCCCACCTCCCCCTTCCCTCTCTCAGAAAACCCGTTCGCCCCCTACCCCGCGATCTCCGATCGATCCGCCGTAGCCGATCTCTTTCCCATCCGATCCATCCCCGGACC
Organism: Luteolibacter sp.; assembly: GCF_039920825.1. Lineage (GTDB taxonomy): Bacteria > Verrucomicrobiota > Verrucomicrobiia > Verrucomicrobiales > Akkermansiaceae > Luteolibacter. Next base: position 25,951 of record NZ_JBDSCX010000056.1, on the reverse strand, counting down.
CCGACAAAATCCGCAACCCTCCCGCCCCCGCCCCAGGCCATCCGGCGGCGCGCAGGAGGCCCGAATTCAATTTGGCGGCTTATCGCCGCCGGATAGGCTGACTTGTTCTGTCTCTTGGATTTCTGGGAAGGTCTGCAACAGTCGAGTAAGGTTGGAGCGAGCGACTTTGGCATCAAGATGGTCTCCATTCTCACAGGCAAATAGCAGAAAATCTCGCATGCTCTTGATTTGCTTGGGGGAAAACACCTCAGAAAAAGGATGATCGACAAACATGGACCGGCCAGGCTCTATCGCATAAATCGTGCAGTCGGCAATAAACGCACTGGAATCCCTAAAGTTCCTGAGCGTCCAGATCATGTATGGCGCGATATAGAAGCGAAACCCTCGATAATCGGTGAAACAAAAAGTAGACATGTAATCACAGAGGCGATCATCAATTAGCTTCGTCCAGTCGCACTTTTCTTCGAGAGCAACGAGATGGACGGGCGCGATCTCACGCCGGTCAGCATATTCGGCTTCGATTAAGCTGACTCCCCCATCCAAGCAAACTCCGGCAAATGCATCAAAGATTCGCGCTGAAAGGTCTTCGGTGCTGATGACAGTCATTTTTGACAGAACGTTTGATGTGCGCCCACCGGCGGATCAAGCTCCGATTCAACTAGGGACGTTATCGCCGGTTGCCTCGCACGGCTTGATAGCCTTCTTTGTTTTGCCGCGCATGGGCCACTTCGCAAACAAGCGCTCATCGTTGCCGCTCTCAAGACCCACTCGCATCTCTGCGCCCATTGCACGAAGAATCTGCGTGATCCCAAGGACTGCCTCCTCTCGCACACGGCCTATTACCAACAGTTCTCTGTGGCAAACCAACTTCCAAACTCGCCGGATCTCCTTCTGAGAATCGCCTACCCCGCTCACCATTCGCTTCTTAAGTTCGGAGTCAAGATGTTCGTCCCAAGCCGTTCCGCCTAATGGGGCACCCCAGCCCAATATTTCAATGGTGCTCATTTCAGGCTACGTCTAGCTCATCCACGGCGGGGAGGAAAGCCCGAATTCAAACAGGAGAGTTACCCGCCGTTGGATGGAGCGTCTTGTTAGGCCGCGTTGTCATCGTGCCCACGAATCTAATTCGTCCCTGTGTGAGGTCTTCACTCTCGACAACGTGTCCACGCAATATCGGTAGCTGCGCTGAATCGCTCCGCCGTAGAGGCCAAGCAGAATGGCAATGACCGCGACAACACAGAGCAACTCCAACAGTGTGAAGCCTCGGTTCGTATTTGAAGTCTTCATGCGCGGGTCGAGCAGTTTCTTGGCCGAACGTCAAAGGTGTGGCGCGGCGGAGGCTGGACGTCCAGAGCGAAGCGAACGAGGGACGTTATCCGCCGTTGCCACTACCGTCTTGTTCGGCGAGTTGATTTTGGGGTGAGTCGGCGGACTTCGAGTCAGTCGGATGAAAAAAACGGAAGAGAAAACGGGATAGACGGAGATATGACGTAAATCCATAGCCAAGCAGAAAAACGTTCGGGATCATCAGCAGGTAAGCAGTCATCACTTCATCTAGACTCATCACGCCTCTGATCCAAAATATACTTCCAATACCGTTAATCGCACCAAGCGGAAACGTCATCCAAACTGCGAACGTCTCACAATACTGACTGATTGGACCACGGCGCAGAGACTCGAAAACATTGATCGCCCAAAACAGGCAAAGGCCAATCGAGATCCTACCTCCAAGTGTGAGTCGGTTTGTCACTGGTGTCTTGAGTTTCTGCCGAACAGTGGTGTTCGTAGGATGTCAGGGAGTGATATCCGAGGGGATCCTGATGGGAAGGTGCGCCATGAATCCTTGGTTTGACAAGGAATTTCCCGGGGCGGGTGTGTATATCAGGCGGGTTCGGCCGGGGCTGTGGGAGGGGAGACAACCTAGCAGATATCAGGGGGATTGGGGATTGGGGATTGGGGATTGGGGATCGGGGATCGGGGATCGGGGATCGGGGATTGGACCCTCTCGGAACATTTTCGGCAGAATGCATTTCCATCACGCGGCGGTCCGGTTCGGCACGGGGCGGGATTTCCTCTGGCGGGAAAGTGCGGGAGTCGCTAGGGATTTCCCATGGCCAGCAGTTCCATGGATGAGGATCCTGAAAAGAAGCGGAACGGCGGCGTGTGGCTCGCGGTGGCGGTGATGCTGCCGGTGCTTTATGTGCTGAGCATGGCGCCGGTGGTTAAATTCTATTCTCACCGCCCTCCTCTGGTTGTGGTGCGTATCTACCGTCCTGTCATGTGGGTCTACAAGCGAGTTCACTGGACGCGAAAACCACTGGACGCGTATCTCAGGCTTTGGAACCCTTGATCCGGTGGACTGCCGCTGTCGGGGGATTTCCTCTGGCGGGAAAGTGCGGGAGTCGCTAGGGATTTCCCATGGCCAGCAGTTCCATGGATAAGGATCCTGAAAAGAAGCGGAGCGGCGGCGCGTGGCTCGCGGTGGTGGTGATGCTGCCGGTGCTTTATGTGCTGAGCTTCGGTCTGGTGGGTAAATTTATCGAAAGAAACAAAGCCCCTTGGCTACTCCAACAGATCTACAGTCCGGTGCGCTGGTCATACGAAAACGTACCGTGGACCAAGAAGCCCATCGAGGCGTATGGCAGGTTTTGGGGATTTCACTGATCCGGTGGACTGCCGGGCTGAGTTAGGCGAGGCCGGATGGGATTTCATGGGACCTGGACCCATTGCCAAAAGATTTTACCGTTAAACGTGCTGCATCCTCACCCCAAGGTGCGGCGATCTCCGAATCGCCGTCGTCCATGGAAAGCCAATGAACCGAGGCCAGCCGCTTTCAATTGTCACCTCATGGGCTGGGGCGATTCGGAGATCGCCCTTCCTTGTGAAGAGCTACCTCGTCGTGGCTCATGGGTGTTCCGACACTGAAATTTGGCAAACGGTCTCCATGACTTATGGGACCTATGAGGGATGCCTTGGGTTCTCCAGCCACATGGGGAGACAATGCCCGGGGACGAGACGTCCCCGCCCCCTAACGGAGGCTGGCGGCGATGTTTTCCGCGAGTCTTTCCAAGAGACGGGATTGGGCGGCGACGCTGGCGTTGAAGCCGTCGGACTCGAGCGGCTCGCGGTCGGTGAAGGTTTTGGAGGCTTTGAGGCGGCGGTCGGGCAGGGAGTAGGCGCGCCAGCCGATTTCACAAATGGCGAAGCCGTCGGACTGGGCGTGGAGCTGGCGGACGTCGAGGGTGACTTGGTAGCTGATTTCGCTGTCGGTCTGCCAGGGGTAGGTCCGGACGTTGCCGGTCTTGAGGAGGCGGCCGAGGTTGGCAGCGGTGACGCGGGTGATGGAGGCGGAGAGGTCGCCGGCCCAGCGGTGGCTTTCGGCGACGCCGAGCTGATTCGGGGCTTCCTGGGTAACGAGGTTGACGCGGTCAAGGTAGCCGGCGATGTCGGTGGGTCCGACGCCGATGCCGATGCCGCCACCGGAGGGGACGGGGCCGCTGGCGGTGAGGACGTAGAATTTCTGGCCGGGCTGGGAGCAGCCGGCGATGAAGAGAACGGCGATGAGTAGGAAAAGGCGGGTCATGGGAAATCAGCGGCCTTTGGGGGCTTTGGGGATCTTGTTGCCAGAGGAGTCTTTGCCGAAAAGGAGGGAGTTAGGCTTTTCGTCGATGGCGTTGGTGAGCGAGCTGAGCTTGCGGAGGGCGGTGCGGAGCTCGTCAAGGGTGCGGAGCATGTCGCCCTGGACGGGGCCTTCGGGGCCGTAGCTGGCGATGGATTTGTCGAAGGTGGCGGAGAGTTTCTGGAAGGCGGCGAGGCTCTCGCGGAGGTCGGCGGGGAGCTGGGCGAACTCGGCGGAATCGAGCATTTTCCGGGTGGAGGCGGCGGTCTCCTTGATCTCGGCGAGGGCGGAGGCGGCTTGGTCGGCCGCAGTGCCGAATTTCTGGAGGGTGGCTTCCAGCGGGAGGTTCTGGAATTTTTCCAAGGCAGCGGTGACCATGTTTTCCAAACCGCCGGGGACGGTGGGGATGGAGAGGAATTCGCCGACTTTGGAGAGTTCTTCGGGCTTGGCGTCGGGGTAATAGTTGACGTCGACGAAGAGGGCTCCGGTGAGGAGGCTGCCGGGCTTGAGGGTGGCGCGGAGGCCGCGTTTGACAGCGTCGGCGAGGAAATCGGCATCGGACTTGCCCATTTTCTCCGCGGTGTCGCGGCGCAGGAGCGAGGGGTCGATTTCCACGAGGACGGGGATGCGGGAATCGTCGTTGGTCTGGAGGTAGTCGAAGGAAATGTCGGCGACGCGGCCGATGGGGATGCCCTTGAACTCGACGGGGGCGGGTTTCTTCAGACCGCGGACGGATTGGTCGAAGAGCAGGACGAATTTCATGGAAGGATTGAAGGTGGAGCCGGTGGCGGCTTCCTCATCCTCGAACAAGGTGAAGGTCATGCCGTCCGCAGCCGGCTTGCCGAGGGCCAATCCTTCCGGCACGCCAAAGGTGACACCGCCGGAAACCATGGCCTGGAGCGACGGGGTGCGGATTTTAAATCCGTCGGCACCGGCGCTGATGTCGATGCCGCTGGTGTTCCAGAAGCGGGTATTTTCCTTCACGAGGCTGCTGAATTCCTCACGGACGAAGGCGTCGTAGTTGACGGTGGTGCCGTTGGCCTGAAGGGTGCGGTTTTCGATCCGCCCGACTTCAAGACCGCGGTAATAGAGCGGTGAGCCAGCGACGACCGATCCCGCGTCCTCGGCGACGAGGGTCAAACGCCGGCCGGGAATGTTCCGATTGGTGGCGGGCGGAGTTTCCAGACCTTCGAAATCGTTGACCTCGTCGGCGGTGAACGGTCCGGGATCGAGTTCGATGTAGGCACCGGTGAGCAGGGTGCCGAGGCCGGAAATATCGGTGGTCGAGACCCGCGGCCGGACGACCCAGAAGTGGGTTCCGCTGCGGAGAAGACGGGAGGAATCAGGATCGAGCTCCACGGTGACGACGACGGAATTCATGTCGTCGGTGAGCTTCACGGTCTTGACGAAGCCGACTTTGACCGAACGGCAGCGCACTTCGGTTTTCCCGGCGGCGATGCCATCCGCGGTTTCAAATCCGATGCGGGCGACCGGCCCCTTGGACCTGAAATTCTGATAGACCAGCCAGCCGCCGACGAGAAGCGCGATGATGGGGACCACCCAGACGATGTTCCAGCGTTGCGCCGCACGGTATTCAGGTTCTGCCGCTGGTGGTGGTGTCGATTCGCTCAAGTGTCTGATTTTTTAGAAGGTGAAACGGGATTCAGTCCGAGGCTTTCGAGACGGTCCCAGAGGAGGCGCGGGTCGAAGCTCATCGCTGCGAGCATCGTAAGCACGACCACCCCCGCAAATGCAAGCGCTCCCGGCCCGGGTGTGATGGTCATGTAATTCCCCAATTGCACCAGCGCCACCAAAATTCCGACGACGAAGATATCGATCATCGACCAACGGCCCAATAGCTCGGTGAACCAGTAAACTTTCCCCAGCATGGAGGGCGATGGGTGCAATTTCCCGGACGCGGCCAGGCACAGCCAGCTCAGCGCGACGATTTTCAAAAGCGGAATCATGATGGACGCCGTGAAAATCACCAAAGCGATCGGATAGGCACCCTGGTTCCAAAAACGAATCATGCCTGCGGTGATGGTCGTGGCATCCACATCGCCCAGCTCGGTCACCGTCATCACGGGCAGGATATTCGCCGGGATGTAGAGGGCCGCGGCTGCCAGCATCAGGGCCATCGTCCGCTGGATGCTTTTGTTTTTCCGGAAATGAAGGTGCGAGCCGCAGCGCGGGCAATGACCGGGCCCCACCGGAGAAACCTTGCCGCAGGTGTGGCAGCCGGCCAGCCCGTAGTGAATCGCGCGTGGCAATGGATCGCTCATGACTTGGCCACCTCAAGCCGATCCCACAGTTCATCACGGTCGATCGATGCGATGGCCGCCGCCATGCAGAACATCAGCGCGCCAAACGCCCAGAAGCCCATTCCGAAATGCACGTCCGCCACTTTTGCCAGCTTCATCAAACTCACCAGCAGCCCTAACAAAAACACCTCGACCATGTTCCACGGCTCCGCCTTGTTCAGCCACGACGCCACCCGGATCGCCCCCGGCGCGATCCGCCCGAACATCAGAGGCCCGCAAACATAGATCAGACCTGACGCCATGCCGATCGGCGCGATGATCGTGAAAAACGCGAGCCCGATTCCCAGAATCGGACTGCCTTCGTGGATCAGCGCGTTGGCACCCGATGTTAGATTCAGATTTCGGTGAAACCCTCCCTCCGCATCCATCATCAAAAACGGAAAATAGTGAACCACGCCCATCAGGATCAGCGAAGTCAGTGAAAACGCCGTGGCCCGCACCAGCGACGCGGGGCGATTCTGATAGAGCACCGCGCCGCAACACTTGCAACGCGCCGCCGTGCCTTCCGGCACCGCCACCGCGACATGCAACGTATCGCAAAAATGACAAACCGAATAATGCGGGCCACCGGGCGGCTTCGGCCAGGGATGCATGGCCCCCTTGGTTTTGGAAAAGCGTTTGATCATTTTTATCGGAAGGCCACCACCCGTTGGCCCAGTTCGCCCAAACCTTCAACGCCGCATTCCACAAAATCACCGGCTTGCAGGTATTGCGGCGGACTCATTCCCATCGCACAGCCGCTGGGGGTTCCCGTCGCAACGACGTCACCGGGCAGCAGAGTCATGAACCGGCTGACGTAGCTGATCAACTGCCGCACGGTGAAAGACATGTCGCCGGTCCAGCTGTTCTGCCGCAGTTCGCCGTTCACCTTGCACCATAGGCGCAGTTTTTGCGGATCGGTGATTTCATCCGCAGTCACCAGCCATGGCCCGATGGGTGCGAAGCTGTCGGCGCTTTTTCCCTTGGTCCACTGCCCTCCCATTTCCTTCTGGAAAGCGCGTTCCGAAAAATCACAAAACGTCGAGTAACCGGCGACATAGTCCATCGACTCACGTTCGTCCACATACGAAGCCGTGCGGCCGATCACCACTGCCAGCTCGACTTCGTAATCAAGCTTGGTCGATCCGCGGGGGATGATGACGTCATCGGTCGGCCCGCTCCAAGCGCTCGTCGCCTTCATGAATAATGCGGGCTCCGTAGGAATCCCCTCCCCCAGCTCCTTGGCATGCTCCAAGTAGTTCTTGCCGATGCAGACCAATTTCGAAGGTCGCTCGACCGGAGCACCCAGTCGCACCAGCGGATCGACTTCCGTTCCACCAGGGCAACCCTGCGCCACCCATTCGGCCAGCGACTCGATCCCGCCCATGGCGAAAAATCCCTCGTCGTAATCATTGAATTCACCGCTGGCATCGATCCGGCGTCCGTCCGGCAGCAAAATTCCCGGCTCCTCACGCCCTTCGTCTCCAAACCGAATCAATTTCATGCGTGCGATGTAGCAAAACTCACCAGCCGCAGGAATCCGAATTTTCCCAATCCGGAAATGACCTCTATGGGCAAAAAAAGAAGCGGCCCGGCTGATCATCCCCCTAGGAAAAACCCATTAACCCGGGAGGCATCTCAGTCGGACCGCCTTGTCTTGCGACGCAGGAGATTTACCCGCCGATCCCGATTTCCGCAAGAACAAACTTTACAAAACTCAAAAAAATTCATGCTGCCCCGCCAGAACCTGCTGAAAACCAATCGTCGGCCTGTCGGAAAAAAATTCCCTCAGCCGCCTGTCATCCACATGATCGCCTTGATGATCGCCGCGATCACCCCAATGGCACCGCCAATGATGCCGAAAATGCTGAACATCCCGCCACGCGTCGTCGGCGAAAGCGAGAGAAGGATCCCGATCAATCCAGCCACGATAGCGACTCCCGCCAAGACGAGGCCGAAGAAGGCCCCCATCTTGAAGCTGAAGATCGCCGCGACGATGGCAATGATGGAGGGAATGCTGAAAGCAGCTTTGGGACTGTTGGTGGTGCTCATCGGAATGATCGGTTGATGATTGGTTAGATGAAACGCTTCTCCGCAATTTCATCTGATAGCAGACCTCCTTTTGCCAGTCCCGTCAAGAAGCAGGGTTCATCGCATCGCCTCTGGATTTTTCTCCACCGCATTCAGGAGAATCCTCAGGGCTCCGCCGGAAATCCAGATTTCGTAAATCAGACAACCGAGCGATAACGCCATCAGCGACAAGGCGGTCAGAAACGCAATGATCGCCGGCAACTGGAGTTTCGCGATCACCCCAAGCATCGAGAGCACGCACAGAAACAAGCTGATCGCCCCGAACAACTGCATCGCCCGGATCAACACCAACCTGCGCCTGAGGTTGTCGATTTGCGCCCTCAGAATGGCATCGCCTTTCTCGACCCAATCGCTGTGGAGACTGCGGATCAGCGCGGACAAGTGCAGGAACCGATTGGTGTAGGAGAGAAAAAGCAGGCTGATCGCCGGAAACAAAAGTGCGGGCGTGGAGACTTCGAGCGTCATGCGGGCAGGAAATCAGGAACCCGTCGGCGGATGAAGCGTCAACTCGGCAAATATCGCTTGAATCACGCCAGCGCAGGTGGAAATTCGACCGAACGAAGGAACTGAAATCGCTTGAAACAGCCGGAAAATCCGTCGATACTTCGTCAACCTTAACAATTCCATGAAAACTACAAGACTCGCCCTCATTGGTGCCACTGCGGCAATCGCCCTTTCAAATTGTGCGGCTCCCAACGGCCCGAACACCCAAAAAGGAGCAGTCCTCGGCGGATTGGGTGGCGCAGCTTTAGGCGGCGTTATCGGCCACCAGTCCGGCCATGGCCTTGAAGGTGCCGCCATCGGTGCCGCAGCTGGCGCGACTGCCGGCGGAGTTTACGGCAATGCCAAGGATCAGGAACAATATGGTCGTTGAAGAACCATACAATCGTTACCAATTTACCCTTTGAGGATCTCTCGGGACGTCCAGTTTCTGGACGTCCCTTTTTTTCGGGATGAAATTCCGCCGTCGTGTCTCTACTAGAAGCCATCTTCACCATCTCATGAACCGCCTGTTGCTCTCTTTCGTCGTCCTGCTCGGATCCATTACCGGGGCGAAAGCCCAATTCGGGCTGGGCGGGGGAAAAATCTCGTCCGCGGCGAGCATGGTCTCCGAGGTCTCCTCCATCGCGCCCGGGCAGACATTTTCCGTCGCATTGGAGCTCAAGCAACCCGCCGAGTGGCACAGCTACTATCAGAACTCAGGTGGGGTGGAGCTCCCTCCCGCCATCACATGGACGCTGCCGGACGGATTCAGCGCCGGTTCCATCCAATGGCCCGTTCCCGAGGTGAAGGACGGCTACTTCGGCAAGAGCTACGTCTATCAGGGCAGTCCGGTTTTCGTCGTGGATCTCACCGCCCCCGCGTCCCTCGCAACGGGAACGACCGTCACACTGACCGCAAACGCGGTCTGGCAGATCTGCAAGGACAGCTGCATCAGTGAGAAAAAATCCTTCACCCTGACACTTCCGGTCTCCGCCGCCGCCACCAAGGATCCGGCGCAAGCGGAGTTATTCAAAAAAGCCCGGGCCGAACAGGCCGTCCGGATCCCGTCGCTGAAAATCTCCGCCCAACCCGCCGGTGCGGACATCCAAATCCGGTTAGAACCCGCCAGCGCGATCAAGGGCGAACCAACCGATTTCATCCCCAACCAACCGTTTCTCCAACCCGCCAGCGCTGGCGGAAAAATCGAACGCGACGGAGATGCGTGGAAGGTGACGCTGAAACGCATCACCAAGGACGGATTTGAAAAAACGGTTCCACAGGGAAAATCGCTTTCGGGAATCCTCGCAGGTCCCGGATCGGTCGAAGTTCCGGATACCGTCATCACCACTCCGCCCGCCGGACCTCTGCCGTTTTCGAAATACCTGCCTATTCTCGGAGGAATGTTGTTAGGCGGACTGATCCTCAACCTGATGCCCTGCGTCTTCCCGGTGATCGGTTTGAAAATCATGGGCTTCGTCCAACAGGCGGGCTCGGACCGGAAGAAAATCGCGCTTCACGGCGTCATGTTCACCGTCGGGGTACTCGCGTCGTTCGCACTGCTCAGCGGTATCCTCTTCGCCGCCCGCGCCACCACCGGCGCTAAGGGTTGGGGCTATCAGCTTCAGGATCCGTGGGTCGTCCTGACCCTGATGCTGCTGATGTTCGTTCTGGCCCTCAACATGTTCGGCGTTTTCGAACTCGGAACCTCGGCAACCTCCGTCGGCGGTTCGCTCCAATCGAAACAAGGGCTCGGCGGCACGTTTTTCTCCGGTGTGCTCGCCACCGTCGTCGCCACGCCGTGCTCGGGTCCATTTCTCGGTGCCGCGATCGGCGCGGCGATCGGCCTGCCGGCCTTCCAGTTTTTCACGGCGTTCGCGGCGATGGCGATCGGTCTATCAACTCCTTACCTCCTGCTGTCGGTCTTTCCCAAGCTCATTGACTTCCTCCCCCGCCCCGGCGCGTGGATGGAGAGTTTCAAGCAAGCGATGTCGTTCCTCCTGTTCGCCACCGCCGGTTACCTGCTGTGGGTCTATGCCGGGCAGATCGGTTTGGAAAACCTGCTAGGTCCGATCTTCGGCCTCAGCGCCATCGCGATCGCGGCATGGATCTACGGCCGGTGGAATCTGCCGCATCGCAAACAGTTCGTCCGCTGGACGGCGATGTTCCTAACAATTTTGTTCGCGGGAGTTGGATTCCTAATTACCAAACCGCCGCAAAAATCCGCGCTGGTCTGGGAACATTGGTCGCAGGAACGCGTGGATGAACTGCTCGCCGCGGGAACTCCGGTTTACATCGATTTCACCGCCCAATGGTGCGCCACCTGCCAGTTCAACAAGAAGCGTGCCTACACCAAAGAGGTAATCCAACTCATGAAGCGCAAAGGCATCGTCGCCCTCAAAGGGGATAAGACCAGCCCGGATGCGAAGATCGAAGAGAAGCTGTTGGAACTCGGCCGCACCGCCATCCCAGTGAACGTGCTGCTCGCACCAGGAAACGATCCTGTCATCACGCCTGAATTGCTCTCACCGGGTTTCCTCGAAGAACTGTTCGGCAAATTGCCCGACAAGACCGAAGAAAAAAAGTAACCCAAGTTAGATCGACTTGAGTCTCCGCCTCACGGCCTCAAGCGCCGACTGGCTGGCGGCCAATTTGAAATCCTTGCGATTCCGCGGATGGAAGATCTTGAACGCTTCCGTCGATCCGCCACGGGTGGCCACCGCAACCCACGCGGTTCCAACGGGCTTGTCCTCCGAGCCTCCTCCGGGCCCGGCGATACCGGTCACTGAAACCGCGATGCAGGCACCGCTCTCGCGAAGCGCTCCATCCGCCATCCGCCGGGCCACCACCTCGCTCACCGCGCCGTGCGTTTCGATTTCCTCCGCCGGAACGCCGAGCATCCCTGTCTTCGCTTCATTCGCATAAGTGACGAATCCATGAGTGAAAACCTCGCTGGATCCGGGGACGTTTGTGATCCTGTTAGCAATGAGGCCGCCCGTGCAGCTTTCGGCGGTGGCAAACGTCATGTTCCTCGCCTTGAGCAGGCGGACGATGGTTTTTTCCATGGAGGAACCGTCGTCGCTGATGAGGAACGGCTCGAATTGTCCAAGCGTGATCTTTCGCGCCACATCGAGCACCTTCGCATCGCCGATCAAGCGCAGATCGACTTCGCCGATGTGAGCGCAGTAGCCATATTCCAATCCCGGAACCGCAGCGAGCTGAGCATCGACGCCGTGGTGAAAATCGCTTTCGCCGATGCCCGTGAATTTCAACACCACCGCTTCACGGATCTCCTCGACACCGGCCAAGGCACGCAATCGGGGCGCGACCTCGTCATGGAACATCGGATACAACTCGCGCGGCGGACCGGGCAACAGAAACACCGCGCAGTTAGAACGCCCGTTGAGCCGTGGCGGCACGTAGATTCCAGGTGCCGTGCCGTTGGCGTTGGGCAGAATATCCGCACCGACCGGGCAGAGCGCCTGCTTGAGGTTCGCATCCACCATCTTTCTGCCACGCGAGGTGAAAAATCCTTCAAGCGACCGCAACGCCGCCTCATCGGTGATCAATTCCAGCCCCATCACTTCGGCGGTGATTTCCCGCGTAATATCGTCGCTAGTCGGTCCCAGTCCGCCGGTGACGATCACCGCATCCGCCCGGCCGATGGCCTCCTCCAAAGACTCGCGAATCGCCTCGCCGTCCGGCACGGTCGTTTGTCGGGAAATCCGCAGACCCATCTGGAACAACTCCCGACCGAACCAGGCACCGTGCGTATTGAGCGTATTTCCTAGCAGAAGCTCGGTGCCGGTATTGATGATCTCGATGCGCATGGCCGCAGCTTCCGGTGAGGAGAGCGGCGACTCAAGAAGAGTTATCGGTCGGGGCCTGAAGGACAAAAAAGAAAACGCCGCTCCGGTAATCCGGGCGGCGCTTTGACTTTTACGCGAAACGGATGAGGTGGAATTATTTCTCCTCCTCCTCCGCGTCATCTTCCTTGGCGGCGGCCCCGGCGGGCTTGTTCTTCATCGCCTCGACGCGTTCACGGAACTTATCGATACCCTCGATCATCGGGCTCTCGGGTGCCACAGCCTTCGCCTCGTCGATCGCCTTGAGCGCTTCGTCATACTTCCGTTGCTGCACGAGAATGGAGGCGCGGGTCATCATGATTTGCAGGGTGTCCTCGGTTTCGAAACCACCTTCTTTGATCGTTTTCTCAACCAGCACGAGCGCACCGTCGAAATCCTGTTTTTGGCCGAATTCCTGAAGGGCGGTTTGGAAATCCTCCACGCGCTTCTTGGCCGCGGCCTTTTTCGCAAAGCCAGTTTCGTCCTTGGGATCGGCCGCTTTGATCTGCTCGCCGAGGTCGCCGTAGAAATTCGCCACCAGCTTGTCGTCGAGTTTCATCGCATCCAGCACGGAGACCAACGCCTTGGCCTTTTCCACGCCATCGGCCTTGGCGGCGGTTGCCAAGCCTTCGTCACGTTTACCCTTCTGGCTCCGGAGCACGTTGAGATGCTCAACGTATTTTTCAGGTCCGCCCGCTTCATAACCTGTCGCGGCATACGGACGGCCGCCGGCATCGCAGAGGAGGATCGTCGGGTAGCCCTGAATGGCATATTTTTCGACCAGTTCGGGGTTCTGCTTTTGCACCTCAGCCGACAGCTTCGACTTGTCCTTGGGGGAATCGACTTCCACCAGCACGAACGAATCTTTGACTCCCGCCTTGAACGGCTCGTGTTTGAAAACCTCGTCGTTGAGCTTGATACACCAGCCGCACCAATCGGAGCCGGTGAAGTCCATCAGGAGGTCTTTCTTCGATTCTTCCGCAAGCTTCTTGGATCCCGCAAAATCGGAAGACCAGCCTTCGCCCCCGGCGAAGGCAAATCCGCAGCCATATAATGCCGCTACCGTGCAGCCGGTTCGTAGTAGTGATTTCATGCTCATCAACCACTTCATTACAGAGAAATCGGGCAGGGTCTAGGAAAACTCCTCGGGAGGATTAGGCGTATCCCAGCCACGGGCCGAGCCATTTCTCCGCTTCCTGAAGGCTCATGCCCTTGCGCTTGGCATAGTCTTCGATCTGGTCTTTCTGCAGATCGGAAATAGCGAAATAGTGGCTGTCCGGATGCGAGAAATACAACCCGCAGACCGCGGCTCCGGGATGCATCGCGCAGCTTTCGGTGAGAGTGACACCGGTTGCACCGGAAGCTCCTAGCAGATCGAAAAGCAGTGGTTTCTCGGTGTGGTCCGGCTGCGCGGGATAGCCCGGTGCCGGACGGATGCCCTGATAGTTTTCATGGATGAGCTGGTCGTGCGTCAATTCATCCTCCGTTTCGTAACCCCATTCGACGCGTGCCTTGTGATGCAGGAACTCCGCAAACGCCTCGGCGAAGCGGTCGGCGATGGCTTTGACCATAATTGAGCCGTAAGGATCGATTTGCTTGTCGAGTTCGTCGGCGAACTCGTGCGCGCCGTGGATGCCGACGACGAAGCCGCCGACGTAGTCCTTGGAAGTTGGCGACACCCAGTCTGCCAATGCGACGTTGGGCTTTCCGGAGTCCTTTTTGATCTGCTGGCGCAAGCTATGGAATCGCGTGCGTTCGGTGGTCCGGGATTCATCGGACCAGACGATGATGTCGTCACCCTCCGCGTTTGCGGGGAAAAATCCGTAGATGCCTTCTGCTTGGAAACGGTCTTCGGCGATGATGCGATCCACCCAGCCGATCGCGTCCTGATAGAGCTTCGCCGCTTCCGCGGCACCTTCCGCGTTTTTCGTTTTCAGCGTGTCGGTCTTGCGATCCCATACGCCGCGGAGTTCCCAAGCGTGGAAGAACGGCGTCCAGTCGATGAACTTGGCGAGTTCCCGCAAGGAAGGCTTGCTGATCGTCCGTGTGCCGGTGAACGACGGCACTGGCGGAGTGTAATTTTTCCAATCCAATTTCGGTCCGGCGGCGCGCGCTTCTTCGATCGTTAGAGTTTCCTTCTTCGGCCCGCCGAGGAAATTGTCGCGGAGTTTCTGCTGCTTCTCACGATTCTCGGCGGCGAAGCCCTCCTTCTGATCCTTGGACAGCAACGAGGTGGTGACAGGGACTGATCGCGACGCATCAAGCACGTGGACGACGGCTCCGGAGTAGTGTTGTGCGATCTTGATGGCTGTGTGAGCGGCGGAAGTAGTAGCCCCGCCGATGAGCAGCGGAACCTTGAAACCGAGCCGCTCCATCTCTTTCGCGACGTGGACCATTTCATCGAGCGACGGCGTAATCAGTCCTGATAGACCGATGACATCCGCCTCAAGCTCCTTTGCTTTTGCCAAAATCTTGTCGCAGGAAACCATCACGCCCATGTCGGTGACTTCAAAGCCGTTGCAGGAAAGCACCACGCCGACGATGTTCTTGCCGATGTCGTGAACGTCGCCCTTCACGGTGGCGATGAGGAAACGTCCCGCCGAGCGACCGCGTTCGGCGAGCTTGAGCGCCTCTTCATCAGTGAGCGCGGGATTTTCCTCCTTCAGCGCGGCGATGTCGCCTGCGAGATATTCCGCCTTGTCCGCTTCCATGAACGGGAAAAGCCAGGCAACCGACTTCTTCATCACCCGCGCGGATTTTACGACCTGCGGGAGGAACATTTTACCAGCTCCGAAAAGATCGCCTACGACACCCATCCCATCCATCAGCGGCCCTTCGATGACTTTCAGAGGACGGATGTATTTCACCCGCGCCTCTTCGGTGTCTTCGTCGATGTATTTGTCGATGCCTCGGAGCAACGCATGCTCCAGACGTTTTTCGACAGGCTCCTCACGCCACGATAGATCTTCCTCAATCTTCTTGCCACTGACGTTCTTGTAGCTTTCCGCGAGTTCCAGCAGCCGCTCGGTGGAATCGGGGCGGCGGTTCAGCAACACGTCCTCGACGCATACCAGAAGCTCTTTGGGAATCTCATCGTAAACTTCGAGCATCCCGGCGTTGACGATTCCCATGTCCATTCCCGCCAGTCCGGCGTGATAGAGGAAAGCGGAGTGCATCGCCTCGCGGACCTTGTTGTTTCCGCGGAACGAGAACGAAATATTGGAAACACCGCCGGAGACTTTCGCGCCGGGCAGGTTCTCCTTGATCCAGCGGGTCGCGTTGATGAAATCGAGTGCGTAGTTGTTGTGCTCCTCGATGCCAGTCGCAACCGTTAGAATGTTCGGATCGAAAATGATGTCGTCCTGATTGAATCCGACATCATCAACCAGAATGCGGTAGGCTCGTTCACAAATGCGGATCTTCTCTTCATAAGACGCCGCCTGGCCGTTTTCGTCGAACGCCATCACCACGACCGCCGCGCCATATTTCATGACGTGCCTGGCTTGCTTCTTGAAATTCTCCTCGCCCTCCTTGAGCGAGATCGAGTTCACGATCCCCTTCCCTTGCAGATACTTGAGACCTTCCTCGAGGATTTCCCACTTTGAGGAATCCACCATGATCGGCACTTTCGCAACATCTGGCTCTCCTTGGAGAAGCTGGAGAAAGCGGCTCATCATTGCCTTACCGTCGATGAGACCGTCGTCGAAACAGATGTCGATGACGTTCGCCCCGTTGCCAACCTGCTGGCGTGCGACTTCGACGGCAGCCTCAAGATCACCGGCTCTAACCAGCTTCGCGAACTGCGGCGATCCCGCGACGTTCGCTCGCTCACCAATCATCAGGAAGCGCTTGTCGGCGGTGTGGTTGTAAGCCTCGGTGCCGGAGAGACGGAGGGCGTGGGGGATGGTTTTCATTTGGAGAAGAGTTAACCGCAAAGGCGCGAAGGTCGCAGAGGAACGCAGAGTTAAGATGGGAAGTTGTGGACGAGACGTTTGACGCCATCGGTGAGGCGGACGGTGTGGAAGTTGATAAGGAGTCCGAGATGATTGTCGGACATTCTCAGGTAGGTAAGAAGCTGGGCCGAGTGGATTGGAAGCAGCGTTTCAACCGTTTTGAGTTCGATCACGAGACAATTTTCGACCAATAAGTCGATTCGATAGGCTTCGGGAACAACCAAATCCTTGTATTTGATCGGCAGGATCAACTGTCTCACCGATTCAAATCCGCGAATTTTCAGTTCATGTTGAAGACTCAATTCGTAGGTCGACTCCAAAAGCCCCGGTCCCAAATCATTGTGCACTTCGATCGCCGCACCGATCACTTCACCCGAAAGCTTGTTCAAGTAATCCTTCATATTCTTCCTTTGCGTTGCTCTGCGACCTTTGCGTCTCTGCGGTAAATCTTATCGAATCACCGGCACTTCCCGTGGAGCATATTTGGCGACCGCTTGGGCAATGGCAGCGACGTGTTCCGGAGTGTTTCCGCAACAACCTCCTGCTAGATTGAGAAGGCCAGCTTGGGCAAACTCAGCCATGTAGTCATACATGTGCTTCGGTTCCAAATCGAAGCCGGTTGGTGCGAGCGGGTTAGGCAATCCGGCGTTCGGATAGCAGGAAATGGCGGCCGCAGCACATGCGGAAAGTTCTTCCAAGTGAGGGCGCATCAGGTCAGGCCCGAGCGAACAATTGAGTCCGATCGCCAACGGCTTGGCATGGGCAAAGGCATTCCACAGCGCTTCGACCTTTTGTGCGGAAATCATCGTTTCACCCCCAAGACCCACTGCCGCGGAAACGATGAGCGGAAGGTGGGTCTTATCTTCATCGAACACTTCCTGAATCGCCACGACAGCGGCCTTCGCATTGAGCGAATCGAAAATCGTTTCAACCATCAGAATATCGCAACCGCCTTCGATCAAACCGCGGATCTGGTGTTTGTAGGCGGCGAGAACCTGATCGAAAGTCACCACGCGGAAACCGGAATCATTCGCATCCGGTGAATTCGTTAGAGAAACGGTCAGCGGTCCGATCGCTCCGGCAACATAGCGCTTCCGACCGGTGTCGGTGCCGATGTCGTCCGCCCATTTGCGGCAGAGGCGCGAGGACTCGACGTTCATTTCCCAAGCAAGATCGTTGAGGAAATTGTTCTCGAGGATCTTTTGGAAGAACTCCGGATCTTTCCGCCCGCCCTTTTCACGCGGATCTTCTACAAAAAATTCGCTCTGGGCGATACCGGTCGCGGAAAACGTGTTGGTTTCGCAGATATCCGAACCGGCTTCGTAAAAACGCTTGTGAATATCGCCGATGACGTCGGGTCGGGTGATCGTGAGAATGTCGCCGTTGTTCAGCAGATCCTTTTCATTATCGGCATAGCGCTCGCCACGAGCCTCCGTCTCGTTGAGGCCGTAGCCGCGGATCGTGGTGCCCATCGCCCCGTCGAGAACGAGGATTCGCTCGGAAAGAGCGCGTTGGATTTCGTCGGTAGGATCGGCCTGCGGCATGGCGAGAGGCTAATCACGAACGGCTCCGTTTCAAGAATCAAATCTTCATATCTTGATACGATGATGCGAAAATTCCCGCATACTGCCCAATTTCACCCGAACAGCTCCTTCACCACCCGTGCCGGCTCGACCCCGGTGAGGCGCTGATCAAGCCCTTGGAATTTGAAACTGAGCCGTTCGTGCTCCAATCCGAGGGCGTGCAACAGGGTCGCATGGAGGTCCCGGATGTGGACCGGGTCCTTCACAATGTTGTAGGACATTTCGTCGGTCTCGCCATAGACCTGCCCACCTTTGATTCCTCCGCCTGCCATCCAGATTGAGAAACACCGCGGGTGGTGATCGCGGCCGTAGTCGGTTTCCGTGAGCTTGCCCTGGCTGTAAACGGTGCGGCCGAATTCCCCACCCCAGATGACGAGCGTGTCTTCGAGCATGCCCCGTTGTTTCAAATCCTGGATCAAACCGTAGCAGCCTTGGTCCACGTCCTTGCACTGCGACGCGAGGTCGCGGGGAAGATCTCCATGCTGGTCCCAACCCCGATGGAAAATTTGGACGAAGCGCACACCGCGCTCGATCAACCGACGCGCCATGATCGCGGAGTTCGCGAAAGTCCCGCGCGTTTTGCTATCGTCGCCATAGAGTTTGTAAATGCCTTCCGACTCACCTGATAGATCCGTCAATTCGGGCACCGAAGCCTGCATGCGGAAAGCCATCTCATACTGCTGCATCCGGTTTTCGATTTCCGGATCGCCGATGGCTTCGAACGAACGGCTGTTCAATTCGTTCATTCCATCCAACATGTTGCGGCGGGTTTCCCGCGAGATCCCGGCGGTATCCTTGAGAAACAAAACCGGGTCACCCAACGAGCGAAGCGCAACACCCGCATACTTGCCGGGCAGGTAGCCGGAGCCCCACAGCCGCGAGGAAATCGCCTGAACGTTTGCAAACGGCGAAGTGTGAGTCGCGTGCAGCACCACGAACGACGGCAGCTCCTGATTCATAGAACCCAAGCCGTAGGACAACCACGAACCGAGCGATGCCTTGCCCGACTGCGTCGAGCCGGTATAAACCAACTGATTCGCCGGCTCGTGGTTGATGGCGTCGGTGTGCATCGATTTGATGATGCAGATGTCGTCGGTCATTTTCGCAGTCCACGGCAGTAGTTCGCTAATCCATGTGCCGGACTGGCCGTGCTGGTTGAACTTGAAAATCGATGGTGCGAGCGGGAACGTCGCCTGTCCGGATGTCATTCCGGTTAGACGCTGTCCTTGCGCCTTCAGATAGCCGTTGAGATCCTCCTTGAAGCGCTTCTGCAACTCCGGCTTGTAATCGAACAGGTCGATCTGCGAAGGCGCGCCGACGAGTGAAATATAAATCGCCCGTTTCGCCTTCGGAGCGATCTGCGGCAGCATGTCGTTGATACCGGCAAGCTGCTCTGCCGCGGAAATCCCGCGCTGGCCCAGCAGCGAGGCGAGCGCCGCCATGCCGAGACCAGTTCCGGACTTTCTGAAAAAGTGCCGCCGGCTGTAGGCGGCGTTGTGGGATTCCAATGGAGTCATCGGTTAGCGGGTGATGGTTTCGTCGAGATTGAGGATCTGGCTGGCTAACAGCGTCCAGGCCGCAAGTTCGGGAACATCCGCGTCCTTGCGCGGTGGCGTGGCTCCGGTGGTGATAAGTTTCGTCGCGTCATCCGCATGCGCGCGGAAAGTCGCCAGCGCGGAATCGAGGGATTCGCGGACAATCTTCCGCTCGCCCGCATCGAATTTCCGGCCGTCCAGACGCGAGGTGATGAAGTCGAGGCGGCCGTCGAAATCCCCCTGCTCCTTCAGCGCGTGCGACGCGAGCTCGCGGGATGCCTCGATAAACTGCGGGTCGTTCAACAACACCAGCGCTTGCAACGGCGTATTCGTTAGATCACGCCGGACGCAGAATGTTTCGCGAGTCGGCGCGTTGAAAATCTCCATCGACGGCGGTGCGGCGGTGCGTTTCCACATCGTGTAAAGCGAGCGCCGATAGAGACTCTCGCCGCTGTCTTCGCGGTAGTTCCGCGTATTCGACTGCGGCATGGCGACCGCCTCCCAAATCCCTTCCGGCTGATAGGGTTTCACCGAAGGTCCGCCGACCTTCGTCGAGAGCAGACCGGACGAGGAAAGCGCGAGGTCGCGGATTTGTTCGGCATCGAGCCGGTAACGCGGACCGCGGGCGATCAAACGGTTGCCGGGATCCGCTTCAAGTTTCTCCGGCGATACCACGCCGGACTGTCGATAAGCGGCCGACGTGACGATGAGCTTGATCATATGGCGGTAGTCCCATTTCGAATCGACAAACTCCGCGGCCAGCCAGTCCAGCAGTTTCGGGTGGCTCGGCCGCCCGCCCATGATGCCGAAGTCGGAGTTGGTATCGACGATGCCGGTGCCGAAAAAGTAATACCACGTGCGGTTCATGGTCACGCGCGCCGGCAGCGGATTCGCGGGATCGTTGAGCCAGCGCGCGAGTCCGAGACGGTTCTTCGGCGCATCGGCCGCCATCGGCGGCAATACGGCGGGAGTGTTAGGTGTGACCTTTTCCCCCTTGTCCGCGTAGCCACCGCGGATGAGAACATTGGCGAAGGGCTCTTCCTTTTTCTCCTCCATCACCAGTGAAACGGAACCGCGCGAACGCAACGCGCTTTCTTCGGTTTTCAAACGATCGAGACGCGTCCGCAGTTCGCGGGATGGATTGTCGATGTTGCCGATATAGTATTTGAACACCGAGTCCAACTGCTCTTTCGTGCGCATTTCGACCGGCAGCGTGACAATCTGCTGGAGCAAGCTATTTACCGCAAGATCCGCTATTTCACCGGCACCCAACAAGCGCCGATAGAAACGGAAATCCTGCAACGCCACCTTGCCGTTGAGCTTCGAGTCACCGCCCTGGCGCGATCCAAGGCGCAGCGGCACGGAGGTTTCGATATTGCCGCCAACCGTGTTCGGATAGGTCTTGCCACCCGCGTTCTTCCCATCGACGTAGATGGTGCTCGCCTGGTGGCCGGCGTTCCTGCCGTCGAAAGTGACCATAACGTGATGCCATTCCCCGGGCGTCAGCGGCGACGGCGCGACGATCTTGTTAGCCGCCTTGTCCCAGGAATCGATAACGTGCGCGGCGGGCTTTCCGCCTTCCAGATAGAGATCCCAGCCCCTGAACGACTCGGCGGGATTCATGCGGGCAACGACCGCGCCGGTCGGCTCGCCCTCGATGCGGATGAAACCGCCATAGCTCACCCGGTCACCCCGGGAAAAACTGCCGAGATCCCCGAGTTCAACCGGCGTATCGCTGACCACGGGAGCCTTGCCGAACGGTGCGTCGATGCGCGCGACATCCGCCGGCCACTCTCTTGGCTGACCATCGACCAATCCATGCAGCGGTCCCTCGGATTCGCTCAATGGCAGGTGGACCGCGAGCGAGGAGTCGATGTCTCGAGTCGGGGCGATGGTGGCACTGGCAAGCCAGACGTCGAAGTCGGGACGTGCCGCCTTGGCACGGGCGGCCATCTGTCTGCTCGTCTCGTCGATCTCCGCCGCCAGCGTCCCCCAACGCTGCCGATCTTCCATCAACGGCACGAAAACATTCGGAGGGTGCTCGGCGTTGTTCCCGTCCAGCGCTGACATCGGCGTATTGCGGAAGAAAGCCGTTAGAGAATAGAACTCACGGGTTGAAACCGGATCGAACTTGTGATCATGGCAGGCCGCGCAGCCGGTGGTCAGGCCGAGCCAGACGGCGGAAACCGTTTCCACCCGGTCCTTGGCGTAGATCGCGTCGTATTCCTCGGGGATCGCGCCACCCTCGCCGGACGTGGAGAGGCAGCGGGAAAATCCGGTGGCGACCAGTTGGTCGAGCGTCCGGTTAGGCAACAGGTCGCCGGCGATTTGTTCGGTGGTGAATTGATCCCACGGCATGTTCGCCTGGAAGGCTCGGATCACCCAGTCCCGGTAGGGCCAGATCGCACGGTAGTTGTCGATGTGGATGCCATGGGTATCGGCATAACGCGCGGCATCCAGCCAATGACGCGTGAAATTCTCGGCGCTGGCCGTAGTGGCTAACAATTCGTCCGCTGCGGCTTCGACCGCCGCCTGCGGATTGGCCGCGGCAGATTTCTTGAAAGCCTCGATCGCCTCCGGAGCGGGCGGCAGTCCGGTTAGATCGAGATGCAGCCGTCGGTAAAACCGTCCGAGGTCGTCCGGCGGATTGGGTTTCAGACCTGACTTTTCGAGTTTTTCCGCAATGAAGCGGTCGATCGGATTCGCCGCCCAGCCAGCTCCCGCCGAAGGCGGTTCGGCCTTTTTCACCGGCGCAAACGACCAGTGCGGTTCATACTCCGCCCCTTGTTCGACCCAGCGTTCGATGATGGCGATTTCCTGAGGCTTCAAGGTCTTGTGGCTTTTCGGCGGCGGCATCATTTCATCCGGATCCGTATTATGCAGCCGCTTGACCAGCAGGGATTCCTTGGGATTACCCTTGAGGATCACCGGCTGATCGTTGTCGCGCGGAGCGAATGCATCCGCCACCCGATCGAGACGAAGCGGCGATTTTTTCGGCTCCCGGGTCCCGGAGTCCGGGCCATGGCAGTGATAGCAGTTCTCCGAAAGGATTGGCTGGATGTGCTCATTGAACGAGATTTTCTCCGGCAGCGGGATTTCCTTCACTTGGACGACCGCGACATTTCCTTCCGTGGCCACTGCCGGTTTCGACACTGTCGCCGCGCGGTCACAACTGGCAAGAGCTCCAGCGAAGAGCAGAACCAAAGTGGCAAGGTGATTGAAACGAAACATCATGAGCACGGAGCGGCAGTCTACGTCCCGCCAACAGGAAATTGTGCAGGAGGAAGCCTATCTTTTTAAGTAGGTGCCCCCGACCGCCAATCAAATGACCCATGCTGGAATCTCCTATTTATCGAACTTTGCCGTCCCACATCGACTTGAGACCACAAACGGTAAGCGAGCGGATCTTGACCTCTCCTCCGTCCGCTTTCACCGACAATCCTTCCCGATTGGGAAGGAAATAGCGGGTCGATGAAATCTCACCGCCGTTGACGAAGGTTTCCACCGAAGCGCGATCCAATAGGATTTCCAAGGTCTTGATGGGTTCCTGTGACGCGTGGCTGCCGGTCCCCGATTCCACAGTATTGGAGGTGAACATCACGGAATAGCCGCGAAGATTGAATGTGAGTTTCGCTCCTTCCGGAATGCTGACTTCCGCCTGGATACGGTAGGCTTGGCCCGATTTCGCGAGGGATAATTCCTCGCCGGATTTCAGCTCACGGTTCTCCCTCTTCTGTTCCGAGCCGTTGAGCAGATCCAGTTCGCGGATCGGCTGACGGAAAAGCCGCAGGCCGGCCGGTGTCTCATGGAGCGTCAGTTCGCAGGGAAACGAAACCTGCTGGCTGAAAGGCATGTTGGGAAAATCCGACCCGCGCATCCATGCGAGTTGGATTCGCCTGCCATCCGCCTTGTTGGTATTGTCGAAGGTCTGGGTGGCGTAGAAATTGTGCCCGCCGACGTCGGAGAGAAGGCGCGGAGTTTCCTCCTTGAACTCGGATCCGTCGAAGGTACCGAGCGAGTATTTTCCATCCGCGTGGATGAGCACCCATTTCCTAACTTTTTGATTTTCCATCACAGGCAGCTCGAAGAAATCCGGGCATTCGAAGGCATCGTTGATGGGATGTTTCTGATCATCCCATTCCAACAAATTTTTAGAATTAAGAATATGATACTTGCCGCCTCCGTAGAGGATCATGACCCAATGCTTGCCGGGATCATACCAGAAAACCTTCGGATCGCGTTCTCCGAACTCAAGGATCGGATTCTTCTCGTAGTGCTTCCACGTGCGGCCGTGGTCGAGGCTGTAGGAAATGCAATGTTGCGGCGCATTGCGGGACCAGAACGCAACCATCGGCGGATTTTTCCCGTCTGGTGAAAGTCCCGACGAGTTCTGATAATCGATCACACAAGTGCCGGATTGCACCCCACTGTCGAGTTTCTCTTCCCAGAACGCGGGTTCGAGTTCCTTCCAATGGATGAGATCCTTGCTGACGGCGTGGATCCAGCATTTGTTCCAGCGCTGCGCGAACAGGTGGTATTCGCCGTCATAGTAAATCATTCCGTTCAAGTCGTTCAGCCAGCCGTCCTGACGCATGCCAGGGTTGAGCCGGTCCGTCATCCATTGCCGCGCGGCGAAATGGAACTGAGGACGCAGGGATTCCTGATAGAGAGTTCCTTTTTCCATCGGCATGACTTCCGGTTTGTCGGTTTGAAGGATGCGCTCCACGTTGACATGCCCCCAGTTTCCGCTCGCTTCGTCGGTGATCCGGATCACTGCCTTTTTCCCGAGGAGATTTTTCACATCCCAAGACGCCGGCTTTAGCTGGTCGCTGTTCCGGCCTGTCGCGCTCTTCACGGTCCTGCCATCGACAACCAGATCAATGCAGGTGCTGCGTTCGTAATCGCCGCCACCGATACGGAAGGAAATATATGGCCGCGAGATTTTGAAATTCGGTGAGGTCAATGTTCCCACGGGACCGTCTCCTTCGATCTCGCTGCTGGCGACGCCCTTGCCGTCGGAGTTCCCAATTTCAAGTTTCTTGGGCAACTCCGGATCCGATGCCGGGCCGGGATTGAATGCCTCGCCGGTTTTCTTCCAAGCACCGTAACTGTAGCCCGAGAAATCGCCGATTGCCAATTCTTCCGCGCTGAAGGCTGAAGCTATCGGCAGCAATGCGGTCATCAACATCCATGCGGCAAGGTATTTCATAGTTCGCTCCCCTGTTTGTTGCTCTCATGATCTGCAACCGAATCCATCTGTCCACCCTTATACTCGATGCCCATCTGGTCCTGAGGAATCTCCAGTCGCAGCTCCATTCCATAGCTCAGGCCTTCGACATACGGCAGCAGCAGCTCGAGCACATCGGGATTCTGAAAATGCTCGGGTTTCGTAGCCGGATGCGGAAAATAGATGAAGCCCGTCACGCGCGAACCATCAGGACAAATCACGCGCACGTCGAAAAACGAAAAGTCTTCCGCAGGCTCCACGGGATGCCATTTCAAACCTTTGAAAGTATGGCGGGGGCGACGGACGATGTAGCCGCAGGGAGCAAGACTGATGTTCAGCGTGCCGGGGTGAAATGGAGCAAGATCCAGCCCGAGCGCTTTGAAAAACGGAGCCTGCATCCGCAACGTTCCACCCGGGAAACGCGGATCTTCGTTCTGCCCGGAGGCGACCTGATGGCCCCGGACGATGCGTGCGGAAATGGTTTGCCAGAATGACATCGGATTTTTGCTAGATTGAATTTTCCCCATGTCCTCCCGTGCCATCAACTGAACAACTTGCGATCCAGCGAGCGATATTGGATGGCTTCAAGAATATCGTTCGGGCGGATGTCAACTGCTCCGGCCAAGTCTGCCAATGTGCGCGCGACCTTCAGAATCCGGTCGTGGGCGCGGGCGGAGAAGTTCATTTCCTCCATGGCGTGTTCGAGATAGCCGTTGGCCTCCGCTGTTAGCTTGCAATGCTGGCGCACCTGGCGCGATCCCATCGCCGAGTTGGTGGAGTTCGAAAATTTCCGGAAGCGTTCGATTTGGATCCCTCGGGCGGCGACCACGCGCTGGCGGATGGTTTCGGATTTCTCGCCAATGTTGGTGTCCGATGAGAGTTCGAGGAAATCGACCAGCGGAACCTCGACGTGCAAATCAATCCGATCCAGCAGCGGCCCGGAAATCTTCTGTCGGTAGTTTTCAATCTGGCGTGTCGAACAACGGCAGTCGCGTTTCACATCGCCGTAGTAGCCGCACGGGTGCGGATACCATTTCCGGTGACAATAACATGAAACTCTCCAATCCGTTTGTAATACGCGCGTTACAAATTCGCGAACAAATCGGGCAAAAAACGCTCCGGAGGCTTCGCTCGGCTAGAAGCGGCGGCAGAATACCGCACAATCAGCCAGTGTGGCAAGTCGTGACAGGGCTAAGAGGCTGTCTTAAAATTATCTATCAGCCGATTCTGGCGAGCATTCTCTTGCTCATGGACAGGTAGATCATCGATTCCGAATGGCTTGTTTTCACCTCGTAGTCTCGCACCAGCCTGCGTGACT
>NZ_JBDSCX010000055.1:0-6632 GCF_039920825.1 Luteolibacter sp. | reverse complement strand
CTTCATGATCACTTCTTATCCCTCTCATCTGTGTTTATCTGTGTTCATTTGACGGAGAGTTTTGATTTTCCAGTCCGTCCATCTCCGCTACGCTTCGGTTGTGGTTAAAAAAATCCAAATGTAGATCCTCTGCTAGAGATCCCCCGCCGAGAATCAGTTTTCACGGCCCCTTTCATCCCTCTTATCCGCGTTCATCTGTGTTCATCGGTGGTTCAAATTTCCTATTGAGACTCATCGCCGCGAGATTGTTCGAGAAACACCCTGAAGTCCACTTCCGGCTCAGGCTCCCTGCCCTCCACCAGCCAGCTCGCCAGCCGCGCCGCCATGCCCGGCGCGTAGAGCGATCCTTTGGAGCCCAGCGCGTTGATCATCCAGCCACCACCTTCCATCGGTCCGATCAGCGGCTGGCTGCGCCGCAGAATCGGGCGCACTCCGGCCTTGTGGCCGATCACCTCGAACGCCTCACCGCCTAACCGGCCGGCGATTTCCTCCACCCGCAACCGCCCCTTCGCTGTCGGCAGCTCGTCCAGTTCGTTCCATTCATAGGTCGATCCCACCTTGAAGACTCCCCCGCCCTGCGGCACCAGCCACCCGCCCGCGCCGATACGGATGTGGCCTTCATCCCAACCGGCGGCACGCACCGTTAGAATCTCGCCCTTCGCACAACGGTGCGGCCCGTAGCGTCCGGCCATCAGGCCAGCCGCGCCCTCACAGCGGATTTCATGCGGCCCGCCTTCACCTGCCGGAACATCACCTTGCCGAAAACGCCCGAGCCCTTCGAAAAACTCCCGCGAGCCCTCCATGAACGCCCGCGTGTCCAGCCGTCCGCCGCCGCGCAGCTCCACCGCACCGACCCATCCCGCGGGCGGCTCCACTTCGCCCACCACCCATGGCGCGACCTCCGGCGCATCCAGCTTCGCAACGATCTTCCGCCATTCCTTATCGGATCCCGCCAGCCGCAGCACCGGAAACGGATGCCACAACTGCCGTTCGATCCGCCGCTCCACCGCCTGATAGAACGCCAGCGCCTCCGGCAGAAACTCCGCGATCCGCCAGCTCGGCTCGAAATTCTTTCCCGTGATCGGATTCACCATCCCCGCCGCCACCCGCGAGCTCCCGCCCGCCCCGCGATCCATCAGCAGGAAATCCTCCCCCCGCTCCCACAGCGCCCACGCCAGACAAGTCCCCGCGAGACCTTGTCCGACGATCGTCCAGTTGGTTTCCGAGTCACTCACTGGCGCATCGTATCAGGGCTGCAAAACACGCCAGAGAAAATCAAACATTCCCCCGCCCATGCAATCCAATTGGAGCGCGAAACCCGGGCATCTGCATTTGGAGTTTTTCAACCGCAGATGGACGCAGATGAGCACGGATCACAGGGACGACCGAATTGCCGTTATTGTGATCAAAATTGACGGAATTCAAGGCCTGAAGGTTCTTCAATCCGCGTCCATCTGTGTTCATCTGCGGTTCATATTCTCAAATGCAGACGCCCCAAGCGCGAAACTTCATTCCGCTCTTCACGGAACGGCAGGCGTCAGCTTGTTAGCAGTCAACAAGCGCGAGAATTTCCGATCTCAGAAAGCCTTCGCATTCCTCTTACAGCCTCCGCTTTTCCTTGTCTCGCTCATCCTCCGACTTCTTTTTGGGAGCTGGCTTCGATGGCTGTTGCGCTGGTCTAGCAGCCTGACGTTGGGGTGCCGCCTGACGTTGGGGTGCCGCCTGACGTTGGGGTGCAGCCTGACGTTGGGGTGCCGCCTGACGTTGGGGTGCCGCTTGACGTTGGGGTGCCGCTTGACGTTGGGGTGCCGCTTGACGTTGGGGTGCTGCTTGCCTTTGAGGGGCGGGTTGCACACTTCGCTGCGGCGGGCGAGGTGTTTGTGGACGTTGCGGCTGGGCCTTCGGCTCCTGTCTCGGTTGCACCCGTTGCGGAGAAGATGATGGGGTGGCTTGGCGGGTCGGAGGAGCACTCGCTTTCCGGCCGGGCTCCGCCTGTCTCGCCGATTGCGGTCTTGCCTCCGGCTGCGTATTCTTCCGCTGCGCAGGGGCTTCGCGTCTTGGCGCGACTGTCTCCTTGCGTGGCACGTTGGGGGTTGCCGCGCGCTTTTCGCTCGGCATCCGGTCATTGCGCACCTGCGGCTTGTCCGTCCGCTCCGCCGGGGTGGCGTTGCGCCGGGTTTCCCCATTGCCCTTGGAAGCCGCTGGAGGTTCGACCCCGCGCCTCATTTCCGTCCTGCCGCCGGATGAAATGTTAGGTT
This sequence comes from Luteolibacter sp., assembly GCF_039920825.1. Lineage (GTDB taxonomy): Bacteria > Verrucomicrobiota > Verrucomicrobiia > Verrucomicrobiales > Akkermansiaceae > Luteolibacter. The sequence continues at coordinate 4,374 of NZ_JBDSCX010000055.1, read as the reverse complement.
CCCCATCATGGCGGGCGTTTCCATTCGCCGTCGGTTGTGGCTTGCGCTCCGCGGACGCCACCGCATCGCGCCGTTGTCCGGGCTTCGTCCGTGTTTCACGACCGGGATCGGCTTTGTTTCCCGCAGTCGCATTGCCGCCGCGCCCTTCCACCTGCGGAGCTTTTCCCGCTGTCGGCCCGGCGGCATTGCGGCCGGCCTTGGAAGCCTTGTCATTTCCACGCTCATTGGCGGCGGTGGCTTCTCTATCAGAAGCCCTGCGCTCGACCCGCGCCGGTGGTCCGCCGTTCTTCTCGGCACGGTCCTCGCGCGGACCCGCCACCGGCGAGCGATTCACCTTCTCGAGGGATGCCTGGCTGCGGCCGCCTTGGTCTGCGGTCGCCCGGCCCGTGCCCGCTTCACGTTGCTGGCGCTCGCGGCCGAAGTTGCGGATCGCCTTCGTTTGGGAAGAGAATCGCTCGCGCTCGCCGGCACTCACCTGTTGGAAACGGCGGCCTCCGTCATCGTGGCTGCCCGTCACGCGGTCGTAACGTTCCACCACGCCGAAGCCTGCCCGAGCCCGGTCCTGCTGCGGAAGCTGGTTCAATGCGGCCCACGTCCGGGGCGGGCGGGCGGATACGTTGTCCCGGCGATAGGCGAAATCATTCTGGCGGTCACGCAACCAGTTCCGGTCGCCGCGGTTTTCCCAGCGGTAATGGGCGAAAATCGGCTCGTAGCCGCCGCGATGGTGCCAGCCATAGTCGTATGAGGCATAATAGCGGTTGCGATAGGCCGGTGCGTAATAGTCGCCGAAGTAATAGTGGCAATAGTTCGGCCTCACGAACAGATGGTTGGAAAAAACCGCTAGAGAAATCACCGTGAGCGGCGAGTAAAAGAAGCCCGGCCGCGCGCAGTAGTCCCTGCGGAAACGCACCGGAGCGAAGACGATTCCACGGCTCGCCACCGGATAGTCCCAGTAGCCGTCCACATACACATAGCCGCGGTGCGTCCAACGGTAGTAGGATGGCGTCCAGCACCAGTTCGCACGGGCGGTCACCCAGTAGCCCGCACGCCAGGCGTAGCGGTCCTGGCGATATTGCCAGCTCCCCGGTATCCATGTCTGATCATCCGAGGAAGCCTCGACGCCCGGTCCCGCCTCCAGGCTGCGCGGCGGTTCAGGAAGATAGGAAACCTCCGTGGTTTGCGCGTCCTGCCAATAGCCGGACGTCCATTGGTTTCCCGTGTCCACCGCGGCCCAGTAGCCTGGTACCCATTCGCGGCCGGGCGGTAAATTCCGCCACACTCCGCTGATCCACAAAAAGTCGTTCTGGTCCTCATCCCACCCCCAGTATCCCGGAATCCACGCCACATTGCTTCCCTCCGGACGCTGGTCCGGCTGCACCTCCTCGATCAATTCCGGCGGCTGTTGGGACACGATGATTCCAGCCTGGGGATCAAACACCACCGTCTCGGCAAACGCCTCATGCACCGGCCCCCGCGTCATCACCTCCATGCCCTCGCCGCTCTCCTCCGTCTGCGCCTTCACAATGCCCGTTCCGAGCATTCCTCCGCCGATCATCACCAGCGCCGCGCAACATCTCACCACCAAATGCCTTTTTAAATTCATGGGTTCCTCCTGTGTTTCCGTTCACCTCAACAGACGTGACCGACGGCGGATGGATTCAATTTTTCTTTCAATCGACCGGTCGGGAAAAAGCAGCCGATCACGCCAGGAACACGAAGCGCGGCGTCACACTCCTCCTGTTTGATGGAGAAGTCCTGGTCTCCGCTGGCAACGTCACAATTCCACCACACCCACGGGGTTCCGGCGGTGGGTGTGGTGGTCGAGGTCCGCTATCTCCACGCGTTCACGGAGAGCGGAGTAATCTACCAGCCAATCTATCAGGGGCTGGGTTCTGTTCCCTATTCACCTTTTGATTTACTTGGAACCCGAGCCGGATCCGCTGATAGGGGCTCCCTTGGCTTTGTAGGTGAACTGCACTTTGTAGAGGCCGTTGACTTTCTTGAAGGTTGCGCTTCCGGTTCCCTGGCTGGAGGAACAGGCGACCGTTTGCGACGGGCTGTTATCTTTCAACACCTTGCTAAAGGTGAAGGTGAACGTGGCGGGGTCGCCGTCGTTGAACAACAAGGAGTATTTGCCAGTCTTATATTTGGAGACGGTCACGGTGCCGTCGAAAGAGTATTTCTTCCCATTGTCCGTCTCAGTGCCGCTGACTTTGTAAATTCCGTTGATCCCGGCGTGGGCGGCTGAAGTGAGGAGGAGAGGCAGGACACAGCAGGAGAGGAGTGCGTTTTTCATGGTTGATGTGGTTTTGGTTGATAGGAGAAAGAGTGCGGTCTTGCAATCCGCTAGGGGAAAGAACGGTTGATAAAATTCGCAGGGTTGCTGCGGAGGCTACTTGATCTTGAGAGAGAAGATCCCGCTACCGCTGCTGGAGTCCACAAAGGTGCCATAATCTGCCGGATCAGGACCATATTTGCCGTCTCCTGTGTAGCTCTCTGAAGTCACCACCGTGCCATAAAGGATGCCCGTGGCGCTATCGTAGCTGGTGAAACGGAGAATGAGTTTTCCGGTTCCATGCTCGTTTGCCAAATTCCCCTCGCTGTTTTTGGTTTGATTGAAAGTGATCTGCGCCGTGATGTTGTCGATTTTCTTGTAACCGCATGAAAATTCATCTCCGTCTGGATCTCCGTAAGAAGTTGGAGTCTTCCATGTAAGGCTTTCGTCGTTAAGGTCGGTGTCCGTATCGGAGAAGCCGTTGTTCCAGTTCGTGACGGTGGTGAGAGCAACTTGGGTTTTCAACACGGTGCCTTTGGTCAGTGACTTTGGCGTCAGGACGGCGTCGCCAGCGGGAGCGAGGGAGACGTTTGTGGGGCGCTGGGACGGTTCTGCTGCGGAGGGTGCGGTATTCTGGCCGGAGTCTGCCGGGCTTTTTTCAGAAGGGGTGGCAGCCGAGGCGGATTGCAAGGCTGTGATCGTTCCTCCAAGGAGGAGGAGGAGGACTTTGATTCGGGGATGGATGTTCATTGTTTTGGTATTTGGTGGGAGATTGAATTTTTAGGGAGGCGAACGGAGGGAGACCCGATGGGGATGCTGACAGGCGATCTAGCAATTCAAAGTCTGAAATCCACTAACCGCCCGCAGCGGGAAAAAAGCTTTTCTGGTGTCCCGTGTCGCAGTCCCGCCCATGTGGAATCGGTGGACAACCCTATGTCCCCTCCGGATAGGTCCATTCGTAGAATGCGGATACAGGCACGATCCACCTCCTTCCGGGAGTCCGGGATTGATACCACATCGACCGCCTCACCCCCTGTTTCACGGGGAAACGCTGGACAAATCACCTGCCCGGCTATCATCAAGCCATGACCATTCTCCACGAAGATCCCTTGGACTGTGAAATCGGCGACGCATTTCCCGATGACGGACGCGTGCTCCTGTGGGAATCGGACGTTGACGACGAAGTCCAGGGATCGACGCTTTATAACCCAGCAAACAAGGAGATCGATCCCAACCTCATGAACCGTGTGTTCAAGCGGATCACCGTTGAAATCGATGGGCGCCCGGTAAAGGTGGCATTGCTGATAAACCCCGAAGACTGGATTCAACAGTATCCCTATGGATGGACGGTGCTCGACACTCCCAACGACGGGCAGTAGTGACCAGCCGGTATATCGAGTTCAATCCCGCTGCGGATGCGATCAAGACGTTAGGCCGCTCGGTTGCTGTTGCGGTCACCCCAAACACAAAGACCCATATGAAACACAAAAGCTCCACGCTTCTCATGGCCGCTTGCCTTGTTCTCGCCAGCTGCGGCAAGAATTTCAGTTGCTCCGGCTCCAGCAACTTCAACTCCTCCACTTCTTCCTCCTCGAGCGATTGGACGGTTAACGGCAACAGGACAATCACCCGAACGAAGGATGGAGTCACCCGCAAGCTTGAGACAACCGCGGATGTTGAGATTCAGAACGGGCAGATCACGAAGTTTCCAAAGGGTGCCCTGGTAAAGATTCAGGAGACCGGAGGCTCGCGACCACGGCTGGCCGAATTGCGAGAGAGCGATGGCACCTTGAACTTGTGGATCAAGGACAAAGAAACTTTCCGCAGAGCTTCGCCGGATGAACAAACTTGGCTCAGCCAATTTCTAAGCAGTGTCGATTCCAAATGAACCGGTCTTATCGTTAGAAAAGACGACATCACTAACGGTAGTGTTAGGCATTTTGCCAGAATAGATTGCCGAAACCTGTTCCCTGTGATGAGCCTCGTTTCGCTGTCCGGAGTTCAATCTTTAGATTGCCTCTTCAAGAGCACGGTAAACCGTGAACTCCGGACCGCTCTCGGGTGGCACGCGTCCAAGTGAGTTTCGGAAATGACTTCTG
>NZ_JBDSCX010000054.1:0-38898 GCF_039920825.1 Luteolibacter sp. | reverse complement strand
AGTCACGCAGGCTGGTGCGAGACTACGAGGTGAAAACAAGCCATTCGGAATCGATGATCTACCTGTCCATGAGCAAGAGAATGCTCGCCAGAATCGGCTGATAGATAATTTTAAGACAGCCTCTGAGCTCAGAAAGAGGGATGAATAGAGTCAATCGCGATCCTTGACTGCTGTTTTGAGTTTGCGAGAATCTCTGAAGTGAAGTGGTCTTTCCTGCTCCAGCTTCACCAAATACAGCAAAGTTTTTTCGGGTTTCAAATAATGTAGAGAGTGGAACACGAAGTATAGGACGATGAAGTCTCTCGGACGTAGGGAGATCTGGTATCAAAGCTTCCGTTAAGCCATTTATTGATGAGACTTTATCAAGTAATTGAAATGTCTGTTTTGCGGTATCCAAAAACAGACAAAGTTCTTTGTCAGAAAAGCAGTTCTGATTGATTTTATCAACAGATTTCTCGAGCCATGATCGTCTGACCAAAAGTGCTTGGATCAGAGATCGGCGATCAAATGGAACATTAACTGAGAATTCTCGATTTTCATCGAATTGTCGTATAGCCTCCTGATGTAATTGAGCTATTCCATCCAGTCCTTTCCTTGTCTGACCAAAAAGTGATTTCGCGGCTACAATATCTTCAGTAATCCGGAGGCCGACAACCGCATCTTGTTGGCTATTCAAGAAATCGATTTGGAAATTTTCAAAATGACTAATGGACGATTTTAAGCTTTCGTCATCTATATTTTTTAATACATAAATTTCTACATTAGATAATGTTTCCACAACCAAATCCCAGGGCTTCTTTAAGATTGTTAAAGATTTTTGAATCTTGGTTCTTGATTTATTTTTCTTCTTGGCTTCGTTATCATTTTTTTCATCTGGTTCATCAATTAAATCTTTAAGAGTTTTAATTAATTTAGTGAATGAATCAGCATTTGCGAATTGATTCTCATTTTTTTTCGGAATTATTCCAAATAATTGAAGGCATTGAGAGTGGAGTTGTTTTAGGTGATTACGGCGCTTTAGCCGCGCCTGATCAATATTGAAATCAAATGGATTTTCAATTATTAAATCTCTAGAAATGTCTAATCCTAAGTCTTCCAGTTTTTTCCATTCCGATTCATGAATTGCTATCGACAGATTTTTGTTTGGAAGAACCTGAGATAAATCAAAAAAGAAATTTGATTCGTCTCTTCCAGGGCTGAACTCTAAATCGCAATAATATTCAGAAATGTCAGCATTGGATTTGGATTTTATGGCCACCATTAACGGGCGATTTCCGTAATATTTCGAAGTGAGGTATTTTGCGAATGTTGCTGGTTTTACAATTTTCGTGATTAATTTTGGCGCGCTGTTTTCCAGCAAAGTCGCAATACCGTCTCCGTCAAGTATTTGGACATTTCGCTGAGATGCTAATTCGGAAAATCCGTCAGATCTTGACTCTAATAATCTAGTTGAAACTTTAAATGGAGTCGCGTAAACGAGAAGATTTGGTTTTCTATTACTGCCATCATGTAAGGGAATTGGAGTTTCCGATGCTGTCTTCAATTGGTTGACAAGGTCAGCAAACGAATTGGTTTTGCGTGTAGATACCGCAAGTTTTTGGCATTTGACCTGAATTACGGTTAATTCCATTCCTCCGAGTGGATTGCATCGCATTAGAATTAAATCTCGACCACGTTCGTATCCCCCATGATGGAGATCAACTCTCTCGTAACCAAGATGCATAAATAGTGGATAAAGGATCTCTTCCATGAGCTTCAGTTCCTTCATCTTCTGAAGGCCTTCTAAGAGATGGGGGCGAATTTCACTCATCAGCGCATCTGTATCAAATTTAAATTAGATGGCCAGTCCAAATAATTTTTCATGACATAGCCGAATGCAGGCGGCGATGACCGCCAGAGATCCGCCGACTCCACCAATCAACCAGGAGAGTTCGGTTTTATTGTCCGACATATCGATTTCGATCTGGTCGCAGAGACCGAGTTTTGGACGGAACAGGATCGAATCACTCGGGCAGCTCATCCTTATGAGTGTGCTTTTCTTGCCTCCGCGTGGAACGATCAACGGAGAAAACTTCCCGAGCTTCGGTTTGTTTTCAGGGGCTACACCAGCTCCAACGCCTCGCGCTGGATTCCCCGCAGCTCGAAGATCTTCACCAGCGTTTCCTCGATGAGGTTGTTAGGACAGGAGGCTCCGGCGGTGATGCCGACGGTGACGGGGCGCGCGTCGGAGAAGAGGCGGGAGTAGTCGGAGGTTTTTTCCTCCCGGTGGTGGAGGTCGTAGTGGACGATTTCCTCCAGCGACTTGATGCACGAGGCGTCGCGGATGAAGAAGGTCGGTAGTTCGGGCTCGGCGATTTCCACGAGGTGGGCGGTGTTCGAGCTGTTATAGCCGCCGACGACGAGGAGCAGGTCCATCGGATTGCGGAGCATTTCAAACAGCGCGTCCTGGCGTTCCTGGGTGGCTCCGCAAATGGTGTCGAACATCTGGAACGCGCTTTCGTTGCCATCGCGATCGACGACCGCCTTGCGGATGCGGCGCTGGATTTCCTCGGTTTCGCTCTTGAGCATGGTCGTCTGGTTCGCGACACCGACCCGCTGGAGATGGAGATCGGGATCGAAACCGGCGGAGAGACCGTCCTTGAAGCGCTTCATGAAATCTACCTTGTCGCCGCCGTGGCGGATGAAATCGCAAACGTAGTCCACGTCCGCCAAGGTCAGGACGACGAGGTAGTTTCCGTTTCCTTCTTCGCCCAGCGCGCGCGAGGCGGTGGCGCGGGTTTCCTCGTGATTCGACTTGCCGTGGATGATCGAGGTGATGCCGTCCTTGGCGTAGCCGCGAACTCGCCGCCAGACTTTCATCACATCGCCGCAGGTGGTATCGACGACATAACAGCCGCGGGCCTCGACCTTGTTCATGAACGACGTCGGCGCACCGAAGGCGGGAACGATCACCACGTCTTCTTCTGATAGATCATCGTAACTCGCGTCCATTTCCTGCCATGGCAGCGAAACGATTCCCATCTCGCGGAGTTGGAAATTAACCTCGGGATTGTGGATGATTTCACCGATCAGGAAAATGCGGTTGTCGGGAAACACCTTGCGCGATGCATAGGCGAGATCGATGGCGCGCTCGACACCGTAGCAAAATCCGAATTGTTCCGCGAGCAGGACGGTGGTGTTGCCGACGGTCATTTTTCCGCCGCGATCGCGGAGTTTCTCCACGATCAACGAATGGAAATGGATGGCCACCTCGGCGGCGACCCGTTCCATGACATCCGGGCGGCGCACGTTGACCCGGGACTTTTTCGCTTTGCTGGCGGCTTCGCTCATCGACACACCGTATAGCCCCGGATTTCCCCGCGACCAACTCATTTTAGCGGGTGGTCAAGGCGAGGGATTTCAGAATAGAACCACGGATGGACACAGATGAACACGGATAAGAGGGAGATTATTTTGTGTGGATGCATGAATTTGAGAAACCAAATTCAATCACCATCTTTTTTCCATCCGTGTTCATCTGTGTCCATCCGTGGTTCGAATCTTCTTACGAGGGATGCGCCTCGTAGCCTTGGAGTTGCTTGAGCAGGAAGGATTGCTCGGATTTGACCTCGGCGAGGTCGAGGGCTTTCTGGAGATGGCGGACGGCTGCTTGGTAATGCCCGAGCTGGGCCTCGAACTCGCCGAGCACGGCGTGGACGAGGTAATAGGAATCCAAGGGTTTTCGATGCTGAATCGCCTCGACCGCTTTAATCCCTGCCGCCGGGCCGTGTACCTTGGCGAGGGCTACGGAGCGGTTGAGGGCGATCACCGGAGAGTCGTTGATTTCCAACCATTGGTCGTAGCGGGCGAGGATACCCGGCCAATCGGTCGACGCATCATCGGCGGCGGTGGCATGGCAGGCGGCGATGATCGCCTGGAGATGATATTCACTGAGCGTGTCGCCATCGGCGGCTCGGGCGAGATGCTTGAGTCCTTGGGCAATCATCGGCCGGTGCCAGGTCGACCGGTCCTGCTCGGTGAGACGGAGTATGTTTCCACCGGAGTCCACCCGGCCGGGAAGCCGGGCGGCGTTGAGCAGCATGAGGGCGAGCAGGGCATGGGTGCGCGGCTGTTCGGTAGTCGGGTGGACCGCCAGCAAGGTGACAAAACGGATAGCCTCGGCACAAAGATCCTCCCTAACAAGATTGTCGCCGCTGGAGGCCTTGTAGCCCTCGTTAAAAAGCAGATAGAGCACCTGCAGCACGCCGTCAAGACGGCTGGCGAGTTCGATGCCGGAAGGGATTTCGAAGGGAATGCCGAGGTCCCGGATCTTCTTGCGGGCGCGAGTCAGGCGTTTGGCAATGGCAGACTCGCTGGTAAGATAGGCATTGGCGATTTCAGCAGGGCTGAATCCGCAAAGAGTCTTGAGAGCGAGGGCGGTCTGATCGTCGGCGGACACAAGCGGATGACAGCAGGCGAAAATCAGACGCAAGCGGTCGTCTTTGATTTCGTCGTCATGGGTGGGAGCCGCGTCGGGATCGCCGGACCACTGATCCAGGGTCGCAATGATTTCGGGTTGCTTGTCATGGAAAAATTTCTCGCGACGGATGACATCGAGCGCGCGGTTTTTCGCGGTCTGCATGAGCCACGCCGCCGGATTGGCCGGGATCCCGTGATACGGCCACGTCTGCAATGCGCGGATCATGGCCTCCTGGACCACGTCCTCTGCGAGTTGCAAACGGGCGGTGCCGAAAATGCCCGTGAGCGCGGAGACAAGTTTCCCCGCCTCGTGCCGGAACAGATGCTCGGTGAGCTTGGGGATCTCAGCGGTGGATGCTGGGATGGTTGGCGAGGACTGAGTCAATGCTGCTAGGGAGCGCGGACACTTTTGTCCGCGAGGTCAATGGGTGGAGAAAGTGTCGAGCTGAGGCGCTTGGCTTTCGCAGTTCATTGGCAAGGTGGACAAGAGTGTCCACCCTCCCTATCAGACGGCGGCGGCTTCCCGTTCGCTGGCGATCTTGTTGGCCGGACACGCTTCCGCGACAGGCCGGACCTCGACGGTGAGGCCGTAGGGGATCATCGGGTTTTCACGTGCGATGGCCATGGCTTCGTCGAAATTTGCCGCCTCCAACAGAAGATAGCCGCCGATGGATTCCTTGGACTCGGCGAAAGGTCCGTCGGCGACCGAGCCGTTTTTATAAGAGATGGTCTTGCCCTCGCCTTCGAGCGGTTGGGCTGCCTTGGATTTACCTTCGCGGGAAAGTCGGTCGAACCACGCGTTGGTGCGGCCCATGATTTCCTGGATTTCCTGGGCGGAGAGCTCGCGGTGCCAGTTGGTGCCGCGGAACAGGAGGAGGTATTGCGATTTTGCGGATGGAGTGCTCATGATTTTTGTTAGTTCGTGGTGGAGGCCAATTTTGCTTCGAGGCGTTGGAGAATCGGGCAGATGTCGGTGATCTGGCGGATTTCAACACCGACTCCCGCCACCACCGGTGGAAAAGTTTTCATGATCGCCACGGCTTCTTCGTAGTCGGCGGCGTTGACCAGCAGGTAGCCGCCGATGGACTCCTTGGATTCGATGAACGGGCCGTCGGAAATGCCGTTGGCCTGGGGAGTGATGGTGCGGCCACCGGCGAGGAGCGGCATGCCACCGGTGATTTTTCCGTCCGCAATCATGCGGTCGATCCACACGGTGTATTTTTCCACGAGCCCCGCGACTTCCTCGGCGGACAGGCCGCCATCCCAATCGGTGTTGCGGAGCAGGGCGAGATAGGAGTTGGAGATTTTCATCGTCAATTATCGGTTGAGAAGTCCGAGGAATTTCCCGCGAGCGACCCAGAGAAGGTAGGCGGCGAGACCGCCGATCACCGCCAGCGTGATGAACGTGCCCGTTGCTGTGACATCTTTAGCGACGAAGGTATGGAACGCGATGATGTTCAGGATGACCGGACCTAGGAACAGCAGCCCGAAGTTCCGGGTCTTCGGGACCGCCACAAGCAGACCGCCGACGAGTTCGCAGACCTTCACAAAATGCATGTAGCCGGTGGCTACCACGGCTCCCATGAACATGTCCACCGGCGAGCCGGGGAGCGGCGCGGGCTGGTCACCCGTCATGCCGAAAAAGAACATCAGCGAGCCGCTGATGAAGGCGAAGCCCAGCAGACCGCCGGCGATGCATGGTAAATATTTCATGGATAGTTTGGTTAATTGAATCTAGCAAGGTGGGCTTCAAGCCGGTCGAAATTCTGTTCGTTCGCTTTGAGAATGAAGTCGCGGAGTTTTTCCGACTCGGCCTGATCCTGAAAGGTCATGTTCCAAGTGAGACGGGTATTTCCGCCCTCGTCCGCGAAGGTCATCACCATGTGATAGTGGTGCATCGGACGGAGATGGTCGAAGACGATCTTTTCCGGCTCTACGATTTCCAGAAACTCGGACTCGTTTGGATAGTCAGCTCCGTTAGGTCCATGCATGACGAACTTCCATCCGCCGCCCGGCCGGAACTCGAACTTCTCGAAGGTATTGGTAAAACCCTCCGGGCCCCACCATTTCGCGAGTTGTAACGGGTCGCTGAATGCCCCGAAAACCCGCTCGCGAGGAATGTCGATAAGCCGGGTGGTGATGATGGCGGTGTCGGAGGTGTTCATGAAATTCACTCCCTATTACCGGATTCAACGATGCCCTTCAAGTCGGTAAGTCCCTTTTCAAATTCTCCGCCGATCATTTTGTCGCAATCCATGAACAGGCTGATCGCTTTAAAAACAAAGGTGTTTTTTCCGCTCATCGTCCATTTCACCCGTGTGTTGCCGCCTTCGGGCTTGAAGGTGAAGTCCGCGATGTTGGTGCCTTCGAACGGCTTCTTGAAATCCAGTCGGTATTGCACGAGTTCGTCGGGCTTGCTCTCAACCAAGGTCATTTTACCTTCACCGACGTCGTTGTTGCCTGCCCAGCTCATCGCAGCACCGACTCCGGCGGTCGGACCTTCGAAGACACTCTTCGCCGCAGGATCCTTCTTTGCCCAAGGTGACCAAACCTGCCACTTGTGAAGATCGTTCACATGAGGAAACACGAGGGAAGGCGTTGCCGAAATCGTAATGTTTCGCTGGTAACTAAATTCGGCGGGACGTGACGCCACGATGATGACGAAAACGAGAATGACGGCAAACAGGGCGATAAGGATTTTTGCGGCCATGACGCGTTTAGCAGTTCGGATTATTGTGGGTAGCCATGTCGCGAATGATGATTTCACAAAGACGACGGACGAGACGACGCAATCAGGACAACCATGTGCAAATTTTCCCCCATGTCAGGAAAAATTCCTGGCACCGCCTGATCGGCAGCAGGAAAATGAGGAGATGTTGGAAGAACTTCGCGAGGATGGTCATTTGATCGATGACGCAACTGCATCGCCCAGCTTGCGATCACCACCTCGGAACTCACGCTCGCTGGCCGTCGATTTGTCGCCGCCGATTCTCAACGAATGGCTTGGCAAGGCGCTGAACTGGCTTTGCGGCACTCGGATGAAGGAAAAATACGACCTGCCCGTCGCGTGCGACATCGATGATTCCATCGACGCGGTGCTGGTGGATTTGAGAATTCTATTGTATCTGGCGGTCAAAGAGCTTCTCTTTAATGTCGTCAAACATCCGAATGTCGCCGAAGCCACCGTCGAACTCGCGGTTCATGATCCCGCACATCTCCGTATCACCGTTGCAGATGACGGATTCGGATTCGACGTGGCGAAAATCAATGAGGAAAATCACTCGTTTACCGGCTTCGGCCTCATCGGGCTTAACGAAAGGCTGGAAATTCTCGGAGGAAAACTCGAAATTCGCAGCCCCCCCAACGGCGGGGAATCCTGGCCCCGCTGAAAGAACAAGCACCACCGCCCGGGACAATAACAGATAACCAAAAGGAGAGGACAAATCATGAAACGAATCTTTCTGGTGGATGACCACCCGATGCTCCGCGAAGGGCTTTCGCGCCTGATCGAAAACAAGTCCGGATGCCAGATCTGCGGCGAGTCCGAAACTGCGTCCGATGCCTTGGACGCGATCCCAGCGGCAGCTCCGGATATCGTGTTAATGGATATTTCCCTGCCCGACAAAAGCGGTCTCGAACTGATCAAGGACCTGCAGGCCCGTTTTCCCGAACTGCGGATCCTCGTTTTTTCGATGCACGATGAAATGCTTTACGCGGAGCGGGTCATGCGCGCGGGAGCCAAAGGTTATCTCATGAAAGGGGAATCCACGGAGAAGCTCATCGAAGCCATTGACTGTGTGCTGTCCGGGGGACTCTACCTGAGCAGGCGTGTCTGCGATCATGTGCTCAACAGCATGTCCAAAAACCGGTCGCCTGGAAAAGCGGGCCCTCAAAGTCTTACCGACCGCGAACTGGAGATTTTCGAATTGATCGGACGCGGCAGAACCAACGCCCAGATCGCGGCGCAGCTCCACATCAGCCCGAAAACCGTCGATGCCCACCGAACTAACATGAGAACGAAGTTGTCCCTCCCCGACAGTGCCTCCCTGATGCGGGAAGCGGTCTTGTGGGTGGAACTCGCTGCGGCGAACTAGCCTGCGGCGACGCGCTTTTCACTAGCGGAAAAACTGGCGGAACGGGAGGGATTCGAACCCTCGGTACGGTTACCCGTACGTTCCCTTAGCAAGGGAGTGCTTTCGACCACTCAGCCACCGTTCCGGGTTGCGGGTCGGGAGGTTTGAAACATAGGGAAACGATGACGTCAACCCTTGGCAGGTCGAAACTTCCAAGAAATTTAAAATTGTCGGATTCAGTCAGCGGCGGGAGGCTGTTCCTTCTCCTCCGGCTTGATAACCACAGACTCCTCGACGGCCACCGGAGCAGGGGATTCCGCCACCGGCTCCGGAGCTTCGGCAGCCACAGGTTCGGCTGGAATCACTTCCACGGCGACAGGCTCCGCCACTTCGGGGACGCTCACTTCGGGAGTTTCCGGTGCGGTCGTAGCAACTTCCGCTGACGCTTCGGCCAGAGGACTTTCGCCTCCTGCCACTTCGCCCTCCTTGATTTCAGCTGCGGGCTTGGGCTTCTTGTTTTTCTTTTTCTTCTTCGCCTTCTTCACCTCAGCGCCTGCTTCCGCAGCGGCGGCTTCACGAGCCTCCTGGACGACCAGCGTGTCGTCGGTGTAGAGCAGGATGTGCCCCTGATGGAGCAACCAGAAAAGATCCGCTGCGTATTCGGCGGGCGGTGCGGTGCTGCCTTCCGGCAACACGGACTTCCAGAGGCCTTCGAGTTTCGCCGGGCTGTTTTCGCGGATCCACGCGACCATTTTGCCGGGGCGTTCTGCTAGAATGGCATTGGCTGGAAGCGGATGCGGACGCGCGGGTCCGGTGTGGAGTTTTCCCTGACGTTTGAAAACGGGAAGATGCTCGGCTTCAACAGCACGGCAAACCGCCGGGATCAAAATCGCGGGATGCTTGCGGGCGTGGCTGCCGGCGATTTTCAGAGAGGTGAGCAATGAAGGTGATAGATTCTTCGCAAGGATCGCGCCGGAAACCTCCGCGATGCGTGTTTCCTCGAATGCCTTGTCGAAACAACGTTCGGCCACGGCACGCTCGGCCGCCGCGCGGTCGTCGATCCAGGCTTCGTCGCCATCGCCCTTGATCCGCCAGCGGGTCTTTTTCTTCATGGTCTCGAGCCATGCGTTCACCGCTTCCTCGCCGCGTTCGGTGCGCACCTTCGCCGCATAGAGTTCGAATGGCATTTTGGCGAAACGCTCGCGGTGCAGGCGGCGGAGGTTGGTCTGATAGGAATGGAAATTGACCGGGCCAAGCCACTCGCCGGAAATGCCGCAGCGGGCGATCGCCTGGAAATTTCCGGTGGGTGGATCCACCTCGATGGTTTCCTCCTCGATCTGGTCGTTCCGCAAATCGGAATTCCACAAGTGCCGGATGGCTTCGTCGCGGGTCAGGAAAAGGGATTCGTCCAGCTTGCCGCGGACCAACGGAGCGTGTGGCAGCGGAGCTTCGAAAATCGCCCGGCAGCGCGCTTTTTCCGCGAGCAGGATTTTCGCCACATCGAACAGGGGATACACGCGTGCGACCTGATGGACTTCCTTGCCGATGAGATGCACCGCTTGAGGATCAGGTGCGATGGTGGCGCGCACACCCTCTTCAGGTGCTGCTTCCTCGAAACGTGGCGGGGCATTGCGGCGGTCATCCTGATTTCCACCACGACCTCCTTGAAACGGCCGGCGTTCTCCGCCATCACGATCCCGAGATCCACCTTGTCGCGGCCCGCGATCATCGCGCCGCGGCGGGCGGTCCTCGCCGCCGGAAAAGGCCTTGGGTTTCTGCTCCTGCTTGTCGCCCGCGGCACGCGCCCACGCGGGCCCGAGTGCGAAGCTGGACAAAAGGCTGCTCAATGGATCGGTTTCAGAATCACTCACGACGCGCAGTCTAAAGAGTGTTTTTCAAAATGACAAACTCCGCTTGCATCAAATTATCGGGGCGTTTTCAGCCATTAGAAGCGACAGAATCCGCCGGGTGGCACCATCATGGCGGGCCAATGCCGCGGTGGCTGTGCGGGTCATCCTTGCCGCTTCGACCGGATCCAGCGCTGTTAGGATCGCGGCGGCGAGTTCAGCCGGGTCAGCGGAAATGCAACCCCCGCTTGCGATCAAGCGGCGCACCAGCGGTTGGAAGTTCTCCATATGCGGTCCGAAGATCAGGGGTCTTTCCGCAAGGATGGCTTCGCAGGGATTCTGGCCGCCGGTTGATAGAAAACTTTTCCCGACGACAACCACGTCGGCATGTGCGGTCCAATCCCGCAGCTCGCCGGTGGAGTCGATGACGAAAACCTGTCCGCAATCACCGGACGCCATGCTTTCATGAAACGAAGAGCGCAAGACCACTGGGAATCCGGCGCCTTCCAAATCCGCCTTCACCTCGGCCCGCCTTTCGGCATGGCGCGGCACGATGACGGCCAGCGCTTCGGGATTCGCCGCGCGGATGGCTCCGGCGATCATGACCTCCTCGCCTTGAAACGTGCTGGCTGCCAGAACGACCGGTCTGCTTTTTCCGAACGCATCGATCATCGTCTGGAATTCCGAACGGTGTTGCGGCCGGGCACCGCTTCCGGGATCGAATTTCAAACTGCCGGTGTCGTGTATCTTCCGGCGATCGATTCCCAAGGTCTGCCAGATTCCCGCGTCCTCGGGCTCCTGAATCGCCACCAAGCCGAGCGTCTGATAGAACGGACGCAGCCATGAGGCGAACTTCGCGAAGCGCCGGGCGGAACGGGGCGACATCCGGGCATTAACGAGATTCACGGGGATCTTCCTCGTCTCACATTCGAACATCAGGTGCGGCCAGACTTCGCCTTCGACGAGAACGATTTGCGAGGGCTCGAAGCGATTCAGATAGCGGCGGACCATCGAGGGAAAATCCAATGGGGCATAGGTGACCCTCAGTTCCGGGAGATTCGCCGCGGTTGCCACGGCATGGCCGGTGGCGGTGCCGGTGGCCAGCACGAACCGGCGCTGCGGCTCCCGCTCTAACCATTCACGCATCAGTTTGAGCGCCAGCAGCGACTCGCCGACGCTGACGGCATGGAAATGCACCTCGCCGCAGGGTTCATACTCCAGCTCCGTCTTGTAAATCGCGACACGTTCACCCAGCGCCGTCCCGAACCCGCCGCGCCGCAACATTTTCACGATCCACCCGGGGAACGCAGCGATGAAAAGCAACGGCAGCAGTAACCGATAGAGCGCGAGGGCGATGAACAAGCGCATGGCGGTCGATGCTAGTTTGCAATGTCGGACGATTGTCCCGAACTGCGTTCATAAATCAAAATGGCGCTGTTCCCGTATTCGCGGCGGGCGATCAGGGTGAAATCATCGGAAACGTGCGACTGTTGGGCTGACGAGATTTCCACAATGAACCAACCGTCAGCAGCCAGGCGGGGAGGGACGGTTCCGCTTTTCAACAGCTCCACGACATGATCCCTGTCGCCGTGGTATTTCCAGTAAGGAGGATCGGCGAAAATCAAATCGTAGGTGCCGGCATCGCGTTTGAGAAACGGAACCGCTTCCGACTTCACGGCATGACCGCCTTCGAGCCGGGCCTTTTTCAGGTTTTCTGCGATCACCGAGGCGGCTTGGCGATGGTCATCGACAAAGGTGCAGGAGTTCGCACCGCGGCTAAGGGCTTCCAGCCCCAAAGCGCCTGAACCGGCATACAAATCGAGCACCCGGGCGTTCCCCACGCGTTCTCCGAGGATGGAGAAAACCGCTTGTCTGACAAAATCCGTTGTCGGCCGCGCTACCGCCGAGGGGACCTTGATGGCGGTGCGTCCGGCTTTTCCCGCAATGATTCTCATGGGGTTGCTAGAGGAAATTCAATCCCTGCGGAAAGCAGGCGGGATTCACTTCTTCGGAACAGCCTTGGCGGCGGGCTTGGCGGCGGGCTTGGCTGCAGGCTTCGCAGCCGGTTTGGTCACGGGCTTCTCGGCCGGTTTGGTTTCAGTCGGCGCAGGCGCGGCTTTTCCTAACGGGAAACGGACGACGAGACTCTTGTCCAACAGGCGGGTGCCTTCGGAGGAAAGTTCCTGCGCCCGATAGACAATCAGGCCGTATTTGTAGCCTGCCAGTTTTCCCAACGCGAAGTTTTCCTTGGTCTTGCCGAGGCCGGTTTCCTCTTCGAATTTCCATTCCTGCCCGGTCCATGCCCCGAGGATGCTGGAGGCGTCCGCCTTGATGTCGTCGATCCGTTTCAAATTGCCATTCGGCGACCGGAATACGTCGTCCTTGGCCACATAGCGGAGTGTTGAGAACGTGCTGGCTTCGCCGGTGGAATTGATCGACCAGGTATCGCCCGATTGGCGCAACAGCAGCATCACTTCCGTGATGCCCTTGAACTCCCGCTTGTTCCAGAGGGCGAGGTATTCATCATACTCAGGTTTGGTCAGTCCCAGCCGCTCGTCATAGGGAAGGGGCTCACCGGGTTTCGCGGTTCCGGAAAATTCCCTGAACCACTTTGTATCCTTTTTCGCGGCGATTTCCACCTTCGCGACATATTTATCGATCTCGGAAGGCGGCAGCACCACGCCGATCTGCCCTTTCACCGGCACGTCCTGTTCAAAATATCCGGCAAAAATTTTGGGAACCTCGGCAGCGGACAAGCTTGCGACAAGGGATATGGCGACGAGAGGAGCGTGGAATTTCATGGATGCGCTCGAAACCTGTCTGCCACGGTTGCAAAACTCAAGCGGCAATCCTTGATAAGGAAGAGCTCGTGAGCGGGTCTGCCAGCCTGAAAAGTGTTTTTGCAATCACACAACACACGTTACCACAGGGGGAGGGAACTCCGGTTAACTTTTCACGACGGACAGACCCGCGTCACGAACTTCAATAGTGTCGGGAATCGTTTCTTTTCGCAAGTACCCAAATCCGGGGTGTCCGTGAGATACGGCGATTACTTGTCGCCGCCGTCGCCTTTGCTGAAACGGGCGAGCAGTTCGGATTGGGAATGAACGCCGAAGTGCTTGAAGACAAATTTCGAGTAGCCGTGGACCGTGTTGACGCTGAGTCCGAGGTGGTCGGCGATTTTCTTACGGCTCCAGCCTTCACACAGGCAGTTGAGGACGGTGCGGTGCCGCGGGTAGAGTCTGGTGATTTCCTGGCTCTGCCTGTCGGGGTAGGATTGGAAATGCAGCCACGGAATCTCGCTCAGGATGATATGGGCGATCTTCGCTTCCCGCTCGTTGAAATGGGGTTGATCGAGTGTCCGGTAAACCCGGATGGCGTTGACGCCTCCGCCTTCCATCGGGCGCAGGGACATGATCAGAGGGCCAATGTTCGCCTTTTTCCACAAGGGACCGGCTTCCGAACGATCCAGCAGCGATTGTGGATCCATTTGATGCCGGGTCCGGGTGAGATGGATGCCCTTTTTCTGAAGCTCCTGCGAGGACGGGCGGGACACCGCCTCCATGGCGGGGTGGTTGATGGCCTCAAGGTAGCAGGCGAATCGGTCTTCGTCGAAACCGCCGTGGATCAAGCCGACGGATGTCGGAGGCTTGTCGGGATGAAATTCGGACATCGACCAGACCCAGGCGCTGGCGTCGATGAGCGTGCAAAGTCCCTCCATCAGCAGAAACCGCTTGTCGTGGATATCGCCCGGCGCGGCGATCACCTCACCCAGAAGCCGGACCATTTTACGGACGTCCTGCTCGTGAAGGGTGGTTGGTGGAAAATCCATGGGGTTCACCATATTTGGCGGCAAACCATTGTGCCACAAGGAAATTGCGCTAGGGGAAACTCTTAGAATCGGAAGTTACTCGGGTTCTCCGGCAGGAAAAATCCCGGCGATGGAGGTTTCCTCTTTCTGGTCGATCCAGCGTTCGAGCGCGGTCTGCATTGGGCCGAGCACTTCGGGGCGGACCGCCGCCAGGTCGTTTTCGCCGTAGCGGTCCTTGGACATCTGGAACAGGGCGAAATGGCGGGTTCCCTGGGCGGTCGGCGTGCACACGATTTTCCAGTCTCGCGTTTTCAGGCAGCGCTGTTTGGCTTCGATGAGCCGGTCGAGATACTGCGGCTTGAGCACAAACTGATAGTTAAAACTTGGGTCGATGAAGGTGAGTTCGTCCATCGGTGGAAGCTTCGGACGCTCGACCCCTTTCACGCTGAACTGGATGAAGGGAAACCCCGTCTCGCCGTAAAAAGGCCGACAGACGGGCGTCTCGGTTTTTTTGATCCACCCGGCGAAACTCTGTCCCTGCCAGACAGGAGATTTCTCCTGCCCGAGGAAATCCGCCAGAGTCGGGACGACATCGATCAGCCGGATGGTCTCCGGAATGACCTGCGGCGGTGTGCCGGGGACGTGGACAATCATCGGCGGATGGTTGGCCTGGAGTCCGCCGTTGAAAGTGAGTCCGTGGCCGAGGGTGACGCCGGGTTCATATTGGTCGTCGCCATGGTCGGCGGTGACGATGACGATGGTGTTATCCTCCAATCCGTTCGCCTTGATCGAGGCGAGGATCCGCGCCACGCAATCGTCGAACTGGCGGGTGCAGCCATCGTAGAGCGCGCGGATTTGTTTCATCTCCTTGGGCGGCAGCGCTTCCCATTTGGATTGAAGGTTGGTGCCACCGATGAACGCGTCGATGTCGAAGGCCACACCGTTGCGATTGGCTCCCTGATAGGCGGGATCGGCGAACATGCTGCGGTAGGGCTCGGGGCTGCGGTAGGGCAGGTGGTTGCAGGAATAGAAGACGTGCCAGAAGAACGGTTTCTGCTCCGCGGCGACCGTGGCGAGGCGCTTTTCCACGCGGGAGGTGACAACTTCCGGGGTGACGAACTGGGCGAAGGACTCGAGCTGCGGAAAAATCCGGTAGCCTAACGGATTGTCAAAATACAGGGGAACGACGAAGTGGGCCATCACCACCGCCTGGCTCATGTAGATCTTGAAATTGTCGAAGGTGGAAACCGACAGGTGTTCCATCCCGAGTCCTACGACCTCGTAGTATCCCGCGCACCAATCGCCGATGGCGGCGGTCTCGTAGCCTCGCTCGCGCAGCAGGGTGGGGAGGGGGACGACACGCTTTTTCATCGCATCGACCGTTTCCCGGTTAGGATACATCTGGCGGATGCCGTGGCTCTGCGGATACATCGACGCCATCAACTGCACGCCGGATTCCATGGTGGACGCAATGGACGTATAACAGTTTTCAAAACGCGTCGATTTCGCGGCCAAGGCATCAATGACCGGCGACACCCCGTCCTTGGCAAGTCCGTCGGATCGTCCGGGCTGATAGCCAGCGCATCCCAGCATGTCGCCGCGAAGCGAATCGGAACCGATGATGATGACATTCATCGGCTTGCCCTCCGTCACGGCCTTGACTTGCGGGCGGTCCTTGAAATGGCTGATCGACGACGTCAGGCCGATAGTTAGAGCGAGTGCGCAAGCCACGATCCAACCTTTCCGGCCCCGGCGCCGGGTCTGCCAGAACAGCGCATAAGCCAGAATCGCGAGCGGCAGCACGGTGAAAATCACCACCAGCGCGGCCGGTTTGATTGCCAACGGAATGATTTCCAAGCACCGATAGTACCACTGCCCGAACTGGCCTTCCGACAGGAAATACGGACGCGTCACCACCAGCCGGAGCGTGAAAAATCCGTGCACGAACGCCGCCATTCCGAGACTCCAGAGGATCAGCGAACGCCTCGAACGATGGTTGAAACGCGTGCTCAGGAAACTGACGAACGGTTGGATGAGAAAAGCCCCGGCGACCGCCAGAACCACATAGGCGATCACCATTTGCAGGTTCTGAACCACCAGGAATCCCATGTATTTGTCCTTGGCCAGCGCGCTGAACTTGTTCTCCATTTGCCCCGACGAATTCGTCAGATTCCACAAGGCCATGGCATATTGATAGGCCATGAAAATCGCGACTCCGGCGAGGACCAGAAAGTATCCTGCGGGACGAAACGGCGGCTGCTTGTCGGTGGGTGGATTCAAAGGCGGCGAAACTTGACCGAACCCGGCCGAAGATCAAGAGCTGGAATCGGGCGGATCGATATAAAGCCAGCGCGGGCTCATCAGCTTCTCGATGACCGCACCACTTCGCGATTGCAGCCCCTCTGGAATGCTGATCCTGAGGATCAACGAACAAGGGCGCCCTTGATTCCGGTTTACCAAATCAAGAATTCCGTTGGCCAGCGGTTCGTTGGCCTTGGCATAGCCGAAAACCGACTCTTCAGCCCCCAATGCGGTGAGCCGGAAGCAGGTCCATTTCGTGGAATCGGCAAACTCGTGGCTGTAGAAATTGTCAGCCTCCACATAGACCCGGAAATCGAGGGATTTCTTCGCCGGACGTTCCCGGGCGAAGGTGTCCCAGTCCATCGGTTGGTAACACACCAGCGTTTCCCAATCGATCAGCGGATCGCCCGAGTCGGGCACGTCGAGCACCAGATTGCGGGTCTTGTGATCGTCCAGCTGTAATACACTCAGCCAGAAATTCGTTTGGTGATCGAGCGTCAGCGGTTCAAGCCGCCGGGTTTCGACGATCTTGTGCGGAAGCACCGGAAACTGCGCGTAATAGAGCTCCATCAACGGTCGCACCCGTTCGGGATGACGGATCAGCGGCAGCATTTCCGCGATGCTGGTGGCTTTGAAAAAACGGCGCGTGCTGGTGTCGATGCGTTTCAGCAAATCTCCCGCCTCTTGTTCTTCGCGGGCGTCTTTTTTCAACACCGTGGCGGTTTCCTCCCGCACTTGCATGGCTTGCGAGCCGGAATCGTTCACCTGCGACAACGACCAGATCACCGCGCCCGATAGCATCGACCCGATAAGCACGAACCATCCCCACGGGATCTGTTTGTGGTGGCCTGAGGCGCCGCCCCAATCCTTTTCAAACAAGTCGGGGTTCGGTGCGTCGGACTCGATCAGCACCTCGATTCCTGGTTGGTGGGTGCGCAATTCAAACTCGTCCCGGCTCGGCATATTCAGCCGCTGGCTCACCTTGGTTTCCTCCCCTTGGAGCTTCAGGCGGACGGGCTTCGGACGGCTTTGGGTTTCGACACTTTCCAGCCGGACCACGGGAGCCTTCAGCACAGGGGATTCCTCCACCGGCTTGAGTTCGATCCGTTTTTCCTCACGTGCCATGTCCTCGAAAAGAAAAGCTGCAAAACTCCATCGACGCAACGCTACTCTCGCTCTAAATCTCGCGAGGAAACCACCATGCCCGACCAGCCCCGCATCCTCATCGTGACCGCCGCCTTCGGCGAGGGGCATAACAGCGCCGCCCGGAATCTCGCGCTGGCCCTGCAAAGCGCCGGGGCCGTGACCCAGGTCAGCGACCCCTGCATGCTCGGTATTCCCCGTATCACCGACGCCGTGAATCGCGGCTATCGCTACGTCACCACCAATTTCCCGAGCCTTTGGGCAAGGATCTACCGCTCCACCGACAATTGCGATTTCTCCCGCCAGCGATCGCCCATCATGCGGAAAGTCGAGGCCGCTTTGGCGAAATTGATTGAGGAGTTCCAGCCCACCGCCGTCGTCAGCACCTATCCGCTCTATCCGTATTTCCTGACACGGATCGCCCGGGAATCCGGAAAAAAGCTGCCCGTTTTCATCGTCGTCACCGATTCCATTGAAATCAACGCCGCCTGGCTCCGCGCCCAATGCGACCGCTGGTTGGTCACGGATCCATGGACCAAGGACGCCATGATGCGCTGGGGGATTCCTGCGGAAAAACTCGTCGATACCGGTTTTCCCGTGAATCCGGATTTCTCCAAACTCACCCCGATTGCCAACTCCGATTCCTGCGATCCCTTCCGCATCCTTTATTTTCCCACCGCGAAACTCCCGTTTGTCCGCCGCCATGGCCGGGCATTGTTGGACGCCTCGCCAAATACCCGCCTCACCATTGTTCTCGGGCGAAATGTCAGGCTGCTCTACTCGCGCGCCCGCGAAATCCAGTTGGCCTATCCGGGTCGCGTCAAGCTGATCGGTTGGACCCGCCGCGTTCCTCAACTTCTGAACAACCACCACCTCGTCGTCGGCAAGGCCGGCGGCGCAACCGTCCACGAAGCCATCGCCGCCCGTTGTCCGATGCTCATCCATCACCTCGTTCCCGGGCAGGAGGAGGGTAATCTCAAGCTGTTGGAAATCATCGGCGGTGGTCACCTCGCCGCCACCCCGGAAGCCTTGTCCCGCAACGTCACCGACCTCCTCGCCGACCACGCCGCCGGTTGGCGCACCATGAAAAACGCCCTCGTCCGCCATGGTCGCAATGCCGGAGCCATCTCCGCCGCGGGATTCATCTTGAATCAGATAGGGGATCGGAGATCGGAGATCGTGGATTGAAATTCTCCTCTTTTCTTTCCATCAACTATCCACCCTCAACCATCAACTTCTTCAATGACCTTCCTCTTCGACATTGGCCGCGTCCTTCTCGACTTTGATTTCGAGTCCTCCATGGCCCGCCTTTTCCCGTCCGGCGTCACTGATCCCGCCGAGCGGATGAAGCTGCTGATCGAACGCAAGGACGAGTTCGAAGCCGGAAAAATCGAAACCGACGACTACATCGCCTGGGCGCTCGAAGCGCTCGATAGCCCGGCCACTTCTGACGAATTCCGCCACGCCTGGCAGCAGATCTTCACGCCTAACGAACCGATGTGGCAATGCGTCCGGCAGCTCGCCGCCGACGGCCACCGCCTCATTCTTTTCTCCAACATCAACGGCATCCACTGGCCTTGGATCACCGAAGAGTTTCCGGAGTTTTCGCTCTTCCACGATGCCGTCGTTTCCTACAAGACCGGCTTCATCAAACCGCAGCCGGAAATCTATCAACATGCCATCGGCGTCCACGATCTCGATCCCGCGGAAACCCTCTACATCGACGATCTTCCGCAAAACATTGCCACCGGCCGCGAACTCGGCTTCCGCACTTGGCAATACGACCTCAACGACCACCCCGCCTTCGAGTCCTGGCTCGCCGCCGAGCTGACCGCATCCAAAGTCTGATATTTCAAACTCTCAACTCTCAACCATCCACTCTCAACTTCTTCAATGTCCGTTCTCACCATCGCCGGTCGCACCTTCGATTCCCGCCTCTTCCTCGGCACTGGCAAGTTTCCGTCCAATGAATCCATGCGCGACGCCCTCACCGCCAGCGGCACGCAGATCGTCACCGTCGCCCTCCGCCGCGCCGACCTTACCGGCAAGGGCGATCCCTACGCCAACATCCTCGACTTCATTGATTCGGAAAAATACCTGTTGCTCCCTAACACCAGCGGCGCCATGAATGCCGAGGAGGCCGTCCGCCTCGCCCGCTTGGCCGCCGCCGCCGGATTGCCGAAGTGGGTGAAACTCGAAATCCATCCGGATCCCACCTACCTGCTTCCCGATCCGATAGAAACGCTCAAGGCCGCCGAAATCCTCGTCAAGGAAGGCTTCACCGTCCTCCCTTACATCAACGCCGACCCTGTCCTCGCCAAGCGCCTCCAGGAAGTGGGCACCGCCACCGTCATGCCGTTAGGCGCACCGATCGGCTCGAACCGCGGCGTCGTCACCCGCGACCAGATCCGCATCATCATCGAGCAGGCCATCGTTCCCGTCATCGTTGATGCCGGACTCGGCGTCCCCAGCCACGCCGCCGAAGCCATGGAACTCGGAGCCGATGCCGTGCTCGTCAACACCGCCATCGCCATCGCCAGCGATCCCGTAAGAATGGCCATCGCTTTCAAGAAAGCCGTCGAAGCCGGCCGCGAAGCCTACGAACTCGGCCTCCCCGAAGTCCTCGACCACGCCAGCGCCACCAGCCCGCTTACCGGATTTCTCGGTTAGTCCTCCATGGACTGCGTGCAGCTCGCTGCCGCTTTTCCCAGCTAGCTTGCTGGCTGCGAAATGACCGGCCCGCAGCAAGCTACGGCCCCAAAGCGGCAGCAAGCTTCCGCAGTCCAGGATCCTATAACTCACTTCGCCGGCCACTTGATGTCCATTTTCTCGTTTCCCCAGTAAGGCTGCTCTGTATCGAACAGATCCTTGCCGTTGATCATCACCCGGCCCTCCTTGTCGATCGGGAAGGATCTCACGCTGTTGTCAACACACAGGATCACGGCCTTTCCGCCGAGTGCCTCAAGATCGAACGTGGTCTTGCCCTGAATCAGTGGATAGAACGCCAGCGGACGCTGTGGATTCCCGGCCGCCTTCGCGCTGGCGTTGTAGGAGAATACCCACTTCGCCGGTTTTGCCGCAGCCTCGGCTTGTCCCGGAGCTTTTCCGCCCGACAGGATATCATTCGCCGCCTCCGCCGCGATGATATTGGCCGCGATCAACTGCCGGAAACAATCATCCGCGGTATCTGCCTTCAGCTCCATGTCCGTTCCGGTGTTTTTCTTTACCAGGGCGACGGTCTCAGCATTCGGATACGCGCCGTATTCCGATTCAAACTCGAAAAGTGCAAGCGCGAGCTGGCGCATATTGTTGACCGCAATCGTCTGCTTCACCTTAATCCTTTGTGCTTCGATCTGCTGCGCCATCGGTTCCTCCTTGGCTTGCGGAGCTTGGCCGAACGAGGACGATGATAGCAGGATCCCCAAGGCGATTCCCTTGAGGCACGACGGACAAAACGGGGTTTTAGTCATAACAGATGGAAGCTCCCTGAAATCCTCATCCCTGCAAAGGCATTTTTCGAAAACGAAACTCGCCCACTGCCGCCATCATCGCTAGTTCCATCGGGATGCACATTCCCACCCTGATCGCCCGCAAGCGCGAAGGCGAACAACTCTCCCCACGCGAAATCGAACAGCTGATCGAGGGCTACACCAAGGGCGAAGTTCCGGACTATCAGATGTCCGCCTTCGCCATGGCCGTTTTCTTCAAAGGCATGACGCCCGTCGAGATCGCCGCGCTCACCCGCGCGATGATGGACAGCGGCGACTGCTTCTCCTACCCGGACGGCCACCCACCGATCGTGGACAAGCACTCGACCGGCGGCATCGGTGACAAGGTCTCGCTGATCCTCGCCCCGCTCGTCGCCTGCACCGGCTGCTGGGTGCCGATGGTGTCGGGGAGGGGACTCGGCATCACCGGCGGCACTTTGGATAAATTGGAATCCATCCCCGGCTTCAACGTCCACATCGGGCTCGATCAGGCCGTCTCCCAGCTCCGCGAAATCGGCGTCGTCATGATGGGCCAGACCGACCGGTTCTGCCCCGCCGACAAGAAGCTCTATTCCCTCCGCGACGTCACCGGCACCGTGCCCTCCATCGCCCTGATCACCGCCTCGATCATGTCCAAGAAACTGGCGGAAACCCTCGACCGCCTCGTGCTCGACGTGAAATTCGGCAGCGGCGCTTTCATGCAAACCCGCGAAGACGCCGAGGCTCTCGCCGCTAGCATGATCGCCGTCGGTCTCGAAATGGGAGTCGAAGTCCACGCCGTCCTCAACCCGATGTCCGAGCCTCTCGGTCGGGCCGTTGGCAACTCGCTGGAAGTCATTGAGTCGATTCAAACACTCGATGGAGGAGGACCCTCCGACCTTCGTGAGCTGGTTCTCGATTTATCGGAAAAAATAGTGTCAGTCACACGCGGTGAATTGATCGAGCTTCTCGACAATGGCACCGCCCGCCGCAAGTTCGACCAGCTCGTCGCCGCCCACGGAGGCAACTCCGCCGATCTTCCGCGCCTCGCTGAAATCCACCAAGCCCCGCTCATCCGCGAGGTCATCGCGACCGCCGGCGGTGTCGTTTCCAAGGTCGATGCCGGACTCGTCGGCCAAGCCGCGCTGCAACTCGGAGCCGGCCGATCCAAGGCCAGCGACGGAGTGGACTTCGCCGTCGGTTTCGATCAACTCGTCAAATGCGGCGAGCCCATCCACGCCGGCCAGCCCGTCTGCCGCATTCACGCCCGCACCGCGGTGGACTTCGACATGGCCGAGGCGATGATCGAAAAAGCCGTGACGATCAAGCCATGAGGAATTTCGCGACGCCGAAAAACATTGAACCGCCCGTCCTTCGGGCTATTTCTCAAAATCTCATGAAAACTAAAATCAGCTTGTTTCTATCCGTCCTGATTGCGGCCATCGGTCTCGCCGGTTGCGCCTCCATGGGCTCCTCCAATACCAAGAGCCTTCTCACTGCTTCCGGCTTCCGTGAAAAAACGCCGGAGACCGCGAAACAGAAGGAACTTTACGCCGCCGCTCCCGCCTACAAGGTCCAGCGCATCACCGCCAACGGCAAGACCTTCTACGCCTACAAGGACGAGAAGAACGGCACCGCCCTCGTCGGCAACGAATCCAACTATCAGCAATTCGAAAAGCTCGCCGTCCAACAGAGAATCGCCCAACAGGAATACCAGGCCGCCGAGATGCGGCGCGATGCCGCCTACGGTTGGTATGGTGCCTACGGAGGCGGGATTTATGGTCCACCGGCTTATGGCCCGCCGGGAGTCCGCTACGGAGCGATCCGCTGAAGAGTGGCGTCATTCCGGAAGCCATTTCCCAAGCGCAGAAAGCCTCCACATAGACGCTCCTTGCGAACGACCGCGTCGTCGCAGGCGCGGCCCCCCATTCCTCCTCGAAACCATCAAACATCTCTCCGCAGCCGCAAAAACTGATATTCTTGAACCTTTGAAAAAAATCGGCTAATCCGGCTGTGAACAATAAGGATCGCCCGGCTAACGGGCATCCCGCAGGTTCACCTTCGAAACCAACCACAGACCCCACCATGAGAAAATACATCGCAGAATTCATCGGAACATTCTTCCTCGTCCTCACCATCGGCTGCACCGTCATCCCGGGCGCGGCGGGCGTCATCCCGCCTGTCGCCATCGGCGCGGCGCTGATGGTCATGATCTTCGCCGGCGGCCACGTCTCCGGAGCCCACTTCAATCCCGCCGTCACGCTGGCCGTCTTCATCCGCGGCCGTTGCGACGCGAAAGACGTGCTTCCCTACTGGATCTCGCAGATCATCGCCGGCGTCGTCGCCGCATTGGTCGCGGTGTTCCTCGTCGGCAAGAGCGGCACGCCGATGACCATCAGCAACGTTCCGCAGGCATTCGTCGCCGAGTTCCTGTTCACCTTCGCGCTCGCCTACGTCGTCGTGAATTCCGCCACCGCCAAGGGCACGGCTAACAATTCATTCTACGGCCTGGCGATCGGCATGACCGTGATGGTCGGCGCGTTTTCCGTTGGAGCCATTTCCGGCGGTGCTTTCAATCCCGCCGTCGCCGTCGGCGCGGCCGTGATGCACCTCGTGAAGTTCTCCGACATCTGGCTGCACATCGTGGCCGATCTCGCAGGTGGCCTCGTCGCCGGACTTACCTTTAAATTCCTGAACCCAACGGACAAATAACTTTCGTCGCCCTCTTCGGAGGAAATCACACAACACACAAAAACCCAGCGGTGATAAAAGCGGGGCCCCGGTGCCGCTCACGTGGCGCCGGGGCTTCTTCGTGAAACGGAGTTCCACCTAAGGCGGCGGCTGGAAACGAGGCGGCGAAAAATTGCCTCCAAGTTCTATTCCCAAGCCCCGGACCGCCTGCTACGTTGCGCACGAAGCGGCTGTTAGTCGCATGATCTGAAGCACTCGCGGCATCTCCTTCAACGCAAACCCACCACCATGGAAACCTTCGATCTCATCGTTCTCGGCGGCGGCCCCGCCGGCACCAGCGCCGCAGGAGCCGGCGGCTACCTCGGCAAAAGCGTGGCCCTCGTGGAAATGGCGAACCGGATCGGCGGCGCGGGCATCAACACCGGCACGCTGCCCAGCAAGACACTGCGTGAAACGGCGCTCGCCCTCAGCGGTTGGCGTTCGCGGCGGCTCTTCGGTGTCGATCTATCCATTCAGCGCGCGGCCACCATCGGCGATTTCATGGGCCATGAGAAAAACGTCACCGCCGCCGAACGCACGCGCACCGAGGCGATCCTCAACCTGCGCGGCGTTTCCCGCTTCAACGGCAAGGCGTCCTTCGTCGATCCACACACCATCCGCGTGACGGCTGCCGATGGTACGGAAACCTTGTTGTCCGGTGAGAACATCCTTATCGCCACGGGTTCCTCGCCGCTGCGCCCGGCCGAGTTCTCTTTCGAGGACGACCGCGTGCATGACTCCGATGAAATCCTCCAGCTCACCGCCATGCCGAAGAAGCTCGTCGTCATCGGCGGCGGCGTGATCGGCAGCGAGTATGCCGGCACCTTCGCCTCGCTCGGCATCGAGACGCATCTCGTCGATGGCCGCGAGACGCTGATGCCGTTTCTCGATCCCGAGATTTCCAAAGCACTCGCCGTGGCGATGGCGGAGAACGGCGTGAAATTCCACTGGAAGGAACGCGTCCTTTCCTGCGATGCCTCCAGTCCGGACGAGGTCGTTCTAACTCTATCCAGCGGCGCGACCCTCTCCTGCGACGGCGTGCTCGTCTGCGCCGGCCGCCAGAGCAACACCGCCTCATTGAATCTGGCGGCAGCAGGCATCACGCCCGGCAACCGCGGCCTTGTCCCGGTGGACCCGCACTATCAGAGCTGCGTCCCGCACATCTACGCCGCGGGCGATGTCGTCGGTCCGCCCGCGCTCGCCGCCACCGGTATCGAACAGGCCCGCGTCGCCGTGGCCCATGCCTTCGGCTCCAAGTTCAAGTCCGACATCGCTTCCGTCCTGCCCACCGGCGTTTACACGATTCCCGAAGCCAGCATGATCGGTGAAACGGAAACAACGCTCAAAGAGAAGGGCGTCGATTACGTCGTCGGCCGCGCCCGCTATGCCCACATCCCGCGCGGCGAAATCATCGGCGACCGCACCGGTTTTCTGAAACTCATTTTCCGCCGCGGCGACATGCGTTTGTTAGGCGTTCACATCATCGGCGAGCAGGCCACCGAGCTTGTCCACATCGGGCTCATGGCCATGCTGACGGATTCTGGCGCGGAGCTTTTCAACCGCGCGTGTTTCAACTACCCGACCCTCGGGGATCTATACAAATACGCGACCTACGACGCGCTCTCCCACTGAGGGGTGCCGATCTCCGGTCGGCATGTGTTTTGGCATTTGCTCCGGATCGAAGTCAGGATCATAGTCGGGCCATGTTCTCCTCCCCCTTGCGAATCGTCTTCGTCCTCGCGGTTTTCGGGATGGCCATCGCCCGGGGCCAGGCGCCGGCCCTGCGCGTGCAGCCCGGATTGGAAGCCGCGGTGAAATGGAAATGGTCGGTAGTGCCGTCCGGGGAAAAGGAGTGGGGATTTCCGCCCAGCGAAGCGACCACGGATCCGAAACCAGGTGCCGAGGGCGAACCGTCCGGCAAGAATGCCGCAGGAGCACCGACCTCCGCAGTCTCCATCGCTCCGGGAGATTATGAAGTCAAACGCGGCGACGCGCTGGCCAAGATTTCGAAGAAGGCGGGGATCACGGTGGACCAGTTGAAGAGTTTTAACGCATTGCCTGACGACACCATCCACATCGGGCAGGTGCTCAAGATTCCCACGCTTCAGGAATTGTTAGCCATCGTCCCACCACGTGCGGTGCCGGTCGCAGGGAGTGAAGTGAAAGAGGCCAAGAAAGCGCCGCCCAAAGAGCCGTCGGATCCAGTGGCTGAAATGGAAGCCGAAGCGACGTTGTTCCAGGTATTTCTCGATCGGGAAAACTTCACCAGCGGCCCCATCGATGGCAATCGCGGTGCAGTCTTCGAGGAGGCGCTGACCCTTTATCGCGGCATCCATCCGGACCTGGCGACTCCCGAAACGGTGCGGGAGAAGGCCCTCGCCGTGGCGGAGCGTCCGTATACCAGTTATCGATTGAAACGCTCCGATTTCCGCTTCATCGAGGTGTCGAAGGACTCCGGCATGCAGCCGGTAGCACCTCCCAAAACCAAGGGGGCAAAGCCCGGGGCTGCCACCAAAGCACCGCCTCTGCCAGCTCCCACTTACGAAGAACTCGTCGCAGCCACCTTCTCAACCTATCGGACTCCTTGGGAATTTATCGCCGAGAGGTTTCATTGCGACGAAGCGTTTCTCCGGAATCTGAACCCCAGGATCAAGGAACCAGTCGCAGCAGGCATTGAATTCAAAGTCCCTAACGTGATTCCCTTTGAAGTCGAAAACTGTCTCACCGCTCCGCTGCAACCGGCGGCCGATCCAGCGAAACCCGTGACCGCCGCCATCATCGGATTCTCGCGGTTGGAAATCCGGAGAGGCGATCAACTCATCGCCGTGATGCCGGTGTCCCGCGCCCGGCCCGACCTGCGAGGGAAGGGGACCTGGACGGTTCTCGCCGCCATCCCCGCACCGCGACTCGCCACCCGCCAGGAGTCAACGGTTACCCCGAAACCTGCCGCCCCCGGAACTCCGCCACCGCCCGCAGATCCGGTGGCGCCCGCTCTAGCAGCCGACCAGTTCCTCGCCGCCGGTCCGCGAAATCCGGTCGGCATCTGCTGGATCAACCTGGCCAAAGCCAATAGCACCACACCTCTGCCTTACGGTCTTCATGGCACCGCCATTCCCAGCCGCATGAAAACCTACGAAAGCATCGGTGGTTTCCGAATGACCAATTGGGACATCGCCCGCGCCGTCCGCCTGCTGCCCGAAGGCACACCGCTGCATTGGAAGTGAGTCAAAATGTAGCGTCGGTCTGTGACCAACGAGTGCTCAATTATACCACTTTTAGTAGCTTTTCAGAATGTAATAATGGCGCAAAAGCGCTTTTATTATGACCGTTTCCAGTGCTGTTCTAGGTTTTTTTTGTCGTCTTCGACTGTTCAGCGTCAAATTTTTCGATCTTTTCCTCTGCTCTGCCCACCTGTCTTTTTTCAAGTGGCGTGCGCCAAGGTTTCGATAACTATCTCCTGTCGCTGGGCATACTGGATGCCAATTTTTTGAGAAGTGCGTATCCTTCGGAAATAGCTTCACCAAAGGGCAGATCTTCGGGTCTCTTTGCCAAGGCCGAGTAAAGCGTTGCCTTCAACTTCTCATCCGTCATTTGTCGGCCGGCACCGCTCCCGCCAAATGATCTGACGATACCGGTCTCGCTCTGATAGCTGATCCGGATGCTGAAGAGTTGCCAGAAAGCGAGTCTCTCGAGGATTGGTGCATCGGCATACCGGTCGAGAATGTCACAGGCATATTGATACTGATCGCCATCCAGGCCTCCGTTAAGAGGTGCCATCCGATCCCATGCCTCCTGCCGGTCCTTGACTGCGGCGTCAGCCAATGGCACAGAAAATATCGATAGCCGTGCGGTTTCGAGATTTACCCGTTCATGTCTCTCTAGTGGCGGACTTGCCGTGGTACGTTGCTGATCGGCAACCGATTCTACAAAGGTTGGGCTTCCTGAGGTTGCAACATCACTTGAGTTAGTGATAGGTGATTGCGATGGCGGCGTACCGGCCTGATCTTTCTGACGGCAACCGCCAAGAAAAATACCAAGACCGAAAACAGCGGAGAATGACCAATTTAATAGCGTTTTCATGGTGGTGGCGGAAACGTGCTGCTGTTGCCGGGAACGAACGTGGAACCATTGTCAATCCATCTTCCGTTGCCCCGCTTCAATTTGAAAGTCACTTCGGTCAAGCCATAGTCAGAACATAGATACCATTTGGTTCCTATTTGAACCCTTGCAAATTGTCTGAACTGCGCCAACTCGAAGATGGTCGCGTTTGGATTGCTGCTGCCAGTAGAATTCATCAATTCGAAGTTTGGATAATCAGAGTCATTTAAAACGGCGGGTGTGCCCAATGGCAGGTATGGGAATGTCTCGGCACCCAAATCCGGATCGTCGTTACCCTCAATCGGATCCGACGGATATGCCATGATATCAGGGTGTCCAGCGTGCATCAACTGATCGATGCCAGAATCATTTGATCTGGCAACTATTCGGGTCTGTCTCGACGCGTCGAAGCGCAATGTTGCTCCGGGGGAGAGAGAAGCACCGGTCCACGGATGAATTCCCGGCGCGGGGACCGTGGGAGCCTGATTGAAATTGGGAACGTCCGAAGTGAGATTAAACATCTCTGTCGGTTCGCAAACATACCGCCAAATGATTTTGCCACTGAACTTGTAGCCAATTATAGTCGTTGAATTGGGAGGGGCGTCGAAAATTTCCTGCGGCGCCAACATGAGCGGCGTCTGGCCTTGCGTAGAGCTTTGCGCAGAAAGATTCGCCCAGGTCACCCAGACCATCGTGGAGGCGGTCGTTTGGCCGGTGCCTCGGAGGCGGATGGACACGGGATACTTGCCCGTGGCGGATCGGGGGATTCCGGCGGTAGGGGAATTTCCGGAAATGGGAACGGCTCCCACCCATTCCACAAGCTGGTTGGGGTGTTGAGGTGTGATTTGGTCGCCGCTGATCCCATTGGCCGTCAGGATGACCGCATCGGTGGGGGTGGCGCTCTTGGTCGTGACGAAATGCACGGCCTTGCTGTTCGCAAGGTTGGACGGAACGATGTCTCCGATGACGCCCTTCATATTGGCGGCGAAGTCGATGGAGATTTCAAGGCTCTGGAACTCGGCGGTGGCAACAAGGGCGAGTTTCTGGCCAAGGACCTCGGCGTTGAGTTTCAGACTCATCGAGCCTGCTTTGGTGGCTTCGATGTAGTAAGTGGGGCGTGGCCCGGCACCTCCGGTATAATCGCGGGTTTGGAGTTTGTAAGGTAGGGCGACCAACTGTGGCTGTTGGTTCGGAAATGCTTCCCAAAGGCGGACTTTGCCCGCGCCGGTCGCTTCAAGACGATAGATCAGGGATTGTTCGTCCGCTCCCGGAGCGGTGGCCTCGAAGTTCACAGCGATCAGATCGTTTTCCGTCCCAAGTGTCAGGGAAGTCTGCGTCCGGTCTTCCTGCCCGTTTGCGTCGTCGTCGTCGTTGTTGACGAGAATCGCCCCAGGAAAGGTGATCGAGCCGTGAGCCGAAACAGGCCGTATCCAGGACGTTCCGTCTTTCACGGGTGGCGGAAGGTCGCGCCATGGAGTAAGGGCGAGGGTGCCGGGTGCTGCATTCACCTTTTCGTGTTTCCAGGCGATCATGCGACCGGAACCCGCCGGGGGCGCGGGAGCGGTTTCGGGATCGGTGACCTCCTGCCAGAGGAAGACTGCTTTTACCTGTGTGTTTCCGGGATAGACCGGAACGGTGGTTGGAATTGTCCAACCGAAACGGTATTTGCCACCTCGAAGGGAGATTTTAGATTCGTTCTCAACGAGGTTACGCAAAGAGATTGGCGTTTGTGAAACCGGAGTGGCGGCAGTCAACGCGGTTTGAGCGTCGGCGATCAGATTCTGTGTGGTGTAAGGATCGGACAAATCCTGCGTCAGTGTGAATGTGACGCTCTGCTTGCCGGTTGACAAGTAACCGACTGGGGGATTCGGCGGCGTGGCGGGCTCTCCGAAAACGTCCTCCGTACCTTGACCTGTCCGATTGGTCGGTTGCGTGGTAGTCCACTGACCGTTCACCACCTGGTCGTCCCAATACGTCATCGAAAGCGGGTCGCCGGAACTTTCCGAATCGCACGTTTGAACAAGCAGCGAGTTATAGGATGCCTTGTGCCAGGTTTGGGTGGGATAAGGTTTGTCATCATGCGCCCACAGCGAAAATTCATTGAATGTGCTTTGGCTTCCCGCAGTGGTCGTGGATGTCCAGCCTTGTGTCGAACTCCAGGAATACGATTCCGTGTCTGCACGGTGACCATGTTCTTCTTGCCAGTAGAAGAAGAAATCGCTATGGGGAGTTTCCAGTCCGATGTTATAACTCAGGTCCGAAAGCTGCGTCTTGTAAAAATTCAAAACCGGTCCGGTTTCATGCCAGATGGGCGGTCGGGGCAGTTGCGTGAACTGAACAAATCCGTCCTTGTATAGATCGATGGATTTCATGCTGCCCTCGACGGAGGGCGAAGCAACCACCTCGGTTGTCGCAAGGTCGAAATTCCCCGAAAGGTTTTGATAGACCAGAGCCGCCGAAGTGTTGATCCCCCCGTAATTTGCATTGACATCGAACTGTGCCGGGTTCCGAGGGGCGGTAATCCCGTAGTCTGCGAAAAGGATATATGCAACGCGCCTCTCCCATTCGTCGGGCACACCGTCATGGTCGTTATCAACGCTGAGGAGGTATTCCTCAGCATCTGTCACACCGTTTCCATCCGAGTCGGTGTCGGTCACCGAAACGCGCCAGAAAAGTTTGTCCGGAGTGCTGCCGTCGGGCTGGGTGAGCGGGATGCTGTATTGCGTCACGCTGCCGTTGCCGATGAAAGGGTTTCCGAGGGGCTGCCAGCCTCCCACGCCAAGATCGGCGGAATAGAGGAGGGCATATTTTTTGCCATGGATCGTGGGCCAAGTGAGGATGATCGCCTCGGGAGTGATGATCACGGGAGCGCCACCGCCCGGCGGAGTGCCATAAACGGCGGGGATATGAGCGAGATCCGGACGCAAATATCCGTCGGACACGTTGGCTTCGAAAGGATTGGTGCCAGCGACGGCTTCCGTGGCGTTGCTCCAGCCATCGCCGTCGGGGTCATCCTGAGGTAGAAAAGTATCGGGGAAGAGTCCCCCGGAATTGAAATGTCTCTCCCAGACATCGCTCATTCCGTTGTCGTTGGTATCGACGATGGCGAGGGCGGAGGAAACGAGTAGGAGGAGTCCGATAGCGGAGAGGAAAAAACGTTTCATCGGCTTGCCCCTCCTTGTTCTTGGGATGCGGGCTTTTCGGTGCGCCAGTAATTGAGAGTGATGTCCTTGGGTTTGGGCGGGTGGGCTTTCAACTCGGCCTCGGTTTCGATGCGGGCCTTCTCGCGGCCTTGGTAAGCTCTCAAAAGTTCCGCGTATTCCTTGTTATAAAGTTCGTGGAGAGCCTCAATGGGGGCTATATCCTCCGGGGCGGGTTGTTTGCCGACAATTTTGAACGCAGCCTTTTCGTCAGAGAAATCAGGCATGGCCGGAGCGTCGTAAACACTGCCTCCCGCCGTATAAAGGTCGGTCATGCGTTCGATGTCCACATTCCCCCAGCCCATGAGAATTGAATGGGTATCCCCCGTGTTATCGGTGAATGAATTGATCCCCCCGGCGATCAGGGAAAAGTCGGCGGATGACCAGAATGTGATGTCCTCGCCTTTTCCTCCGGGCCAGAAACGGACGAGAGTTCTGGGTGGAGAATTTTTCGAGCGGAATACCGTCGCCCCGATAAAAAGCAGGTCCGATTTGGGATGTTCATTGTGGTATTCGGCGAGTTGTTTGCGGAAGTCCTCATCCGCTCCGGTAGTCGAGGGCTCAACCGGTGCTGGTGGAGGTGGCAGTGCGATGGGTTTGATTTCCCGGATGGTGATCGTTCTCCCGCCCTCCTTCTGAGTGGTGGTATCAACAATGTCCTTCTTGGGAACAATGAATCCTGGTTTGGGCTGGGCTGGCGGCGGCGGCGTGCCGTCGGGAATCGTTCCCAGAATACGGGCGGAGGTGGAAACTTGAACGCCAGACGCAACTGACTCGTCGGGAATCGTGCCATTATCCTGAGAATAAAGCAGCGTGGTTCCTGCGATCAGGAGGATGGGGATTCGGAATATCGGTTTCATGGGAAGGATGGATGAAGTCCTTCCTGGTGGACGGGGAGTGATAAAGTCGCGCACAGACGACCGCAACGGCCTTTAGCTTTTCCCCGAAGAGAGCAGCCTGGACATGCGCCGCCGCCCCCCCGGCCGTTTGGTCGGTTTGGCGGCATCGTTGCGGTCGATGCCGACCGCTGTGCGAAAGGTTTATCAGACCCCGTCCACCAAGGTGGACTGGGTTAGAGAGCGTCAAATTTTGTATTGTGGCAAGACCGAATCAGCCGGATGTTCAAACCTCAGAAATTGACGAACGGGATAGTCGTGGTTGGAGCCACCGGATTGATGGCTCGAAAACGCAGGCGCCATGTCCATGCACGCTGCGGTTGCACCACGTCTGCTTGCATGGACCGGCTCATGGCCCGAGAACGACCGTTTACTTTTCAAGAAATGGGCATTCAGGAAGAAATGCCGCGTGGTGGCTCAAGCCATCGAGGTCATCACGGTGATGATGCCCACGATGAGCACGGCGAGTCCGTTGAGGATCAGGCCGGTCCATGCGGGTCCTTTCGGACCTTTGTTGATGATGGCGACGATTGCGCCGACTGCGGCCAAGCCGTGAATTCCGCCGCCCGCCAATCCTCCCAAAATGGGGAGAAGCAGAGAGTTTTGCCCGTTCTGGTAGCCAAGGGCGGAAACCATTGCGATAACCCCGAAAACAATTACTGCGGGGATGGCTATGAAACCGGCGATCATCGAGATCTTGGCGCAGGTTTTGGCGAACGGGGTGGTATTGGCAGGGACAGGAGGTGGTGTTGTCGGATTCATGAGAATGTTTGTTGAGATGCTTTTGTGGTCGGGTGATCGGGGAAGGACGGCGCGCGACTGCGTCACGTGCCTCACTTGGCTTTTTTCTTTAATTGGCTGGCGGGTCGTCCGACTTCATTTGAAGTAGGACTCCATGTTTCGGCGGGCCTCGCCTTCGTTCTTCACGCGTTGGTTGCGCTGGATGGCTTCCAGCGCCTTGCGGGAGGCTTCCGCCTCTTTCCTGAGCGCTTCCAATTCCTTTTTGTTGTCTCTGCACGAGCAGGTGAATCAACATAAAAGCAGGATCGGGACGAGAATCGCGAAGCGGGGTCGTAGTTTGGTTTTCATGGTTGGGTGTATTTGAGTTCAGGAGAATGGTTTGAAGCCATCGGGCGGATTTTTGTCGCCGGATGGTTCTCGGTTTCACTTTTGCCCGGAAGAAACCGGAGTTTTCGGGGGGAGCACCCGGTGGATCAGTGGCTGAAGCCGAAGGGAAAAATCAGCCGGGACATGCTCACGGACCTTGAATCCAAGCAGCCAGGTTCCGGCGAGGTCTTCGGCGTCAGAGGGTTCCGAGGTTCCGACCGGGGGCGCTCTGTCCACCTTGGCCAGCGCTCCGAGGATTTCCGTAAGTCCGCGATGGGTCCCGTGACGGATTGCGTCGTCGGCGGGAGAAGGGAAGGCTGCGGTATCCAGCTCCTCCAGGATCTCCAAGATAAGTGGAAACCGGGCCATGATGGCATTGATCCGCTGGGCGGTGTTTTCTCTTCGTGAGGCTTGATCCATTAAAGGTCGGGTTGAGTTTGATTTCAATCGGGAGTCCTTGTCAATTAACAAGGATGAAAAATGCTGCGGGTTGATGCCGGATCTGCCAAAAATTCCAGGAATGGCGTCCACCCGGAGCGAAGAATTCGTAAACGTGCTGCTTTTGAAGCTGCGCGACACGCGTCTGTCCCGTGGGGTGAGTCAGGAGCAACTGGCTGCCATTTCCGGGGTGGATCTGGCCGCAATCAGCAGGGCGGAACGTCAGTTGCGAATTCCGTCGCTGGCTTCGATCCGCGATCTCGCCAAAGGGCTTGATCTGGATTTTCCGAAGCTTTGCCGCGAGGTCGAAAAGGCGCTGCGGGACAAATCGGTTTAGAGAAAAACCGGAGCCTCCGGCTGGCTCCAAGAGGCCGAGGCGAGTTGAATTTCAACCGTTGGTGTGGGTTGGAAAAACATCGGATCTTGTTCATTGATGTTTTCAGCACCGGTGGTGCCTTTGGTGAGGGAAAGGATGCGGATGATCATAAGGAGGACTTTCTTGTTCATACACCTACCCAAAAGCCGGGGCCTGACCGGGTCGGCGAAAGCCGACCGGTCGCCACCGGAACTTCATTTTCCCGGTTCAGCTCAAATGGTTTCGGGAACCGTCGGCATGTTCCGGTGCCGCAGAAATCCGGGCCGAAAGCATCGCATCCGCCATGATTTCCTCGAAAATCCTCATGCCCAACTGTCCTTCGACGGCGCGGATGATGGCCGGTCCCGCCAGTTTCGTGAACGCTCCCCGGATTGAATCCGGAAGCGTTTGACCGATATGGCCTGCGATCAGCCGGAAATCGCTTTCCTTCAAAGGATCGAGCAACAACACGTCACTGCGGAATCTTTGAAGAATTTCTGCGCTGATTTGCCCCAACATTTGTTGGCGTGATGGTTCGCTTTGCCCGGAATCCTGATACCCGATCCGGGTAAGATTGCCGGTCCATGCGCGCTGCCAAGCCCCGGCACCGACGATCATTACCCGGTTCCGCAGACGAATCCCGACCCGGTTCCGCGCCTCGTCCTCCCGGTCATCGGACTTTTCCCAGAACGATTCCGAAAGCAGTTCCTCGGCAATCCGGAATCCGTGAGGGACGCGAAAATCGAGCAAATCATGGATTTCCAACCGGATACATTGGGTCCAGTCGCTGATCCCGTCGAGCTTGTCCAACTCGTCGAGGAAGATGATTCCTTCGGGATGCTTGTCGATCCAAGCGGCCAACAGCGGCCATGTCGGACTGCCGCGCCCGCCCATGGGAATCCATGAACTGACGCAAGATTCCCATAAAGGAAGCTGCATCACACTGGCAAGATGCCGGATCAAATGGGATTTTCCGGCACCCGAGGGGCCCGCGATCAGACAGTGGGTGCGGGCGCGGATCGCCATTTTACCCGCTTTGCCGGAGGTTGCGAGCCGTGCCAGCGGGAGCAGATTTTGGAGTAAACGCTCTTGTTGGGGAGACAGGATCATGCGGTGTGAAGGTCGAGTTGAAGGATGGCAAGGTGGCGATGTGGAATTTGAATCGCCCGCCTGGCGATTTCGCGGACGAGGCGTTGCCTGCCCGCTTGCGAGTGCGCGTAAAGCGCGGTTCGACCGAGTTTGTCTTCGGCATATTCCACCCATGGGATTCGGTTTTGGATTCCGTAGGAAGCGGGGCGTCCGTTTTTATCAATGGTTTGCTGGCTTTTCATCACCCTCTCAAATCCGGCTGGGTGACCGGTCCGCCGAAAGGCGGGACGGTGAGAGGCCGTCAAATCAGCCCGCCCTCGCGAAAGGAGTAGTAGGGTTCGCGTCCCGGTGCGCGGGTCCCGATAATCACGTGATCGATGAGTTTGAGCCTGAGAATTTCAGCCCCTTCCGACAGGCGGCGCGTCTGTTTCATGTCGGCCTGGCTGGGTGATGGATCACCCGTCGGGTGGTTGTGGCACACGACAAACCCATACGCGCCGCGCACGATGACGGGCCGGAAAACCTCGCGGGGGTGAACCAGCGCCTCCGTGAGCGTGCCGACGCTGACCATGTTCCAGCCGCAAATTCGCATGCGGGCGGTCACGCAAATGATCACCAAATGTTCCTTTTCCGGTTCATAATCGGGTTCCGAAGCAATCGCCTGCTGATAATACTCGAAGATGCATTTGGGATCGGTTCCATCCTGAAACGCGAGCGAAGGTTTGGGATCGGCCAGTTGTGGCCGGAAATCACGGACGACGAATTTCATGGTTTTTGAAGAGTTGAAAATGTTCTTCCTCCCCGATGCCGGGGAGGAAGGTTGGTCCTGGCTGGCACGCAACATTGGGGTCGCCGCACTTACGCAGGAAGTTCACCGGCGGAGCTTTTCATGGGGCGCGTTTCATCGCCGCATCCGCATCAATTGGTCGGCTTTCGGTTCGAACGGCACCCATTCGCCGGGGAAATAAATCCACTCGTGGAGCTTCCCGGCGATGATCGTGACCACCGTTTCATCGTCCGTTTTTCCTGCCGGATGGTCGGCAAATCCCACTCCGTTGCCGTTGGAATCACGAAGTTTCAGCGGGAATTTTTCACCGTCCCGGGTGCGCTCCGCGAGTTCGCAAAGGAGCCGGGCGGTTTCACCCCGCCAGCCGTTTTCCGGGTCATCGGGGAGGAATGCCGCATTCCCTGTCTGGAATTCAACGCGGATCATGATGGGGAGGAATTGGCCTTTTCCCGGACCCGTTCGATGACCGCGTGATCTGTCGGAGCATCCGGGAACACCGGAATACCCAGCTGATCCGGCATCTCGTTCCATGCCTTCGGGAACGAAAGCAGCGTGTCATGAGCCGTGAAATGCGGGTTGATGTTCTTCGAAACCAGCTCGCGGATTTCTTCGACGGACGCGGCGATATTGAGTGTCGCAGAGCATGCGAAGTTCCCGTAAGCCTCATGATCCACTTGCGGATTTCCCCAATCCGGCACGATCAAGGTGGAGTGAATTTTCACATCCAGATGGAATTCGCCCCGTTTACGGAACCGTTTGAACGTTCCCAGCCGATGTTTTCCACGCGACGCACCGACGTAGGCGGGCATGAACAGCGGTTCGTCCAGCAGTGAGCTAACAGCGATTTCCGCCCGCTGGCTGATCGCGAAATCCGAGCAATGATAGAGTGTGTATTTCTGATTTGCCTGGAGTTGGATACTTTGAATTTTTGTCATCATCCCCT
The DNA here is from genome assembly GCF_039920825.1 of Luteolibacter sp. GTDB lineage: Bacteria > Verrucomicrobiota > Verrucomicrobiia > Verrucomicrobiales > Akkermansiaceae > Luteolibacter. The sequence goes on along the minus strand of NZ_JBDSCX010000054.1, from coordinate 2,155 downwards.
TGGCAACCGTCGATTCGCTTCAAACCCGCAAGGGTTTGAAGTGGCGGATCGATTGGTGGTGTTGGATCAAAAAATCTTTTTTGTAATTTCTGCTTGCTACTGATCCCCGGATATTTTAGGTGAAAAGCGTGACTCGTGAGTGGTTCTGAAAAGAACCTAAAAGGCTTCGACCGACACGAGGGTCCCTTTTAAAGGGTGCGGCATTGCAAGGCCGCATGGTCCGCACGACCAGCTGTAACGCACCAGAGCAGATTCAATTTTGAGAATCGGTCTGGTGCTTTTTTATACACGGCTTGGTCATCGGTTGGGTCTGTTCTGGTGCGGTTTCGCGAAAGCAAAAACCAATAACCTATCCAAAAAAAATGGACACAACCACACCACCGTCACCGACGCCCGCGTCGGCCTCCACCCCTCATATCAACCCTAACCAAAGCGCTGCGGCACCTCCCGCCTGGGAGATTCTCTTGCGGCGTGACGTGATTGAAAACGCGTTGACCGCTGCGCGTGGCCTCGAAAAACTTGGAATTCCGGAAGGACAACAAGCTGAAATCGCCACCGCGTATGCGGAGGAAACGATCTCGAAAGCAGTTGAAAAAATCGTCGCCCGACTCCTGAAATCGGAGAAATCCGTTCTGGATTTCATTCAAAAAACGACGCAATCCATCCGGATTTCGACTTCCAATCTGCTCGCTTTCGCGGCGAAAACCCATGGAATCACCGATTCCAAAGTGAGTGCCGAAGGCCCCGCGCCGGTGGCCGAACCGGTCGAAACCGTGGCGGAATCGCCGGAATCGGATAATCCGACACAACCACTCGATCAGGAGGCGGCAGCCGGATTGTAACCCCGTTAGGGCCAGATTCGCCCCCTCTCAAGGGGGGCGGACTTTTTGTCGAAATGTCAGCGTAGCGGCAAAACCGCGAGGTTTTGGACATTTCGACAAAAAGTCATCTGGTCGAAGACAACCTACTAACCAACACGATCATGAGCAAAAAACCAAAGGGTGACAGCGGGAAGAAAACGCGCAATGGCAAGCGACTTTCGCCGAGCCAAGGCGTAATCACCAGCATGGCACAGGTATCACATTTGGACGGCATGTCCGAAAAACATTTCGCTGACGTGGCCGACGCCCGGCGGCAGAGGTCGCCCGAAGAAGTCAAAGTGGATCTGGCAGAGGCCGCGCTTATCGAAGTCTACTACAAGGGGACGGGTCCCCGTCCGGATCTGGTCACGAACATTTGGTTCGGGGATTGCGGTGCGGGCCACATGGCTCCGGATGGTCATGACGGATCGCCCGTCGTGATGCCCGGAGCTGAGTGGCAGGATCTCGTCGGGCGGGCCGACACTTCCCGGAGGGAGTGGCGGGACGCGGAGGGCAAGAAGCGCCAGTCCGCCGTGGACCGTGAAATGAGCGGGCAGTTGCGCAAGATCTTCGCGAGACTGCCGCCGTGGCTGGCGGTCGAGGCCGGAAAGGAAATTTCCCGCGAGCAGGTGGTAGCCGCCGCCACCCAACTGGCAACCGAGTTCCAGAAGGAAACCGGACGCCGGGTGATCGCGGCTAATATCCACGTCGAGAGCAACCATGACGTTCACGTTCACCTGACCCACACCACACTGGTCCCCGTCAAGTCCGACAAGGGCAAATACACCTCCGATTATCTGGCCAAGCTCCTGACCAAGCAGCGCGGTGTGGCAAGGGCGGCGTTGTTGGAGAAAAACCGTGTCAAACCGTCCCTCAAGGAAGTCCGTGCCGAGTTGGAACGGTTGTGGGAATCCGGGACGTTGGAAAACCCCAATGGCAACAAAGCGTTTTACCAGCGGTTGATGCGTCCCAAGGATGCCCGCCATTATCTGAATTCAATGGGTCAAGCGTATTGCTCCAAGACCACCCTGTGGGAGGCCGACGGGCGCTCGAAGCGCGTCGCCAAAGTCAACGAACAGGACAAGGAGCATCACTTCACGTTTGACGCGGTCGTGGTGGAGGCCGCACGGCGGGCGGAGCTTGCCGAATCGCCGAAAGGAAAACAGTCGGGTCCGGAAAACATCCACATCGACTATTGGTTGGCGAAGCGTTGGACCCATGCCATCAACTTGCGGCTTTCTCCGGACACGCAAAACCGCGCCAAGGAATCCGCCAAGGATTACATCGAGCGGTAC
>NZ_JBDSCX010000053.1:0-84751 GCF_039920825.1 Luteolibacter sp. | reverse complement strand
TTGCCCGCGAACGCTGAGACAACCAATCAAAGACTGGCCCAAGACAAAAATCGCCAGCTCAAGACCCCTCCTGAAAACCATCATCTTCACGAATCCTTAAAGGCATTGCCCTAAAGGGCTAAACTACATACAAAGCCCCGTTGGAAAATCCCGGGCTTTTTCCAACGGGAATTCTGTTGCGACGGGAACTCAGGAACGTAATCTTCCGGCATGATTTTAGAAACTCTCTCGCTTGCGCAGATCGGTTACGTCCAAGGGGGCGGACAGGGGATGGGCGGCTTCTCGATGACTTATATTCTGATCATCGGCATTTCGATGCTGGTGAGTTTCCTCATCAGCGGGACTCTCAAGCGCCGTTTCGCCGAGTATTCGCAGATCCCGATCCGCATGACCGGTGCGGAGGTGGCCGAGATGATGTTGCGCCAGAACGGGATCAATGACGTGAAGGTCATTAGTGTGCCGGGGCAGCTCACCGACCACTATGACCCGCTCAAGAAGACGGTAAATCTCAGTGAAGGCGTTTACTCGATGAACTCCGTGGCCGCCGCCGCCGTGGCCGCGCACGAATGCGGCCACGCGGTGCAGCATCAGCAGGCGTATGCCTGGCTGGGCCTGCGCTCGAAGATGGTGCCGGCCGTCCAGCTTTCCAGCAACCTGCTCAACTACATGATGTGGGCGAGTCTTCTCGGCATGGGACTGTTTCACAGTTCGATCATGCTGTGGGGATGGGTGGTGCTTTTCGGGGTGACCACGGTTTTCTCGATCGTCACGCTGCCGGTCGAGTTCGATGCGAGCAAACGCGCGCTTGTCTGGATGGAATCCAGCGGCATTGCTTCGAGCATCGAGCATGAACGCGCGAAAAACGCTCTTTTCTGGGCCGCGATGACTTACGTCGCCGCCGCAGTGGGCTCCATCGCGCAGTTTCTCTACTTCCTGATGATGGCGCTGAACCGCAGGAACTGACCTAAGGAGCGTGGCACTTCGGGCCACGAAGCCGATGCGGCGCTAAAGGATCGCGCGAAGCTATTCTCTTTCGGCTGCCATCGGCCGGGTGGGCCACAGTCCCACCCTCCTTTGGCGCTTGCCCGCAAGTAGCGGCGCGGGACATGGTCCTTGCAGGCAATGAAGGATCAAATCGAAGAACTCGAACGCTGGGGAGCGGATGTGATCTTCGGTCGTGCCAAGGGCTTCCGGGCGACGCTCATGAGCTTCGCGATGAGGGTGTTTTCCGGGATTTTCCGGATCATCGTGCAACTGCGGCTGCGGCGGTATCGCAAGGGCTGGAAACCGCAGGCGCATCTCGGGACGCAGGTGGTGGCCATCGGCAACATCACGGTGGGCGGCACCGGCAAGACGCCGGTGGTGGAGCTGCTGGCGAGGTCGCTGCGCAACCGCGGGCGCAGCGTGGCGATCCTTTCCCGCGGCTACAAAAGCAAGAAACTCGACCGCCCGCAGAAGTGGCAGGACACGAAGGGCCGGCCGATTCCGGGGGAGAAAATGCCTAAAGTGGTATCGACCGGCAGCGCGCTTTTATTGGATTCGAAATACGCCGGCGACGAGCCGTTCATGCTCGCGAAGAACCTCGATGGCGTGGCGGTGGTGGTGGACAAGAACCGGGTGAAGGGCGGGCTCTTCGCGGTCGGACAACTCGGCGCGGATACGTTGTTGCTCGATGACGGGATGCAGTATCTCGATCTGGCGCACTCCATCGACATCGTGCTGATTGATTCCGGATCGCCGTTCGGGACGGAGGCGCTGCTGCCGCGCGGCACCCTGCGCGAGCCGCCGAAAAACCTGCGCCGGGCGAGCTACATCCTGATCACGAAGTGCGACGGTAGTTCTAACGACGCATTGATTTCCCGCATCCGGAAATTGAACAGAACGGCGGAAATCATCGAGTGCACGCACGGCCCGATCTATCTGGAAAACGTCTTCACACGCGAACGCCAGCCGTTGGAATTTCTCAAGGACAAGTGGGTGGGGGCGATCAGCGCGATCGCGGTGCCCGAGGCGTTCGAGGGGGCGTTGGAGAAATTGGGCGCGCGGGTGGAAATCCGGCGGCGTTTTTCCGATCACTATCGGTTTTCGCGGAAAGAGGTGGAGCAGTTCATGCAACGCTGCGTGGAGCGGGACATGCAGTTGATCGTGACGACGGAGAAAGACGCGGTGCGTTTCCCGAAGCCGGAGTCCATCGACGTGCCGGTGGTTTTCCTACGGATCGAGGTGGAGATTCTGAAAGGGCAGGAGATCTGGGATGATCTCATCGAGCGGATCTGCAACCCGCCGCCGGCGTTCCAGTCCGTGCTGCGGAACCGGGATGCGTATCGGCCGTGAGGCCCGTGGACTGCGTGCAGCCTGCTGCCGCTTTGAGGTTCGCAGCCTGCTGCGGCCTCTCAACGCCGCCCGACAGCAGGCTGTCCGGGCAAAAGCGGCAGCAGGCTGCACGCAGTCCAAGGCCTGGCGGCGATTGAATGCTTGATGCGGAGGCCCCGGCGGAAGATGTTAGCGGGATGCCGGATCAACTTCTGCACCAGCCACCGCCGGATGCGCCCGCGCCGCCGCCCAGTGAAGCTGCGCTGTACTCGCGGGAGAAGATGAAGTGGCTGATCCAAATCGGCGTGGGGTCGATGGTGTTGCTGCTGTTATTGTTTGTGTTGCAGAAAATGGGGAGAATGCGTGACCACGGCGAACGCGAAATTTACAATAACGCCCGGCAAGTCGGCATGGCGCTTTTTGAGTTTGAGACAGAGTATGGGCATTTCCCGGAAAGTTCCACGGTGGCGGAAGTGAAACGCAAGGGTGGTAGCTTGCTGACACTCGGCGGGCACTCTTCCAACGACCTTTTCGCGCAATTGTTCGCCGCCGGCATTGCCCAGTCAGAGTCTATGTTCTACGCGAAATCCAAAGCATCGAAAAAGCCTGACGCGATCTGGAATTCGGACGCGACCGTGTTGGCTCACGGCGAGTGTGGGTTCGCCTACATTTATGGACTCGCTTCAACGGGTGATCCAGACACTCCGTTGATTTTCGGCCCGGTGATTCCGGGAACCACGACCTTGGACCGCAAATCGAACGACGGGAAAGCAGCAGTGCTCAGAATGGACAACTCTGTGACGAGACTGCCGATCGATTCCTCCGGGAAGATCATCTACAAAGGCATGGACCTCCTCGATCCACGCCAGCCGTTCTGGCACGGCAAAGCCCCGGACGTGCGGTGGCCGAAGTAGCCGGGGGTAATTTTCCTCAGGCTGATACATCAAAGTGATCGGAAGATTTTCAGCCGCAAAAAGGCGAAAAAATACGAAAAAAGGGTGATGTGGCAGGTTCATTAAAACGGACCTGGTCCTTGGAAGGTGGGCCATCTTGAATAATCCGGATTTCTGTCCAAATCCAATGGGACGAATCGGATTTTTGCGCCCGTTTTTCACCTTTTAGCGGCTGAATTCTTCTTGGGTATCCAAGTTGCGCCGCCGCTGGAGATTTCCCGGCTTGATGTGAATGCCGGGTGCGGAGATGTTAGCGGGATGCCGGATCAACTTCAGCCACAGCCGTTTGATAGAGTCCATGAGCGGGAGCCGATCAACAAATGGATGTGGCTGTTGCTGGGAGCGAGCCTCATCTTTTCGGTGGGGGTAATCCTGCAGATGGTCGAGAGGCAGAGAAAAAAGGCGAATCAAACTTCGGCGGTCTGCAGTCTCATGGGCATCGGCATGTGCTTGTTCGAGTTTGAATCCGAGTATGGAAGGTTTCCCGACACGATGACCGCAATGGAACTCAAGCGGAAGACGGGCTCCTCACTCACGCTTTCCGACAAGACATCCAACGACGTTTTCGTCCAGATGTTGGTGTCGGGAGTAGCCACGACGGAATCAATGTTCTCCGGCTGCGCGGGGGGCATTTGGAAGCCAGATGGGAATTGGAGTTCTGATGCCACTGCCTTGGCGCACGGCGAAACGGGTTTTGCTTACGTTTCGGGCTTGTCGAGCAAGGGCAATCCCTCGATTCCAATCGTTTTTGGCCCCATCATCCCCGGAACGAAAACCTTGGATGTCAAAGCCTTCGACGGCAAGGCGGTCATTCTGAAACTGGACAATTCGGTGACTTCCGTGCCAATCGATGCTAGCGGAAAGATCATGTACCTGGGCCAGGATCTCCTTGATCCGGGCAACCCGATTTGGAACGGCAAAGCCCCGGACGTGCGGTGGCCGAAGTAGCCGGGGGAAATTTTCCTCAGGCTGATGCCTCAAAATGATCGGAAGATTTTCAGCCGCAAAAAGGCGAAAAATACGCAAAAAGGGTGATATGGCAGGTTCATTAAAACGGACCTGGTCCTTGGAAGGTGGGCCATCTTGAAAAATCCGGATTTCGGTCCAACGCCAATGGGACGAATCGGATTTTTGCGCCCGTTTTTCGCCTTTTTGCGGCTGAATTCTTCTTGGGTGTCCAAGTTGCGCCGGCGCTGGAGATTTCCCGGCTTGATGTGAACGCCGGGTGCGGAGATGTTAGCGGGATGCAGGATCTACTTCAGCCGCAGCCGTTTGAAAGAGCTCAACAGAGGGTGCCGATCAACAAATGGATGTGGCTGTTCCGTGGCGCGATCCTCATCTTTTCGGTGGGGGTCATCCTGCCGATGGTCAATAAGCAGCGGATGAAGGCAAATCAAACTTCGGCGATCTGCAGTCTCAAGGGGATCGGAATGTGTTTGTTCGAGTTTGAATCCGAGTATGGAAGTTTTCCCGACAGCACGACCGCAATGGAACTCAAGCGAAAGACGGGCTCCTCCCTCAAGCTTTCCGACAAGACATCCAACGACGTTTTCGTTCAGGTGTTGGCGTCTGGTATCGCCACGACGGAATCAATGTTCTCCAGCTGCACGGGGAGCACTTCGAAGTCAGATGGGAATTGGAGTTCTGACGCTACTGCCTTGGAGCACGGCGAAACGGGATTTGCGTATGTTTCCGGCCTTACGACGAAAGACAATCCATCGATTCCAATGGTGTTCGGCCCCATCATCCCTGGGACGAAAACCGTGGACTCCAAAGCGTTCGACGGGAAAGCGGTCGCTCTATGGTTGGATAACTCCGTGACTTCCCTCCCAATCGATGGCACGGGAAGGATCCTCATCAACGGACGCGACCTGCTTGATCCGGGCAACCCGATTTGGAACGGCAAGGCCCCGGATGTGCGGTGGCCGAAGTAGGTCGGGCGGTGTTTTAAAAAATTTCCCCTTTTTCGGATTGCCACCGGGGAAAGGCGTCCCTAGCTTCCGCCTCCCGCGACCTTTTAACCTCATTCCGAGATGTCCAAGCACAACAGCCTCAAGTCCAGCGCCACCGTCGGCGGCAAACGTTCCGTTCTCAAGCGCTTCGAGCGCGTCAAACTCCTCAAGGAGCGCGGCGAATGGAAAGCCGGCCGGTCCCCCGTCGGACTTCCGAAGACCAAGGGCGAAGGTTGATCCTTCTCCTCGTTTGAATTTCCAAAACGCGCGGATCCCACCGGGTTTCGCGCCTTTTGCATTTATATCCCCATGGCCACCAACGACGGCACCCGCCTCAACAAATACCTCGCGTCCTGCGCCGTGGGCTCGCGCCGCGCCTGCGACGAACTGATCAAGGAAGGCCGCGTGGAGGTGAATGGCAGCCCGTGCATCAACATGGGAACGCGCATTTCGCCCGGCGATCACGTGAAGGTGGATGGCAAACGGGTCGCTCCGCGCGAGACGATGATCATCGCATTTCACAAGCCGCGCGGATTCGTCTGCACGCGTGAGGACGAGCTCGGACGGGACACGATTTACTCGATGCTGCCGGCGTCGCTCCACTCGCTGCACCATGTCGGGCGGCTGGACATGGATTCGGAAGGATTGCTCATTCTGACGAACGACGGCGACCTTTCGCAGCAGTTGATGCATCCGTCGAAGTCGGTGGAAAAGGAATACCTCGTCACCTCGAACCAGGCGTTCGAGAACGCCCACCTCGACCAATTTCTCGAAGGGGTTTACACACCGGAAGGCCGCCTGAAGGCGAAATCCATTGAACGCCTTTCGTCGCGACGCATCAAGGTGGTCCTCGACCACGGCGCAAAACGCCAGATCCGCGTGATGTTCGACACGCTCGGCTATCAGGTGACCAAGCTGTTGCGCGTGCGCATCGGCGAATTGTGGCTCGGCGATCTGGAGCCCGGTGCCTGGGCCGCGCTCAATGCGGTGGAAGTCCAAATGTTGTTAGGAAATGCCAAGCCCGCGAAGAAGCGCGAGGCAACGGCCGAGCCTCGGAAGAAGAGGGCGGACTGAGTTTGTTCTGATCCGGGCAGGAGTCCGATTGCTATTTGTCCGAATGCCTCTCCAATGGGGTGGGGAATTCTCCCTCCGCCAAATGTAACAACTCTGTTCCGAAATTGTCCGGAACCGGAACCCCAAACCGCAACCCGCGGCTTGGCAATAGGGCCGCGCAACGGAATACTCCGGCCAAGTCATGCGCATCCTGGTCATAGAAGACGAGCCCCAGTTGGCCCGCCACGTCAGCAGTTCCCTGCACCGCGGCGGGCATGAGGTGCGTGTCGAACACGACGGAGCGGTGGGACTTGCAGCCGTGTTCAGGGATATGCCGGATCTGGTTGTGCTGGATCTGAACCTGCCCACCATGAACGGCATGGAAGTGCTCGCGGAAATGCGGAAAGCCCACTCGCCCTCGCGCGTGATCATCCTAACGGCTCTTGGCGAGGTGGACCATCGCATCAAGGGACTGAATGCCGGGGCCGATGATTATGTCGCGAAACCCTTTTCCATGGACGAGCTGAATGCCCGTGTCGAAGCGCTCGGCCGGCGAGGTGCCACGTCAACCGCGGAAGATATCCTCAGGGTCGCGGATCTGCACATGGACGTCCATCAGCGGAGAGTGTCGCGCGGGGCCGAGGCGATTTCACTTTCTCCCCGTGAGTTCGAGGTGCTGCAGGTGCTCATGCAGGAACCCGGCCGCGTGTTCACCCGCACCGAACTCTCGGAAAGAGTCTGGCAACGCGACCACGAGTATGATACCCGAACGATTGAAATCTTCATCGGCCGTCTTCGCAAGAAGGTCGATGCGGGATTTGAAACCCCTCTGATCCACACGATCCGCTCGATCGGCTACACCATCAAACCCACCGCTTGAGCCGCTCATGAAGGCCGCCCTTCTCATTTTTCTAGCAGCTACCGTCGTCCATGCGGAAACGGTCGTCGAAGGTCATATCGACCTCCCGAAAGGCAAGTCCCCGCCGGTGATGGCGAAGCGCTACGAGATCGTCACCAAGGGCGGCGTGCTCTCGACCAATCCGCCGGTCGCGATTGTCTATCTGGAAGGAGATTTCGGAAAACCCACGGGACAGACGACCAAGCAGATCATCCAGAAGGACTTTGTTTTCAATCCGTCCCTGCTGGCCGTTCAGACCGGCACGAAAGTGGAATTCCCTAACGAGGATGACACCTATCACAACGTCTTCTCGTTTTCCCCGGCCAAGCGCTTCGATCTCGGACGCCATCGCCCGGAGGACAAGCCGATCCCTTCGCAGCTCTTCGACAAGGCGGGCATGATTACCCTGCGCTGTGACATCCACGAGCACATGCGCGGCATCATCCTGGTGTTGGACACCCCGCATTTTGTGGTCAGTGGCGCGGACGGAAATTTCAAACTCAGTGGCCTCCCTGCGGGAAATTACAAACTCAAGGCTTGGATCGACAGCCGCACCACGCTTGAGAAACAAGTCACTCTCACCAACGGCGGGAGGATCAAGGTAAACTTCCCGTGACCGGCGCAGCAGGCATGTCCGGCTTCCGACTGCGCCTGCTGATCGGCATGATGCTGGTGGTGTGCGGCGTCACCGCGCTCGCCCTTTGGATCGCGGAAAGAAAGGTCACCGACGACGGCCAGCAACAGATCCAACACGCTTTCCAAAGCGAGATCGCCGCGCTGCACCACGCCCGCGAGCTGCGGCACGCCGCAGTGATCGAGCGTTCCCAATCACTGGCACGCAAGCCCCGCATCCACGCGGCGCTGGAGGACAACGCGCTCGACCTGCTCTATCCAAACGCGGCGGACGCGCTTCGCGACGTGATGAACGGTGATTCGGACCATCCCCTGCAGGCCCGCTTCTATCGGTTTCTCGATGCCGCCGGCCGGGTGCTGCCGGCACCGTCCGGCGTCGATGCCGGGAAACTCGATCCCGCGGAGGAAGCCGCGCTGAGTCTGGGATCGTTGCCCGGCAGCCAACAGATCGGCTATCTCGTCCGCAACGGAGAGATGGATGAAATCATCGCGGAACCCATCATTTCGACGGAAACCAACGAAGTGATCGCGAGCATCGTATTGGGTTTCAAACCGTTCGATCTCAACGACAGCAGCCTCGGCATGGAAGCCGGCATCTGGACCCAGGGCCATTTCTCTCTAGCAGATTCCGATGACAGGCACGACACCGGAATCGCGCTGGCACTGGGCCGGGTGCCCACGGGCGCTCCGACCGAGGTGGTGGTCCACGGCTCCCCGCATCTGGTCCTGAGCCAGTTGCTCAACCCCGGCTCGCTGTATCCCGCCGCCTATGAAGTTTGCGTGTATTCCTTCGAGGATGCGGTGGCCCGCCGCCGGCATCTGCGCTATCAGATTCTTGGAGCGGGCGCGTTCCTTCTGCTAGGGGCGGGAGTGGCGAGCCATCTGATCTCCGGCCGGCTGTCCCTGCCGGTCGAGCGGCTTGCCGTGGATTCGGCTCGCAATGTCACGCGGCGTGAGGAAGCGGAGGCGGCATTGGAACAAACCAGCGGCGAACTGCACCGCTCGATGCGGTTTTCGGCCGATACGTCGCACCAGCTCAAGACGCCTATCACGGTGCTCCGGGCCGGGCTTGAGGAATTGCAGAAACAGCCGGGAGTCACCCGCGAAATGAGTGACGACATTTCCGCGCTGATCTCGCAGACCTCCAAGCTCTCGAGCATGATCCACGACCTTCTGCTGCTCTCGCGCCTCGATGCCGGACGGCTGGAATTGCAAAAGGGCCGGATCGATCTATCACATTTCATCGACTCGCTGGTGGACGACCTGAGCGCCATCCCCGGCGCGGTGCATCTCACGGTCCGGGCGGAGGTGCCGCAGGGCATCCATGTGCTCGGCGAAAAGCGGTATATTTCGATGATCCTCCAAAATCTGTTGGAAAACGCCTGGAAATACAACCTGCCGGACGGAACGATTTCCATCACTTCATCAAGCCGGGACGGCATGCTTTTCCTTCGCATCGGCAACACCGGTGGCGGGATCCCGCAGCAAGCGCAGGAGCATGTTTTCGAACGATTCCACCGCGCTACCGTCGGCGAAAATGTTCCGGGTCACGGCCTCGGGCTGAACATTGCCCGCGAACTTGCCTTGTTACACGGTGGGGATTTGCGTTTGATCCGTTCGGGAGACGGCTGGACGGAATTCGAGGTTTCCTTCCCCATGGCTCCCGCATCCGATACCGCATGAAATCCTGCCGCGTCATCTGCCTCGCGCTTCTCACCGTGACGGCCGCCCCGTCGCGGGGACAGGGATTGGCAGATCGGGTGGAGGACATGTTGAGCGTCTCGGCCTTCGACGGCCAGGCACGCGCCCGGCTCAGCGGCACGCTCGATCTCGAATACTATCAGTTTTCCGGCGGGCCGACGGGCCTGGTCTATACCGATGGGGGAAATCTCTTCAATCCCCGGCTCACCCTGTTTCTCGACGCGCAGTTGGGATCCAGCCTCTACTTTTTCGCGCAGGCGCGGGTGGACCAGGGATTCGATCCGAGCGACGACTCTCTCACCGCCAGGCTGGATGAATATGCGCTGCGATGGACGCCGTGGGACGATGGCAGGCTCAGCATCCAGGCGGGACAGTTCGGAACTATCGTCGGCACCTATGTCGAGCGGCACCTTTCGTGGGACAACCCCTTCGTCACCGCACCGCTGATTTACGAGAACACCACCGCGATCTATGATAACCGTCCGCCGCAGAGCGTGAAGTATTTTTCCTATGGGCTAACCGACCAAAGATACAATTACAATCCGGTGATCTGGGGACCGAGCTATGCGACCGGTCTATCCGTTTCAGGGAGGCTGGGAAAACTGGACTACGCGGCGGAAATCAAGAATGCCAGCCTGTCATCCAGCCCCGAGACGTGGAACGACGTCGACCAGGGCTTCCAATATCCCACCGTCAGCACCCGGCTGGCCTATCATCCGGACATGGCTTGGACGTTGGGATTTTCCGCCAGCGAGGGCGCCTACTACACCGCGGAGGCGGCACCCCTGCTGCCGCCCGGAACGGGGCTGGGAGACTTCAAGGAGAAGGTGCTCGGTCAGGACATCAGTTATGCGTGGGAGCATTGGCAGCTCTGGGCGGAAGTTTATGAAGCGAGATTCGAGGTGCCCTTGGTCGGAAACGCGGACACCCTAGGCTACTATCTGGAAGCCAGATACAAGTTCACCACGAACTTCTCCGGAGCGTTGCGATGGAACCAGCAGTTCTTCGACGATGTTCCGGATGGATACGGCGGCCAACATCCGTGGGGCAACGACATTTCGCGTCTCGATGCGGCGGCGACGTGGCGTTTCAACGCGAACTCCCAACTGAAGCTGCAATACAGCGTGCAGCGGGAGAACGATGCGGACGACACCGTTTCGCATCTCCTCGCCGCACAATTCACGGTCCGGTTCTAACGCTTGATCCATCAGGGGTGGACCAGCCTGAAGAAGCCGGTGCCGCCGGTGGTGGATACGGTGACCTTTTTCATTCCACCGCCGATGATCGGGTGCGTGCGGAGGCTGCGGTTCTCTATCAAAAATACCCTTGTCAAAACTGCGGGGAATTCCAGCATGCGGGAATGAAGGGAAGTTTCACTCCGCTTGTCGCCGCCTGTCTGGCTCTCACGTCTGCTTTTGCTAAGGCAGACGATCAACCCGCTTCGTCACCGACCACGCACGGTCCGGAGCAACTTGGAGATTTCATCCTGCCGTCAGTGGTTGTCGATGGCTTGAAACTGGATGCTGCCTTGGCGAAATTGAAGGCGGCTTATGAAGACGTGTGCCGCAAGACGGGCGAGACCCCATTGGCCCTTACTTTTGCGATCGCACCTGGAAATCAGGAGGAATTGCACCTCAGTCTGCACCCTGAAGGGGTTGAGGATTCCGTTGGATTGCTCGCCAGCGTGGCGGGTCTGAAAGTCGAGCGCAAGGGGCTGGAATACCATTTTACGGCACTCGAAGGAGACGACACCAGGGTGAAGCAATCCCTCTCAGTGCCGCCCGATTTTGGCAGTTATATCGATCAGTTAGCCATTTCACCCGCAGGGAAGCCGCTTCCGATCGGCGCGCTTCTGACGGAGATCGGCCTGATTTCCGATCCGGAGGCGAAGATCTCGCTGAGTAATTCGGGTGAACTGAACATGTCGAACATCCGCAAGGCCGATGCCGCCGCCATCGCGGATTTCACCCGCGTGATCTGCACCATGCGCCCGAAGCAACTGAAGTTCACGGTGAAGGTCGTGGAGTTGGAGAAGGATGCCCAAGTGGAGGTGCGGAAAACCAATCCGATGACGGGCCGACAATCGCTGGCGTTCCAGCAGGAGATTTCCGGGAAAAAGGGCGTCAATTTATCCACGCTGCCCACCGTGACGGCCCGCATCGGACAATCCGCGACCATTGAAATCGTCCGTGATTTCCCCGATCATCCTCAGGCGAAGGAAGGGAAAATCGCGGGTCGCAAAGGTTTCGGAGAATCGGTAGGAGCCGTCGGTGATGGTGGAACCGGCGGCCGTTCCTCCGGGTCTAACGACTGGGAGGAGGCTTTAAATCCAAATCAAGTCGGGCAAGTGGCGGAAGTGGAGGGGAGTTTGGTCGGCCTCAAGCTCGACGTGAAACTTCACTACACGGATCGTGTCGGAGAAATCGACCCTGCCACCCAGGAGGCGGTGATTACGAATCGCACTGACATCACGGACACGGATTTATACAAGGATGGCAGCACGCAGCTTCTCACCCAAATCCGGCCGGACGGTTCGAAAACCCTGCTGCTGGCCAAAGCCGAATTGATCGACGCCACCGGTCGTCCTTACCGGGAAAACGACTGAGCGGATTGCTGCCGAAGCGGCATCTGCTGGTGAAAACGAGCTGCGGAAAAAAGTCCGGATTAACCGGTTCTGGGGACTTGCCGCGGGCAAGCTGGCTTCTTAGTTTGTGCGCGTAGTGCGGGAAATCGTTTTCCCCGCCCCAAATTTTCCGCAACCCATGAGCGCCAAAAAAGCCACGACCAGCCACGATCACGACGCCGTTCACAAGCCGTCCAAGGAATTTTCCGCGAAAGCCCGCATCCCGTCGATGGCGGCCTACAAGAAGCTCTACAAGGAATCGATCGAGCGGCCCGACAAGTTCTGGGCGCGCGAGGCGAAGGAGCTCGTCTGGCAGAAACCGTGGTCGAAGGTGCTCGATTGGAAGGCTCCGAACGCGAAATGGTTCGACGGTGGAAAACTCAACGTCTGCGAAAATTGCGTGGACCGCCACGCCACCGGACCGCGCAAGAACAAGGCGGCGATCATCTGGGAAGGCGAGCCGGGCGACAAACGCATAATCACCTACGGGCAGCTCCAGAAGGACGTCTGCCGCTTTGCGAACGTGTTGTTGAAAAACGGCGTGAAGTCGAAGGACCGGGTGCTCGTTTACATGCCGATGGTGCCGGAAGCCGCCATCGCGATGCTCGCCTGCGCCCGCATCGGCGCGGTGCATAACGTGGTCTTCGGCGGGTTTGCGTCTGAGGCGCTGGTAGACCGGTTAGAAGACTCCGGTGCCACTGTCATCATCACCGCCGATGGCGGTTGGCGGCGTGGAAAAGTGGTTCCGCTCAAGCCGGTGGTCGATGAGGCGCTGGCGAAATACAAGCATGTGAAGCGCGTGATCGTGCTCAACCGCTGCGGCAACGAGATCGCAATGGATTCCAACCGCGACAAGTGGTGGCACGAGGAAGTGGCCACCGCGCCCTCCAAGCACGTCGCGAAAGCCTTTGATTCAGAGCATCCGCTTTTCGTGCTCTATACGTCCGGTTCGACCGGGAAACCGAAGGGTATTCTCCACACGTCCGGCGGTTATCTAACGGGAACCTATTCGACCTGCAAATACATTTTCGACATGAACGACGAGGATGTTTACTGGTGCACCGCCGACGTCGGCTGGATCACCGGGCACTCCTACATTGTTTACGGGCCGCTCGCCAACGGCGTCACTCAGGTGATGTACGAAGGCGCGCCGAACATGCCGGACTTCGGGCGGTTCTGGAAAATGATCGAGGAATACGGCGTCACGATCTTCTACACCGCGCCGACCGCGATCCGTGCCTTTATCAAGGCGGGCGATCATTTTCCGGCGGCGCACGATCTCTCTTCTCTGCGTTTGTTAGGTTCTGTTGGAGAACCGATCAACCCGGAAGCCTGGAACTGGTATCACAAGCACATCGGCGGCGGCAGATGTCCGATCGTCGATACCTGGTGGCAGACAGAGACAGGCGCCATCCTGATTTCCCCGATTCCGGGAGCGACTCCATGCAAGGCCGGCACCGCGACGCATCCGTTTTTCGGCATCGACGCCGCCATCCTCGACGACGCGGGCAACGAGTGCAAACCGGGTCAGGACGGACGCCTTGTGATCCGCAAGCCGTGGCCGTCGATGATCCGTACGATTTACGGCGACAAGCAGCGCTACGCGAAAACTTACTGGTCCGACTATCCGGGCCTCTACACCGCCGGCGATGGCGCGCGCCGCGACAAGGATGGGAATTTCTGGATCATCGGCCGCCTCGACGACGTGCTCAACGTTTCCGGCCACCGTCTCGGCACGGCGGAAATCGAGAGCGCGCTCGTCTCGCACCCCGCCGTCGCGGAAGCCGCGGTGGTCGGCCGCCCGGACGATATGAAGGGGCAGGCCGTCGCGGCCTTCGTCACGCTCAAAGGCGGATTCGAAGAGTCCGATGCGCTGAAAGCTGAGTTGAAAGGCCACGTTGGCAAGGTGATCGGCGCGATCGCCAAGCCGGATGACTTGTTTTTCTCGCCAGGTCTACCCAAAACTCGTTCCGGAAAAATCATGCGCCGGCTCTTGAAAGAACTCGTTTGCACGGGCACCATTTCCGGCAACGTAACGACCCTCGAAGACTTCAGCGTCATCGAGGCGCTTCAACGACAGATCTCCTCCAAATAAAAGTCAATCCCCCCCATGACTTCATCACGCTATTACATCGCCCGTTTCGCCCAGGCATTCGGCTACTTCCGCAAGAACCAGCGGATGGCCGACGCCGCCAGCGAAATGCATTTGCTCCGCGAAGCCGAAGCCCAGCTGGGGTCCGCCATCTGGGAGAAAGTGGAAGGCATTGAAGAGCTGTCCGTGGAATATTGGAACCTCAGGAAATTCATCAAGGAACGCAACCTCGTCCGCGAGAAACTCGAAGAATGCCAAACCCGTCTCGATCAGGCTCATGAGGAGCGCTCGACCGTGCTCAACAGCACGCCGGAGATCCATCAGGAGTTGTTTGACGAGCGCGTCGCTCTTCTAACCGAGCTTGAGACGCTCGCCGCCCGCCGGGATGAAATCGTCGCCGAGGCCCGCGATGTCCGCCGCGCTTATGACGGCTTGAAAATGAAACTCGAGGTGCTCGCCAACGAATCCAGCCACAGCGGTGCCGACCAGAAAGCGATCGAAGACGTGAAGTCACGTCTCACCGGCCTCAAATCCAAGTTCTCCGAACTCAAGCAACAACGCATTCAGATCGGCGTCGATATCGAGGAAGGCGATGCCAAAGTGGACCTCGTCGATGCGAAGCTCAACGAGAAGCGGCTCGCGCGCCGCGTCCATGCATCGGAAGCATTTCAAATCATCGGCGACGGCAACAAGGAAATGTCCATCCTCCGCGCCGAGAGCGCGTTGCTCGACACCCAGATGCGCCAGCTCTATGCGGAAATCGGCCGCTTCGTCAGCCGCCACGCCCTGCATCACCCGGCCTGCGCCGCCGCCGCCTCGTCGCACCGCGGGCTGATCGACGTGATGCGCGCCCTCCGCCGTTCGATTGCCCTGAATCACCGCCTCGCCGGGACGGCTTGAGGAGTCGGTCCTCCCGTCGCCAAGAGGGGCGAATTTTTTTCCGTTGAAGAAATCGCTTGTTATTTGGGCCATATGGCATAATATGATGGCCATATGGCAACAAAATATCCACGTGGACGCAAACCTACCGGGGATTTCGTCGTTGGAAATACCGGGCCGGACATCTCCAAGGTGGAGTCCCCGGTTGCCGGGTATGGTGCCCCGGCACCGCTGGTGGTTGAGGTGTTTGACCACTGGATTTCCGTTTTACAAAACCTCGGCGTGAAGACATCTGCCGCAGCTGGCAGCACCTTGGCGCAGATCCGCGAGGCGCTCCGCCAGGGCATGCCGCGTGATGCGTTTGAAAGCCTTCGTGATGATCTTGGCGTTTCCACGGAAGAGTTCGCGGAAATCCTCGGCATCCCCACCCGCACGCTCGCGCGGCGTACGGACCGCTTCAAACCAGATGAATCCGAGCGGCTTCTGCGCGTGGGTTCGGTGGTTCAGAAAGCGTTGGATGTCTTGGAAGACAAGGAATCCGCCCGCCGCTGGATGACCCAGCCGAAGCGCGCGCTCGGCGGCCTCACGCCGCTGCGCTGCTGTGACACGGAAATCGGCGCGCGGGAAGTGGAGGCTTTGTTAGGCAGGATCGAGCACGGCGTTTTCTCATGACCCGCGCGTTCCGGCTGTGTAAGACGAAATTTCTAACGTCCGCCTTCTCCGGCGAGGGCGCGCGCCTGAACGGCGGACGCTGGAACTCGCCGGGGCTCGGCGTGGTTTACGCGTCCTCCTCGCTCTCGCTGGCGACTCTGGAAGTGCTTGTCCACTTGGAAGACCCGGAAGCCTTCGCCCGCCTGTTTTCCTGGATCCCGCTGGAAATCCCCGATGGCCAGATCGAGGAAATCGACGATGCCCAACTTCCTAACGCCTGGTGCGCGGACGAAACCAACATTTCCTCCCGCCACCTCGGCGATACCTGGCTCCGCTCGATGCGCTCCGCCGTGCTGGCAGTCCCCTCCGTGATCACTCCCGGTGAAAGGAATTTCCTGCTCAATCCCGCGCATTCGGGATTTTCCGAAATCCAAATCGGTGCCGCCCTGCCGTTTCAACCGGATCCGAGGTTGGCGCACTGACAAAGACCAATTGATCATGCGTTTTGCGGATCGAGAACGAGCAGGGCGTGTGCGCCACCGGGAACCCATGCTGGATTGATTCCTTTGTCGAAGGTGGCCAGCTTGCCACCGCGGTTTGCCGCGAGTGCGAGCAGGTAGCAGTCGGTCAGGTGCTTCGAATTGGGCAAATCCGGGAACTGAGAGGCATCGCACAAACTCAAATCGTCCCGCCAGAATTGATGTCCGGGGAGGGACTTCCATTGCCTAATGGTCTTGCGGGCCGACTCAACGCTTCCCGTACCACCCGGAAAATTCGGATGGCCGAAGATCCGTATGAATCCGTTTTCGGTGATTGGACAAGTGGCCCAGCCTTCCCTGGTGGCCTGCATGAAGAATGCTTTCGCTGCCGCATGGAACGGGCTGTCTGGATTCGCCAGATAGAGCAGCACATTGACGTCCGGCAGCAGGATCATGCTCCTGAAGGATTGAGTGCGCGTTCCATATCCTCACGGTCGAGTTGCTCCTGAAACTCCTGGATGTCTTCAAGGCTCAAGGGCTTCCGACCCGTCTTCTTCAGCACCAGCATCCCTAGTTCGTTCATTTCACAAATGTCCCTCAAATCCTCGGGGACGTTCCCGGATGGCATGATTTCCCGCCGCAGCGCATGCTCGACCATCGCCTTGAGCGTCGTCCGGCGGCGCGCCGCAACGGCCTTCGCTTCGATCAGCAGATCATCCGGTAAATCCAGTGTGGTTTTCATGACAAGGTCACCATACAGGAATATGGGTGGATGGCAAGCTGGATGAAATTGAAGTACTCACGTCGAAATCACAAAGGACGATCCCGGGTGATCACTCATCTCCAGCATTGGGCTGATTTCCCAATCTCGCCCGGGCATGGATCACCGCTTCATGCAGCTTTTGCCGGAGTTGCTCCTTGGGCAGCACGTCCGTCCAGTAGGAGGAAACGCGGATGCCGTCCTTCTCCATGTCTAGCAGCTCGATGGTCTCATCCTTTTTCCCGGCACAGAGGATGAGGCCTATGGGCTTCTCCTCACCCTCTCCGCGTTCATGGCGGTTCAACCACGCCAGATAGAGTTCCATCTGGCCTTTATAGGCGGCTTTGAAATCCCCTAGTTTCAGCTCGATGGCCACCAGGCGGCGAAGGCTGCGGTGGTAAAAGAGCAGGTCCAGATGGTGATCCTCCCCGTCGATGATCATCCGTTTCTGCCGGGCCACGAAGGCGAAACCGGCACCCACTTCGAGGATGAAATTTTCCATTTCCCGCAGGATGGCGGTCTCCAAATCCTTTTCGGCATACGTGTCCTTAAGCCCGAGGAAGTCGAGAATGTAGGGATCGCGGAAGACGAGATCCGGCGTCATCCGGTCCTCGTCACGCAGGGTTTTTAGTTCCTTGCGGATGAGGGCGTCCGGCTTTTTCGAGAGCCCGGTGCGCTCGTAGAGCATGGAGTCGATTTTCTGTTCCATGACTCGGGTACTCCACTTTTCCACCCTGCACATTTCGGCGTAGAACTCGCGTTTCAGAGGATCATCCATCCGCAGCAGCATGCGAAAATGGGTCCACCCCAATTGTGAACGCAGTGCGTGCACAATCTCAGGTTCCGGAAATGCCTCGGCAAACTGCAACATGTAGAACAGGTTGCGGGCTCCGAAGCCATTGCCAAACTCTGCCTCCAATTGTCCACTCAGTGCGTGGACAATTCGTTTCCCGTATTCCGCCCGCTTTTCATTGAGCACTTCCTGGCGGATCCGGTGCCCGATGTTCCAGTAAAGCATTGTCAGGCCCGCGTTCACAGCCCGCGCCACTCCCTCCCGCGTCGAGACGATCAGCCCGCGCACTTCCACCAGCAGATCGTCCTCGACCACGGACGCATTGGTTTCTGCCACAGGCGATTCCTCATGACGAACCACGGAGCGGGATGCCATTTTCGTCGTGGTCTTTTTGGCCGCGCGTTTCGGTTTCATGTCCACCATCGTCGGGAATCTAGCGGATGCTGGAAGCAAAATGTTCCCGCCGTCTGCTGGCGGAGGAATACCTACCCCCGGATGGCGGACAAAAGCTTACCGACATAGTGTTCCCGATCATCAGTCATGAAAAAGACGTGCTGTTTCTCCATTTCCTCCCTTGAAAGCCCCCATTGCAGTTCTGGGTAGCGAGTCCAAGACAGGATGAAACTGTTCAGACTGACATCCGTGCAATTGAGCCTTTTTTCCAGCCCTTTGATCCGCTGGTGAAACTGGACCTTCTCACTTCCCGGACCTTCACGGAGCATGCCGTGGGGTTCCACGAAATTGACATATTGGTGACCGGGCGTGAGCACCCACAGGATGAAATCGGGGTGAAAACCTCCGGCCTCGAAAAAGCCGACACCTTTGCCCCGACTTTGGTTGCGCAGTAGGAAGATCTCGGTTCCCTCTGTTTCAAGGCGTTCGCCGTTGGTCTGGCACCAAGCTGCTAGATCGGTGACGAACTGGTATTCGCTCTCATTCAGCGCAACGGGCAGGATCGTGATCTTGCCACCCTTGCGAACATGGAAGAGTGGTTGGAAAAGATGTTTTCCGAAGCAACAGGCGGAAAGATCGCCTGCGGAAGGAAGCTCGTCTTTATGGTCCTCAATGTCCTTCTTGAGGCGTTCGATCGCTTCCACCACCGTGGTCGCGTCACCATCGACGATGAGTTGATAGAATTCATCCTGCGGCAGGTTGTCGTCGTTTCGGTCGAGATCGCGGATCTCAAGTCGCGGTTCCAGGTATTCCCGCTTGCGATAGTTATACAGGTGATCGCAGTAACGCTTTACCAGTTCCTTCGCCACTTCCTGAAGTAAGCGGATGCCGTTGAAATCGGCGGGCGTGAGGTGAGTTTGCGGAAGCCGAAGATCATACCAATCCGGCACCGCTAACAACTCACGGATGCCACTTGGCGAGGCGTTGAGATTGAACCAACTTTTGTCGCGCTTGAACGCCTCGACTTCGAAATACAGTTCATCGTAGTTCAGAAACGCACGATGGCTGGCGTCCAGCGTCGCTCGGTTTTTGTCGGTGAGGTTGCTTCGGTTTTTCGATGAGACGGACTGGATGCGCGGATACCAGTCCGATTGGATCGGATGCGTTGCCAGATAGCCCGGCAGCTCGCCGAGCGTGGGAACGCGGGCATCGCGTTTGAAATCGTATTCCCGCGAACCATCGGGGCGCAGTTTAGGGCGGATGACTTTCAGCTTCTTGCCAAAATCAAAAGTGACGTTGAGCGGAATGGTGATGGTCTTCTTCCGTTCGTTGCCAGGCAGTCCCTCGTCCTTGAGGAACTCGCGGAATTTCTCCATGAAATCCGCTTCCACACCGAAGACGTTCAGTGTCTCAAGCTCTTCGATCCATTGCGGGCGGTGCGGCGCGTAGGTATGGCCGCTGCGCTTGAGGCTCCATTCCCATCCCTTGAGACGAACGCCCCGCCCGAAGAGCTGGATGATCTGCGTTCCCTCGCTCTTGCCAACGTGCATCAGGCCCATGGTGCTGACCCGCCAGCAGTCCCAGCCTTCGACGAAGCGCTTTGAACCGATGAGCACATTCACCGGCGAACTGGACTCCTTGATCCCAGCAAACATCGCTTCGGAGAAATCGCTCTCGTCCAACGTAAGTTTTGTATCGTGCTCGCGTGCGACGACCTCGATGTGGTCGCAGAGTCCCTTCGCGTCGCCGACGTTGATCAAACCAAACGGCTCCTCTGAGTTTCCAACTTTTAGGACCACCTCGCCCGCGTCGCCCTTCACCCGTGAAAGGGAGAGGAGTCCACCTGCGGGATTGTGGAAAACCCGGCTGAGGATATCGCGATAAAGTTCCGTGAAAGTCTGCCCCTTCACCGCTTCTGCGAGGTAATTGAACGAGCCACCGAAGATGTCGTTTCCGTCCGCGTCGAGCAGGCCGGTTTGCTGGCCGTTGCCGAGGATGATTCGCTCAATCCACCGGGCGGAATCTTCCGGCTTCGCAAGAAAATCGGCGATGAACTGGATGATGCGTGCCACGTCGGCTGCAACGGCTTTCTCATCGCTGGTGCTTCCCGCTCCTTTCGCCTTCGAAACCGTGCTACCGACAAATACCCAAAGCGGTTTCTCCAGATTGAAGGCAGTGAACGATGCGTGACGCTCCTCGTAGATCCGAAGCTTCTGATAGAATTTCAGGAGACAGGCTATCAGGTACGTGGATTCCGCCGTTTGGTGCGATGCTGGCAGGTTGAGAATCTGATAGTCCTTGCCGAACCCGTCCTCGTAGAACCAACGATAGCTGTAGTCGAAAAGAATCGTCTTCGCATAGTCGTCCTCGTGAGCCGTGCCGCTGACTGCTTGCTCGAACGTCGCCGAGTATTCAAAGGTGAAACCCTTGGCACAAAGCGCGGCACGGCGGGAAAAGAACGCACCTTCCTCCTTGGCCTTTTGTCCCGAAAGTCCCCGGTGCCCCTCATCGACCAACAACAGATTTTCGTCGCCAAGACTGCGAGTGGCGATGGTCTTCGGACCGTCCTTGTCGCCGAGCTTGGTGATCTCGATGACGTCGATCTGGTTCAACATCGTCTGCGCGCCCGGCTTCACCCCTTCCGTCACGAAATAGCCTGCCCGGCGTAGATCCGCGATGTGTTGTTCGCTCAGGCGGTCATTCGGCGTGATGAGAATCGTGCGCGGCAGATCCTTCCCGGCACGGCCCGCGTAGTGGCGGAACTGCATCACGTTCACCTGCATCACCAGCGTTTTGCCGCTGCCCGTCGCGTTCTGGATGCAGACCTTGTTCAAATCATCGAGTGCATAGGGAGCGATGTTTACGAAGTTGCTCCAGTGCTCGTTGAAACGGTTCACGAAAGCGTTCAAATCCGTCTGCAACTGCTCCGCATTGCGGAAAAATCGGTCCAGATAGATCTCCACAAAAATCAACGTGAGCCACTGGTAATACTTCCACGCGATGGGCCGGTCCCGCTTCTCGTTCAGAACCCGGGTGTGGCGAACGATATTTTCCTCGTAGCTCCGCAACTGCTCGCGCGTGATGATGCTCTGCTCGCCCCAGAAGAGCTGGCTGTTGACGAGGTTGTGATAGAATCGGTGCAGACCGTCCTCATCCAGGCCCTCCATCCGGGGATCGCTGATAGGCGAGGAAAGCGCATGAAACGGCAGCGGCTTCGCGATACCGGGAATGTTCGGCTCCCGGAAAGGATCGATACCGAAGAGGCTGATGAGCCACTGGTTCAGCAGCAGCTTGTGGCGGAATTTATGCGATGGCTTCCCGTCGGCAGCTACTTTGCGGGCTCTCTTCGTGGCGGCTTTCTTGGCGGGCATGGGAAAATTACAGGTTCAGCAGGCTTCGGAGTGCGGCTTTGACCTCCTCCATTTGACCAGCGGTTAGTTCGCCCATCTTCCGGATGAGCTTGCGATGGTCGAAGCTGGCCAATCCCTGCACGTTCACGGCGGAGGGTTTGGGGAGCCAGCGGGGCTTGCCCAGATCCACCTCGCCATTCATCCCGCGGATCTGGGAGGTCAGGGGAGCGACGACAACGAGAGCTCGGGCGTCTTCACCACCGGGGACGGCAAGCACCAGCACCGGGCGGCTCTTCTCCACCATGCCGAGATCGGCGAACCATACTTCGCCGGGTTTCGGGTTAATAGGCACCCAGCACCTCCTGCCACTCGGCGGCTTGTCGGTCTGCGGAGAGCAGTTCCGGCGGACGGGTCGTCACTTCGAAAGGAAGCGCTTCCCGCAGTTCAATCTGCGCCAGGAGCATGTTGAAGGCGTCGCCCGGTTTCATCCCGAGACGGGCAAGGATGACTTCCACATTGCGCAGGCGGTCGGCCGGGACGCGGGCACGGAACAAGGAGGTGGTTTCTGGAGTAGCCATGCTCAAAAGTGCTCAAAAATGCTCATTTTGTCAAATTCGAAGAACGCGCCTCAGACATCGCTCACGTCCCACATCGCCTTGTGGAATTCCTCTTCCAGCAGCCGGACTTTCCAAGTGTCCGAGTCCAGCTTGAGATTGGGGAGGTTGTTCGAGCCGTTGACGTAGATGGTGTCGAACTCGAAATCTCGGGTGCTCAGGCGGTTCTTCTGGAACCACTCGTCGAGCATCAGATTGTCCTCCTCCAGGTTGCCGGTGAGGTTGCGCCAGACGATGAGGACTTTTTCCTTCTGGCCGTTGTTCGGGTTCTCGCGGTCCTTGGGCACCCAGCCTTCGACCTTGCGGAACCACCAACCGCCATGGGGGGCGAGCTGCATTTTTCCATCGAGTTGCAAGCGGGTGTCGGTGCCTTTGGGGAGATCGGGATCGGGAACGCGCTGGAAGGTGGCGGTGAAATGCTGCGGCGCGGCAAGATGGACGAGGCGCAGGCCGATGAGGAAATTGAAGGTTTCGATGAGATCGACCGGCTGCTCGACGCTGCCGCTGGCTCCGGGCTTCTTGACGTTGAGCGTGTAGGCCGTGGGATCGGAAAATCCGTCAAGATTGAGCAAGCTCTGGCTGCCGCGGGTCTCGACATCCAACAGGTAGTTCAAGGTGTAGTCGCGACGCAGCGGATCATTCGCCGCCAGCGCCCGCTCGCGCTCGGCATCCTCGGTGAAACGCAAGTTGTTCAGGGTGTCCTCGAAGCTTTCAAGGCGGACATACTTGAAGCAATGGGAAATGCCCTTGTCGCGGCTGACCGGCTTGCCGTCCTTCCAATCGGGCGAGTAAACAACCTTCGCGATGCGCGGCTTGAGCACCGTATCGAAGTGGTCGCCCATTTCGATGAGGATGTATTTGCGTCTGCCGTTGTCCTCGCGGTTGAGGTTGATGACGGCGTGGCCGGTGGTGCCGGAGCCGGCGAAGAAGTCCAACGTAGTAGCTAACAAGTCTGCGCTAAGTTTCACAAACCATGAGATTAACTTCAAAGGTTTAGGAGTGCTAAAGGACTTCTCACCGAACAATTCCTTCAGCGCTTTAGTTCCTTCGGCGTTGGTTCCCTGTTGATCCAGCCACGTGCCCCATCCCGATTGCTTGTGCGTTTCTCGGATTTTCTCAAATGGATCCCATCTATCATTTTTTCTGTCGATAACAATCCCGTTGTCAAAAGGGGTCTTTTCCCAGTGGAATACCTCCGGCTCGGACAAAGCCTCTTTTATCAAAGGATTGTCTTTTCCCCATCTCCAGCGTCCTTCCTTACCATCGTTTCGGTATGGAAGAACGATTGACCCATCCGGGGCCTTCAATTCAAAGAACTGTTTGGGTCTGTCTTCTCGCAGTGACGAATCTCCCCACTTTCTTAGTTCTCTGCCTTTCACATACGGGCCATTGGCATCCTCATGCACAAGTTCCCCCACTTCAGTTTGATCTCTTGATATGTTTGAATTCGACCCGTTGGAATAAATGATTAGATATTCATGCCCAGATCGAATCCCCGTTTTTTGTTTGCCACCGCTTGGTTCAGCCTTGCAGGGAGCATAAGCGAGCTTGTTTGAGCGACCAAATTCATCCTGCATTATATGCCCAAGCGAAATAAATTCATTGTCATCTATTGAAATGCCAATGAGGGCGCTATCGTCTGCGATTTTTCTCATCGCTGCCATTGAGCAGGCCATAAACGATATCCAGGACGAGCTTCTATATTGATCTTTATAGCAAAAATCGCCGCTACCAAGATTGTATGGCGGATCAAGATAAATACTCTTTATTTCACCAAAGCTGCACTTCCTCAACATCGTCAGCCCCTGAAAATTCTCCGAATGCACCAGCAGCCCATCACACTGCTCATCGAAACCTTCGATGCTCTCCACTAGCTTCGCCTTGAACTCTTCCGAGAAGTGCCGGGTATCGAGCACGAGGAAAGGCTGCGATTTCAGGAATTCCACCGTCAGCGGTGCCGAATAGCCGGGAGTGGCGGCTTGGAGAAGATCGCCGGAGGCTTTGCCTTCAATTTCATGGATCGCGTAGAGCTTCTCCCATTCTTCGCGCTGGGCGTCGTTGACGATGATCTGCGCTAAAAGCCAATCTCTCTCTTTGAAAATTTCAGCCTGCTTTTTTAGATCATCTTCGTCTTCACCAATTGAGAAGATACGATCAACCGTGATGCCGTAGTTCGTTTCGACGACGAATTTTTTCTTCAACCAGAGCTTTTTCTGGAAGTCCTCCAACTGGGCGACGAAGGCGATGAGCTGCCGGGCGATGGTGCGGAGGACCTTGATCCTAGCGAGGTAGGTTTCCACGCGCGGCGCGTCCTCGTTCTCGATGTCGTCGAGGCGCATGACCTCGTTTTTGATGTAGAAGTCCAGCTCGCGGCGGAGGAAGGAGCCGAGGTCCTTGTGGATGAAGTAATCGGCGGTGTTGCGGGCGGTGTATTGGTGGAGGTATTTCGCCAGCAGGGTGCGGTCCTTGTTCGCCTCGGTCGGCACCTTGGCGGCAAGCAGGCGATGGTAGGCGGCGGCTTGCGGAAGTCCGGCGAGGTGTTCCAACAGCTTCGCGGTGGCCTGGGCGCGGAGTTCCTCCTGCCATTTGCCTTCCTTGGATTTCTCCGGCTTGTCGGGATCGGGACGGTATTCGAAACGGAGTTCGAGTTCGCCCGCTTCGTTAAAGCCGACGGGGTCTTCAGCGTGCAGGATGAAGAAGCGCTTGGTGGCATCGGACGCTTTCACGTTGCCATGCTCGCCCTCCACCGCATCGACGAGACGGAAGTGGACGGGAAGGCTGTCCGTGCTTTCCAGTTTCATTTCCCCCGCGATCTCAGGGGCCTTTGCGAGATCCACGGTGAAGTTGGAGAAATACTCGCCGGTCTTGATGTAATACTGGTCGGCATTCGCCCAGTGAAGTTTCACTTCCTCGCCATTGTAGGGAATGGCGAAGGGCGCGGCGCGACCGGCGGTTTCGCGATTGAAATAGCGGCGTGAGATGAAGTCGCCCTCCTCGTAGTAGCGCTCGAAGAAGCGGTGGAGGTGATCGTAAATCTCGCCCTCGGCGGAGAGCGCGTCCTTCGCGGCATCCGCAGCGGCGATGGCGCGGAGGTAGGTTTCTCCAGCAGGAGTCGCGGCAAAGGCGGGATTGAGCACGCCATTTTCATCGAGTGCGGCGGCACCGAGCGCAGCCTCCAGATCCTGACGGGCCTTGGCGTGGGCATTCACTGCCTGCTGGCCCGCCTGATTTCCGAAAGTGTCCTCGATGACCTTGAGCAGATCCTTTTCGAGGAAGTCGGTAACCTGCTTCGCCTTCGCATGCATGATGCGATAGAAGCCGAAGTCGAGGTCGGGTTGGTCGAGCTGGAAAAGCTCCTTGAGCTTGGTGACGAGCCGGGAACGGAGTTGGGCGGTGGATGGCATGGGAAATCTGGGCGCGGTTAGACGACTCTCCACCGGATGGTGAAGAGGGCTGTTGTTAGGGTTTTTTGTAGGAGCCTTGCCTCCAGCGCGGCGACGAGGGTTTTGCGCTTGTCTTCAATTTCGTCCTCGATTTCGAAGATGCGTTGGCGCTGGCGGCGTTTCTGCTGCTCCAGCTTGAGGATCTGATCCTGATGGGCTTTTTCCTCCTGAAGCGTGGGAGCCTGGCGGGAGCGACGCTGGAGATCGCGGATCTGGCGTTTCAGATCTTCGAGTTGTTTCTGCGAGGCGAGTTCCATGTCCTCGGCCCAGCGGTCGAGCTGGTCGCGGGCGGCTTGGAAGTGACGGTGGTTCGTTTCGAGCGAACGGTTCAGCGTGGCGGCGATGTGGCGAGCGGCTTCCTGGCTGAGACGGGGTGGAGGTTCGGGAGATGGAGAACTGGGACTGCAAGTCCCAGCCACGCTGAAGAGCTTCTCGCAGGTTTCCTGATCGAGGTCGTTGCCCGCATCATCGAAAGCGGAGAAGAGCAGGTATTCCTCACGCTCCAGCGAATCGATGCGGAGCTGTTGGAGCGTGAGCCAACCGGACTTGCCCTTGAGCTGCTCGATGACACTGACCTTGGTCGGGTGCTTGCTGATTTCGAAATGGATCTCCGCAGGTGGACACAGGTGGCCTTTTCCTTGGGCGACGGTGTGCTCGCCGAGCGGATGATTGAGTCGATAGAGAAACTCGCCGGGAATGTTCGGACGGCCTTTTTGAATCAACCGGTAGTGCCCGGGGCGAGCGGTTGTGATGGGCGATTGATGGAGATCGAAGGCGAGGGTATCGTCGTCGAAGCTCGCGCATTCTGTTAGCTCGAAACGGGTGAGCGCCCAGAACAGCCGGCCGATGCGATCAAGCTGCTGCTTCGCGCCATCGAGACTGACCTGAAGGCGGTCGTGAACGTCTTCGTCAAAATGATCGAGGAGGAGTTTCCTCGTTTCCTTCATGCGGGACTGGATCTGCTCGTCGAGTTCCCGGCGCAGCGCTTCGAAGGCGGCGTTGATTTCATCGACCGAGCGGCACTGCTGATAGATTTCAAGCACGCGGCGCTCGAAGTCGATGGTGCCATCGACGAGACCGAGAATGTCGTCGGAGGTGTCGAAGAGCGTGGAGAACAGATGGAACTTGGTTTCCAACAGTTCATGAACGCGGATGTCGGCCTCGTTGCGCTGGTTGAGGAAATTGATGACGACGACATCGTGCTCCTGCCCGTAGCGATGGCAGCGGCCGATGCGTTGCTCGATGCGCTGGGGATTCCACGGCAGGTCGAAGTTCACGACGAGTGCGCAGAACTGGAGGTTGATGCCCTCCGCAGCGGCTTCGGTGGCGATGAGGATTTCCGCGGAATCGCGGAAGGCGTCGATGATGGCGGTGCGTGAATCGACAGGCCGCGAGCCGGTCATGCGGCCGGTGTCGCGGTTTTTGGAGCACCAGGTTTCGAAGAGTTGTTTCGAATCCGGATCGTTGTTGGAGCCGTTGAAAATGACGACTTTTCCGGCGTGGCCGTTGGCTTCGAGGAACTCTTTGAGAAAGGTCTGGGTGCGGCGGGACTCGGTGAAGATGACGGCTTTCCGCGGGGCCGGAGGATTCATCCCGGTCATCTGCTCGAAGCCGATTTCGAGGGCTTTCAACAAGGCGAGGCTCTTGGTGTCCACACCGATGCTGCGCGCCCAGCGAATGTAGTCCTCCAGCTCGGCGATTTCCCTTTTGAGCTTGGCGGGATCGATGGTCTCGGCGGTTCCCTCCTCTGTGGGAATGGGTTCGTCGGCGGTGATTTCCGCATCCTCGGCATCCTCTAGCAATTCATCGAGCAGATCGCCATCGAGGTCGTCACCGGCGATGAGCTGATCGAAAAGGCTGGCGCTGTTTTTCACATCCTCTTGGATGCGGAGAAGGCGGTCGCGCATCATTTCCAAGGTCCCCGCGAGCGCGCGGGGAGAGGAGGAAAGAACCTTTCTAACCAGAAGGACGATGAGGTGGCGCTGGCCGTGAGGCAGGGCGTAGCAGTCGTCGCGCTGCAGATAGCTGGAGACGGTTTCGTAGAGTTTGTGTTCCTGCTCGCTCGGGGTGAAAGGCCGGGTGAGCAAGCGCCGCCGCGTGTATTTCACATATTCAAGGACCTGGCTGCGGAGAGTCCGGTGGCAGAAGGTGGCGAGGCGCTCGCGGAGTGATGCAAGGTCGCCGCCGGCATTCGCGAACTGGGTGCGGAAGGATGGGAGATCGCCGAAGAGCCGTTCGTCGATCAGCGAGGCGAGGCCGTAGAGCTCGACGAGCGAGTTCTGAAGCGGGGTGGCGGTGAGGAGGATTTTTTTCCTGCCCTCGGTGGCGTGGCGGATGGCCTGGCCCAGACGATTGCTCTCGCGGTAGCAGTTCCGAAGCTTGTGGGCCTCGTCCATGACGACGAGATCCCACGGGATGGGCTTGATATCTTCTGCCAAACGAGCGGCGTAGTGATAGGAGCAGATGATGATCCGGTTCTGCTCCAGCGGTGAGGCGTGGCCGCTTTTCTGAAACTCCCGGTAGGAGTGGGCGTCGAGGATGACGGACGGCAGGTTGAATTTCTCCTCAAGCTCTAAAGCCCACTGCTTGCGCAAGGAGGCTGGAGTGATGATCAGCAACCTGCGACGGCTTTCCGCCCAATACTGGCAAAGGACCAGTCCGGCCTCGATGGTTTTGCCGAGTCCGACTTCGTCCGCAAGAAGGGCACCGTTGGAGAGCGGGGAGCGAAGTGCGAAAAGCGCGGCCTCGATCTGATGGGGATTGAGAGTGACGGTAGCGTCGAAAAGTGCGCGTCCCAAGCGATCCACCCCTTCGCCACCCGAGCGGCTGAGTTCGTGGGCGTAGTATTTCGCGTGGTAGGGGGTCATCCGGTCCTGATTCTAAATAGCGTTATTAGACAAAAACTAGCTATTTCTAGTAAGTCATTTGTTCGATTACGAGCATTCAAATCCAATGAAAATATGACTTTAATGTAATCTGAAAAACGCTTCGTATTGTCGTAATTCACCTCGAAGCTCCCGGATCACGGCTGTTTGGATATGCTTCACAGGTGACCGAACATCAGGAGATTCGGCGGCGCCTTGCCGCGATCGGAAAGGACCGGAAGTGGCTGGCGAAGCAGCTCAATATGAGCGAGCACACGATCCGCCAATACCTCCAACCCAAGGGTAAGCGGACGAAAGAGTTTATGGAGGAGATCGATCGGACAGTCACACTGGAGACTGCGCGTCAGCGGGAAAGCCAGCCGGATGCGCCGCCGTGGAACCAGATTTTCCGAACCGCTGAGGAATTCGACCGTGCGGACCGGGCAAGCCGGGTGATCAAAGCGGAGAGTCTGACGGATTTCTGCCGCAACGCGATTCTGGCAAAGGCGGACGAACTGCTCGCGAAAAAGTCACGCTCGTCTTACAGGAATCTCCACGAACTGCCCTCCGCGAAAGTGGCGGAAGATCCGAAGGAATAGCCTCGGAGTGGGTGGCGTGAGCTGTAAGGTGGGCGGACACTTTTGTCCGCCAGGACAATGAGGTGCGAAAGAAGGGTGCGTTCGCTTTTTTCCTTTCGCCTTGCATTGGCATCCGCGACAGGAGTGTCGCGGCTCCTTATGTTTTCAATCACTCCGGGGCGTGGACGAGGAGGACGATCTCGCCCTTCGGCGGGTGGGCTTGGAAATGGGCTAGGACTTCGGCGGCGGTTCCTCGATGGTAGGTCTCGAACTTTTTCGTCAGCTCGCGGGCGACGCAGGCGCGGGCGGCGGGATTGATTTCCGTTAGGATTTCGAGGGTCGAGAGGATCCGATGCGGGGATTCGAAGAAGATGCCGGTTTCGCCGGAATCGAGGGCGGCGGTTAGGGCGCTGCGGCGTTTGCCGGATTTTACTGATAGAAATCCGCCGAAGCGGAAGGCGTGGCAGGGGAAGCCGGAGCCGATGAGCGCGGTGATGACGGCGGAGGGGCCGGGTAGGACTTCGAGCGGCGTGCCGGACTCGATGCAGGCCTGGACGAGCCGGTAGCCGGGATCCGAAATGCCGGGCATGCCCGCGTCGCTGATGACGGCGATGGTTTCGCCAGCTCTCGCGGCGGCGATGAGTTCGGGGGCGCGGCGGGCTTCGTTGTGTTCGTGGAGCGAGACGAGTGGTTTTCCAGAAATGCCGTGATGGGCTAACAACTGGCCGGAGTGGCGGGTGTCCTCGCAGGCGATGCGGTCGGCGCTTTTCAGGATCTCCAGGGCGCGGAGCGTGATGTCGGATAGATTTCCGATGGGCGTTGGGACGAGGATGATGCGGCCGGTGGATTCCATGGCCGAGTC
Source organism: Luteolibacter sp. (assembly GCF_039920825.1). Taxonomy (GTDB): domain Bacteria; phylum Verrucomicrobiota; class Verrucomicrobiia; order Verrucomicrobiales; family Akkermansiaceae; genus Luteolibacter. Next base: position 54,867 of record NZ_JBDSCX010000053.1, on the reverse strand, counting down.
TCGCGCCCCGGCTTGGGCTGGGAAAGCGAAAACCCGTGCTCACTTCGCCGGTTCCGCGCCAAGCTGGCGGCGGACTGCCTCCGGCGCGGTGAGCAGATACTGCGCACGTTGTTCCTCCGGCAGGCGATCAAACAAGCCGTTGCGAAGGATGTCGATTTGGTTGCCATAGAAACTCTTGGAAGCGTCTAGCAGCTTCGGGAGAATCTCCCCACTGTCCCGGTGGGTGGACGCTTCCGCGAGAAACGCATCGATTGTGGCGGGATCCGGATTTCGTGCCAGCGCGCTCGTGGCATCGTACCATGATTTCTCGGTCGGTTCGCCCGAGAGGGTGGCTTCGGCGGCAAAGCGTCCGTATTCGAGGGGCTCGGTCACTTTAACATAGCCTTCGAAGAAATCCGAGAGTCCGCCGACAAGGGCTTTCCGGTTGTCCTCAGAGGCCTCCATAGCGGTTGCCCATTCGTAAGCCGCCTGAGCATCCTGTTTCACCCAGGCTAAGACGAAATTGGCGGGATAGGTACTGAATTGCTCGCCTTCTTTCATCCGGGAGGACAAGTCGGAGATCCCAGCCGCTGCCGCCTTGAAATTGAAATCCTTCGGGTAATCAAGGTCATATCCAGACGAGTTGTCCCTCTTGCCGGCCGTCAGTGCCAGGGCGCGCACCAGAGTATCGGCACCACGTTGGGTCACGGCGCTGAAAATCTCGACTGGCAGCGAGACATAATCGCCAGTGTTGCCTCGGTATTTTTCGCCCAGTTCCAAGGCCTGCATCGGGTCCTTTTTCACGGCGGATTCGAAAACACACTGGAAGTAAAACCTTCGATTGCCCGCGTTCGGGGTGGCCATGATCCACGCAAGGGAGTCTTCGGGAAATTCCTCATAATTGTGGATCACCAAGTTTTTGATTCTCTCACGTTCTTTCCCCTCGAGCCCTCCGATGCCGGCGCTCGCGGCAAGCATGTCGATGAGGGCCGCGAGATCTTTCGCGGGCAGGTCTTTCATTTCCGCTTCGAGGCGATGGGGATCATCCGCCAAGGCGCGCAGGTGGGTGAGCGGGGCTTCATCAGCGGCAGCCGGACGCGGGCGGGATGAGGTGCGTGATGGATTCGCCTGCCCGGTGGCGGCGGATGGCGGGTTTCCATTCCTTGAGGAGGCGGCCAGCCAGCCGATCCCGATGCCGGCCCCGAGGAGGAACAATCCGCAGGCGGCCAGCAGGGAGGATTTCATTTCCTCGCATCCAATCGCACCCAGCATGCTGTTGGAAGATCAAACTCCATCCCGGCGGTGGCACGTCACTCGAATGAACGGCCATTGCCGTTTGGATAATGGCGCGTCATTGGGGCGACGGCGGGGCACCTAAGCCGGGGGCTGAAGTAGCGCCGCGATCAGTTGCCTTCGAAAGCCTGCCGCTCCGCAGCGGAGATGAGCTGTGGTTTTCCGAGATGGTCCACGCGGACGGTCGTCATGCTGCCGGCGGCGGCGGTTTCTCCAGCGGCGTTGAGGATTTCAAAATCCCACGTCACCGATGACGCCCCGATCCGTGAAATGGATAGATGGACCCCGATGCGGTCGCCGGTGAGCAGCGGGAGCTTGTAGTCGCAGGTTACTTTCACCCGCGGCCAGCCGCCCTGGGCTCGGTCGAACACGAGAACATCCCGCGAACGCAGGAACTGATGCTCCGCCGACTCGACGTAGCGGAAGACATTCGGAAAATGCATCCACCCACTGGCATCCGTGTCAGCGAAAGCGACCTCGCAGGCGTAGCAGTGCAGGGGATTTTCCATGGGGGAAAACTCACTCGAACTTGCTGACCAGGACGGACGCGTTGTGACCGCCGAAGCCGAAGCTGTTACTGAGAGCGACCTTGACCGGCACCTCGCGGGCAACGTTCGGGACGACGTCCAAGTCGCACTCGGGGTCCTGGTTGTCCACGTTGATCGTCGGCGGGATGACGCCATCCTTGATCGCCATGATGCTGGCGATGAGTTCCACGCCGCCAGCCGCACCTAACATGTGGCCGGTCATCGACTTGGTGGAGCTGACCATCAGGCCGTTTTTCGCGTAGTCGCCGAAAGCGAGTTTGATGGCCTTGGTTTCCGCGACGTCGCCGAGTCCGGTCGAGGTGGCGTGGGCGTTGAGGTAGCCAACGTCCTCGGGATTTTTCTTGCCGTGCTTGAGTGCCATTTGAATGGCGTAGGCAGGACCGCTTCCATCGGGTGAAGGAGCGCTGAGGTGATAGGCATCCGCGCTGACGCCGTAGCCGATCAGCTCCGCGTAAATTTTCGCTCCCCGCTTGAGGGCGTGTTCGAGTTCCTCGATGACGACGACTCCGGCACCTTCGCCCATGACGAATCCGTCACGGTCCTTGTCGAACGGGCGGGAGGCGCGCTCCGGTTCGTCGTTGCGGGTGCTGAGCGCCTTCATGTTGGCGAAACCGGAAAGGCCCATCGGCAGGACGGCCGCTTCGGCACCGCCGCAGAGGAAGGCATCGGCGTCGCCGAATTTGATGATGCGCCAAGCCTCGCCGATGTTGTGATTCGAGGTGGCGCAGGCGGTGACGATCACCATGTTAGGCCCGAGCAGGCCGAACTCCATGGAAATGATGCCGCTGGCGATGTTGGAAATCATCATCGGGATCGTGAACGGTGAAACCCGTTTAGGCCCCTTGGTCATGTAGGTGGTGTGCTCGCGTTCCAGCGTGGACAAGCCGCCGATGCCGCTGCCGACCATCACGCCGAAGCGGCGCGGATCGATCTTGGAAACATCGACGCCGGAATCCTCCATCGCCATTTTCGAGGCCGCCACCGCGAACTGCACGTAGCGGTCGGAGCGGCGCGCATCCTTGGGAACGCCGAAATAGCCGTCCGCCTCGAAATTTTTCACCTCCCCCGCGATCTTGCAATCAAAGGGTGCGACATCGATTTGGGAGATGGTGCTGATGCCACTGCGACCTTCCTTGAGCCCGGCCCAAGTGGTGTTCAAATCGTTGCCAAGTGGGGTGATACAGCCGATGCCTGTGATGACGACGCGTCGTTCGCTCATAATTAGTCACGAAGTTTGGAGTCTCCCGGCCACCCGCGCAAGTCTCATGATCATTTAACAGATATCATTTGAAATAAAGGACTTGAGGCCATTGCGAAGAACTGTCGGCGGGTGACAGCGCCGAATCGTCGCCATTCATCGGGCTGTCGATTTTTGGATTCGGTTGCTTCTTCACGGCTGCGTGAATGATTTGCTCCAGCCGGAATTGCCGATCAGACTCCGCGGACCGTTTCATGAAAATCACCCGCACCCTTGCCACCAGCACCTCGCCCGATGGAGAACGGATCACCCTTCACGAACACGACGGGCATTATTTCCTCAAGGTCGCGGGGCTGCAGTTGATGAGCACCACCGCCTCGTCGTCCGAGGAGAAGATGGCGGAGCTTTCCTGCGTCAATCTCCCACCCAAACCGCGTGTTCTCATTGGCGGGCTTGGCTTTGGATTCACGTTGAAGCGGGTGCTCGCTTTGACCGGAGCCGATGCCGTGGTGGATGTCGCGGAGCTGCTGCCTGAAATCGTCGGCTGGAACCGCGAGTTCATGCATGAGGTGAACGGCAAGCTCTTGGACGATCCGAGGGTGAAAATCCATGTGGACGATGTTTACAATGTGATCGACCGCTGCGGAAACGACCGCTATCACGCGATTCTGCTAGACGTGGACAACGGGCCGGATCCATTTGTCCAAAATGTGAACGAGCGGCTTTATGCGAAACCCGGAATTGTCCGGATCAAGAACGCGTTGCAGCCTGGCGGACGCGTCATTTTCTGGTCGGCGCATCCGGACAAGTCGTTTGCGAAATCGCTGGAAGGCCTTTTCAAAAATGTCGAGTGCATCGGCGCGAAGGCGTATCCGAAGGCGAAGCGGTTCACGCACACGTTGTTCGTGGCGGATCGCGACTGAGCAATCACTTGTTTTTGATCAGACGGAAACGGTCGTGATACGCGCCGTTGTTGAACTTGCGGCAGCAGTCGTAGCACGCGACTGATTTCGTGATCGGTTTCACGCGGTGGATGACTGCGAAACAATTCGAGCAGATGTAAGCGTGGTTGCGCTTCATCTTGCGGCGTTTGAAGGGCAGCGTGTGAAATGGCTGCTCGCCGGCGATGCCGAGTTCCGCGCAAGCCGCCTGCCACTCCGGGCCATGCGGATCAATGCGCCGGCGGCCGCAACGTTCGTAGGCGACGAGGTGGGCAAGTTCGTGTTTCAGGGTGCGCCAGAGTTCCTCGGGTTCGCAGTCCTTGAGCTTGGGATTGAGTTCAATCGCGCGGTCCGGCCACCACGCGCGGCCTGCGGTGGTCTGCATCCGCGAGTTCCAAGAGACCCGGACCTTGCGGGCGAGTTCGTTGAGGCCGAGCGATTTCGACGACTCCGAGCACCATGCTGTTAGGCCGCTGTCCTCGCGCGCTGGCTTCGTCTGTGGGGCATCCGGGGTCTTTAAAACGCGGAACCACGAGGTCCAGCGGAATTCAAGTTGCGGCATGCTTCCTCCCATTGAAAAAACGGGTATCAGCTTTACCTGAAAATGGCAACAGGCGCTTCTGTAGAAACGCGGTTTTTTCATCTTCTTCCGCGATTGACCAGTGGTATCCACGGGGCGGTTCATACGTTTGGCAATCCACCGATTGGAAAGTCATTGTCCTCTATGAATCCGACTCGTGAAACGGCTTCCACATCTCGGGTATTTTTCATGAAGCGTGGTGAGGCTGGGCGGAACGCTGGATCTAGCAATTCATCCTTGATCTCAACCTGATGAGTGTCAGCGGCTGATTTTGCGCGGCGATTTTTATTTCGGGGAAAATGCATGGGGCCCTGACATCGCGCCAATGTCTTGGATTTGTGAAGTTTAGGGTGTCGGGAATTTCTCCTACGCACTCCCAGTGAATTTCGTCCTTTTTGATGATTCTGATTGCGGGCTTCGACCAATCTGGTAATCAGACCTCATGATGGAATTTAACCCTAACCCGTCGGGAGAATCGCGATTTTTGAATCGTTGGAAGAGCCTCCTTCCGACCACCCAGCAGATTCGCAATGTGACCCTTTTGACGGCGGCAATTTTCTGCTCGGCCGCTGCGGACGCCAAAGTCATTTACGTCAACGCCGATGTAGCCACTCCCGGCAACGGAACCGCTTGGAGCAGGGCGTTTGCCTTTCTGCAGGATGCTCTGGAGGTCGCAAAATCCGGAGACTCGATCTATCTGGCGAAGGGCACCTACTATCCGGACGACGGCGTGGTGGACGGGTTCGGTGACCGTGAGATTTCCTTCGTGCTCAATGGACTGAAACTCTATGGCGGCTTTGCGGGAGGTGAATCCAGCCTGAGTGAGCGCGATCCGGAGGCCAATCCTACCATTCTTTCCGGCGAGATCTGGCCGGTAACCCCTGAAACCCAAGGATACGAGCGGTATTGGTCGCTCCATGTCGTGGTCCTCAAAGCGAGTTCCACGCTTGACGGCTTGACCATCGCAAAAGGACGCGCCAATGGCGACGACGCCCCTTACAGCCAAGGCGGTGGCGTTTATGCTCCGTCAGGCACGGCTCTGACCGCGAAAAACTGCATTTTCGATACAAACCTTGCGAACGAGTCCGGCGGGGCCGTTTGGGGTAAAGTAGTCGCAACGAAGTGTGTTTTCTCCAACAATATCGTCAACAACGACCAGCTCCTGAGCTCGGGTCCGGACAGACTTCCGAGCTGGTTGTTCAACCCGGACGGCTCCGGGGGCGCGATCAAAGGGGACGTCACCGCAACAAACTGCCAGTTCCTGAACAACAGCCTGGAGATCGTCTGTCTCGACTTGGGAACCCACTCCTCCGCAACGGGCGGTGCGATTGCCGGCGACACCATCAATGTGACCGGCTGCCGTTTCGACGGAAACAGCGTGACCTCCGCATCGTTTAATTTTGCTCAAACCGGATCGGATGCTACTTCGCGCGGCGGTGCGATCTCGGGTGCTTCCGTCACTGCCACGGACTGTACGTTTACCAGCAACGAGGCGAATTCTTCCGCCACTTCCTACACAAGTCCGGACCCGAAAGCGATCGGACACTACTCTGCCAATCCAACCTCCATCGGTGGAGCGATTGCCGGTCAAGTCACGGTGGTAAATTGCTCGTTCGACAAGAACATCACCAGCACCTTGGCCGGCTACCCGCCGGTGATCCCACCGGTCCCTGATGGTGATGAAACAAGAACGGTATGTTCCGGCTCCTCGCTTTATGTGGAAGGGACTTCTTCCATCGTCAACTCCACCTTTACGGAGAATTCCTGCGGGAGTGTGAATACTACGTTGAGCAGAGGAGGCTACGTCATTACCCGGGGAGCCGTCCATGTGGCCGACGGGGCATTTCTTCCAGTCTCGGATTCGACGTTCTACAACAACATGACGACGGGTTTTGGTGCCGCGATTTCCTGTGACGGAAGTGTGAACACCCTCAGCAACATCATCTGGTTCAGCGACGACACGGTTGTTGGCTTCAAAAAGACCGGTTTGATTCATATTGCAGGAAAGGCCCGGATTTCGAATCGCCTTTACCCGACTCCTTCCACCGAGACGATCAACCTGCTCAAAGGTATCAGGACGACTGCCATTACCAAGGGCCTCGGAGCGAACGTCGACTTCGGTGAGCCGCCGGAGAGGACCTTGCTGAATTTGGATCCGATGTTCGTCGATGAAACGGACGCGGTGGGACCTGATGGCAAATGGAGGACTGCGGACGATGGCTTGCGCTTGACCGTGGGAAGCCCTGCCACTGCCAAAGGCAAGACCCTGTTCCTTCCGAAAGATACGGCCGACCTCGACGGTGATTCCAATTACGCGGAAGCCATCCCGACGGATGCCGCCGGCTTCGCCCGGATTCAGGACAGCACTCTGGACTTGGGTGCCTACGAACTCGGCGACAACCTTTACACCCCCGACATCGCCGTGGAGCAACCTGCGGGCACCCCTCTGGTGGACGGCACGGCTTCAGTGGACTTCAGTGCAACTCAGGGAGTCCCTACCAGCTTCTTGATCAGGAACACGGGTGCGGCGGATCTGAGAAATCTGACGGTCGCCATTGACGGTGCGGATGCCAGTAGCTTCAAATTCACCCAGCCTCCCTCAAAGCTTCTTGTCGAAGGTGCCACGACCACGTTCACCGTGAATTTCCTGCCGAAAGTCAGCGGGCCGAAGGTTGCGGTGCTCCATATTGTCAGTAACGATCCCGACGAGAGCCCGTTCGATATCAATCTCTCGGGAGATGCCCTCCTGCCTGAGATTGCTGTCAAGAATCCTGGCGGCACTGATCTGATCGACGGTTCTTCCACCGTGGGCTTTGGCACCATCGACGAGTCAGACACACTGACCAAAACCTTCACCATCAGCAACAGCGGTATTGGCTCCTTGGTGATCCAAGGGATTTCCTCGACTGGTACGAACGCCGCAAGCTTCATCGTTGGAGCGCCCGTTCTGAGCACGGTGCCGCCTGGTGGAACGACGACGTTCGATGTCACCTTCAGCCCTGCCGGTGTGGGCAATCGGGTCGGTGCGATTGTCATCGCGAGCAATGATCCCGATGCTGAGTCCTCCTTCCTGTTCAATGTCAAAGGAACTGGATTGGGCGCTCCGGAAATCTTTGTGAGCCAACCCTTCTCTTCGGAGTTGGTAACCGGCACGACCAACGATTTCGGCTCCGTTAAAATCGGTTCGCGCTACAGCAAGACGTTCGTGATCAAGAACACCGGCACCGACGTCCTGAAGAATCTGGCGGTGTCCCTCTCGGGGTCAGCCACCTACAGCAAGACGGATCTGACGGTGACGAAGCTCAATCCAGGTGAGAAAACGTCATTCTCCGTGACCTTTAAACCCGGCTCCACCGGCAAGAAGAGTGCGACCCTCGAAATCGCCAGCAACGATGCCACCGAGCCCACGATCACACTCTCACTGGTCGGCGTGGGAATCACCAGTTCGGCTCCCGCTTCCGCATCAGGCCTTCTGGCCTCCGCGTCGCTCTCCGGGGCATCTTCGGTCGCTGATACCTCATCGACCGCAGTCACTACGGTAGCCAAGGATTCCGACGGATTGAAATACCTCGTCCTGACTGTGGAAAAATCCTCCACTTGGGCATTGGAGAAGCACCGTGTGGAGGTTTCCTCCAATCTGGTCGACTGGTTCAGCGGCTCGAATCACACCACGACGTTGTCGGACAATGCAAATGTCCTTGAAGTTCGTGACAACACTCCGGTTAACGCTGGTGAAAAGCGTTACATCCGCCTAAAGTAAGTTCATCGAAATCTCTACGGGTGGCTGCGTTTTCCACGCAGCCACCCGTTTTCGTTTAAGCGGGAGGATTTTGTCGGGCCCTATTTTGGGGATCGCACAATGGTTCCCAGCGCAGGAACTACCATCCTCATCGGCGAGTAGAGACCTCTCTTGGATCAGAGCTTCCTTAGCATCACACTTGGTCCTGCCATGTGTGTATGTGCTTGGAATTGTCGTGGGAAATTCCTTCGTGGCCGAAGGGGAGATGAGTGGAGGGGGCCATCAAGACTGCGGCTCGCTCGGACTCCACCTTGCAAAGCGCAGGTTCGTCTTCTCCGTCGATCAATTCGTCATCGCTTGAGGTGCAAAAAAATAGGACCCGTCTATCGGTTCACGGGTCGAAAGTTTCGTCGATCACAAGGCGCTTCCCCATGCTCAGGACGTCGTCGAAGGAGAAGCCGAGACGTTGGTAAAATTCGATGACCTGCCTGTTGGTTGAGCGGACTTGGAGGTTGATTTTCGGACAGCCACGTTCGCGGAGAAGACTTTCGGCGTGCTCCATGATCTGGCGTCCGTAGCCGGACCTTTGCAGGTCCGGTGAGACGGCAAGATAGTTGATCCAGCCGCGATGCCCTTCATAGCCTGCCATGGCGGTAGCGACAATTTCGGAGTCCACGGTGCCGATGAGAAACAACTCCGGGGCGACTGCCAGCTTCCGCTCGATGTCCGCCCGCGGGTTATTCTGTAGTGCGACGAGTCCGCAGCGTTTCCAAAGTTCAAGGACAGCGTTCTCGTCAGTGGGCTTGTAGGCTTCGATTTTCATGGGGTGGGAGGAATTTGGACGATCCCGACTTGCTTGTGGTGTGGTGCGATAATTATGAACCGCGTTCGGTTCGGCGGCGGGGAATTCCGCCCGTGAATCGGAAGTGAGGACCTTGGTTCGGAAATTATCCGAGACGCGTCGGCGAACATGAAGAGGCATGGGAGCGTTGAAGTCAGCGGGGGAAACAATCGCATGGGGAGAACCGCCGAGCCTCTCCCGGTAGAATTCGGTCATGTGTTCGCTCTCGTTACAAAAGGCGGACCCACATAAGTATCAGGTTTAGGAACTTCCACGAACCAAGTTCCGGATTGATGGAAAGGGTGCCGGCTCATTTCTTGGAAACTTCGATAGAGGGTGAAGATCACTTGGCACTCAACTGCTGCCGATCGGTCTAAAATTTCACCCATTTGTGGCAGGATTGGTCGAAGTTCCATTTTGCCGAACTCGATCGTGGCTGGAGGGCTGGCCAATAAAAAAGTCGCCGGGCTGGTGACCCGGCGACTTTGATTTTTGAGGATCGGCTCAGGGTTGGATCATTTCAGACGGATGTAGCGTTTCGCATCCGGGCTGACGGGCGTGTTATCACGCACCTTGAGGGTCGCCGCGTTGTCGATGAGGACAGTGGTGTGCTTGTTGCCACTGTACCAATCGAGGAGGTTGGGAGAAACTTCTACGACACCGGCAGCTTCGCCGGGGAGCTTGGCAACCGTCAGCGACAGATACTTGCGGCCGCCGATGACCTCAACGCCCGTGGTAGGTGCCGAGGCGGTGGATAGGCCGGAGGCTCCGGCACCCAGAACCGCTTCAACGATGTTTCCTGCCGCCGCAGAGCCAGCGCTTTTAGCGACGGCCACTGGCGATCCCTTGCCCGAGACCGAGATATCGAAGGGACCGGATTTCGCATCGTTGCTGGCAACGTGGATGCCCGCGCTTCTGACATTGGCGCCGGTAGGGCTGAAGGTCACGGTGAAGGTGGTCGAATCACCTGGATCGAGCGAAATCACACCCAGGGGGCCGACGAGGAAATCTTTCTTGTTCGCTCCATCCTTGCTGATGATCAAATCTTTCAGAACAGCAGCTCCTTTGTTGATGATGGTAAAGGTCTTGCTGTTACCGGTGGATCCGACGTTGGCGATCCCGAAGTTCCGGGAATCCTCGTCCTCCATCGGGCTGTTGGCCGGCTGGTTGACTCCGATTAGCGGGAGTCCGATTCCGGTGCCTTCGAGACCGATCGCGAAGGTTCCTTCGTCTCCGTCATTGCTGAGGACGCGGAGGCCGGCGGTTCTCGAGCCGTAGTCCTTGGGCGAGAAGATCACCTCGAATGTGGTGCTGGTTCCCGGCTTCAGAACGGTCTTCTTCAGACCCTGAACGATGAATTCGGTCGAGTTTGGGCCAACCTTGTTGATTTGCAAATCGATGAGATCCGCTTTGCCGGTGTTCTTAATGGTGTAAGTCACCGGTTTGGATTTATCTCCCGCGGGAACATCCGGGAACGTCGTGGTGGATTTTCCATCAACCAAAGGCTCGCCCACGGGCTGTTGGATGACGATCTCCTGAGTGCCGGGAGGAAGTGTCACACCGTCAATCCAAGCGGAGTCTTTCAATCCGGCGAAGCTGTCGTCCTTTTCATAGGACCACACAAAGACGTGGCTGCCTTGGGTCACCGGGAATTGAATGAATCTCCAATCCTGATTTCCGGAAAGGCCTTTGCTGGAGCCGCCGGAGGTAAACGGTTGGGCAACTCCGTCGATATAGAATCTGGTGAAGTCGAATCCTTCTTCGGAGGAAACCTTAACGTAGAAGCTGATGTTGCCTGCAAGGAAGTTCGAGCGGTAGCCGATGCCGCAGATTTGCCCGTCACCCGTTTTGCCGGACACCAAAGAGCGCTTGCCTTCGAAACGATATTGTTTGGTAACTTCCCAGCGCGTTTGCGCGAAGCTCGGCTTGAACCAGCCGTAAGGCAGGTCCTTGCCGGGAGGGAAGGTCGCGTCGGTCACCGAGAAGGGAGCGTCGCTGGAATCGATGATGGAAGGAGTGCTGACGCTGCTGATCTGAATCCGGTAATCGCTGGTGGCCGCAAGGTCGGCGGGAACGATCCATTCGAAACTGCCGTCGTCCGGTTCGTCGGGCGCAATGTTCAAGAGGTATTGCCCGGCTTTGTAGAGGTCGATTTTGACGTTGCCGATGATGTTCGATTTCCAGCTGATCGGATAGGTGGAGTCCTTGAAGATCACTTCACCGCCGTTCGGAGAACTGACGATGATCGTATCCGGAGGGACGCCACCGAACGCCACCAAGGTGTTCGCGCCGAGTGGTGACACCACCTCGACATCGATGAAGGATTTTTTGCCGTCCCACCAGTGGGCATCGGGTTTGGTGGAGTCGGTGAATTTGGGCTTGCCCAGATCGAAGAGGTCGCCGTCGTCACCGCGATTCCGGCCAGCTTCGAGGTCTCCCTTGCCATCGGCTTGTTCCAAGGCCACCTCGTAGTGCTTTGCATTGCCGTTGTTGCCATTGATGGTTTCGTCGATGTGCCAGATGGCGATGCCCTTGTCGTCGGAGTATTGCGCCCATTTGTCGCCGTTTCCGCGGTTTTCCACCATGAAGAATTCCGTGGAGATGTTGTTGTTGAAGATCCGGTAGGCGATATTCCCCGTAGTCGGAAGGCTCGCGGTCAGGAATTCGTCGGCAGCGATGTCGGTGACATTGCCCCAGCCTACGATATCCTTGAAGTAGGCGTTGATGGGCGAGGGGGTTTTGCCGCCGTTGAGGTAGTTTCCGGATCCCATGAGGCAGTGCTCGCCGACGCCTTCCCCATTGAAGGAGGAATAGATGTCGGGATAGCCGCAGATGAGGTGCCCGTTCTCATGGCAGAAAGTGCCGATGACGGGGGCCGCATTGGGGATGTTGGTGATCTGGTAATTGGAAAGGATGATCGGAGTACCGGTTCCGACGTTGATGTTCGGGATCAGCCGGTATTGGTGGGGCCACAATCCTCTCGCGTAGACTCCGGAATCCGGTCCTGCAAAGAAGATGTTGGTGGCAAGAACCCGGCCGCCGGCATCAGTCGTGAGGCTGGAGAAATCAAAGTTATCGGCTTGGAGCATATTCACGGCATCCGAGATCATCTTCCTCGCGCCGACGGTGCTGTCCTCCAGAGCCGTGTTGGTCGGGTAGTTTGAATAATTGTAGTAGTTCCGGGGGTGGGGAACCGTGACAATCTGGGTAACCGTCTGGGTGTAGGTCAGTTGCCCCAAGGACTGGTCCGAGTAGAAATCACGAACCGATCCGGTATTGCCGTTTTCGTTGTAGCCTTCGGCATTGCAGAAGCGGACAATCTTGCTGCGGTCCGTGGGGAAATCGATGGGGTCCGATCCGCCGGTCGCAGGATCGTTGGGGAATTGAATGAGAATCGTCAATCCGCGGATGTCGCCGATGACGGGGGCCGCATTGATCTTGGCTTCGGCGGCTTCCGCGCCGCGAAGTTCGGCTCCTTTGGCTGCATTCCGGATTTTCTTCACCGCCTGAACGCGCTTGCTCCACTTTTGGTCGCGCTCGGCGTCGAATTTGGTGTAACTCGCGTCGGAGATCTCCTGGATCTTCGCTTTTGAAAGGTCGATGTGCTTCTCAAGGCCTGCAGGTGCCGCATCTTCGGCGCGGATTTGAGTGGGAACGAGAGAATTGCCGTCCGCGGAGAGATTCGCGTAGTAGTAGGTGCTGTCCGCGTCGTTGAAAACCAAGGTGAAACCGGCAGGAGTTTCGGTGCGGGCGTAATGTTCATCCCCGAAGACCCGGAGTTGGACGACTTGGCCGTTCGGTTGGGTCCAACTGGTTTCACGTCCATCCGGACCGAAAGGAGCGGCGGTGGCGTAGCTGATGCAACCAGCGAGCAAAACAAGGAGATGAAGAGGCCTGAAGGTCTTGGATTTTTTCATAGAGTAAGCAAGAGAGGAGGGCTTTGAGAGCGGACTGAGAGGATTTTCGGATCGTATCAACTGCGGTATCAAAGATGCTGAAACGACACGTCGGGCATTTCGGCATCTTTGCTAACGATCCAATCGTGAATTTCAGAGCCTTTGGCAACCGTCATTTTGTCGCAATCGTCATTTGCCTGTCAGTTTTTTGCCTACAGCTTGCTTGAATGGCTGAAAAATTTCACGGATGGGCGGCGACGAAGGCGAAGCAGGCACTTACGGAGTTCGAATTCCACCCGGGCGAGCTCCATCCGGAGCAAGTGCAAATCAAGGTCGAGTCCTGCGGGATTTGCCACTCGGACCTCTCGATGATCGACAATGACTGGGGAAATGCGGGCTACCCGCTGGTGCCCGGCCACGAGGTGATCGGCACGATTGAAAAAGCGGGCGACCAAGTGAAAGGCCTGGCCGTAGGAGATCGCGTTGGGCTGGGGTGGTTCGCGGGAAGCTGTCTTTCCTGTCAGCCGTGTCTATCAGGAAATCACAACCTCTGTGCCAGCGCGGAGCAAACCATCGTCGGCCGCCACGGAGGCTTCGCCGACCGCGTGCGGGCGGATTGGGAATGGGCGATCAAGCTGCCGGAAACTCTCGATCCCGCCAGCGCCGGGCCGCTGTTCTGCGGTGGGATCACGGTGTTCGCGCCCATCACCGATTTCGGAGTGAAGCCGACCCACCGCGTGGGCGTGATCGGCATCGGCGGGCTGGGTCACATGGCGCTTCAGTTTTTAAACAAATGGGGCTGCGAGGTGACAGCGTTCACGTCCAGCGAATCGAAGGCGGACGAGGCGCGGAAATTGGGAGCGCACCACGTAGTTGCCACCCGCGACAAGGCGGCGCTCGCGAAATTGGCCGGCTCGTTCGATTTCATCCTCGTCACCGCGAATGTGACGCTCGACTGGGATTTGTTCATCGCCGCACTCGCTCCGGACGGACGGTTGCACTTTGTCGGCGCGGTGTTGGAACCGGTGCCGGTCTCGGCGTTTTCACTGATCGGCGCGCGCAAATCCATTTCCGGCTCGCCGCTCGGCTCACCTGCGACGGTGGCAAAAATGTTGGATTTCTGCGCTCGCCACCAAATCGCCCCAGTCACGGAAACCTTCGCGATGAATGACGTGAATGCCGCGCTCGACCATCTGCGGGCCGGAAAGGCGCGGCATCGGATCATTCTGAAAAACTAACGGACTAAAAAAGCCGCATCCCGTGAAGGATGCGGCTTTGTCATTTTGAGTCGGTTAGCGGATCACGCGGTGAGCGTCCATTCCGGCAGGCGGACGATTTCACCGCCCTTGAGCGCGGACTCGTGGGCGAGGATGCCGGTGCAGGTGATGTTCGCGCTCTGGACGGCGTTCGGATAGGAATCCTTGCCGGTCTGCAGCATTTTCACGAACTGATGGACTAGGTGAGGATGGCTGCCGCCGTGGCCGGAGCCTTGAGCAAACGAAAGGTGTTCTTCACCGGTGTCTCCACCGTAAACGCCGCCCATCGTGAAGGCTTGGATTTCCTCTGGCAGATAGTGGGCGAAGTCCGGGCATTTCACTTTCTCCGGGATTTCCGGCTCAGGCTTCTTGGCGGTGTGAATGACTAACGGATCGTGCTCGATGAGCGGCCATTCGACCGATTTCTTCGTGCCGTAAACTTCGATGGACTCGCGGTATTGGCGCGCGACATCGAACAGCGAGCGCACGACCTGGGCGGCGACGTCGCTGTCCTTCATCTTGATGTGGCAGGTTTCGATGGCGAAGGGCGAACCATAGCAGGCATGCATTTCCTCGGCGATGGTGCCGGAGCCGAAGCAGGAAACGTATTCCGCCTGGCTGCCCATCAGGCCGAGGATCGGGCCGACGCAGTGGGTCGCGTAATACATCGGCGGCAGGCCCGGCCAGTAGCCCGGCCACCCTTCCATGTCCTGCTGGTGGGTGGCGCGCAGGAACTGGACCTTGCCGAGTTCGCCCTTTTCATAGAGCTCCTTCATGAAAAGGAATTCGCGGGCGTAGACCACGGTTTCCATCATCATGTATTTCAATCCGGTGGACTTGCAGAGGTCGATGATCTCCTTGCACTCCTCAAGACTGGTCGCCATCGGCACGGTGCAGGCGACATGTTTGCCGGCCTTGAGTGCCTTGATCGACTGCTGGCCGTGATCGGGAATCGGCGAGTTGATGTGAACGGCGTGGACGTCCGGATCGGCCAGCAGATCGTCGTAGGAGGTGTAGCGTTTTTCGATGCCGAACTTGTTGCCGACTTCGTCCAGCTTGGATTGCGTCCGCTGGCAGATGGCGTAGAGGTTCACGCCCTTAAGGCGCTGATAGATGGGGATGAACTCGGCTCCGAAGCCGAGACCGACGATGGCGACATTGATATCAGACATGATTCTTGCTGGTTGGGGTTTTGATTAGGGCTGGGAGAAAAGCTGTTGGAGAAACTTCAGTCCGCGCGAGGCGAACTCATCCTGCGTCGGAGTGAAACGTTTCCAGATACAAACCGCTCCTGCAAGGTCGCGGTTGTCCGGAGTGAACGATTCGATGACAATCGAACCGTGATAGTCGATTTCGAGCAGCGCGTCGCGGAACGAAGTCCACGGCGTGAGCCCCGTGCCGGTGACGCCGCGATGATTTTCGCTGACCTGCACATGGATCAAATCCTTGCCCGCCGCGCGGATCGCCGCGCCGATGTCGGACTCCTCGATGGTCATGTGGAAGGTGTCGATCATCACCTTCGCCGCCGGGTGGTCGATGTCGCGGATCATCCGCAGCGAGTCGGCGGTGGTGTTGACGAGGTCGGTTTCAAAGCGGTTGATCGGCTCCAGTGCGATGGCCAATCCGCGCTCGGCCGCGTCGGCGGAAACTTTCCTCAGCTCGGAAACCGCGAGATCCCACTCGCGCTTCCGTTCGTCCTCGGGAAGCTGGCGGGCTTTTCCGACTTCCGAATACATCGGGCCTGCGAGAAATCCCGCACCAAGGTCGGCGGCGATGTCGAGGCACTGGGAGATGTAAGCCCGTCCCGAAGCTCTAACCGCGGCATCCGCATTCGTGAGATCGCGCCCCGGGCCGAAAGCACCGCAGACGTGGACCGTTAGGCCGAGATCTTCCAAAATGGGACGCAGCGTTTTCGCATCAACGAGCGCCGGATCCTCGATTGGCAACTCCACCGCCTTGAACCCAAGCGCGGCGATCGTTTTCAACAATTCCACATCCGACGAGCGGAACGGAGAAGTCCAAAGCCAGGTGCTGGCGCCAAAAATCGGAGTCATGAAATCAAGGTGGGTTTTGGGTTCACGTCACGGAGGGTTTCGTCACGCAACTTGCAGGACGGTAGCGGAATTCCTTCCCGTTGCTTGTAGATTCGCGGCGAGCTTGTGTAAGATTCCGCCGACCCCTTGCGGGGGATCAATGGATTTTCAGCGGCTGGACAGGGATTTCCTGACGCCGTTCGACCCGGTATTGGCTCGCCGTTTGTCCCATGTGGCGGCGGAACTGGCGGGCGAAATCACTGTGGTCGTAAAATCCCGCATCCAGCGCCACTGTGGTCACCGGTTGGTTCGTGCGGACCAGCATGTCGCACGCCTCGATGACCCGCATCCGGATCATGTATTCTTGCGGCGTCATCTGGAAGGTCGCGCGGAATTTCCGCTCGAACTGCCGCACGGACATGTGCGCCATTTTCGCCAACTGCGGGACGTCGAGTTTTTCGCGGAAATGGAGTTTCAAATGATCCGCCACCGTCGCCAGTTCGAGGTAGGGCTGCATCGCCGCTCGCTGGGCTTCATAACTGCGGACCGTTCCGCACAGCCCGCAAATTTTTCCATCGGAATTGAAGAGCGGCAGCTTGTCGGTGACAAACCACTCCGGCTTGCCCTCGCCGTTGGGAAAGAGCTCGATGATCCCTAACAGCGGTTTGCCGGTCGAGATCACCTGCTCGTCGTCCTTGTGGTATTTCTCGGCAAGCCGCGGCGAGAAAATCGAAATGTCTTCGATCCCGATGATCTCGTCCTCGGTGTGGAATCCGCAGCGCTCGATGAACGCCGGGTTGCCCGCCATCAGCCGTCCTTCGAGATCCTTGGCGAAAAAGAGCGTGCCCGGAAGATGGTCGAACAAGTGGCGGAATTGCCCGGGAGAAAGGTGTTCCGTCCAGAACTTGCGATGTTCATCTTTAGTCATCTGGCGGGATCATACACAAAGAACCCGCAATCTTACAAGCAGTCGGTTCTTGAAATAACGCAGATTGATTCCACGTTCCTCAGGCAACTTGATTCCCAAACCCACGCAGTCGCAACGCATGAAAAAAATTCTAATCCTCCCGTTAGGGATCCTGGCAGCGGCCATCGGCCTCGCACAGACCACCAAGCAGCCGACGGCGGAAGCCCGGCACGTGGAAATCCTCTTTCTCGGCGCACCCACGGCCAATCATCCGGGCCATGACCCGGTCGAGCGCTACCGCGTTTTGAAAAAGGCCCTCGGCGTGGATGGCATCGATCTCACCTACACCGAAGACCTCGCGGATCTCCGCAGCGACGTGCTCAACGAGTATGACGGCGTCATGTTTTACGGAAACTGGAAGGACAACGAAGCCATGGATGGCGGCCAGTTCAAGGCGCTCACCGACTATGTCAATGCAGGGCACGCGTTCCTGCCCATCCACTGCGCCTCCGCGTGCTTTGGGGGCACGGATGCGTTTTCGAAACTGGTCGGCGGCCATTTCAAATCCCACTCCACCGGCGTTTTCAAGACCACCATCGCCGCCAAGGACCACCCGATCATGCGCGATTACGAAGGCTTCGAAACGTGGGATGAAACCTACGTCCATGATCGCCTGACCGACGACCGCACCGTTCTCCAACTGCGCGACAACGAGCCTTGGACCTGGGTTCGTGATCAGGGAAAAGGCAAGGTTTTCTACACGGCTTACGGTCACGACATGCGCTGCTGGCAACAACCTGCTTTCCATGATTTGCTGCGCCGCGCGATCCTCTGGAGCGTTGGCTCCGAAGTGCGTGCCAAGGTCGCCGCCATGAAGCTTCCCAAGCTGGAGCAGGAGGAGATGATTCTCCCTGGCTACCGCGATCACAAGACGATCACCAGCGGTCAGAAGCCACTCACACCCACCGAGTCGATGAAGCTGGCCCAAGTCCCCGTGGGCTATGAGCTGTCTCTCTTTGCCAGCGATCCCGACATCGTTAATCCGATCTACGTCACTTGGGATTACAAGGGCCGCGCCTACGTCATCGAGACCGTCGATTATCCTAACAATCTCCAGAAGGGTGATCTCGGCCATGACCGCATCCACCTTTGCGAGGACACCAATGGCGATGGAAAAGCGGACAAATTCACGCTCTTCGCCGACAAGCTTTCGATTCCGACCTCGGCGATTTTCGTCAATGGCGGCCTGATCTGCACCAACGGCCCCGACATGATGTTCCTCAAGGACACGAACGGCGACAACGTGGCCGACGTCCGCCAGGTCCTTTTCACCGGCTTCAACAACGGCGACACCCATGCCGGCGTTTCCAACCTCCGCATCGGCTTGGACAACTGGATCTATGCGACCATCGGCTACTCCGGTTTCAAGGGCACCGTCGGCGGCGAGCAACTCCAGTTTTCTTCCGGCTTCTTCCGCTTCAAGCCGGACGGCAGCAAGCTTGAGTTCCTCCAGAATACCACCAACAACACTTGGGGCCTCGGTTTCACTTCCGCCTTCGACATCCTCGGATCCACCGCCAACGGCAACCCCTCATGGTATTTCACCTTCGCCAAGGAAATTTATCAGGGTGCCGGCCTGCCACAGCCGAAGACCCCGCCCGGCGACAACAACCCGATGTATTTCCCGTCCTCCATGGACATCCGTCAGGTCGACCAGTTTGACCGTTACACCGCCGGTGCCGGCCATGCCTTTTACACCTCCACCCGTTTCCCGGAGAACTACCGCGACAAGATCGCCTTCGTCACCGAAGCCACCGGAAAACTCGTCGGCCAGTTCGAAATCACGCCGAAAGGCGCGGGCTACGTTTCCCGCCAGCTTCCGAACAATCTTTATAACAGCGCCGACGGCTGGTCCGGCCCCGTTCACGCGGAAACCGGTCCCGACGGAGCCGTTTGGATTTGCGACTGGTACAACCTCATCATCCAGCACAACCCGACACCTAACAAAAACTCGGCCGGTTACGACGCCCAGACCGGCAAGGGCAACGCCTACGAAACCCCGATCCGTGACAAGACCATGGGCCGCATGTACCGTGTCTATCCGAAGGGCTCCAAGGACGACGTTAATCCCAAGCTTGATCCCGCCAACCTCGACTCGCTGCTGGCCGGGCTCAGCCATCCCAACCTGTTCTGGAGAATACAGGCACAGAGCCTGATTGTCGAATCCCGCTCCACCACCGCTGCCGCGAAATTGAAGGAACTCCTCAAGGTCAGCAGCTCGAAAACCGCCGCCGTCCACGCCATGTATATCCTCAAGGCCCTCGGCGCGCTCGATGCGGAAACCGTGAAAGCCGCGCTGGCCTCAAGCGACCGCGGTCTCTTCCGCGCCGGTCTCCTCAACGCTCCGTCCGACAACACGCTTGCCGATTCCGTCATCCAAGGCGGCGTCATCAAGGCACCCGATGCCCGGCTTCTAGCGGAAACCTTTGTAGCCCTCGCCGGCGTTGCTCCGTCCGACGCGATCGGCAAGGCACTCCACGCCACCCTGGTTGCTAACAAGGACAGCATCCTCGCCGATGCGACGCTCAGCGATGCCTGGCAGATCGCCGCCCGCAAGCATGCCGCAGGAGTCATCCTCTCCGCCGTTGCGGATACCGCCTCCGCCACCTCCAGCGTGCCGGTCAACCTCCTGCCCGACCCCGGATTCACCGGCACCGGCCTCGGCCCGTGGAGCCTCCGTCCTTATGCCGTTGATCGGCCCGGCACCGTCGAACTCAGCATCGCCCCCGGTGGTCGCAATGGCGGCACCGCTTTGAAAATCACCTCGCCGTTCCGTGCCGACGCCGGAGCCGGTGCGACGATTCCCGTCAAGCCGAACACCCGCTACCGCCTCGGTGGCTGGGTCCGCACCGAAAACCTCGAAAACAAAGGTGGCCAGGGAGCCATGCTCAACGTCCACGGCGGCAGCGCTACCAAAGGCATCAGCGGCACCCAGGACTGGACCGAACTCAGTATGGAATTCAACAGCGGAAACCAATCCGAAATCCTCGTCCACTGCCTCTTCGGCGGCTATGGCGGCGGCACCGGCACCGCTTGGTTCGACGATCTCTATCTGAACGAGCTGGGTTCCGGCGACGTCAGCGGTTCCGTCGATGCCGTGGTCAAATACTTCGCCGCCAAGGCCGATCCCGCCGCCCGTCAGGCCGTTGCCACCGCGCTGTCTTCCCGCACCGATTCCTTCTCGAAAAACCTCGTCGCCTCCCTTGGAGCCGCACCGGTCGCCGTGAAGGAAATCATCAGGAAGAACAAGCCCGACCCCGCCGTCCACGAGCGCGGCCTCGCCGTTTACAGCCGCACCTGCATCGCCTGTCACGGTCCCGATGGCAAAGGTGTTCCCGGCGCGTTCCCTCCGCTTGATGGTTCCAGTTGGCCCGTCGGCGATCCGACCGTCCCGGCCCGCATCCTTTTGTTGGGTCTACAAGGCCCCATCGAGGTTGCCGGACTCAAGTTCGAAAACATCATGCCACCGCACACCGATCTCAAGGACGCGGAAATCGCCGATGTCCTCACCTACGTCCGCCAGAGCTGGTCCAACGATGCTCCATCTGTTAGCGAGGATCTCGTCAAACAAACCCGCGCCAAGTTCATGAGCCGCGGCAAGCCCTGGACCGCTGCTGAGCTGAAGTAATCGCGGTTCCATCAGCCCTGTCTCGAATTTAACAGCAAACAAACGGCCCGCAGGATTCACCTGCGGGCCGTTTTTATGACGAGTGATTCCCGGGACCGCGCATCCGCGGTTCATTTTTCCAATGCTGCGGATGACGCGAACTGGAACCTTTCGAACCGGTGCAGTGCTTCGTCGACGGCCGTGCGTTCCTCCGTTGTTATTTTCTCCAACCACGTCCATTTCTGAACCAGCAGCTTGCGGTTGGTGCGGTCCGCCTTGAGGTCGATGGCGGCGACGATCCGCTCGCCGACGAGCACCGGCAGGGCAAAGTAGCCGAACTTGCGCTTGGCGGCGGGGACGTAGGCCTCGAACAAATGGTCGTAACCGAAAAACGCGCTGAGCCGCTTGCGCTGAATAATGAGCGGGTCGAACGGCGAGAGGATGTGGACGAACGATGGCGGTTCGCCGGGTGGGGCATCGAGTATTTCTGGTTCGGCCCAATGCGGTGCGGTTGGAATGCCTTCGAGATGGACGGGGATGAGCTGTTTGCGTTTCACCCGGCTGTCGATCAGCTCGGAGACCGCTTTTTTGTTAGCCGGATCCAAATGACAGATCGAGTCGATGCTCACGATGCCCTGCGATCGCAGCGCCCGATCCAACAGATAGGCCGTCACCTGCCGGGCGGTGGCGGGCTTCGGTTTTTCCGCCCAATCGAAATGCCGCTCCATCAGATCGTAGGTCTTGAGCATGCCGGCGCGCGCGGAGACGGCGAGCTCGCCTCGATAGAACGCCAGTTGCAGCGCCCGCTTGGACGGCTTGCTACTGGCCCACGCGTGATCCTTTTCCACCCGCTCGTCATCGTCGAAATCCCGGATGCTCAGCGCTCCGTGCTCCTTGATCCGGCTAATGACTTTTTTCAGATCCGCGGGTTTTACGGAATCGAACCACGTGTCCGCTTTGCTGCGGTAGCGTTTCATCGCGCCGAGGAAATAAGTTAGGTCACGCGTCGGCACGTAGCTGAGAGCGTGCGTCCAGTATTCGAACACCGATTTGTCCACCGTCTGAGCGCTCGCCAGATGCTCGCGGTGATAGTCCGGAATCCGCGAATGCAGGATGTGGTGATGGCAGCGTTCGATGACGTGGATGGTGTCGATTTGCACGTAGCCCAGATGCTCGACCGCCCGCCGCGTTGCCTCCGGGCCGGAGCCAAACGGCGTGGGCTCGTCAAGCCGCTGCGCCCTCAGCCAAATGCGGCGAGCGAGGGCGGGATTGATGGAAACTGATTTCGCTGACACGCGGCGGGGTGGGTATCGGTGAGACGAATGTCGGGAAATCCAACAGCACGTCAAACCGCGAGTGGATGGCTGTCGCGGGATCTTTTCCTTGTTTTGGAAATACCGTTGCGGAAGCTCGCGTAAAACCCACCCCATGATCCGCCTACCTATTCTGCTCAGTCTCGCCTTCGTCGCGAATCTCACTGCCGCTCCCATCCCGAAAGACGCCTACGTAAACGGCCTCGCGATTGGATGCCAGGCCTACTCCTTCAAGGAATTCAGCGTTTTCGAGGCGATCTCGAAAACCAAGGAAGCCGGCGGCACCACCATCGAATTCTATCCCGGCCAGAAGCTGACTCCGGATTCACCGGCGGGCGAAGTGGTCTCGCACAATTCCAGCGACGCCGTCACTCAGAAGCTGCTCGATGAGTGCAAGCGCCAGGGCATTTTCCCGGTGAACTACGGCGTGGTGGCTGCCGGAAATGCCGCTGAAATCCACAAGATCATGGAGTTCGCGAAAACCATGGGCCTCTACAGCGTTTGCACCGAGTCCACCGAACTTGTCGCCGAGTGGGAAAAGGCCGTGAAGGAATTCGACATCAAGGTCGCCTTTCACGAGCACGGCGGATCGATGTCCAATCCCAAATACAAGGTCTGGAACCCGCTCTACATCCGTGGCGTCGTCGAAAGCCGCGATCCACGCATCGGCGCCTGCGCCGACCTCGGCCACTGGTGCACGTCGGGCCTCAAACCCATCGAATGCCTGCGCATTCTGGACGGCCACATCATCAGCGTGCATCTCAAGGACAAGTCCGAGTTCGGCGAAAAAGGTGTGGTGGTCCCCGCCGGCCAGGGCGTCGTCGATGTGGCGGCGTGCATCGCCGAGTTGAAGCGGCAGAAATTCAACGGCCACTTCTCCATCGAGCATGAGAACGATTGGAAAGACAGCGTGCCGAAAATCAAGGAAAGCATTGTCTTCACCAAAGGCGAGTGGGCGAAGTGAGACCGTTCCGGAACCTTGAAATTGATTGACGGCGCGGTTGGACATATGGTTCTTAGGTATGCAAATAGACCATTGAATCAGGGATGGATTCATTTTTCGGAAATGACGAGTTCTCCTGAAAAAAAACTCCCCCGTCATCGTGTTTCCGCAGCGTTTCAGCTCGTGGATCACGCTTTGGTAAAAACAGATCATCAACCTCCAATCCGTCATCTTTATGAAAACACTAGAACCTCGCACATCGGGCCTTGCCCGCATCGGAGCCGTCGTCGCGACCCTTGGTCTCGCCGTTGTCGGCGCTTTCGCCACTCCCACTGTCCAACTGAACGTCGGCGGAAAAGATAAGAACGGCGATGACTATGAGTTCGGAAAAGGCATCGAACTCCATGCCAGCAGCGGCACTTGGGTGCTGTCGAAATCCAAGGGCTACAGCTACAAACTCGTGGGCACCTGCACCGGCACCGGTGCGCTTGCCACGGCTTTCCCCGCAGGAACTCCGATCAGCACCTTCTTGAATTACCTCAAGCCCGGCAGCGGATCCACGCTTTCCGGTAGTTATAGCAACCCGAGCGGCCAGTTGGACTTCGAGGTTCTCCACAAGACCTACACCGGAAATAAGACACTCCCCGGTCTCGGCGCGGTTACCTTGTCGGCGACGATCATCGCTGGAACCAAGTTATCTGGCGAAGTCTATTTGGACGTCACGGATGTCGATTTCACATCGACGAATCCGACTCCGCTCGGAACCATCAAGTTTGACAAAGGTGCCAAGTTCATCATCAACACCGCTCCCCAGGTCCAGTTCTTCACCAAGGTTCCTTTCGGCAACGAAAACAGCCCCTCTGGCACGATCGACGTGGTGGTGACGAGATACGGCAACCTCAAGGGCGTGGCCAAAGTCCACTATGAAACGTCCGATGGCACCGCCAGCAGTGTCCTCAATAAGGACTTCACCGCCCAAAACGGCAACGTGACCTTTAATTCCAAAGACACGGAGGAAACCATCTCCATCCCCATCACGAATAACGCGATCCACGACAAGAATCGCAAGTTCACAATCACCCTGACCCCGCTTGCGATCAATGGAGCGGTTCTCGGACCCAAGAGCGTCGCCACGGTGACCATCGTTGACGACGACTGATTTTCGACTTCAGTCTAACGAAAAATCTCGGCCGGCATCCATTAAGGGTGCCGGCCTTTTTCGTGGAGCGGACCAATTTCCAAAATCGATTGCCGAAACTTGTTTCCGGTGCGGAGCTTCGTTTCGCTGTACGGAGTTCAAGCTTCAGCTTGTCTTCACGAAGAGCACGGTAAACCGTGAACTCCGGACAATTTTCCGGCAGCACATACCGAAGTGGATTTCGGCAATGACTTATGGCAACCCGTCAAACGGCCAGCGCCCGGCGGCAGGCGGTCGAAAGCAGGATGCATTCGATCCGCGCATCGGGATAGGCCCGCCGCATCACCTCGCGGTAGGCGTTCATCTGGCCGGAGTATTTTTCGATGAGCTCTTCGGGATCCACCACGCCGTCGGTTTTGAAATCGATCACCTCCACGAGCTCCACGATTCCCGACGCGTTGCGGTGAAGATGCAACCGATCCATCACGCCGCTGAGCCACGAGCCATCGACCACCGCGTCGATTGCCTGCTCCCGGAAGCACTCGACCGGCCTCGCGTTCCGCTCGAAATGCTTGCGCAGTTCCGGCATTTTCAGGATTTCCGCCACCAGCCCGCCCGCGTCGCTAACAGGCAGATCCGGGGGTTCCTCGTCGATCCAGCGGACGTTCTCGAATGCCGCATGCACCTCGCTCCCGAATTTCATTCCCGCTGCGGAGTGGGGGATCGCTACAGCCCGATTCTTCTTGGCACCGCTCGGTGTCGAGCGCCCGCGTCGTGGAATGCCCGCCGCGAGTTCCGGTAGCGGGGAATCCGTTTTCACCCGCGGCGCGCGCGCAATGTCCTCGATCCAATCGGGCGCGCCCGATTGATAGACGACGCCCGTCCGGCCTTCCGCCTCGACGGATCTTGCCAGCCAGTTTGCCAGCGACGGCTTGTCCGCTTCCTGCGAGGCGGCCGGTGGTTCCAACAGAACATACAGCCCGCGCTTCGAGCGCGTGAGCGCCACGTAAAGCATGCAGAACGATTCATAGCGCTGCGTGGCGGCCCACCGGTCCTCCGCCTCGCGCATTTCGGGAATCAGATCGCGGGCCCATTTCGGCGGCGTTTCGGTGATCCAGCCGTCGCCTTCCGCCACATCGAAAAACTGTGTCGAGGGAATGCTGTCGTTAGGAACATCCGGCAAAACCACGATGTCGAATCCAAGCCCCTTCGACTTGTGAATCGTCATCACCTGCACCGCCGCCACACCGGGGCTCTGCGAAACTTCCAACCGCTCGATCCAGTCCGCAGCTTCCTGCGCGGTTCCTCCTCCCCCGGCATCCAGCCCGGCGAGTGCGGAAATGACGTCGCCCGCGCGACGGCGGCCGAAGTCCGACCATCCGGCCCACAGCGGTTCGACCACTTCTTCCACCATCGCGGCGAATCCGGATTTCGAAGCCATGCCTAACAATCCTTCCCACGCCGTCTGCCAATGGTCTCCGAACTTCGTCCGAAGCGCTTCAGCCAGTGGCGACATTTCCACCACTTCACGGGCGAACGCATCCGCCGGATTCGCCAGCCATTTCAATAAATACCCCAGAGCGATACCCACCGGATTGTCCTTCGCCGGTTCGCGCCGTCCTTCCTCGATCACGTCGAATCCCTTCGCCCGCAGCTCGTCCGCCACTTCGCGGACCTTGGCATTGCTCCGCACCAGGACGCCACAGGTCACCGGCCGTTCGCCGACCCCGAGCTCTCCTAACAAACTGCCGAGCCGTTCGAGCCGCTCCTCCCATTTTCCGTCCACCACCTCCACCCGCGCTTCTCCGCGATTGGCGGGTATTAGCAGCTTCGCGGCGGAAAAATGTTCCGGGCAGTCCCATCGTTCCGCGGAGGTACCGAACAATTCGCGCATCGTCGCGGTGTCGCGGCAGACACGGTTTACCAGTGACAACACTTCCGGGCAGGAGCGCCAGGACTCCGCCATCTCTTCGATTTCCAGGCCGCCGCGATAACGTTCCCTCACCTCGTCAAACAATCCCACCTCGCCGCCGCGCCAGGCGTAGATCGCCTGCTTGTCGTCGCCGACGATGAACATCGAGCCGTCTCCATCGCCCGCGGCCTCGTCGATCAGCGGTCGCAGTCCCATCCAGTCCGCGCGGCTGGTGTCCTGGAATTCGTCCAGCAGCCAGTGCTCGTAACGGGCGTCGAGCCGGAAATCCACCGCCTCGCGCCGCAGTCTCGCGTCCTCGTTTTTCACCCACTCGCCCATCAGGATCTTCACGTCGTCGAATCCTAACAAGCCACGCCGCCGCAGTTGTTTCTCGCAGCGCGCGTCGTGGACGGAAATCACCTCGCGGACGGCGCGGGTCCTGAGCAGGGCCGCCGCCAGCTCGCAGCGGGCGGCGAGAATGGCCAGATCGCGCAGCGCGTCTCCCGCCGGTCCGCCGATGAGGAATTCCTTGTGGGATTTGACAGTTAGAGGACCGTTGCCGCCGGCCGCCGCCTCCATCACGCTGGCTAACAAACTGGTCGGGCTGCCCAGACTTCCGCTGCCGATGGTGTGGCTGGCGAAGGACTCGATCACTTTTTCCAACGACTCCCGCTGGCCCTTCCGCGTGTATTCGATGCCGTCGAGTCCGCGCAGCACGGTGGCGATCAGCCCGTGTTTGTGCTTTTCCCAATCCTCCCAACGGACCCCGGCGAGCGAATCCGGGCCCCATTCCACCGCACCGGCGGAGCGGTAGCGGCTTTGCCAGCTTTTCACGAAACCCCGCAGGCCCTCGATGACTCCCTGCTCCTCCTTGCCGAGACTCGCGCGGCGGAATGCGTGCAGGAACTCGTCGCCGCCTCCGTCCTCCAGCGTCTCGCCGAGGATGCCTCCCAGAATTTCATCGGCCGCGGCAGCGGCGCGGGTTCCCTCCAACAGATCGAACTTCCCGCCAGTTAGGCCGAGCTCGTATTGGAATCCCCGGACCACTTTCGAGAAAAAGCTGTCCATCGTCCCGAGCGTGAATCGCGGTAGGGCGCGCACCACCTTTTCCAATGCCTCGGAGAAATCCGCGTCCGGCTGCTTGAATTCCTCCCGCAGCTTGGCGGCGGCGGCTTCGTCCCGGATCAACGATGCCAGCGTCATCAGCACCTTGTCCGCGAATTCCCCCGCGGCCTTGCGGGTGAAAGTCAGCGCCACGATTTTTTCCGGAGCCACCCCTTTCACCACCAGCCCGATGACACGGTTTCCCAACTGGAAGGTCTTCCCCGAGCCGGCGGAGGCGAGGATCAGCAGGTTCTTCGCGAGGATGTTCATCGTCGGCCCGAGCATGGCCGGATTTTCAGATTTCTGAAACCTCGATTTTATCACTTTGCCTGTTCAATCCATTTCGAGAGGCGTTGCCGCAGCGAAAGGATTTGCGGACGGTATTTTTCCAGCTCTGGATCGGCTGACCAATTCCCCACCAGTTCGCTGGCTGCGAGGTCGCCGGCTTTGATTTCTTCGTAAGTATAGGGAGAAGGTGTCGCCCCATAAAGCCGGTAGCCGGTGGTGGCGCTGCGGAGCGGAAAGGATTTCAAGAATGCTTCCGCTTCTTCGTTAGAAAGGTCCTGGCGCCGGAGGTAGGCATCTACCGATACGAGTTGATCCGGTTCCGCGGGATTGGCGCGCGCCATCAGGCTGGCCCGGGAAATGCCGGTGACGGTGGGATCCGAGTCGATGACTTCCATCATCGCCTCCGGATGTTCGGCGGCGAACTCATCCATGGCCATGGATCTCAAAGCGGAATTCCCGCGCCAAGCGGCCAGCCGGCGGGCGGCATCCGGTGTGCCGATCAAACGCGCGAGGTCGAATGCTTCCGCAAATCCACGCGACGTGCTCCAGCCATCATGCTCTAACATTTGGTCGAACCTGGCAAGCAGCTCGCCATCATCCGCACGGCCCGGGCCCTGGCGGGTCAGGGAACGCAGCCCGGTGGCGAACTCGTCGGGTGAGGCCGTCGTGTCCAGCAGTTTTTTGGCGGTCGCCATGGCCATTTCCGGATCGGAAGTGGCGAGAACATCCAGCAGGAAAACGCGCAAGGTCGGCCAGCCTGCGAGCAGTCCGTGGATGCCGACCTGGAAATCGATCCCGGTCGCGGCATCATCCCGGGTTTCCAACAGATCCCGAATCGCCCCGGCGAGGTCCTGGGGATCCAACTCCGTCCAAGCAATGCGGATCTCCGTTAGGCGCGCCCGGATTTCCTCGGCTCCGGGAGCGGGGACGGAACCGATCCATTTCAAAAGGGCGTCCCAGTCTTTCCGGACCTGGAGACGGGCCGCTTCCCGGCTAACGGAACGCTCCTGCTCGGGGCTCGGCCTCTCGGACCGCGGGCGGATCCGGCCCGCTTCAGGATGTGGATCTCGACCGGAGGACGGTTTCTCTCCCCGGTTTGTTAGGAATACGGCGGCAATGATGGCGAGCGACAGCACCGCCATGCTGAACACGCCTTTCCGGGCGAGGGTCATGGGGTGGGCGGCACCACGACGTCTGCGGTGGAGATCTCCAACAAGGCTGATTTGAAGGTGGCGATGTCACCCACCAGGCGGTCCTGCACCCGGAGAAACCAGGCACCGTTTGCTTCGATGCCTACGAAGCTTTCGCTGAAGTCCGCGCTTTTGAGGATGAAGTTGTTCTTGTCGGCACCCTGCTCGTTTTGGACGAGTGCCTGATAGCCGCCGGGGCCTTCGAGGACGATCTGGAGATCGCCCCGGTGTTTGGTGAGAATCGTCAGCGAAAGCGCCACGGATTTCACCGCAGCCTTGTTAGGAAAGGTGTTCACCGGGATGCGGAAGCTCGTCCATGACTGCCGCCCGTCGGGGATTTTCACGGTTCTTTCGTAAGGGAAAAAGGTGGAGCTGGATTCCACGCCTTTGATCGCCACCGGAGATTCCAGCTCCGGTTGGATCACGGGAGTCACGGCCCGTAACAGGGAGTTCGTGTCCTTCGAGAAAGCGTAAACGATGGATTCGGAGGGCAGTCCTCCGACCAGCACTCCTGCGGCCGTCCAGCCGAGATTTTTGTCCTTGGTCCAAATCGGTCCCCCGCTGTTGCCATGACCGGTGCTGACGAGAGTCGTGGTCAGGGCATTGCCGGCGAAGGTTTTATAAGGACTCACCACTGGGCCGGTCTTGTGCATGAAATAGCCGTCGATGCTTTCATCGATGTACAGATTGTCCGCGGGGTAGCCGGTGATGAGCGTCTTGACCTCTCCGCGGAGATCCTTGGTGCCTGCGAAATTGATCGTCGCTGGCTTGCCGGTGATGACTTTTTCAAACGCGTAGGCCAGGATCACATCGCGGCCGAATTCGGTCTGGCCGGTTGTCTCGTCATCCGCCAGTTCGGCGTAGTTGCTCCAGCGGTAGTAACCGCGGCTCGGAATCGACGGCACCTGGTCCAGAGAGGCGGCGTTCGCCTGGGAATACCATACCGGAGGCGCATCCCAAGATCCCTCATGATAGACAACGTGCGCCGCCGAGAAAAACGTCCGGTCGCTCCACGCGCAGAAACCACTGCCGCGAAACTCATCGGTGAGGACGACGCCGTTGAATCGATACGGCTCCTCGTTCACCAGCCGCGGGTTGATTTTTACCGGAGTCTTGGTCTTGGAGTCGCCCGCTTCTCCCAAGTTGGCCGTAATCAACAACATCCCGATCACGGGCAAGGTGGAATTTTTCATCAATTTAAAAGGTGAGTGCTGAAATTTTAATAAAACTTTACAGTTTAGGTGTCAAGTAACCAAAAACAGGCAGAAATGGCTGGCTGCGGGGCGTTGATTTTTAACGGTGATCGAGGCGCGGGCACTGCTGGGAGCACCTCGCCCCCGGTCCGCGAGGCCGGCTCAATCAGCGTTGAATCCGCGGATTCCCGGCAGGCTGGAGGGCTGAAACCCAGCGCCACGATTTTTTCCGCAGTCATCCTTTCACCACCCGGTCGCGGATCCCCTGAGGGGGCTCTTCATTTCATTCGGGCAGAATGGGAAAAGAAAGCCGCTGATAAAGGAAGGGACAGCCTTGCTCAAACAAGGAAATCCACCGCCAAAAGAACGGAAGCCTCTGTCTCAACCCGGCAAGCCTCTGTCAAAGGGAGGGCGGCCCCTTTTTGAATAAGGAAAACCACGGCCAAAGCAAGGGAAGGCTCTTCCTTAACAAGGGCAACGTCTATCAAAGGAAGGAAAAACCTTGTCTTAACCAGGAAAGCCCTTGCCAAAGGAAGGGAAGACTCCGCCATAACAAAAAATTCCCCTGCTAAAGGAAGGGAATCCGATCTCTCAATTAGAATCTCCTCTGCCAAAGGAAGGTGGGAATCCGTCTTAATCATGAACGTCCCTGACAAAGGAGTAAAAACGTCGTTCAAAGTTAGGAAGACGCGCGACAAGGTTGGAAAAACGAAGGGGAGATGCGCTTTGGGTGGGCCGGAATCATGTCGCGACGCCTTTGAAGATGAAGTCGGGTTTTCGGATAACAGGTAACAGAAGCGGACAAGAACTCCCAAAACCGGCCATTCACGCGAAGACGTAGGGTGGCTGGATTCCGGGGCTTTTCATGATCTCACGCATTGCATCCGAACCATCATCATGCTTCCGAAATCCACCAACCACGCCAGTTTCACTAACGATTAGTTATGTAAATAAATTTTTTGAGGGGGAGGGATGATTCGGGATCGTGTGAAATTAATGATTAATAGCAATTAGAAATTAGAGTGATTGGTTTGGCATCGGACATGCACTCCAGGTGGAGTGGCGGGGAGTCCGGTCCAACACATGAAAAAGACAATACACAACCTATGAAACTGGAAAAATTAAGAATCTCCATCGCCTACGGGCGGGGAACCGATCCATCCCTGGCGGCGTTCGCAGGCGTCATCCTTGCAAGCCTATATTCCATTCCCGCCTTGGCCAATCCGCCCGTGCCGGCCGTGGTTTTGGAAGCGGGAACCGTCGCGTTCAACTCCTCCATCACGGCCTGTGCCGACGGCGGTCCCGCCACCACTGCGGAGAAAAACAACCGCCGTGCGGAACTGGTGACCATGCTCGACCGGCTGGCTTACTTCGTGCTCGGCGCGTGTGGCAATGATCTGGCGCTGCTGCTTTCCAGCGGCTTCCAGAACGTCAGCACCAACCGCGCGCAGAGCCAGTTGCCGAAGCCGAATGTGATCCGCATCGACAACGGCCTCACCGGCCAATCCCTCGTCACCGTGCAGGCGGTGCCGAACGCGCGTTGCTTCGAGCTCCAGTATGCCATCGTCGATGCGAATGGCGTGCGCGGCGAGTGGCTCACCCGGCCGCTCTCCACCAGCTCGCGCAATATACCGGTGGACGATCTCACGCCCGGCGTGCTGGTCGCCTTCCAGGCCCGTGCCGTCGGTGGCCTCACCGGTTACTCGGACTGGAGTGACGTCGTCACCCACCGCGCCGCTTGAGCGGAAATCAGCGCGCGGCAAGGCTCCGGGCCTTGCCGCGCGTTTTTATAGGTGGAGCTGCACTTCGCCCGGAAGATTTGATGAGAATCGGTCCTATCCGATCCACGTTTTCCATCAGAAAACATCCGGCAGATGACGGGATCGGTGATTTTTTTGACTCAATTGCTTCCCGGATTTCCAAAAATCGCAATTCGTGCGAAGTCCCAAAATCGGACATAGCGGAATCGGAATCCAGCAGCAGCAAGGATTGCCGCGGGTGGTTCTGTCCTGGCCCAACAGCTCAAACGGATGTTGGTGCCAAATCGGCACTCAAAAAAAAGGTTGCCTTCGAAATAACGGGCTGCTAGGCATCATGGAATTGTTAGCTTGTGGCCGGTTGGCCGGAATCTTTCAGATTTTCCGACCCAAAATCTACAACCCACAATGAAGCCGAAGCGTCCGTTCCGTCCACGCGCTGATACTGTTCCTCTCATTCTAAGATCGAATCTAATCCCCAAGCCCAAACAGGAATGCTCATATGAAAATACCCTCATTTTATCTCGCTAATATCGCTGTCGCGCTGGTTGCCCTGCCCGGGGCTGTATCCCTGAACGCTGCGACCACCCTTGCGGGTAATACCACAATCAATCCGGTGGCAAGCCCTGCCGAGGCTGGCAATCTGGCGATCAAGGGTTATCTCCTCACCTTGGGAAGCGGAAGTGGGTCCGGCACTTTGGGCGGCGCACATCTCCAATACAGCGAAGCATCCGGTGTTGCGGCACTGTCCATGCTCACTCAATCGGCTACCCCATCACTTTGGGCATGGGGTTACGGATACGGACAGCCCGGATCGTCCGTTCAAATGACCTTGGACCCAACAAACAAGCTCACTCTCTATTCCAATCAATCCAGCTCCGACATCACTCTTGATCCTCAGAATGGTGAGATCATGATCGGGAATCAAAGGGTATTGACTCAGAGTTCATACTCATCCTCGTTTGCCTTTGGACAAAACACGACTGCAAACGGGCAGGGATCTATCGCTGGGGGAATGTACAGTTATGCCGATGGAGATGCAAGCATCGCCATGGGATATGGTACCAGCGCGTATGGCTTTGGATCCGTCGCCATGGGATCAAGTGCAGGTGCCTATGCGGAAGGGTCTATAGCCATTGGATATTACGCTTCCGCATATAATTCCGGTGCCACGGCGCTGGGAAGTTCTTCTGCTTACGGCTACGATTCGGCGGCGATGGGATCATCTTATGCCAGCGGTGACTATTCGACGGCGATGGGAGCAGCTTCTAGCAACGGCTACTATTCGACGGCGATGGGCTCCTCAACTGCTTACTATGATTATTCGACGGCAATGGGCTCCGCATATGCTTACGGCTATTATTCGACGGCGATGGGAGGAGCTTACGCTAGCGGCTATTATTCGACGGCGATGGGCACCGCATCGGCTAACAGCGACTATGCGACGGCGATGGGCTCCTCAACGGCTTCCGGCAGTTATGCGACGGCGATGGGCTCCTCAACGGCTCCCGGCAGTTATGCGACGGCGATGGGCTACAACGCAACGGCTTCCGGCACTTATGCAACGGCGATGGGCTACAACTCAATAGCTTCCGGCACTTATGCGACGGCGATGGGCTATGCAACGGCCTCCGGTATAGTGTCCGCGGCGATGGGCTACTCAACGGCTTCCGGAAGTTTTGCCATTGCCGGAGGCTATCAGACAAAAGCAACAACCTATGGCAGCACATCGTTCGGACGCTATAACAAGGTTTGGGGGACTGGGACCACTTCATGGATCGAAGAGGATCCTCTCTTCCAAGTGGGCAACGGGACCAATAGCAGCACGCTGGCCTCCAACGCCATCGCCATCCGCAAAAACGGTGAAACCACTCTCACCAACAAGGCTTGGAAATCCAACGTCACGACAAATCCAACGCAGGCGCTGGTTGACCCTCCGGCAACAACAACCGACAGCGGTGGAAACGCCCTGGTCGTGGATGGTCACACAGTCCTGAACGGAAAAGTCACCATCGCCGTGCCCCAAGGGGACATCTCGATGGGCGACTATCAATAAAGCGGAGTGCCACCGTTTTTTGCGCTGATCCGCCAGTTAGAAAACCTGTAACGTACTCGAATTATGTTTGATTCCCGCTGCTTCCTCAATCGCCCGTCCCTGTGGGTCGTGCCGATTTCCATAATTTGCAACGGCATGATTGCGAATGCCGCGCCGCCCGCCTGGTGGAGTGCCGGCGATCACCCGGCCCAGGTTCCAGACATCATCGCTTTGGATAAAAATCAGGGTATGGCCAACATCGGTCAGGCAAAGTACATGGTAGCGGAAGCCCTGCGCGTCCTCGATGTCGCCGCGCCCCTGATAGCCGCACAAATCCGCACCGATCTCAACGGGCCGCCAGCCGCGACCACTCCGGTAACCTATCCAAATCCCATCGTCGATCTCACGGTTCCTGGCACGAAAACGCCGGAATGGCTGGAAAAGCAGAAGGCTCCCCTTCTCCTCGGCCAGTTAAAGTCAATCGCTCATCCGTTCTACGCTCGTCTCAATACCCTGTCAGCACAGTGGGTTCTGAGTCAGATGCACCTGAACCATGATGGTTTGGCAACCGCTGGAACTCATTATTGGCAGGTAACCGGGAATACCCACTACACGGAAGGCGGATATGTTCCTTGGAACCCCACTACCTCGTCAGAAGTTAACAAGGCCCCCGCTACCATTGGCCAGCTCAAGGTGGTATTTTCCCTGAGGTTTGAGGATTTGGCGAAATATAGCGGGGCGGATGGCGATGGCGATGGGCTTGCCGATAGTTGGGAATCCACATTTTTTGGCGGCTCCACCGCCTATTCCGGTGCTTCGGATGTCGAGCCGGACGGTGCCACCAATCTCACCGAGTATCGTCAGGGGACCGATCCTACCAAAAGGGATCATCCCGCGGTGGGCCTGAAAATCACCCGTGCGGGAATTAACTGATCCAGAAAGGTGAACCGAATGAAGGCAGCTCCAAGGCAACGGGGAATGGCGGTTGGCAGGCAGGCGGTTCTGTCTCGTGTATGGCTGGTTGTGGCGATTGCTTTTCTAGCAAACGCCTGTGACAGTAAAACGGGGAAATCGTCAGAGGCGGCAAATGCCTTGCCGGCGAAGCCGGGCGCAAAGGACACGCCGGCGGTGACAAAAGTCGAAGATCGTGAACTGGCAGGCAAGAGCGGCAGGGATTTGGTCAACTCCCCGGTTTCGGTGAGAGCTGCCGCTTTCCGCAGGAAATATGACAAATACGAGCGCAATTCGCAGCAGCCGCTGAAGGCAAACGTGAAGGTCGCAGCCGGTGCCGCCTCTGTCCAAGGCCAGGAAAAGGCCGGCGGAGTCCCTTCCGATGGCCGTGACCGGGAGCTGGCCATGCTTCCCATCTGGAAGCGGGAGCCAATGGCAAGGATCCGGGCGGCCCGTCAGGAAATTCTACAGAAAGGGGCGCAGGAAGCCCTGCCGCTGCGGGATGCGCCGTTCCCGGAGAAGCGCGCATGGACGAAGCAATGGCAGGAGCGGAACCGGCCGGAACTGCGTCGCTTGGACCAAGAGGAACAGGCCTTGCTTCAAAGCCAGGATCCACCCAAGCCGGATCAGAAAACGATAGATGATCTGCTGGCCAGGCTTGGCGGGCGGATGCCCGAGCTAACAGAGGCGGACCTCGCGGTGATCGAGCATCTCCTGCCTTCTCCCCGCGAACTTGTGACCGCTCCTCCGGCGGATGAACCGACCCGGCGGCTGATGGAAGCCCGGCAATTGCTGGAGGCCCGTTTTCCCCAATCCGCCGCGCGCAAGGCTAACAATTTTTTTACCACTTACCAGACTTTCCAAAAAACCAGATGAAATTCACTTCCATTCTTTTGCTGGGCCTTTGCGCCCTTGCCCTGCCTTCGCGCGCGCAGACGACCAGCGCTGCGGCGATCAGCGAACTCATGGCTGCTGTCAAAGAACGACATGATGCGGCGGAGGATGCCTATGTCGCGTTTTTCAAACTCAACAAGGACTACCACGACATGATGATGTCATCCGAAGACGTCGCGGTTTATAGCGACCCGGATTATGAATATCTGGAGCTTTATGGCACACGGTATGGTTTCCGCGACGAATTTTTGAAAGAGCTGGATCCTCCCAAGTTTGAATTTGATCTGATTAAGGACGACTACAACGATGTGTCGCCGAGACCCGCTGCGCCGTACACTTATGATCCGGCCGTGACCGGGGCTCAGGCTGCGGCGAACTTGGCCCGAACTAATGCCCGCGCGCCTTGGGTGTCCAATTTGGCGACGGAACAGGCCAAGACTTACACCGCTCCGGATGAATCCGAGCTCCCATACGATCCGGATTACACCCAGGAAACTTACGACTACCCGGCATACCAGAAGGCGCGCTGGGAAGCTTGGGTGACGGCACGGAAAGCATGGATTGAGGCGAACGAGATAGGTGATCCACCGATTCCTAATATCGATAGGGAAGACTATACAACCGATCTGGAGGCGCATCCTGATTGTGAGGCGCGCAACGACGCTTTCCTCGTAAAGGATGAGGAGGACTGGAACAAGGCGCATGCCGCTGAGGTCAAGAGATTGGAGCGGGGGTTGGCGGCCGCCAGCGGCGTTGTGATGGCTGTTCCGGCTGGGACCTCATCGGGCTATTCGACCACAGCATGGGATACCGCCCGCGACGCATGGTACGAGGGACAAAGGATGACGGCTGCCACTGCTTACAAGGCGGCCTGCGTGGCCTACAAGGCAAGTCTCGAGTCCACCTCCAATAGCGATGACGTCAAGCGGGCCCGGGAGAAACTCGCTTATCTTGTATCGCTGGAAAACAGTGACGGTGACACCTCCACATTCGGGGCCGCGTTCCAGAAGGCCGTATTGAAATGGACCTATCCAAGTCCGTCCGGGGCGGATCAGGAGCTGGTGGCGCTCAATGAGATTTCACGGCATCTGGACCGGATCAGCCAGGCATATATCCACGTGGGAAAGATCGATTCACAGGTCGCGTTCGACGGTGCTTCGCTCGAATACCGGGCGGATGAGGCGTTTCTGCCGCTTGGCATCGTGACGCTGGAGAATCAGGCCTCCAAGGTGGCGGCCATCCAGGAACGGCTGCGCCAGCTGGACACGCTGCGCTGGCCGATGTTGCTGCGGCGCTACGATACTCCCGCCACCGTCGATGCGGATACGATTGATGGAGGAGCCAGGTCGGTAGATCTCGGCGAGGGTGCGACCGAGGCCTACTCGGCCAACGAGGTAGGCTACCTTAGAGGTCCCGACGTAGGATTGTACTCTCCCCGGTTGGAGGCTGCGAAGATTTCCGATAAGGCCGGGTGGGGTAAAACCCTCGGGCGCTCTGTCCTCCACTTCGACACACCCGGAAAATCCCAAACTGTTGGGGAAGGGTACGTCGATGACATTTCCGCAATCAAGGCCGGAGCGACAGGCCAGCTCTATCTGGCATCCAGAATTCATTCACAAGGGCCATGGGTGCTTCCCACCGCCACGCCGCCGCTGGACACCAAGTATTACCGCCTCGCCGAGGTTTCGGAAATTCCGGTTCGTCTCGGCGGGAGCCGGGTGAAATTTGATATCTCTGTCCTCGAAGGAGGTGAGGCATACGTCTACCATCCGTCCTGGCATCCGTCGGATAACAAAATAACGGAGGCGGATGAATATCTTTCGAATTTGAACTACAAGGCATTACGCCAATATGTCGGTAATATTGCCGATCTTGGATTGCCATCCTCCCTGCCCATACCTGCCGATTTCGAGGAAGCTGATGAATACGACTTCGAGTACTACATCGGGGTTTCTCCTGGAACCAGCAGAAAGACCCACCTCCCGAACGGCCAGTATCCAGCAGACTACAAAAGTTTGGATTACATCACCGGTGAATCGACTTTGCTTTTCAAGCCCACGTTTCAACACACACCGAGCAAACCCTTCGCGCTCGCTGCCTTGCCTACTCCCCAGCCGACCATTCGGGCGGGTGTGGAGGGTGCCGATCTTGGCTTGGAATTTCCCTTGCCCATCGTCGCCGCCGGCGAGACAACCGCGCCCACTCTGGTTTTGCCGCTCTGCGATTGGTTCGGGGGTGTTGCCTATACCAGCGACCAGTATAGCTCGACACATGGTTTCTGGAGTCATCTGCAGCTCAAGGGGGACCGTTCAGACCTGCTGGTGGGGTCGCGGCAAGACCCGCCGAATATCACCAGCTTCCTGCAAATTGATGGAGAAGAGTTCAGCGAAGGCACCCTCTCAAATTATTGGTCCTTTGATCCCGACAACCGGCTCATCACCTCATTGACCGGCAGCAATGGAAAGGTGGAGATCACTTGGGAGGGGCATTATGATTTCACGCTCAAATATTTTTACAATGGCTCACTGGTCCGAACCTACAGGGTCACGGCGGGGGGCGCTTCCACCGGCCAACTGATCGCGAAGACGCGACGCGTTAATTATTATTACGGACCTTTCATTACTTATCCCGAGCATTTCGGCGAGATCACGGTCACCCAGGATGGAAGTCCGTGGGCAAAAGTGACCATTGCAGGCGGCCAGACGGACATCGCGCCCGAGCATGACGAATTCGCCAAGGTGGAATATTTCAATGGCACTTCCTCAGCTGAGTCCACGCTCTACTATGTGTATGAGGGTGACTCTCCTTTATACAATGGGACGGTTCCCATCTCGATACTCACGAAGCGGGGGGCGGAGCCACTGATCGAAGACCGTCTCTACAATGACGTCCTGGCACCTCCGGCGCGGTTCGGGCTCAATCTTCTCTCCACGTCACATGATGACTGGCAGATGGCATATGAGGAGTTTTCCGATGAGTCCATTACGACACCGAGGGTCGGCTATCCGGCTTCCTGGAACACTGCTTTTGTTGGGACCAGGGAACTTAACGGTTACAATAGCCTCTTTCTGAGTTCATCCGGTGGAGCAGGCTCGGAGTATCTCCCGCGTTTCCGGTATCCAAAAATGCGGACGATGACAGGGACCGGCTGGACGTCGAATGGCCGGACCTTCCAATACGATCACGCGGGAAATCTAACGAATGAGGCTTTCAAGGTTGGTGGTTTGAATGCGGTCCGAACGATCTCACGTGGCAGCAATTCCATCACCGACACCACGGTTGTCGCCGGCACCACCTTGAAAACCACCAACACCGCCCTCTCCAATGGACTCGGCCGGGTGGTCACGACGGAGGATGGCATGCAGAACACCGTGGACTACTACGTTTCCGAAGCGGGAGGCGGTCTCCCGTGGCAGGTCAAATCGGTCGCCACGCAGCTCGGGTCTACCAGCTACTCCTACACGAAATCGGGCGATGGTGATCTGACGACTGTGGAAACCTTCAATCCGGATGCACCCGGACTTGACACCGTCACCACCACCAAAGTGAACAAGTTCGGCGTGCTTGTTTCCTCGGTAGCGAAACGCGGCTCCACCACCGTCAGCAGTGCCACCGCCACCGGGCATTCGACTAACGCCTTCCGCCGGCCGACCAGCATCGCGTTTTTCTCCGGCGGGGTGACCCGAACCCAAACCTTCGAATATAACAACGACGGCACCCTGAAAACGAGCAACGACGGGAACGGCACCATCGACCAATTTCAGTGGGATGTCCTCGGCCGCATCAAATCCGGCACCACGCTCGACGGCCATTCCTTGACCGCGACCTACGCGGGGCTCACCAACAGCTTTGGAATCGGAGGCGAGACGATTTCAAAACAAGTGGACAGTTATGGAAAGCTGAAGGAATTCACCAACACGGCCGGATCAGGACTCAAGGTCACGAAAGAAGCGGGGGAAACCTATGACACATCGGCCACCAACGATGGCAACCGCGGCTTCTCCCAGACTTATTCACCGGATGGATTTCCCACCGTCGCGGGCGGTGGAGCGGGAGCTCCCGGGGAGAGTGTTTCTTATGATGTCGCCACCGTCAACGGGAAGGGCTGCATCGTGATCACCTCGACTTTGGTTAGCGAGGAATCCGCCACCCCCTCGGTGACGAAGCGTTATATCGATGGGTTTGGCCGACTCGTCCGCGTGGAAGAGCCACATCCCATGGGAACCGGCACCGTTCACACGGACTACGCTTATAACGTCGCCGCGCGCACCGTCACCATCACCCCGCCCTCACCTTCCGCTCCCATCGTCACCACTTACGATCCCGGTTGGATGAAGGCGGTCACCACCCAGGGTAGCATATCCCGGGAGGTTTCAACCACCTCGTCGGGTGCCACCACCACCCTTTCGGTGAAAAACGCCGGACGCGAGGTCTATTCCCAACAGGTCGCCCTCGACACGGGTGCCGTTACCTCCAAGGTCAACGGGCGGAATTCAACCACTGCCACTCCCACACCGAACGGCAACCGGGTCAATATCTCCGGACCGAACCTCAGTTACCATGCGGACTACGACCGCTACGGCATGACCGGCACGGCCGGAACCATACGCGGGCAGTCGTTCGACTCTTCCGTGGGCCGGGATGCCAACGGGCAAGTGGCCACAATGAGTGCCAATCCTCCGGGGCCCAAAGGGAGCACGACCTATAGTTTCGCGAAAACGGGCCGTGTGACAGGGGCCCACGGCCCGGGGCAGGATCTCAGCGTGGCCTACAATTTCGCGGGCGGCGGCGTGAAGGCCACCGGAACGGACACGACCAACCACAAGGACTTCATCGCCGCGGAGGGGGCGGAAGGCCAGCCACTCCGCCTCGCCATCACCGGCAAGAATGATCTATCGGTTGAAGGGAATGCACTCAATGGTTCCAACACCCTGCTGGCCGCCGGTTTCGGAACCCAGGAGGTGCATTACACCTATGGCCCGCAAGGTCACCTGTTGGGCATGACCCGGCCGGATGGCAGCAGCATCGCCCAGACCTGGCGCGCGGACGGTTCGCTGGCCAGTGTCACCCGCGCGGACAGCGCCGGATCGAACACCTTTACCATGG
This sequence comes from Luteolibacter sp., assembly GCF_039920825.1. Taxonomy (GTDB): domain Bacteria; phylum Verrucomicrobiota; class Verrucomicrobiia; order Verrucomicrobiales; family Akkermansiaceae; genus Luteolibacter. The sequence goes on along the minus strand of NZ_JBDSCX010000053.1, from coordinate 14,165 downwards.
CTCGGGATGCGGCGACCGGCTACCCCTCCGGTTACGCCACCGCGACCTCGTCCCTGGCCATGGCCCCGAATACGGACGGGACCATCGCGAGCTCGGTCTTTACCAGCAAGGATATCGACAACCAGAGCCAGACCTACTCGGTTTCCTATCCTTCGTACTTTGACGACTCGCCGCTGGTGGAGTCCTTCGGAGGCTCGCTCTCCGGTTACGAGGTCCGTCGCAATTACAACGCGACCACCGGTGAGATCTCCCGCGTGGAACTGCGGAAAAATTCCGCCGTTGTCCACGCCGTGGATTACACGCCGGACGGTTATAGCCAGATAGGAACCGTCACCGCCTCCGGCAGCGGATCCTTCAGCGCCACCTACAGCCACCCTTCGGACAACAGTGAAACCGTCACCGCCGGTGCCGCCGTGGCCACGCGGACCTCCCTGGCGGACGGCAGCGGCCGCCTCTCCTCGGTCAGCACCAGCGCGGGCGGGAATGCCTGGTCCGCCACCTATGGTTTCGGTGGCCAGAACCGGAACAGCCTCACCCTTGTGGCACCGGCCCAGCCTTCCACCACGTGGACTTATACCTTCCTCGGCACCGGCGGCATCGGCCAGTTGCAGACCGCATCCTCGGACCAGGGGATGTCCTACACCTACAATCATGACGCCGCTGGAAAAAGGACGGGAGCCACCGCGAACAACGCGAACCAATACACCGTATTCCAAGTCCCGGGGGCACAGACCTATACCGTCGCCGGCAAGGTCGTTCCGGGAGCCACCGTGAAAATTGCCGCGAATGGCGCGGCCCCGCAATCCGTGCCGGTCGCTGCGGATGGCACGTTCACCGGCTCCTTCGCCACCACCGCCAACAGCACCAGCTCCTCGTCTTCCTCCGTGCCGGTGGAAGTCGTGGCCACCTTGCCCGGCGGCGGTGATGCGGGTGCGAACGCCATCGCCGCGGATCAACGCAACGTCGTTCTTCCGCCCGGGAACTGGAGCAACACCTACGGGGCCCACGGCGCCCTTGCTTCGGACTGGCGCTGGATCTACAGCTATGATCCGGAAGGTCGCCTCATCGGCATGACGACACAGGTCGCCGCCGCATCCGCCGGCATGCCAAGGCTGAAGCTGAAGTTCGCCTATGATGACGAGGGCAGGCGCATCGGCAAGACCGTCCAGTACTTCACTGCCACCGGTGCCACCCAGCGCAAGGTTGAGACGAAGTTCATCTACGACGAATGGCGCCTCCTCGCGGAAGAATCCACTGACACCGCGACCACCGCGCCGGTCCTCACCTTCTACACCTGGGGCAAGGACATCGCCGGAACTCTCGGTGAGACCGGTGGCGTCGGAGGACTCCTCGGCATCCACCGCAATGGAGCCTCCTACGTCCCCGTCTATGACGCGAATGGCAACGTCAGCGCCATCGTCCATTCCACCACCGGCGCCAAGGTCGCCGCCTGGACCCGTGGCCCCTTCGGTGAGCCCATCTCGGACTCCGGTGCAACCGGCCTCTGTCCCTTCGGTTTCGCCACCCATTACACGGACGTGGAAACAGGCCTCGTCTACTTCGGCCACCGCTTCTACTCGCCCGCCACCGGCCGCTGGCTCTCGCGCGAGCCGCTGGGCGAAACCGAGTCGTTCAACCTCTACGCCTATTGCCACAATGATCCCGTGAATGGCGTGGATGTGCTGGGCTTGGAAACTATCATCGAACCCAATGGTTTGCCCACCCTCATTGCCGAATCGGACGGGACTTGGGGGATCTATCTCCCGACGGTCAAGAGGAGGGGGAATCACGCATGGGACAGAAGTGCACCCTTCAGGGTGGGGGCGATGGGCGATGTGGGTGCCGGGAAGTTTCTGAGAGGGGAATTGAGCGCGGAGAATTTAGCTCTTTGGAGACAGGCGGGTAACACGGGTCTACAGGCGGTGGACGCCGATCAGGATGTGCAGAGCCTCAAGACGGTCGGCATGTTTGTTCCCGGCTTTGGCGCGGGGATCGAATTCGCAGATGGCAACAACATCAAGGGAGCCGCCTATTTCGGAAGAGATGTGCTGCTGACCGTGACTGGAACAAAATTCCTGATGGGGGCCAAAACCTTGGGATCCATCGCTTTGCGCAGTGCCGCGGTAGGAGGTGCCCAAGGATTCACGTCGGCATCGATTGACGTGGGGGCCGGACGCGGGCAGGCGGCTTGGAATGGAGAAACCTACGGCCAAGGCTTGGGAGATGATGCATGGGACATTGCCAAGGCCACCGCCGGAGGTGCTGTCATCGGCGGAGTCCTTGGGCCGGTGGGGAGGCTGGTGAAGCTGAAGCCAAAAGTTGCTTCGCCCGATGCTGGTTTCTTCGAAAATGTGGCTCAAAAGGCGACTAGAAATCCTCAAAGTTCAAAGCTCGTCCTCGGGAAATATATACAAGATGGTAAAAGTTATGTGAAAGTTGCGGCTCATTATAAAGCCACTTACTTTAAGGTCGAAAACTGGGGCGAAGTAACCAGAGGTCTGTCGCAGCATGAAATCTGGAATATTAACGAGACATTCCTCCGGCAACAGATTCAGCAGGGGAAGCAAATTATTCTTTCGCATGATCCAGCGACCGCCACTGGATTTTTTGCACTGGAGGTGGATTTTCTCGAACAGATGAGCTATAAGTTTGTTGAGGATAACTGGGTCTGGAAGGCAGTAAGATAATCTGTTCTAATGAGCGATATACCAACACCCGAAGAATTCGAAATGGCTTCGCAAGCGATGCGACAAAAGGCTCGGTGCCTTGATGATGTGCGGGAAGGAGTCAAACGGAGATTTGGTTCGCCTGATCCTATTCGTGAGTTCTTCATTCTGAGTCAGCGAGATGTGGATTTTCGAGCATATATCTTCTTCGGAAGAGGCGAAGATCTGGAACTTGCAGGGAAAACGGGCTTGCAAGGCAAGATTGTCGATTTTGTGTTTTCCGAGCTGGAAAGGCTTGGGAGAGGTTCCCGAGACCAGATCAGGATGGCGTTTGAATTCGATTCACATGAGAATGTGGAGGCGAATTTTGAAGGGGATTACTCTTTGCGACTGCGGTCTTGATCAATGCGACAATCTAACTAATTGTCGAAATTGATTCGGTCTGATTTTAGTGATTAGATGCCTTCTGGGCTCTCAATTGGAGAGTGTTTATTTCACATTCCCCGGGCCATATTGCATTTCATCTCTGATTCCTTCTGTCCCTCCGATTCCTCCCCGCCCTTCTTTCTAGTCATGACATCCCGTTTTTGCCGCCTCCTCGTCGCGCTTATCTTCTTCACGGGCATCACGCTTTCCGCCGCGCCTCCCGGCTGGTGGGCGGTGGAAGGGACCAACTGTCATGCCATTATCGATTCCGCCATCACCGATAAGAACCCCAAAGGCCCCGCCAATATCGGACAAGCCAAATTCATGGTGAAGCGCTCCTTGGAAGAACTGAAAGTGCTCGACCCGGGGATGGCCGGGGAAATCAGGAACCTCCTCGTCCTTCCCCAGCCGAAGCCCGCGAACCGCTCGGAAACGCTTCCTCCCATCCTCGATTTGGAAGTTCCGGATCCCAAGCCTTCCAACTGGAGCCAGCAGCAGCACGCGCCCCTTCTCATCGGCCAGCTCAAGGCCGTTGCGCAACCCTTTTACGACTGTCTCTATCGCGACGCCCCGCTCTGGGTGGACTGTTCCAGTGCCGTTGTGTCGGAGCGCGGCCAGCTCCAGTTGAATGGCGCTAGGGATCCCGCGGATGTCGCCAATCACTACTCTTGGACATTCGCTACCGCGGACGACAACAACCACGCCATCGCCACCATCGGCCAGCTCAAGTCTATTCGGGTGAACTTGCAATCGTGGATTCCGGTACCGGTGGCCCGCCCGGGTTCACAGGGGAAGTGCGCGGTTAGAAAAAGTCGTTGAAGATTTCATCGCTTCTGGGTCAGCCCAGTCAAGCCGAGATCTTTCAGCAGATACTGGCTGTTTTGCCAAGACGGAAGGTCCCGATTGAGTGATAAAAACGAAGAATATCCCACCTTCCGCGCTGCTCCGGGAAACTTGACCTTGGCGGGAATGCGTGACAGAAAAAGGAATGAAGCGGGCTGCCCGTCGGGCCGCCGTTTTCAATCTCAACCCTCGATCTCATGAACCTCATCACACGACTTGGAATTTTCGCCACCGCGGGTGCCGCCCTCGCGCTTTCCTCATGCTCCACCGGAGGGAAATCCCCCTCGGGCTTCCTCTCCAACTACAAGCAGATGGACGGCGGCTATGGCACGGCCGACGCGGTCTCCGCCTACGTGAAACCCGGCGTGGACCTGAAGAAATACGACAGCGTCATCATCGATCCGGTGACGACCGTGGTTTCCAGTCCGGGAATTGACTCCAAGGTGACTGACCAGCTTGCCGCGTATCTTGGTGACTCGCTGCGCAAGCAGGTCGTTGGCGAACTGAAAGTCGTCAGCGTGCCGGGACCGACCACCCTCCGCATCCGCACGGCCCTGACCGATGTGATTGAAGGGCAGACGGGCGGCAAGGCGGTCACCACCGTTCACCCGGGTGCGCGTGCCACCCTGACCGGCACCGTCGGATCCGCGGAAGTTGCCGCGTTCATTTCCAAGGTTTCGTTCGAAGGTGAAATCCTGGATTCGGTATCGGGCGAGCGCCTGCTGGCGAATATCGACCATCGGGTGGGAGCGAAGCGCGAAGCCTCCGCCACCACTTCCTGGGCCTCGGTGCGCAGCGCGGTGAACGCGGGTGTGGAACGTCTCAACACGCGTTTCAAGACCCTCCGCGCCCGCTAAGCGACGGTTGATTTTTTCAGAAAGCCCTGCCGGATCCGTTCCGGCAGGGCTTTTTTGCGGGTTGCCAGAAGTTATTGCCGATGCCCACTTCGCCATGTGCCGCCGGAAACTTGTCCGGAGTTCACGGTTTACCGTGCTCTTGAAGAAGCAAGCTGAAGCTTGAACTCCGGACAGCGAAAAAAGCTCCTCACCGGGAGCAAGTTTCGGCAATCGATTTTAGCAAACGGTCTATGGGCTTGGTATTCAGGTTTTCCCAAGTTAATCTGCGTGCCGATGACGGACCGCGACGAGATCGCCTTTTTTCAATTCCAAGCCACGGAGAAAAGCGCTTCTCCGCGAACGCTGGCGAACTACCGGGACGCGCTCGCGGTCTATCAGAAATGGCGTGGCGGGAAATTCGCCGGATGGCGTGGGGAGGAAACGGATGATTTTCGCGACTATCTTTTCGCGCTGATGAAGCAGGGATTCAAGCGGGCGACGATCCGGCTGCGGTTCGCGGCGCTGCGGTCGTTTTACAAATACCTCGTGCTGCGGCAGGGGCTGGCCCGCAGTCCGGTGGCGGAGGTGTTGCTGCCGAAGCCGGAGCGGAGTCTGCCGGTTGTTCTAACGATTTCGCAGATCGACGAACTTCTCGGCATGCCGTTGCAAGGAACTGCGGACAAAAAATCACCGCTGTGGCTGCCGTTGCGCGATGCGGCGATTCTCGAACTGTTCTACTCATGCGGGCTGCGGATTTCCGAACTGCTGGCGCTGGATGTGAGGCACGTCGATTTCATCGGCGAGTCGGTGAAGGTCACCGGCAAGGGCTCGAAGGAACGCATTGTGCCGGTCGGTGGTCCGGCGCTCAATGCGATCCAACGCTATCGTCAGGAAGCGGCGGTCACCTCCGGGCCGTTGTTTCTCAGCAGCCGCAAGAGCCGGATCACGCAGCAGGCGGTGGATCAACTGCTCAAGAAATACTTGAAACGCAGCAGCATCCCGTTTGCCATCAGTCCGCACAAGCTGCGGCACAGCTTCGCCACGCATCTGTTGGATGCCGGTGCCGATCTCCGCAGCGTGCAGGCATTGCTGGGTCACGCTTCCCTATCCACGACGCAGATCTACACCCACGTGACCAAGGAGCGTCTCAAGCAAGCCTACGACACAGCCCATCCCCGAGCGTGAAATCCTTTGCCCGTCTCCTCGTGAAACTCAGTTGCATCCTCGGGCTCGCATCGTGCGCCACGCAGCCGCCGCTTCCTCCCGGACCTGCCGGGGATCATCCCGAAAAGGAGTTGGCGGAGCGGGTGGCTGCGAGTCCCCGGTTGGCGGTGTTGTTCGTGGGAAACAGTTATAGCTTCGGCGTGCCCAAAGCATTTTCCAAACTGGCGGCGGAACATGGGAAGAATGTCCGCGTCGGGCACTCGACGTTCGGTGGCTGGACGTTGACGCGACATGCGGCGTACGAGCCGACATTGCAAAAAATCCGCGACGGGAAATGGGACGTCGTGGTGATTCAGGAGCACAGCGAGATCCCGGCGCAATCGCCACGGAAGCGGGCGGGGCTGATGTTTCCACCGCTGCGCAAGCTGGTCATCTTAGCCCGCGATGCCGGGGCGGTTCCCGTTCTCTATCAGACATGGGGCCGCCGCGATGGAGAGAAGAACGTGCGGCATGATGACTTTTACAAAATGACCGAACGGCTGAGAGAAGGCTATCGCGCTGCTGCCAAGAATGCCGGCGGCCTGGTGGTGGTGCCTGTGGGGGATGCCTGGGAGCAGGAGTTTTCCGCAGGAAACGGCGCGCGGCTTTTCATTGAGGACGGCAGCCATCCGAGCGCGTTCGGGAACGATGTGACGGCGGAGGTTTTCTATCAGACCTTGTGGCTGAAATGACAAAGGAGAGCACGAGGCTCTCCTTTGGGGTTTGAATTTTTTCCGGAAGAATTATTTTTTCCCGAAAAGATAAACCACCTGATAGAAGCCGGCACTTGAGGAGTTGCGGAGCGCCAGATTGATGTAATAGGGCTTTGGCGGGGAGCCCTTGGTTTCGACGACCGCCTGATGGACTAGGGTGGTAGGGTGCGGAGGGGCATTGTCGTAATAATTCTCACCTCCCGACGAACCTTCGGGTTTAAAATTGATCGAGAAGCCCGGTCCCTTCAGCTCGCCTTTCGTGCCAATGGTGAATTTGACATTCTGGCCTTTGGTGAACACCGGGAATCCTTTGGGGCGGGTGCCAATCGGTGCCACGGTCGCCACTTTCATGGTGAATGTATCGCCGGGTTTGAAGTCGCCGTATTTTTTGGCGGCGGGCTCGGCGGCTTGGGCTTGGGTGACGGGGAGGAGCGCGGCGCAGCACGCGACGATGGCGGTAATTAGTGTTTTCATGGGAGGGTGAATTTGAATTCGCCGACTCACTAGCAATCGCGCCCGACAGCGACAAGGCAAAACATGCCGAGTGTTTTGAAAATCAGCGGGTTCAAGGGACTCGGAAAATTTTCTGGTTCGACGGGTCGCGCGCGAGTTGTCCGGACTTGAATGGCGGCGGGCCGGAGATGTCGATGACGTTGTAGGGCTCGTAAGGACTGATGACCTCGTTGGGATTCGCCGTGCGCTTCGCCATCGGATAGGTGCCCGGTGTCGTCGGAATCTCCGGCCCGGGTGGTGGCTCAACGATGGGCGGAGCGATGTCATTTCCCGGTCCGTTGGGATTCACGGGGACTGGCGGATAGGGAGGATTGGGCCTGAAATTCGGCGGCGGAACCTGTGGCGGAGGGGTACAGGAGGTCAATCCGACGAAGCCGGCAAGGAGAAGGAAAAGGACGTGTTTGGACATGGGCTTGGGACTCTTATTGTTGGAACTCTATTCGAATCAACGGGATCGCGCAATCAGATGCTTGGAGAGAATGAGCAGCTTGCGGGCTTTCGAAAGCCGGTAGCGCTTTTTGAAAACCTGGAATCGGTCGGCACGCATTTTTCCCAACAAGGTCTGATAGATTTCCCCCATGATTTGGGCGGAAAGGAGTGCCTGGCGATCCGCAGGTGGGATGAGCTGGCGGGCTTTCTGGAAAAAGGCTTCGGCGCGATCCGCTTCGTAGTCCATCAACGCGAGGAAGCGGCTATCCCGGACGCGGCAGACGAGGTCCTGCTCCGTATAACCGAAGCGCGCGAGATCCTCCAACGGCAGATAGATCCGCTGTCCGTTGTCGAGATCCTCGGCGATGTCACGAAGGATGTTGGTCAATTGCAGCGCCTGTCCCAACGCCACGGCGTAGCGCTCGGACGCGGGATCCTTGCAGCCGAAGATGCGGATGGAAACGAGCCCCACCGCGCAGGCGACTTTCCAGACGTAGCCGGAAAGTTGTTCCTGGATTTCAAACCGCTGGGGCTGCAAGTCCATCATGCAGCCATCGATGATCGCGACTAGGAGTTCGGTTGGGATTTGTTGCCGCTCGCGCAGGGAAAGGACTTCTTGTTGGAAACTGTTTGGGTTTTCAAAACCGTGGGTGAGCCCGTTTTTCCATGCCTCCAGGGATTTGATCCGCTCGTCCGCAGGCACTGCGGGAGCGTCTGCCAGATCGTCCATCGTCCGGCAGAACGCGTAGAAAACCACCATGTCCTGCCGCCGTTCGCGCGGCAGAATATTCAGCGCGAAGGCCAGGTTCGACTTCGCCTTGCGGGTGATTTGCGAGGCGGCGGACACGGCATCAGTGAATGAATCCCCAGTGGCCGGTGGTGATCGGCCAGAGCGAGAAGAGCGCGGGGCCAACGAGGTTGTATTCTTTCACGGAACCCCAGTAACGGGAATCGAGCGAGTTACCGGTATTGTCGCCGAAGGCGGCATACTCGCGCAGACCGGGCTTGGCCTCGGATTTCAATTCGAGGATATCTCCCGGTTTCGAAATGTATTGCGGGAGCTTCCGGCCGTTCGCCATCGGACGTTCCATTTGGGCGTAGCCGTAGCCGCCGGAGTTGATGCTGTAGGCGCCTTCGCCGCGGATGACGCGCTGGATGCCGGGCTCCTGGGCGATTTTTCCGTTCACCATGAGATTGGGAGAGAGGACGGAGAGCTTGTCACCCGGCACGCCGACGAGGCGCTTGATGTAGTGCGAGCCGGCACCTTGGGGCCCGCTGCGCTTTTGGATTCCTTCGATGCCGATGGTGTCGAAAACAAAGACCTCGCCACGTTTCGGCTTGCGGAACTGATAGGAAAACTTGTCCACCAGCACGAGATCGCCGGAATCGATGTAGCCTTCGCAAAGTACCGTGCCTTTGGGGATCAATCCGCCGTGCGCCCGGGCGAAACCGATGGCTTGGCTGAGCCCGAGTTTGTCCAGCGGACCGGAGGGTGCGGGGAGTCGCAGGGAAGTGCCGTCGGAGAATTGGAGTTCCGAACGGCTGAAAAAGTGCAGGAACTGGGTGTCCTTCATGTCAGTGACATACCGGTCCCGGTCAACGGCCTCATAGACGTAGGTTCTGCCGCGCATGGCTTTTTCCCACATCTGTACTGGAAAGCTCGGCCATTCTCCTTTCGGTTTCGCCGTGCCGATGATGCCGTTGAGCGTCGGCTGCATGGATCCGGTCGGAATCCGGAAAGGCTGCAAATAGTAAGCGCGAAGTCCCAGCGCGATGACGATGGCGACGAACATCACCTCGACGTTTTCCTCAAACCAACCGAGTGGCGCTTCTTTCGGCAGGGCATTCTCACAGACCGCGCGGATCTGCTTGGATGCTTCGTCCACTTTCGCGAGATCCTTGGACTTGATCGCTGCCAACAGATCATCGCGGCGGGAATTGATTTCCGCCACGCGTTCGGGCTTCAGCAGGTCGCGTTTGTAATCGACGAATTTCTTCGCGCCCTTGACGAGGTGCAGCGCGTCCTTTTTCCACTTGGGCGAAAACATGCGCGAAGTCTCACGGGGGAAACGCCCGACTGCAAGCGCGGAGAGGCGCGGGAAATGCTGTCGCCACCGCTGCTTCAGTTAGCCGCGACGGCGCGGGATTTCGCGCGGATGATGCGGACGGGAATCGGGTTCGCCGCGTCTTCCAGCATTTTCCGTCGGGCGAGCAGGCCGAAGCGTGCGTTCCGGTTCGGTGTCCAGCCCTCGCTGACCGACACGCTTTCCTCCGGCGTGAGCAGTGCCCGGGCGGTGCTTTCCAGCCAAGGGGTCAAATTCGCCAGCTCGTCGCCGCTGAAACGATGAAACACCGGCTCCTTGAAACTTACGATCAAATCCCCCTCGCGGGTGGGCTCCGTCACAAAGCGCACATCCGGCTCCGAGCAAGCGGCCAGTTTCTTGCGCGCCACCGCCAAAGGATCCTCGCAAGGTTCATCAACGATCACGGCTGTTCCCATCTTGAAAACCACGAAACTCCGGGATTCGGTTACGTTGCCCGAACAGAAGCGGACCAGGTTTTCCGATGAGGTTTCCGGAATAGCGAGGCCCGCAGGTTTGGCCTGTTTGGCGGGAATGATTTCGTTGTCCATGATGGGATGGGCCTGCACCACATCCGGATTTTTAAATTTTTTCACGGGCAGTATGATCGCCGCACCAAGCCCGAAAATTCCGGCCAGCAACAATGCTCCGGACAGGGCGATCCGTGACGAGAGAGGAGTCTTTGTGTCGCGCGTTGGATTGAACATACGAAGGTATTATAAAAAAATTGACAATTAAGCAATCTTAAATATAAATATTCCCGCAATCACCCCACCCCATGAAACCAGCACTCCCACAACCCCGTGGCCTGCTGTCCAGTTTGCCCCCTCTGTTCCCGATGCTGTCCCTTGGCATCGCTACGCTGGGTTTGAACGGACAGGCCTCCGCCATCGCTGTCGATAGCGAGCTAGTATTGCTAGTCGATGTTACGCAGTCCGGCCTCAATAAAAAGGATTTCGGCTCGCTGATGGACAGTTACGCGTCCTCGTTCACGAGTTCGGAGGTTTTGAGATCAATCCAGTCCGGAACTTTCGGGCGGATCGCGGTTTCCATGATGTTTTACGGAAATTCCTCGGTTCAGGAAGTTGGCATCCCATGGATGTCGATTGGAAATGCGACGGAAGCCGCGCAATTCGCAGCCTTGGCCAGCAATATTTCCAAACCGTTTTCAAACGGATCCGCAGATATTGCGAGTGCGCTAACGGCGGCCACCCTGTCCTTTGGAAAAGAAACCGGTGGCTTGTCCAACGGCTTCGAGAGCAACGTGCAAATCATCGATGTTGCCGCCGCTTCGACTCCCGGCGGATCGGGCCAGGCGGCTCGCGATGCCGCATTGCAGTCCGGAGTGGATCTGATCAACGCCATCGCGTTGGGCAACAAGGCTACGGCCATCGCATCCTATTTCAGCACCGATGTCATCGGCAGCACTCTCAGTGGTGTCGCCGCGACTTCAACGACGTCTCCCGTCAATACGCTGCTCACGGCGGCTCTAACCACCGAGATCACCGGCTCGGTTTCCATGGGGGCCAGTGCGGTTCCCGAGCCCCATACGGCGCTTGCCCTGATGACGGGACTTGGCTTCATGCTGATTCTCCGCCGCAGATCCTGAATTTCCATGACAATCCCCCATGAAAGCCTCCCCACGCTCTGCTGTGATCAACCGGATTTCCGAATGTGAGCCTGACATCGACCCGGAGGTCGCTAGACAGGTCGGCCAGGAAATCCTCGAGAAACGACTCGATCCCGCGACTTGGGCGACCGCGCTTTCCGCGAGCGGCGGTGAGCATCAGGAAGCTCTGGCAGCTTACGCACGCATCCGTATCCAGCAGGTCAGCACCCGCCGCCGGCTGCGGCATTCCAAGGCGAAGTCCTTTGAGTTTCGCCGCGTGACCCAGTGCTTCGGCGTGAAAACCGTCCAGGATCTGCTCCAGCGATCGAATCCCAGCAAGCAACTGAACTTTCTCAAACCCAAGCTTTCCATTTTCACCCTGGTGACTTTGGGAATCGGCTCGGCCGGCTGCGTGGGAGCGGCGGGTCGCTTGTTAGGTGCATTGATACCCGAACGGCTTGTGGCAATGGTTCCGTTGCTGGCGCTCGCCAGCGGGATCGCCGCAGTGACCGCCGCGGTTTTGCTCCGTTATCTTCTGCCAAAGCGCTGGATCATGTTAGGCTGGAACACCGGACTGCATTTCACCTGCATGTGCGCTTGTTTCGCATCCCTGCTTTTCGGAGTGAAACTGATCGCCCATGCGCCTCCGTTGGAAACCCGGGTGGTGGAACCCGCCAAATCAGCGTCATCTCCAACAGCGCCGGTTCTCATCAAGGCGAAGCTCAAGAATCCGGACCTGACCGCACTCAATCGCGCGGCCCGCTGAGATCATTTCCCTGCCGGTGTTTTGAGCTTTTTCCAATCCTCATCGGAAACGCAGCAGGGATCCGCGGCAACCCAGTGACCGGGGGAAATTTCGCGAAGCGATAGATCCGCGCCGACGGTCTCCGCGTAGCGCGGATGATTCATGCGGTGGCCGAAGGCGCTGCCGGGCGGCGGATCGATGGGCGAGGGGACATCTCCTTCGAGTAGGATTTTTTTCCGTTTCACCGTGGGGTCGTGCGAGGGAATCGCCGACAGAAGTGCCTTCGTGTAGGCATGGCGTGGATCCTGATAGATCGCCTCCGCTGAAGCGAGTTCGACGATTTTTCCGAGATACATCACGGCCACCCGGTCGCTCACATGTTTCACCACCGAGAGGTCGTGGGCGATGAACAGATAGGACAAGCCGAATTCCTTTTGCAGCTCGACGAGCAGGTTGAGAATCTGCGACTGCACTGAGACGTCGAGCGCAGAGACCGGCTCGTCGCAAACGATGAGCTTCGGCTTCAGCGCAAGCGCGCGGGCGATGCCGATGCGCTGGCGCTGGCCGCCGGAAAACTCAAACGAATAGCGGTCTGCCGCGGAGGCAGGCAGGCCGACACGGTCCAGCAGGTCGTTCACTAACTGAAATCGCTCCGCCCGGCCCATGCCGTGAATGACGAACGGTTCCTCGATGATCGACCGCACACTCATCCGCGGATCGAGCGATTCCGCCGGATCTTGGAAAATCATTTGGAAATCCTTGCGCAGCGGACGCAGCGCGCGCTGGCTGGTGTGGCTGATATCCGTGTTGTCAAAAACGATGCTGCCAGAAGTCGGCTTGATCAGCCGGACAATCGCTTTGCCGAGTGTGGATTTTCCGCAGCCGGACTCGCCGACCAAGCCGAGCGTTTCACCCGGAGCGATGTCCAGCGAAACACCATCCACCGCACGGACGGCTCCCGTCTGACGCAGCAGGACTCCACCACGCACCGGGTAGTGAATGCGCAGATCCTGGACAGATAAAAGAGGATGGGTCATATGGGTCCTATAAGTCTTATGATGGCTTGTAGCACTCGGGACAATTCTCCACCCAGTGGCCGGGCGAGGCTTCGATGACTCGGGGGCGTTCACGCGAGATCGGAGCATTGCGCCCCATCCGCTGGCAGAAGCGGCAGCCGTGCGAGAGGTCGGCCAGCGAGGCGACCATGCCGGGAATGGTTTTGAGGACGGATTTGGAAGGCATGTCGAGCGTCGGAATCGAGGCTAACAGTCCTTTGGTGTAGGCATGCAGTGGATTGGCGAAAAGTTCCTCCGCGCTCGCCCTCTCGACGATGCGTCCGGCATACATCACGATGACATCGTCGCAGGTTTCCGCGATGACGCCGAGATCGTGGGTGATGAGAATCGTGGACATACCCATTTCGGATTGGAGGCGGCCCATCAGATCGAGGATCTGCGCCTGCACCGTCACGTCGAGCGCGGTGGTCGGCTCGTCGGCGATGATGAGGCGCGGCTGGTTCGCGAAGCCGATCGCCAGCATCACGCGCTGCCGCATGCCGCCCGACAGCTCGTGCGGATAGCCGTTGATCACCCGCTCGGGCGAAGAGATGCCCATGCGCACCAGCAACGACAGCGCGCGCGCATTCGCCTCGGCGTCGCTGAAACGACCGTGCACCTTCATGCCTTCGACCAGTTGCTTGCCGATCCGGATCACCGGGTTCAGCGAGGTCATCGGGTCCTGGAAGATCATCGAGATGTCGGCGCCGCGCAGGCTGCGCATCTCGGCATTCGACATCCCGAGCACATCGCGGCCGTCGAACAGCACCTGGCCCGACAGCCGGTGCGCACCGCCGAGCAGCCGCATGATCGACAACGCGGTCACGCTCTTGCCCGAGCCCGATTCGCCGACGATGCCGAGCGCCTCGCCGGGCCGCACGACGAGGCTGAGCCCGTCGACGGCGTTGGCATCCTCGCCTGCGATATGGAACTGGGTTCGGAGGTCTCGCAACTCGAGCAGCGGCGCGATGGGTTGCGCGGGCGCCGCGCGCTCAGGCGCTGCGACAGGTTCTGCGGTGGTTTCCATGTCAGCGGCTCAGTGAACG
>NZ_JBDSCX010000052.1:0-28139 GCF_039920825.1 Luteolibacter sp. | reverse complement strand
AGGAATACCTCCTCAGCGTTGATGACGACCATGACGGTGTGCCCGACGAATGGGAGAGGCGCGTTGCATATAGCCTTTTCGTGGACTACGGGATTACCGCCCCTCGGAACCCGGCACAGTTCGATGTCAATGCGAACTACGGGGGGATCAACACTTCGGCAGCTCTGGTCTATCAAAACCTTTCGGGGAATTTCGACCTTGCGACCACCGAGGTGGTTGCTTCGCCCTCCGTCGAGGGCAGCATGAAATCCATCAATCTATACAAGGATGGATTTGTTCAGTTCACGCAACTGCCCCGACCGCCCATCTGGCAGGAAACCGGACCGGTCTTGAATTTTTACAAAACGCAGCATTCGGACCTGAGTTATAACATCGGGATGGAAACTCCCCACAGCGATTACTTTTTCTTCTGGCAGGAAGAACATGGTCACCGTGCCGACACGGAATCGTATTCGTGGAGTTCGACACAAGGCTGGACATCCACGACCACTGCGGGAAGCCAAAGCACATTCAGTGAATTTTCGGTGTGGGCGCACGATGGCAAACCTTATCCCACCCAAACCTGGTATAAGGCATCCTATGACTCGCTGCTTCTTCAAACGTGCGAATCGGAAAGTTCCGGCGACCCGCTTTCGATGACGTATTGGGACAACCAGGTGGTGAACGGTCAGTGGACTACCACGCAACCGACCACTCGGACAGGTCAGGGTACGGAGGATGTTCTCGGAGTGCCCGCCACGCCGCCGAATCCCCCTGTCGGTTACTTGTCAACCGGCAAAGAGAGCGTCACATTCACACTGACGCAGGATTTGTCCGATCCTTACACCACACAGAATCTGATCGCTGACGCTCAAACCGCGTTGACTGCCGCCACTCCGGTTTCACAACCGCCAATCTCTTTGCGAAACCTCGTTGAGAACGAATCTAAAATCTCCCTTCAAGGTGGCCAATACCGTCTCGGTTGGACCATTCCAACCACCGTTCCGGTCTATCCCGGAAACACCCAGGTAAAAGCAGTCTTCCTCTGGCAGGAGGTCACCGATCCTGAAACCGCTCCCGCGCCCCCGGCGGGTTCCGGTCGCATGATCGCCTGGAAACACGAAAAGGTGAATGCCGCACCCGGCACCCTCGCCCTAACCCCATGGCGCGACCTTCCGCCACCCGTGAAAGACGGAACGTCCTGGATACGGCCTGTTTCGGCTCACGGCTCGATCACCTTTCCTGGGGCGATTCTCGTCAATAACGACGACGACGACGCAAACGGGCAGGAAGACCGGACGCAGGCATCCCTGAACCTTGGGACGGAAAACGATCTGATCGCTGTGAACTTCGAGGCCACCGCTCCAGGAGCGGACGAGAAATCCATGATCTATCGTCTTGAGGCGACCGGTGGGGGCAAGGTCCGCCTTTGGGAAGCATTTCCGAACCAACAGCCGCAGTTGGTCGCTCTGCCTTACAAACTCCAAACTCGCGATTATACCGGTGGGGTCGGGCCGCGTCCCACTTACTACATCGAAGCCACCAAAGCAGGTTCGATGAGTCTGAAACTCAACGCCGAAGTCCTTGGCCAGAAACTCGCCCTTGTTGCCACCGCCGAGTTCCAGAGTCTTGAAATCTCCATCGACTTCGCCGCCAATATGAAAGGCGTCATCGGAGACATCGTTCCGTCCAACCTTGCGAACAGCAAGGCCGTGCATTTCGTCACGACCAAGAGCGCCACCCTCACCGATGCGGTCATCCTGACGGCCAATGGGATCAGCGGCGACCAAATCACACCTCAACACCCCAACCAGCTTGTGGAATGGGTGGGAGCCGTTCCTATTTCCGGAAATTCCCCTACCGCCGGAATCCCCCGATCCGCCACGGGCAAGTATCCCGTGTCCATCCGCCTCCGAGGCACAGGGCAGACGACATCCGCCACGAATGTCTGGATCACTTGGGCGGATCTGGCGTTGGATAACAACACGCCAAAAATGCAGCCACCCATTGTCACTACCAATGAGCTTACTCTCAAAGCCCAAATTCAATACAGATACACATGCCAGCCGAATGAGATGTTTGATCTATCACAGGATATTCCAAATTTCAATTTACCGCCTAACCCACCAGCTCCGGGAGGCAATCATCCATGGACAGCAGAGCCTTTGTCACATGGTGCCGCTATCTGTTACGACGCGACCCGACAAGTAAGAGCGGTCATGAAGTCCTCGGATTCGGGCCTTCTGAATACGGAACACGCAATGGTTCCTGATATACCCGACTATCCCACCGATATTGCGATTGGAAATGATGATCCCAATATGAATTTCGAGTTGATGCCTTACCTCGGCAATGCCGGAAGCCAGGGAATCATGAGGGATATTGATGATCCTCGATTTACTTTGGCAAATCTAAATGGCGTGGCAAATGCAACGTTCTTGTTGAACGCGCAATTTCGTCAGTATGCTCGTGTTCAAATCGTTGGGAAATGGTATCAATGCTCGGATCTCAATTTGGGTGATCTTAAGTTCAAGTTTAAAAAAATTAATGGGCAGTGGGTTGACGATAGCTCTTCTTTTGTCACAGGCAACGGCACCTTCCCTCCACAATAGTAACTCTATGAATACGCGAATCATCTCATTCATTCCACTTCTTGTGTTAGCATTTTCGCCATGTTGCCGTCCCAAGGCCGTCGAAAAGGCATCTCCATCGGCCAAACAGGGGAATTACAGTGAGAAAAACACCGCACAACTGGATTCCGAATCTTCGGTATCAGCCTCGAGATCTCCAACTCATTTTCCGCCAGAAAAATCCCAAAAAGACACAAGTGGCGCAGAATCCGATCAACTTTCTTATGTGAATTTAAAAAATAATCTTGATGCCTTTCTTGCCAAGATTCCTCCCCCTAGAACCACCGAGGAATATGAGGCGGCACTTGTCCCTTACCGAAATATGTTGGATCATCGAAGAGATCTCTTGTTTTCCATACCGGTGAGTCCTAAAGCAGAAAAAGATAGAAAAGATGCATGGGATGCTCTCGAGTTTAAAAAAACATTAGCTATATTTAGCTATGATCAAAATGATTATGCCAAAAAACTTTTAAATTATTACTCTACAGCTCCAGAGATCGAGAAGCTTGTGATGTGGGAAGTGGTGAGGACTCGCATGGAGTATGGAAACGCGACAAATGGAAGACGGGGGCTTTCGGGAAATGATGAAATTCTCCTCAGAAGAGAGATGGCGAAACTTCTTTTCTCGGCACTTGGTTTGGAGAAACAGGAACTATTTGATGCCGTGAATCTCAAAACCAGATCCGCCAGCAATGAAGCTGAGATGAAAGGCAGCGCTGCAGAAGAAGAGATCGAACGATTACACATCGAGCAGTCGAAAGTTGCAGAAAAGATTCTAGAAGAGCATTGGAAGCTTCCGCAATGACTGCGCTGGTCCTCTGTAAAAACTGACAACAGCGGGAACGGAATCGCTTTCAATGAAGCGATGGCACCTTTGAAATTGATTTGAACCCGCTCATACGATTCTTCAGCCGGTTCCTCGGCCTCTCGGCTCTGGAATCCGCCATACTTGACCGGGTCGCCTCGATGCTGCCGCCGTCCGAGGCGGCGATCTTCAAACGCCAGATCCGGCAGGCCCGTTTCCGGCGCAACTACGGCGGCGGATCGGTCATTTTCTCCCATCCGCCCAACCGGCCGGTGCCGCCGCTCGAAGAACACATGGAAGATGCGACGTTGGCGGTGTTGACGGTCCGGGGCCGCGCGGCAGGATTCAGGACGACCGCCACGGTGCGCCTCACAAATGGGATTCTCTCCAGACTCGATTTCGATCCGTTACCTTGGGCGGATGGCGGTGGATTCGAGATCGAGGGAGAACTTTCGTAATCGATCAAACCACATCCCAAAAGTCGGTTTAAGTCTTGGAAGGATCTGTCTTCCAACATATGTTTCCGGCGGTCGCCCATGCGATCCACTTCTTTCGACTCTATTAGGCATCAGCCTAACGGTCGGAGCAGCCGAAGCTGCGCGACGCTCTCCGGAGCGTTTATATTTAAAAGCGACCCGTTTTGTCCTCATGAAATTCCTTCCTCTTCTATTCTGCGCGCTTTGTGCGAATCCGGATGCCGACGCATCAAGCATCGTTATCGATGATTTTACGTTTGATCAGGGACCTTTTTATGACACCAGCGGCAACCTCGGCGGTGTGGACTCCGAAATCAGCGACCCTTCTATTTTCGGTGGCGAGCGAAGACTTTTTGCCACCGGTTATATCCGTTTTATCGGAACCGACACTGCGGGAACTTCATTCATCGGCGTGACCGATGGGAGCTTGAGTTTTTCAAAGACAGCCGCTTCCGGTTCGGCATTCGTTTCCTACAACGGGCGACTTCATACTTTGGGCGATCGAATTGGAGATCTTAATTTGGACGTCGCCGGCTCGGCGACTTCATTGGCCAGCCCAATTGTATTACTCGAATACAGCCAGCTTGACTTCGCACAAATGATTTTCATCTCATTGTCCTCATCGCTGACCGCGAGTAATTTTTACAACATCTTGCTGCCAGCTGGATCGACCGAGACTTATTTCGATCTCAGAACTGAAACCCCAATTTCAGGAGGAAGCGTTGATCCTTTGGATTTCAGCGCCATTGATGAAATCGGGTTGGGCTTGTCCGGAAGCAGCCCGGTTGGTTCGGTGAAACTTGATCGCTTTTCGTTTGTGCCGGAACCTTCCGCTTCGCTCCTGGGCGCGCTAGCCGGCCTAGGCCTGCTGCGCCGCCGCCGCGATTCCAGACCCCGCAACCGGCCTGTCGAGGCCGGTTTTTCCGGCCCGTTTTTACTACCTATAAGGGAACATTATCGGAAGTAATGGCTTGCCAAATTCGATCTGCCCATGGCATCATCGCGCCATGCAGCCAACCGACGAAGAAGCCGCTCCATCCACTCATAAAATCTTCGAATCACTGCTCCAGGTCCAGGACGACGCCGGTCGCTTGGGCCGCGAGGCGATGGCGAAATTCTTCGCCACCGGCCCGGTGCTAGTGGACGCCATGCGGCACCAGAGCGGCCAAGGGGAAAAGGTCCGCCAGATTATCTGGAGTATTTACACCGGCTCCCATCTGGTTCCACTCGGCCATGCCTGCGCCGGTCTTGATACCAAAGTGGCCGAAGCCGTGGCTGCGGTCATTACCGCCCGACTGCTGGCCGGTGCCGAGATCGAGGAGAAATTGAAAATCCTCATGACCGCCGCCGGTGAGTTCACCCGCTGCGACGAAACGGAAGCGACCCAAGCCACCAAGGGTCTCCCGCTTTGCTACCCGATCCCGATGGAAAGCCCCGCGCGTTTGCGCGAGTTGGCGGACACCACCGAAGCCTCGAAACTCTAACTTCATTATCCCCGCCATGACCTCCACACCCTACAAAGAATTCGAACTCCGCGCCGTCGAGGCCGGGGTGAGCGCCGAACTTGCCCACGCGATGTACAACGTCGTCCGCGATTCCCAAGAACACGATTGGATGCCGCTGCTCAAAAATTGGACCGCCGATGAAGAGGCGATGATCGCCCGTGCCCTCAAGCATCCAACGATCATGGCGGAATCCTGCTCGCTCTTGTTTGCCACCGATGGGCTGATGCACGATGAAGGGCAGGTTCACGCCGGGATCAGCGATCTCAAGCGGCGTGAACTCGAAGCGTGGATTTTCAGCGCGGTGCGGTAAAAGCCCACCGTCCGGCCGTGATGAAATTAACTACTAGAATTCCAGTAGAACCGCCGGAAGCAGTCTCCGCACCGGCGGTGACAGCCGGTGCCGCGATCCAGCCGGCGGCGGCTCGGCCTCTGGTCCCGGCGGTCGTGGCCGCGCTGTTCGAGGAGGACGTGACGGATAGCTCGGCAAAAGCCTATCTGTCGGACCTAACGCATTTCATCGAGTGGTGCCGCCACCATGGAGAAAACCCGCTGCCCAGCACCTCGGCCGCGCTGGTGCATTTCCTCACCGAGCATGCCGAAGGCTTTTCGATGGCGACGGTCGAGCGCCGTGCCGCCGCCATCTCCTGGGCGCACCGCAAGGCGGGGTTTCTGGGCGAGGAGAATCCACGCAGCGCTGCGGTAGTCGTCGAATGTTTCCGGCTGCTGCGCCGCCGCTACCGTGAAACGAAACAGAAACAGGCCCGCGAGCTTTCCACCGAACTCGCCCGCGCCCTGGTGGACGAATCACGAGCCGATAAAAATACCACGCTCGGCCTGCGCGACCGGGCTTTGCTGCTGATCGGGTTCGCCGGGGCGTTCCGCCGCTCGGAGCTGGTCCGGATCACCGTCGAGGATCTTGAATGGCGGACCCAAGGCGTGGAAATCACCGTCCGTTGGTCCAAAACCGATCAGGAAGGCCGCGGCATGGTCAAATACATCACCCGCGGGCAAGTGCCAGTCACCTGTCCGGTGGCGACCCTCAAAGGCTGGCTGGATATTTCGGGCATCAAGGAAGGACCTATCTTCCGCCGCGTTTTCAAGGATGGCTCGGTCGGCAAAACCGGCCTCAGCGACAAGACGGTTTCCGACATCATCAAGAGCCGCACCAAATCGCTCGGACTTGAGGATTGGGACGATTTCTCGCCGCATTCGCTGCGGTCGGGATTCGCCTCGGTCGCCGCCGAAAACGGCGCGTCGCTGCAGGCGATCAAGGGACAGGGCGGCTGGAAATCGGAACGCACGGCGATGCGCTACATCCGGCGCCGCGAGGGCTGGGAAAGCTCGGCCGCGGCCAAGCTTGGTCTTTAAAGACAAGGAATCACATCAGACTTGCCGCCTCACTCTTGTCCCACAGAATTCAACGAATGCAACGACGCCGCCGTAACAAGTATGAGCCGCCCTTGGAAATTCCTTTAGGCTCCAAAGCCTTCTTCGCAGGCATGTCTCTAATTATCGGATTTTCGGCAGCATTCCTGTTCGGGATTGGGATTCGTTATGGTCTGGGGAAGATTGGCGACACCATGGAAATTCCCAATCTAAGGGAGACTTCTTCACAAATTCTGTGGTATGCGATGGCCATGGTGGGGCTCATCCTGAGCCGGGGTGCTTATCTGCTATGGGTTCGATTTTTATCACAGCGTTGCTAATGCAGCCAGCTTCCATTCCGGGTCGGCATCCGTCAGTCAGGGCAGGATCGGTTTACCAAATAATCATTGGACGGCTAATCAGTAGCTCGCGGTCACGATGAGATGGAGGATCTGCCCGTCGATGGCGTGGCAATCGCCGCAAATCAACGAGAGATCCGGTTTGCCCCAGACCTTGATGCCGCACTCCTGGCACTGATAGGCGACCTTCGTCGGCGTCCTAACCGGTTCTGATTCTCCGGTGGGTGGCAAGGCTGCTGCCATCGCGGCCACGATCGGTGGAGCCGCCCGGTCATTCTCCCCGTCCGGACGGGCGGCATACTCCTGGGCGCGTTTGATCGCGACGCCTTCCTTGTACCAGGTGATGAGCGAGCTTTTCGCGAGGATCCCGCTGGCGATCTCCAGAAACACCCCGCCCTCGGTCGGATAGTCGGCCATGTGCTGGCCGGTCTGCATTCCTCCCGGTCGGCCGGTGCCGCTCGGTGTCAGGCCAACCGAAAGCATTTTGTCGGCCCATTCCCGGTTGTGATAGGTCCGCAGCGACGGCTTGCCAAACTGCGTCTGCCATTGGTGGACCTGCTCATGAACCAACGTCTGGAGCAATTCAAGGTCGCCGGTGTTGGCGAGGAAATGCCGGGGATTGAGACAGATCTCATCGCGCCTTTCCCCGCCGTCGCGGCCGATGAAACCGCCCTGCCGGTAGTAGCCGAAATGCTGGCCCCGGTCCTCGAAGGTCAGGACACAGCCGCGCAACCCGCCACCGAAAAGCCGTTCGTTGAAAACGTCGTAGCAGTCGGAAAGAGTGATGTAGTCCTTGACGTGCTCCTGCGCCATTCCCCGGTTTATATCGTTCGATATAAAATGCAAGCCGGTGATCTGGAGCTTGGAATTTCCTATCCGGAAAGCTGTCGGCCATCCATTCTCCGACTGCGCCATGACTTACACCATCCACCCTCCTTTTCACCTGCTGCGTTCCTGGGAAGCCTGTTGGAAATGCCGTGGTGGAGCGGAGGCAATCGCCTTTGCCGCGGCCTCCGCCACCAGCGACGACGAGGAGGAACAAGACGAAATGCCGGAGCATTCGCCCATCATCCTCCGCGACATCGAGCAGGCTCCGCCCGCCTTCCTCGCGGCGGCGGCCCTCGCGAACGGGCGCTTCAAGAAACGCTACTCCCACACCGCCGCCCGTGAGTATTACATGAATCATTGCACCTGCGGTGCTCCCTTCGGCGATCACTTCCTCCACAACGAACCGGGCCACGCCTTCTATCCCATCGACACCACCGAGGCCGCTGCCATCAAAATTCAGGAAATCGACTGTTCCGATGAGCTGGAAATCGACTGCGGATTCGCGGGCTGGTCGTCGCTCTGCCCGTTCGAATTCGGTGTGATGGAAGCCGCAAAAATCACCGTTCCGCTAGAGTGATCCTCCGGTTATCGATACCAGATCCCCAGAGGATCTGGCAATTGTTTCGCCTTCACGCTTCTGCCAACAGCTTCTCGGCTTTTTTCACCGTGGTTGCTGTGAGCTTGCCGTTGACGAGCTTTGAAGCTTCAAGGAGCGCCTTGAGTTCCGACAGTGCTTTTTCGGCGGCAGCGAGTGATTTCTTGCCGGTGCCGAACTGCTTGTCAGAAAAGTATTTGGTGAACGCCGTCCCCTTCTTGCTGAGGCTGAGACGCCATCCTTGGAAAGAGGCGGTTTCGTAAGTGAAGCGGGTCAGGTTTTTCTTTGATTTCAACATGGCTGTTATGGCTTTCATGCGGATGATCGTAAAATCCGTGATCCCATGGCGAGCGGAATATTTCGGGGCCGAATCTAACTAAGACTCCTCCGTCCATGACCATGGCAGGCGATGGAAACACCGGATCACCGCTTTGACTTTCGGATCGGCGGGGCACCGCGTACCTGCTTGGGTGGATTCGCGAGGCGGAACAATTCAACCAACGCATCCCTTTCCCCCTTCGTTTCCGCCTTTCGCACCGCAGCGGCGTGAAAGCGAAGGACGAGGAGCTTGTAGCCGTGGTTCATCGCCACGACGAGCACGGTGCAGACGGCGGCGTAGGGAGAGCCTGCCGCGAAGGATTTGGATAGTTCGGGTAATAGATCGGCGATCATACGGATGGGGCGTTTGTCAAATGAAGTGGGAATCGGGTGGCGGGTGCCATCTCGGCGAGTGGTCCCCATCCCCGATGCTGGCAAATCCGGACGCTCCGCATAACGGGCGCAGAGGCGGGGCGTTCGCTGATTCGCCCGGTGTCAACCGTCCCCGGTTGTCCCCTCTTCGGTGGCGGCGGAATCGCCCTGGTCATTCCACAAAAAGCCGGGAACCCGCGAGGGTTCCCGGCTTCCGCCGGTCAGTAGTCCGAAGGCAACAGGATGCAGGTGCTCGACCTGTCGGCCTCGGTGATGATCCAGAACTTGACCCCCATTCGGTCGCGATAGACCGAAAAGATTCGGAGTTCGCTCCGGAGGGCGATTTGGTTCTCGTTGCGGTCCTCTTCGCACAGGTCGCCCCAATCGGCCGCGGCATGCCGCGCCAGGCAGTTCCGCATGTCATCGGGATTGACCGCCTCCAGGGCGGCAGGGGTGGTTACGAGTTGGCCAAGTGGGAATTTCGATTCGTTCATTGTTGTTTTCCGGGTATCAGGAGGGCTCATTCCCTCTCTTCGCCGACCCGAGAGAGGGTGAGCCCTCCGGCCGGAAAACCGCCGGGGAGGCCGGATCAGGACGCAAGGACGCGTGAAAGCTGCGTGAGTGACATGCTTTGCTGGCGCGAGGGTAGCCGCGTGGCCGTCGCGGCCCCGGCCGACCGGCGCATGAACGAATCGCAAATCCGGCCAACCCCACACCGCCAGAATACGATCAATCCCGAATGCGGAATCTGCCGATCTGAACTGGCGACCGATGATTGCCGCAACGGGAACGAAATGCCCGTGAGCCTATCTATCAAGTGGCTTGTTCCGGATCATCGCCGGGGCTGGTTTTCCGACATCCGCCCTCGGACTACTGACCAGCGGCGTGCGCCGAATTCAAGCCAATGGCTTGCTGGATCTCATGGACCAGCCACCTCGGCACGGCTCCAACCTGTGTGGCTTCCTTGACAAATGGCCTCAGGCATGGCTTCCTTTCGCCGTAGTCATGGCTCCGGCAACCGTCACATTCGAGGAACTGGATCGCGAGCATCGTGAGGAACGCGCTCGCGATGCGGAACGGTTGCGTACCGGCGAGATCACTCCGGAAGCCCTTCAGGAGGAAAATTCCCTGTTTTCGATGAATGCCAAAGTCACCTTCGATCTGGTTGGATTTTTTCAAAAGGCGTATCCTTCCAAATGAGGGAGGGTGACAACCCCACCGAAGTCCGGGACTTCAGTAAAATATTGAGTGCCCGCTTGGACGGAGAACTTCCTCTTCTGGTGGGAGGACACGCCGTGAATCTATGGGCATGGGTCTATCGAGAACGGATAGGCGAAGCCCTGAATCAGTGGCTTCCCCTGACGAGCAAGGATCTCGACCTCGTGGGTACGGTCGCCATGCTGGACGAATTGAAACAGCGTTTCGGCGGACAATATCGCCTTTCCGGGCCTCGCAGCCCGGTCGTCGGGCAAATGGTGGTGCGGTTGGGCGACAGGGACCTGAAAATCGACGTTCTGAGAAACGTGTTCGGACTCGGGCCAAAAGACCTGATGGCGGGGACACCGCAGCTCGACGTGAAGGATGAAGGCGGAGCTTTCGCGGCCCGCGTGATCCTTCCAGTGACGCTTTTTCAAGCCAAGATCGCAAACCTTGCCAGACTCGACCAGACCGGTCGCAACGATTTCAAGCATGTGAATCTCATGCGGCTCGTGATTGGGGCCTACCTCTCCGAATTTATCGAGGCTGCGGAATCCGGGGTTCTCGATTCGCGTGGCGCGATCATCCAATTGGAACTCACCCGCAAAGTGATCACCTCACCGGAAGCGATCAAATGCACCGCCTCCCATGAAATCGATTTCAGCGGGATCTGGCCTCGCGAGTTGCTTGCTCAAGCGAAAGACTCGCGGCTTCAAAACTTCGTGAAGCACCGGCTTCCTCCAGCCGTTTGAGCGCAAGGATTTCGACCTCCGCAAGAATTCCCTCTTCTTTGAGGAAGTCATCGAAATCACTTCCCCGGTGAACGGACTCGGTCATGGACGGGGGTATCATTTTTTGGGTCAGGCTCACCTTCTGCTATTCCTGCCGTAGATCCGCACCAGCTCGCTGGTGCTCCCCTCCCCGCTTCCGGCGGGGTTGTCGTTTTTCCGGGACGATGCGGGTTGCGTCACCTCCTTGGAAAGGATTCTCGCGTCGTTCACCCCGACACGCATCTTGCGCCCGTAGTTGCAGGCCTTGAGATAATCAAAGGCCATGATCACGCCGTAATACGCGCCCAAGGCGCTCAACGGCCGGAGCGACTTCCAATCATAATGGTCAGCGATCGCGAGTGAAACCAGCGCCAGGCTGGGCACCATTTGCCAGAACATCCCACCCGGCAGGAAACGCACCCGGCCCACGCTGTTCGATAATCCGGACGGCGGGCGGATCGCCCGGCTGATCCGGCCGGCCACGAACAACACCGAGGACACGATTCCGAACAGGAACATGAAACCGAAGGACGCGTTGAGTTCGTGTTTGATTTTGGGACTCATCACCTCGTTGCCGAGGACCAGCCCCGATGCGAGCATGATCGGAAAAGACAGGACCATGCCGATGATGAAGCGGATCCAAGTGACATGGTTCACGCCCCACTGGCAGCGGAAAACCACCACGGCGGGCAGAGCGATCACATGGGGAATGACCACTCGGAAGAAACGGAGGAATGCGACAACCGGTTTCATTCCTTGCCCTGGGTGAAAGCCGCTTCGATCCAATGCCTACCGTTAGGAAATACCCGCCCGCCCTGGAACAACATCCCCGTCACCACGAAATCAAAATCCGGGCCACCCTTCGCCATCCGCAAAAACTCCCTGGGTGCGACTTCGAATTCCCACGCCTCCTGTTGCGAGGCACCGGCCTGCGGCTTCGGTTCTCCATTCTGACCCATCGACACGCTGCCGCTTGTCGAGCCTCGCGACTGCAAGCTGCGGGCCAGCGTTTCCGCTGCCCATTGGTTCGTCTGCGGATCGGAATTCTGGTGGAAGATCTTGGTCTGCAAATTGCCTAACAACGCATCGACGCGGGCCTTGCCTGCCGGTCCGCTTCCCGCCAGCTCGGCATGGAGGTTGGGCAGATTCTGGGTGAGATAGACGGTCGCCACCCGCGAACTCCGCGCCGTGCTCTGGAATACCGCATCCGTCGAGGTGACGAAAAGCTGGCACTCGTCCGCAAAAATGAACATCGGCCGGTCAGGCGCTTCCTGCCGCTCGGCCGCCCGCTGGAAAAGGAACTTCCACACCACCGCGGCATAGCGGCCAAGCTCGTTGAACGTCTTCACCGGCAAATCAATCACGATGATCTTGCCGCGCTGGGCGTCCTCGGGGGTGACGGTGGTTTCACGGCAGAACAAATCCCGCAACGCGCCCCGCAAAAATGGATCGCAAATCGCCGTGAGACTCATGATGACGCCCGACCGGGTGCGGTCGGCCATGTTCGCCCACTCGATGAGGAAATAACGTTTCACGGCTTCGAGGTCATCGCGGGCGGAAGCGGTTAGCTCGTTTCCCCGCTGCCGCGCCCTCTCCAACAATTCTTCAACCTCCGGCCCGCTCAGGGCGATGCGGTGGATCAGATCCATTCGCAACGTGCTTCCGGAAAGATGGCACAAATCCACCGCGTTGCGCAAAAGCTGGCGCATCGCCTTTTCCCAAATGGCGTCGCTGCCCTGGCCGCCGGACCCGCCGATTTCCGCACACTGCATGAGAACGGCAACCACGTTTTCGGTGATGCCAGATCCCCTGCCCGCCCGCCGCAATTCGTAATCGAGGAAATTGAACTGCGCGCCGCTTTCGGGGGAGAAAACCACCAGATCCCCCGCCCTGCCGGTGGCGGCCGCATAGCGTTTCCAGAGACGCAATTCGTCCGGCTTCGCGCAAAGCACCAACCCGCCGAATCCGGCCCGCAGCATCGAGAGGGCAATCGTTTGGCCGGTGCCACTGGTCTTGCCGCTGCCGGTCGCCCCGAAAACCGCGGTTCCCTCGCAGGCGTGGCGGATGGTCCAGGGAATCCCGACCGGCTGCCCGCCAACCGCCGCACCGAAGCGCAACAGCTCGCCATCCAACGACCATCCGCCGCCCCGCGCCGGTGGCTTCTCCTCATGACGTGGAACGTCACTGCGGGTGCGGAAAATTCGGCGTAGAAACATAATTCAGTTAGGCGCTGAGAACGTTGCGGACTTCCTCGAAAATGATCTTCGCGGCCTCGTCGTTGCGCTGTTCCTGCAAGTTGGGTTGCCGTTCGGATTTCTTGTGATGCCAGGCGATGGTGAATTCCGGCTGCAGGGCCTCGACGATCCGGACGGTGCCGCCCCAGTTCCTCGTCGCGCAGATGATGATCACGCACTTGGCTTTCTTGAAACGTTCGAGGCTCGCGCCAAGCCTGCTGTTCGGGTCGCCCTGACTCTCGATTCCTACCAATATCCCGTTGATCTCGATGATGAAGGTGATGTCGGCTCCGGGCGGATTCAGGGTCTGGACCGGGGCGGTCGGATAGGCGGCCGTCAACAGGGCGAAGACCTTCTTGAGGGTGGTGCTCTTGCCAACGTTGGCCGATCCGTAAAGAGCGGAGATGTGTTTGGTTTTCATGACGTGAATTTCTAATGGTTCATTTTACCCCCGCAGCCCGCCGGTCTTTTTCCGTCTTCGCCGGACGCGGCAATCCAAGATCACGGGTTTCTTCCGCTGATGATTTTTCGAATGGATAGAACAGCTTCACCGCGCCGCCGGTCCAGAACCCCGCGACCGCGAAGATCGCAAAAAACACGGCCAAGGCTCCCGCCGTCCACCAATGATCGCCCTTCGCGGCTTCGCGTTTCGCTTTCTCCAAATCGTGAACGATTTGTAACGAGGCTTGTTTGGCGGCGGCGAAAAGCTCCATCGCTTGAGTCCCCTGCTCCCCGGCGGATTTCTCAAGCCGGGTGACCAGCTCCTTGAATCGGGCGGCCGTCTCCGCCTCGGTGTTGGCGGCCGCCTGGACCAGCCTCGCGGCTTCCTCCGTTTTCGTGGCAAGCTCGGCACTCATCCGCTTGATGTCGCCATGGAGCCGGTTGGTTTCCTGCAACAGCGCCGCGTGGGCGTCCAAGCTGAAACGATCGGTCAACGCATACAATGCGGGCAGGCTCTGCGGATCGCCATCGCCGAACCGCTCCCACGCTTGGATCAACCATTCGCGGTCTTCAGCCGTGCGCTCACGCAGCAGGATGTCGAGGATTTCGCGGGGTGATGCGGCCGTCATAGATCGAGGCCGAGTCCTCCGGTCGAGGCTTTCGACACAAGGTCCGGAGCTTTCTGACGAACCGTCCGCTTTTGGATGAGCGAGGAATCGGGGATAAGAAAATCCGCGTGGTCCTCGCAATCGCACAACACCTGGTTGCGCCAAAGATCGAACTCGAAGGCGCTCACAAACGGCACGTTTTCACGCGCCTGATCGAACGGCAACCAGCGGCCTGCGGCTTTGCAGGCTTCCTCGTAGGCTTCGCGGGTGGACGTGCTCAGGCGCGGCCAGTTCAACTCCCCTGCCCCGTATTCCTTGAACTTCTTGCCAAGGCCGCTGGCGGCCCATGCTTCCGGCTCGATGAGCGGCTTCGGTCCGGGTTGGCGAACTACCAGCCATTTCACGCGGTCACCCAGAGCGCTCACGCATTTGACCGCGCTTTGCCTCGCCGCCGTATCATCCGCCGGGAAAATCAAACAGGTCACCACGATTCCCGCCGCCGCCAACATTTCCAGCCCGCCGCGCTCGATGAGCTGACGCAAAATGTGCTCGGTCGCCTGCGCCGGGAAATCCGCCACGATCAATGGCGCGGGTGCCTCGCACACCGCCGCCAGCATTTCGATGAAGCCGTCATCACTCGCCGCCGCTTCGGGGAACAGCGTGGACGAGTCCGGGAACCGCTGGGAAATCGTCTTGTGCTCGGCGTCCAAGTCCAGCACCGCGAAGCCGATGCCCGCGAATGTCGCCCAGGTGATGATGCCCTCGGCGGCGGTGGATTTGCCGATCCGGCCCGCGCTCTGCGGCGCGAGAATGAGGTGGGCTTTGATGGTCGGTGGCGTGACTTTGCTCATGGGGTGTGGGTGGGCTGGGTGACTTTGAGAACGAGTTTTGGGCGCGTCGGTGGAAGGATTTCCTCCTCGATCGGCAGCGAGGAAACAACCTGCGGGGTTTCAACCGTCGCCTCCGGAGCGAACCCGAGGGGGCGCTTGCCCTGGTTGCGACGCTTGAGGAATTTGCACACCTGCGTTGCGTCCGTCGTCGTTCCAGACTCGCGGATCTTGGCCGCGATGGCTTCCCACGTTTCCTCCCGGAGCCTCGCCGCCCGGATGAATTCGAGGTGGGGATTGAGTTTGGAACGAAAGGATTGGCCTGCCACTTGTGGGGTGATTTCTGACGGATTCGCGCGCGTCTTGCCACCTCGATCTTTGCAATGTCGAAAGATTTTCCACCCCGAACAGTTGCCAAACAAATGCCGAAAATCCGCTGGGATTTCCGGCCTCCGGTTCGGCTTTTGTTCGGCAATCATCCGGCCAATGGTTCACCCATAGGGACATGTGTGATGAATAAAATCTTACTAACCGGGTTTCGCCTGAAAAACGCGCCCGTTCAAGGAATGCGCGGAATGGGGGATTCTACGAAGCTTGGGGCGGGTGAACGGTCCATTTCTGGCAACCTATTGCAACGTTTGGCAATGCTCGGGGGCGGACGGGAGACGAAACGTTGCAATTCATTGCCAGACGTTGCCGGTTTTTGAGCAGCTCCCCACCTAGGCATCCTTAGGGAAGATGCCTGCTTTAATAATTCTGCTGATTTCCCATGGTCTTCGCCTGCCCTGCCTGTTCGACTGCTTCCGCACCCGATCTCCGATCAGGTTCACCCTACCTTATGCTGAGAATCATCCAATCCACTTCCGCAAGTGCTGCTTCGCATTACTTCGATGCCGCTCTCAACGTTGCTGATTATTACGGTGAAGGCGAGCAAACCATCGGAACCTGGCACGGGCTTGCGATGGAACGGATGGGCTTGTCTTCCGATGTAACGAAAAAGAATTTCGAAGCTGTGCTCAACGGTCTTGATCCCGGAACCGCTGAAACCTTGGAAGGGGTCCGCCATCGTGAAAACCGCACTCCCGGTTATGACTTCACGTTCTCGGTCCCGAAATCGGTTTCCATCTACCTCGCAGCAACCGATGACGTTCGGCCTCGCGAGCTGTTTCATGAAGCGGTCAATGACACGATGCGCTATATTGAAGCGATGATGGGAACCCGCGTTCGCAAGGATGGTCAGGACTCCGACCGGATCACCGGCAATGCGCTCTGGGCAACCTTCTGCCATGAAACCAGCCGGCCTGTCGATGGCGTGCCCGATCCCCATTCCCATGTTCACGCTTACGTCGCGAATCTCACCTTCGATACCCAGGAAGGAATCTGGAAAGCCGGACAGTTTCAGGATTTGAAACGCCATGCCCCGCTCTTCGAGGCCGCGTTTCACAGCCGCCTTGCCGCCTCGCTCCAACGCGAGGGATACGGCGTGACTTCCAACGGCAAGGACTTCGAGCTGACCGGGATTTCACGCGAGCTCATCGAACGGTTTTCCCGCCGCACTGCGATTGTCGAGGACACGGCCCGCAACGAAGCGGTGAAAATCGGCAAACGCACCAGCCAGTTGATTCGCGGTGGCATGGACGCGACGCAAGCCGCTGCCGTGGCAAAAGGCGAAATCGGCGGCAAGACCCGCGAGGGCAAAAGCAAGGGGCTTGCCGGTCCGGCGCTGATCCAGGAATGGAGGCGGCGGATTTCACCGGAGGAAATGGCCGCGATCCACGCCGTGAAAGGTGCTAAATCCAACGCCGTGGTTTCGCCGGGTCAGGCCGTCGAGCTGGCCGCCTCGCACCTGTTCGAGCGGCAATCCGTGGCCTCTGCCTACCAAGTCGAGGCCGCCGCGCTGCGTTTCGGCTGTGGCCTCGCTCCGGAGGCGGTTTCGCAGGCCGTCAATGCCGCGGTTGAAAGGGGCGATCTCATTCGCGGCGAGCTGGCCGGTCAGCCGGCCATCACCTCGCGCCAGGTGCTCGCCGATGAATCCCGCATGGTGGAATTGTGCCAGCAAGGCAAAGACGCCGCAATCCCGCTCGGCGGCGGCAAGCCGTGGGAAATCTCCCGCACCTGGCTCGACGGCCAGCAACAGGCGGCCGTCCGTCATGTGTTGGAATGTCCGGATACCGTGTTTGGCATCAGGGGCAAGGCCGGAACCGGCAAAACCACCACCATGCAGGAATGCGCGGACGCGCTCGCGGCCAATGGCAAACCGTTGCAGGTCTTCGCGCCGTCCAGCGAGGCGGTGGACGTGCTCAGGCGCGAGGGGTTTGATGACGCCACCACGATTCAACAACTCCTCGTCAATCCCACCACCCAACGCGAGGCCGCCGGAAAAACCCTCTGGATCGACGAGGCCGGATTGGTTTCGGCCAAGCAAATGCGCCAGATCATGGAATACGCCCGCGAAAACGGCTCACGGCTCATCCTGTCGGGCGACCGGGGCCAACACCGCGCCGTCGAGCGCGGCGATGCCCTGGCGATCCTGGAGGACCGGGCGGGCATCCGGACCGTGGAGATTTCCAACATCAAACGCCAGCAGGTGGAAGCCTACCGCGAGGCCGCCAGCGCCTTCGGCGAACAACGGCCCGGTGACGGTTTCGACAAACTCGATGCGCTCGGCTGGGTCCATGAAATCGCGGATCGGCAGGAAAGAATTGATTTCGCGGTGGCAACCTACTTTGAGAAAACCGCCCTCACCCATCAGGACGGAAAAAACCACACGGCGACGATCATCGCCCCCACCCACGCCGAAATCGACGCGGTGCAGGAAAAAGTCCGCGCCACGCTCAAGGATCGGGGTGAAATCGGCCAAACCGATGCCACCCACAACCGGATGGTGAATCTCGGCTTCACCGAGTCGCAGCGCTGCGACGCCCGCAGCTACCAGCCGGGGCAGGTCGTCGAGTTTGTGCAGAATGGCAAGGGTGGCTTCGGAAAGGGCCAGCAATGGGCCGTCACGGCCGCCAAAGGCGGCGAGGTGACCATCGAGCGCGGCGGCGAGGTCCGGACGCTGGATTTGGCGCAGGCGGCCCGCTTCAACGTGTACCGGGTCCAGCCGGCCGCGTTCGCGACCGGCGATCTGGTCCGCGCCACCCAAAACAAGGGCGAACTGCTCAACAACAGCCGCCACCGGGTCATCGAGGCCGGGGCGGAGATGCTGAGATTGGAGGATGTTTCCAGCGGCAAGGTCCGGGAAGTCGGCAACGGCGAGCGCCTGCACCTGACCCACGCATACGCCGCCACCTCCCACGCCTCCCAGGGCAAGACCCTCGATCATGTGGTGATTTCGCAACCCTCGGCGACTTTTGCCGTGGCTTCCCAAGAACAAGGCTACGTCTCGGCTTCCCGCGCCCGGTTCTCGGCAACGTGGATCACCGACGACAAGCAGGCGCTGCGTGAGGCCATCAGCCACTCGGACGCCCGCGCCTCGGCTCTCGACCTCAAACGCTCCCCCACCCCGCCCAAGCACGCCCTAGGCGTCAAGGAAGCCACCGAAACCAAGGAAGCGGTCATCACCCCAAAGCCGGAGATCCCGAAATCCGCCCTCGAAAGCTACACCCCGAGCCAAAAGGTGAAAAATCCTCAAAACCGGCCCAACCCGAATCCGTCGATCAAGCGCGGGAAGGGAAAAGGTCAGGACAAGGGAAAAGGCTTTGGTTTCGACCGCTGAACTCCCCCACCCCATCCAATCATGATTCAAAAGCAACCACTCCAACCACCGCTTGTGACATTCCAGGAACGGGAACAAGCCGCCTCCGTCCGCTTCCGGCTTTCGGACGGCCGCCAGCTCGCCTTGCCCTACCACCACTGCGAGGGCGTCGAACTCGATGCCACCGGCAAGCAACTCACCTGCCGTTTCGGCAACCTGATCATCCAGATCGAAGGGGAAAACCTCACCGATCTGCTCGTCGGCCTCCAATACCAAAGGCTTGAAATCGTCCAAACCGGAATCTTCGACAACCAAAAGGATGCTCCAAAAATCACCGGCATCACCCTGAAGAAGCTCCAGGACGAGGAACCCGAGGAACGAAACACCCCGGGCAAGTCACCTTCCCAACGGATTCGAGAGGGTTTCGGTATGCAATGACACTCCGCCCACCTGCCGCACAATCAAGATCACCAATAAAGCAATTCGCTAATTTAGCTGATTGCTTTATTAGCTTTTAAATTTAAAGCATTCTTCATTATCGCCAAATCAAAACCAAAGTAGCCAAATGCTTTTTTAGTGCTTTGCTATAATAGCAAGGAACTATTCTTTTCCTTTTCCCAATTGCAGCGTTCTGCTAAATTAGCATTTTAGCAAAAAACACTTTACGCCAAAATATCTTTTCGCTAAATTAGCACTTCAAATGAATCTCTTATTTATCCAAGGAAAAGGTGGAGTGGGCAAAAGCACGATGGCATTTCTCTTTGCCGTCGCTCTTGATCGGGTCGGAAAAAAAATCTCCATTTTGGATTTGGATCCGCAGGAAAGTCTCTCAGCTTGGCTCAAAGACACCGAAGGTTTCACATTCGCTAAAAATGGCGAAATCACGATAATCGACACTCCTCCCCGTATCGATGATCCAGCGGTTCTAAATGCGATTGCGCAAGCGGACCGCATCATCATCCCGACTACGCCGAGTCCAGCCGAGTTGGCTACCACTCGCCATAGTGCTTCGGTAATTGCTCAACACATGAGGCCCGAAACCAAAGCGTTGGTCGTTTTTAACCGAGTAAAAAAGATTTCCACATACGGGCGAAACCTTGAAGCCATGGCGAAAAACCTGCCAATACCGGCCGCTCGGAACTTTTTATCAGATCGGGAAGTCTACAAACACGCATTGTTGGATGGTTGGACAGCACTCGATGCAGCCGCAAAGGACGAAGTAACCAGCCTGGCACTTGAAATCCAATAAAAGCTTAATGCTATTTTAGCGAACAACTAATAAAGTGAGCACAAAAACTGAAGACAAACTCAAGAAGCTGGCAAATTTCGGAGAATCAGCCGGAGCAAAACCAGCCGCAGCCGCTGTGGCTGTAATTTCGCCTCCGATTCCAGCGCCTAAAGTCGAGGAATCTCCGAAGGCTACTCGTCCTGAACCGAAACCAAAAACTCCAGAGCAACCTGCAAAACCGCTCCTGATTCGGAACGTAGGATTTACCGAGGAGGATCAGCAACATTTGGACAGAATCTCACAGCTCCTTCGTGATGCAGGAGAGTTCCGGCCAAGCATTTCTGATTTGGTTCGGGTAGCTCTGCGTGGATGTACCTCTCTGAATGCAACACAGGCCAAGAAGATCCTTGATTCGAGCCGACGATTCGACGGACGCAGAAAGCACTAAATTAGCGATTTGTATGGATTAGCGAATAGCTAGAATCGCTGCAATTCCTCCTCGGTAAATTCCCGCATTTTGACAAACAAACTGGCTTCGGACTCTTCGGGGGAGAGCTTGGCGATGGCCTCCATGTTTTCCTCGATGTAGGCGGCCAGCCGGTCCATGGCGCGGCACTCGGCCTGATTCCTGAGATCCGGAGGATTGGGGGAGGGGAGGGGAGTCGTCGCAATCGGTTCCTCCTCGGGAATCTGGCGCGGGGTTTCCGCGTGTTCCGCCGTGGCGGGAGCTGACCGGCGTTTTTCGATGACCTGGGCAAGGTGATCGAGATCGGGCCGCATCGATGCGAGCTTCTCGCGGAAAATCGCGGTGGCGAAAGCGCCGGGATTGTGGATGTGGGAGAGACACGCGGCAGCGTGTGCCTCCTTGATTCCGTAAATAAGCGCTGGTCGAACGTGTTTCCGCCACTCGAAGCCCTGCTGGAAGGCTTGGAGGATCAGGGTTTTGAGGGTCGCGAGTGGAATTTTGGGTTTTGCGTTGTCCCAAAACAGCTCGCCATCGGCTTTTGCCTCACGGGCAGCTCTCCAAGCCGCCTTCTCAAGGCTTCTCGACAGGGCCGCTTTGCGGGGAAAGGCGTTGTTGGGCATGAAAATGTGTTTCGCGGGGAACCGCTGAGGGTTGTCTAGAACGGCTGGCGATAGCCTTGTAGAGTGTGAGAGACAATTTCTAGAGTTACCAGCCATGTACTCGGTAGGAACCGCCTGGCGCGTGACCGGAGCGGCCTGCTCGGTCGCCGGTACTGTCCGCCCGTGGCGGGCGACAATAAATGGGGGAGGTTCGATCCGCTCCACGCCTTTACGGAAGGTCGGCCGCAACTTGCGGTGCCGGCCTTTCTTCTCAAAGTGCAACGGCAAGCCGTCGTATTTCAGCCAAGCCTTCATGGCGACGTGCTTCTGGCGGCAGCGCTTCGGTCCAGAGTACGCGCAGGCAAAGGCCAACGGGCATTCCGGATCTTCCTCCAGCCGCCTGAATGCCTGGCTGATGGATTCCAGACACACGCCCAGGGCCTCGGCCAGCGATTCATAGGAGGGGCAGGGTTTCCACGCCCCGCCACCGGCGCGGCCGATCGGATCGAGGTAGGCCGCCAACCGCAGGTAAAGCGGCGCGGATTTCGGCCGGCGCGACTCGCGGCGGGTCGGGAAATTGAGCATCGCCTGAAACTCCGCGCTGCGGTGAATCAGCTCCTGCAGCTTGGTGCAGCGGCGTTTGAGCTCCTGGAGCGTGAATTTGCGGCCGTCGAAGTAATCGCAGCAATCCAGCACCCGCCCCTTGGCGGAGCGTTTGAGTTCATGCAACTGGGTCGAACGCCAACGGATTTCAGCGACAAGCTGATCCAACAGCGCCTGTCGCTCGGGCAACGAGGCGCAAGACCTCGCCCCGGTCCAGCCGCTGGAATCCGGCTGGGGAAATAGCTCCGGCTGGTGCAGCGGGGCAGGGGAGGCCTGCGGTAAATCCTGCTCAATGGTCCAAGCCTTGGGCGGGTTGAAAAACACCCGCGGATTGGGCAAAGCTCCACCTTCCCTAGATGAGGGCGGGCCGAATGTCCTGGCTGATCCTGTTGGATTGGGACAACAATTCTCCGTCAGAAAAATCACTTTTTCCTTGTGCTGCGGCCCGCTTTGCACAAGGTTTCGTCACCACAACGTTTTACCTTCTGCTTAGCAGACCAATTTAAGCCGCCCTTCGGGGCGGCCTTTATGTTTTTAAGGGGTTGGAAAACTTTCTAAGAAACGAGGACGCAGACAATCGCCCACACGCCCGAACATGAAAACAGTTCGGGAATCCTTAGCATCCTGAAAGCGTCACCCCGGATAGCAAGCCAAAAGAGCGATTTAAGTTAGGAGCGATTCCATCATAAGCGGCGCTTAATCCCTTATAATTAAGGCTTATGGGCATGTTGGATTTCTTTTCCGCTGATGTCCAAGCGAACGGGGATCACCCTCGCTCTTGAAAACCACCAGCCGGGATGGGGCTTGGGGAAGGGGATGGCTCATTCCCTTCCCCAAAAAAATGAGGGTGTCCGGCTGCGGATCTGTTCCGCAAGTGACTCCCGCCGTCTGGCGGCCGCCCTGGGAGATGGGGTGCGGGGAAGGGGGAACGCCTTCCCTGCGGCGCGGCAAACGCGAGTGCGGCCGCGCCTGGCCGTCGCACCTGCTTGCCAGGTGTGACGGCGGCGGTTAGGGCTTCAGAATTCCCAATGGTCCGACGAACGCGGGCCGCTGGCCTTTGAGCCGGAAAGGCACCGCCAGCCGTTGCCGGCGTCGTAGCCCCACACTTCGCCATTTCGTTTGAAGCGGAGCGCGTGGGGCCGGAGGTAGCCGCCACCGGGCGGGAACACGTACAGCAGGACGTTCACGCACAGCGTCCGGAGACGATCCTTGTTGTAGCTATCGAATTTCTTCATGGGGTGGGTGAGTTAGAAAAGGCACATTTGCGCGGTCTGCGGGAACATCCCCCGGATGTGCTCCTCGGGCGTGGTGCCATCGCCGAACATCGCGACCGGCGCGAAAATCGAGCGGTAGCCGGTTTCGGTGACACCCGGCAACGGGCCTTCGTGGTGAATCGCGAAATGCACCTGATCGGAACCCAGCCAGAACGGGCGGCAGTCCACCCGGAATTTCCACGGCGAAACCGTCAGCTCGGCGGTGCTCCACGCATCGAGCGCCAGACGGCCCCGGACGCGGGGAACCACGGCATCGAAACAATCCGCCATGCAACGGAAGCCAAGGGCGGTGAAGTGCTGCCAGCAAAGCGCTTTGAGGGTGACAAGCGGGGCGTTCTTTTCCCCCGGTTGATCGAGGGCCTGCGCGGTAGCCATCGGAAACAGGCGGACGGCTTCGGTTTGTAAATCTACTAGATTCATCGTAATCAAGTGGGGAAGGAAAGGGGCGGAATTTCTCCCGCCCCTCCGGGTTCATGAATCAGGCGACCGCAAGCTCTGCGGGTTCCGCTGCTTCCGGCTCGGTGGCTTCCTCGTCCTCGATGGTCTCGGGGGCGATGAAATCGGCGGCACGCTGGGCGGCACTGGCGGCAGTGATAATCAGCCGCTTGTCCTCGCGAAGCTTCTTCAACCAGTTGGCAAGGTAGGCGGCTGAATCCTCCAGCGTGGCCGGGGCGATCCCGGCGCGGGCGCAAAGGAACACCGCCCCCAGCTCGGCAACCAGCTCCTCTTTGGCGTACGGCTCGGAACCAAAGCGACCGGCAAAGGCCTCCGGACGCGCAAGGCGCGAATCGGCACCCGTCGAGTGCGTCAATTCATGAAACAGGGTCGAATGATAGGCTTCCGCGCTGTCGAAGGCCCGGAGCGGCGGCATGAAAACCTCGTCCTTGGCCGGGAAATAATACGCTCCCTGTCCGCTCTCGCGGATCGGCGGCCGCTGCGGCATTCCGGCAACGATCGCCTCACAGGCTTCGATCGGTGATAGGTCATTGTCCGGGATCTCCGGCAACGCCTGCGGCGGCAGGCCGTCCACCTGTGCGACATTGAAAACGCGGTAATAACGAATCAGCCATTTGCGCTCGCTCGCGGGGCAGGCCTGCGGGTTGGTGGCGTATTTCTCGGGAACGGTGGTTTTCCATAAAACCACGATGGAAGAGCGTTCGCCCTTGCGGACGGTTCCGCCCAATTCCTTCGCCTGATTAAAGGTGAGGAAAACCGGGTGGGTCCAGTTGGAGAGCGCGGATTGCATCGCCAGCAACAGCGCGTTGATTCCTCGATAGCGACGGCCCCGGATATTGCGGGGACAGCCGCCGGTGGCCCTCCAAGGCTTTTTCCACGGGCAAACGCCGCGCTCCATCGCTTCGATGATTTGGTCGGTAACGACTTGATACAGGTCGAATTTCTCCTTAGATTTCTTGTGTTCTTTCATAACTCATAACGGGGTTGGAATGGACAAATCAGGGGGGAGGGGAATTGGCGTTCCTCTCCTCCCGTCGCTTATTTTCAGGCCGTGGCGGGGGCGGCTTTCCGGCGTGAAGGGCGGGGTTTGGCGGCAGCGGTGGCCGCACGTTCTCCCGGCTGGGCGAGGATCTGGCAGCGGTTCACCCGCAAGCGGACGGCGAAAACCTTGCTGCCGTCCTCCTTCTCGAAGTGGTTGGGAATCCATCCGCCTGCGATAAAAACGGCGGTTCCCTTGCGCGCTTTCGCGGCGAGGGTTTCCCCGCGCTTGCCCCACACCTCAAAATCAAAGGCGAAAGGCTCGGATTTCCTCCACTCGCCGGATTCGCGGTCTTTGTGGGAATTGGAGCGGATCAGACGGCCGCGGGTCACGGTGGTTTCACCGGCTCCGGTCGTGACGAGTTCGGCAACAAGGTTGCCGGTCAACTGGGTTTCGTTCATGTCGATCATGGTCTTTTGGTGGCTTATTAGGTGTTGGTGGTCAGGCACTTGCACTCCCAACCGATGCCCAAATAATAGGCTCGAAATCGTCTAACTCCAAGCCTTAAAGCTTCACAAGTCATTGGTTTCAAACGAACAACAAAAGAGGAACGAATTTTTTGTTTGGAAGAAATCAAGACGACCAAACAACGCCGCCGCCCATCGAAGCTTCCGTCAAGGGTGGAGACCGGAACCGCGCGGAGCTGCACAAACGCAGTGCGGAAGCGAGCACGGTGAGGATCGGAACGACTGGAGCGCAGCGGAAGGAACTTGCCCTTGACGGAAGCGGGGCGGTGGCATTCCCACGCGCCAGGGCGCGTGCTGGCTGTGAATGGGGGAGGGGAGGCATGGCGGGGGATCGGAACACCAACGGAATAAAGTCCCCGGTGGCATCGCCGCCTTGGGGACGGCGAGTCAAACGAAGTGCGACCGCCGGTTTATGCCGGATGGTGTTCCGATGCGGCGGGGTGGTGGTGCGGTGTGCCGTGCGGAGCCTGGCTAAAATCCAACGGGCGCATGGTGCGGGTGGACGCGGCACCGGGAGCGAGGAACGAGCGCCGGTGGCGTGGCCGGCCCGTCACGCTGCGGAGGTGCGGAGCATTTGAATCTATCCGGCCGACTCTTCCGGGGCCGGGGTGGTGGGAACCACGCCCCCGGCCGTCGGCCGCATTTCCCAATTCTTCGGGGCGTTGCGGGGTGTCCCCGCTGAGAGGGGAGAGCCGCACGCAGTAGGCTCGGGGGGAGAGACTTCTCCCACGCCGGAATTCAACGGTTCAGTCCTTCAAATTCAATTCGCACTTCTTTCATCAGGCTTCTTTTTCCACCTGCTTTTCGATCTCAAGCATGACCTTTGACGGAAGGACATTCAGCCCCCGACAAAGCCTGAAAATCGTATCAACGGTGGGCATTCTAAGCCCGCGTTCAATCAGGGAAATGTAACCCCGTTCGAGTCCGGCAACTTCCGCCAGTTTCTCTTGGGTAATGCCCGCATTGCTTCTCTGTCGGGCGATCACCCGTCCTACGATCTGTTTCAAGTCCTGCCCGTCCGAGAGATACAAGCCTCAGACTTTATCGGGAAATCCCCGGTATTTCTTCGCACTATAGTATTCGTAAAAAGCTTGCCATCTAATCGTTCATTCTCTAGGCAAGTGCCGTTCGGCAAAGGATCTCTCGATGTCCAGAAATTTAACATCCCGAGAATTCCCTCTTGCCACACCCCAGAATTTACCGCTGTTTCAAATCGTCCGCTCTGGCGGACGGGGACTTCTAAAACCTCACACAAAGCGGTCGGCATCGACCGCAAACGATGCCGCCAAACCGACCAAACGGCCGGGGGGGCGGTGGCGTATGTCCAGGCTGTTCTCTACGGGGAAAAGCTAAAGGCCATCGCGGTCGACTTTGTGCGGCTTTAGAACTCCCCGTCCACCAGGAAGGACTTCCTCCAGCCTTCCCATGAAACCAATATTTCGAATCTTCACCCTTCTGATCGGCGCGACCTCGCTGGTTCATTCGCAGGACAACGCCAGCGCGGTTTCCGATGATTCAACCGCAGCTCCCGTTCCCGTTTCCACTGCTGCCCGGATACTGGGCAACATTCCCGACGGAACGCCGCCACCACCAGCCGAGCCCAAACCAGGGTTCGTTGTTCCCAAGAAGGACATTCTCGATACCACCATCCAGAAGGAGGGCGGGCGAACGATCACCATCCGGGAAATCAAACCCATCGCGCTACCACCTCCGCCAGCACCGGTGGAGCCCTCAACCACCGGAATGGATGAAGACTTCCGTAAACAACTCGCCGAATATCAAGAAGAGCATCCCAAATCGGACCTGCTTTTTATCGGAGCGACGGTATTCCGTGCGAAAGATTCCCCACCGCGGACCCTCGTCCGTTTCTGGCCCGGGGGAAAAAGCCAAGAAATCACTTTTTGGTCATCCGCCGATTTTGCCCTGATCGCCGGAGGAATCAGTTCCTTCACCGATAACGCGGGAGATACCCATTCGATTCTCATGGGCTGGGGGAATGTGGACATCGAACGCATGACCGACCTTTATGCTGCAAAAGGCCGTGTTTACGACGCTCCGGCCATGCCTGATTTCCCTGACGAAAAGGCCGCGTTCAAAATCGTCGGCCAACAACCCTCCCCCGAGGAAATTGCTCCCATTGAGGCTCTCCACGAACTTTATAACAAGGAATACGCGGAGCTTTTGAGAGCATGCCAAGGCCGCGAGAAAGCCCGCCTCGAAAACGAGGCCGAGTTGAAAGCCCACCCGCCCAAACCCAAAGACATCACTCTCAATTACTGGCGCACCGAAAAGCCCGCGTCCCAAGAACAAGGAGGGGCAATCCGATGAAACGTCTTTTCCTCACCCTTCTCGGACTTCTCCTCGTCCTGCCCTCCGCCCGTGCCATCGTCGATACCAACGACAACGGACTGAGCGATGTCTGGGAGAGACGTTTCAATTCCGGGGGACTTTTCCCCGAGACCTTCCTACCTCAGGACGACCCTGACGGCGATGGCTGGAGCAATGCCACGGAAGCCGTGGCTGGCACCGATCCATTTGAAGCCAACGCGTTCGCCGGATACTTGCGCCCGAATTTTGCTCATATCCCCGCCGTTTATGGCACTCCGCCAGGCGGTGGCGCTCCCGTGATCGTCACTCCCGAGGCGATCACCCTCACTTGGCCCACCATTCACGGCAAAAAATACACCCTTCTCTATTCCGCCGATCTTGGCGTGGGAAGCTGGCAGCCCCTCGGAAACCCTTTCGTCGGAAACGGCAGCGTGACGCTATATAGCATCCCGCTCACCCAGCCCGACGGCAGCACTCCTGACAAACTTTTCTGGCGGGTTTCGGTGACCGACATCGACTCGGATGGAAACGGTGTTACGGATGCCGAGGAATACCTCCTCAGCGTTGATGACGACCATGACGGTGTGCCCGACGAATGGGAGAGGCGCGTTGCATATAGCCTTTTCGTGGACTACGGGATTACCGCCCCTCGGAACCCGGCACAGTTCGATGT
>NZ_JBDSCX010000051.1:0-29187 GCF_039920825.1 Luteolibacter sp. | reverse complement strand
CGAACCCCGGGCCATCAAAAAGCGGCCGAAGAACTTCAGCTACCTCACCGCAGCCAGGTCAATTTTCAAAGAAATCCCCCATCGCGGTAAACCCCGAAATTTCGCTTAAGTCAGTGCCATTCGGGGCGGGGCATTATCCTTCTCCTAACTCTATCATGAAAGAGGCGGGCTTGCGCCCGCCTCTTTATTCAAACAATCTATCTTGAAAACCGATCCGGATTAGTTCCGGCGGCGGCGGAGAAGACCGAGAGCGCCGATTGCTCCTAGGAGAAGCGCGGACGGCTCTGGCACACCAACCACAGTGACGGTGTTGCTAGGTTTAATAGCGTCATTTGCCGCTCCACCGTTCAAGGCTGCCGCGGTGGCAAAGCTCGTGGTCGCACCATCCGCTGGAATCACGAACGTTGGGTCCGTAAGAAGACCATATTTAGTACCACCGGTGACAGTTCCTTCAGCTGACGTAATATTGCGGTCAAACCATACTAGAGCAAAAGCGGCACCGGTAGTTGCACCTGCCCCCTTGGTAATGGCCGTAAGCTGGTTAATTTTGCCGAGCGCACCAGCTTCCCCACCCGAGGGTTGGTTTGCAGTCAGTATGCTTGAACCAAAATAATAATCGTTACTGGATCCAATTTGGACACCATTGGTGCCAGTATTCGTCGTGGTTGTAAGGACAAAACCTTGCGAGAGGGGAGTGAATACCGAGTCACCGTTGGAGACAATGATTCCCCAAACCAAACCTGCAGCAGCACTGCTGGAAGCATCGGCGAAGCCAGTCGCAACAGTTGCGGTACCGGAGGAGAATTGAAGGATAACAGTTGCTGCAGACGATAAACCAGTCGATGCAACTAGTAAAGCTGCTGCTAATTTTGCAATTTTCATATGTATAATTATTGTTTTGGGATTATTTGATATCAGAGGGAAGGAACGTAGTCCGGAGTGTTCGAGGAAGTAGTGGTAGGCGTTGCCGCAGCAGCGCGGTATACGTAGCCAACTCCAGCCTTGAGTTTGAGAGTAGCAGTCACATCGCTATCGTCAGACGCATCATACCAAGAAGGTCCGAATTTATAATAAACCGCCCCGGGAGCATTGTCTATTCCTGTGGCAGTCAGGCTATAAGAGAGCAAC
Source organism: Luteolibacter sp. (assembly GCF_039920825.1). Classification (GTDB taxonomy): domain Bacteria; phylum Verrucomicrobiota; class Verrucomicrobiia; order Verrucomicrobiales; family Akkermansiaceae; genus Luteolibacter. Next base: position 28,059 of record NZ_JBDSCX010000051.1, on the reverse strand, counting down.
AGGTCATTGTCAGCCACACCGAGACCGCTCGTTGCGATGGGCTCGTCGACTGATGAAAAGAACGAAAACCGGGTATCTTGGGAACCGGCGGCACCTTTGATGAAGATCCGGCTATTTGCCGTCGGCACTTCGCCCGAAACCACCAAATTCGAGATAGCCCCATTGGTGGTATTCCGAAGTCTGAAGCCCTCATTCGGATAAAGAACGACACTGGTTGCCACGCTATCATCCGAAGCGTCATACCAAGTTCCGGCGAAATAGTAGTAAACACTAGTAGGAGCATTGTCCGTTCCCGCCGTTATATCAAACAAACTGAACTCAATGTTATCTGGAAGGGTGTTACCGGCAAAGAAATTGCCGATGGTCCAAGCCTTGCGGATCGAAATCGTATCACCGGCAACCACGCCGGTTAGCGTGTCAGTATTTTGAAATGCAACTGTAAGTGTCCCAGCGGCATTGGCAGTAATCAAGGAAATTTGACCACTCTTAGTTCCTGAACCAAGCTTTGCAACAAAAGGAGTAGTCGCGTTGGCCCACTGGTTGGTGGTAAAGCCAGGCGTCCCCGTAAGAGTAATAACGTTGCCGCTCACAGATGCTACGGTACCAGCCCACTCAGACGAACGCTCCAATGGAATCGCTAGCGTCATGTCCGTGTGTGCGGGGACGCCACCATTGTTACCAAGGCTTACATACCCCACCGGAGTGGTGTATGCGGTTGCTGCGCCGTGGGCCAGCCCGCAGGAGGCAGCGGCGAGGAGGAGTGAATAGGGAATGTATGTTTTCATGACAGGATTGTGTTTGATTGGGTCTTTTATTGGGGATTGTGTTTTCAGTGAGAGTGTTTGTTGAAGAAGCTTCAAAGGTTTTATGGGTTTTAGGATGAGGCTTGGAGGCTGTCCATGAATTAGCGCCGGAACATCGTAACAGGATTGTCACTCAGATTGTGCTTTTGCGCATTCATAGATTTCATGGAGAGGAAACAGCGATAAGGGGGCAACCGCAAGAAAATTTTGCTCAAATTTGCGAATTTCGACAAGGCCGCAGGAAGCTCCTGTGCGAAAGATTGGGGACTTCATCTCATAGCTTTAATTGTCAAAGACTTACAGATTATAAAAAGCCGCGGCAATTGACTGAAAGCAGCCCATTTTCAGCCCCTAAAATGGTTAATTTTTATTAAATGAGGGGGCTAATTGGAGAAATTTCAAGCTGCTCGATGCCAAAATCCCGCGTCCCATGAAATAGGGACAAGAGAGAGCGAAGTGGAGAGTAGGGAATGCGGAGTGACCTAACCGGGGGATGTTAGGATTTCCCAGGTTCGGCGGGGATACCTGGAGCTCCGCCAAATCCGTTGTGAAAATTTCTCTGGAAAACCGCAATGCGAGGGAGACGCAATCGGCCGGGGAGCATCAATGGGATTCCTGACCCCATTACGGTCAGGATTCGATCTCGAGAGAGATGCGGGAGGGCCAATTTTCGTGGAAGGAAAATGAGATTTTGGCTTTTCCTTCGAGATGGGGCGGTGTTGGTTGCTGCTTTTTAGGCGGTTTGCCAGCGGTTATGGTCGCAACTCTGGGTGCGAATGGAAGGCGGTCCGGAGTCTGCGGCTTACCTGCTGCTGAAGAGGCAATCTAAAGATTGAACTCCGGACAACGAAATGAGGTGCCTCGCCGTAAACAGGGTTCGGCGCTCTACTTCGGCAAACGGTCTAGGAGCAGACGGGAGATGAGGCTTCTCGTCGCTTTGGGCGACTCGAAGCCGTGTGGACGAGACGTCCGCACTCCTTATTTTGAGCTGACAGGGTTGTCGCACTCCATTTACCAGGCGGTCGCAGCGCGGAATTCCTGGATCCGGGCGGTGAGTTCGTCCTGGCCGAGAGTTTCCATGCGGCGGGTGGAAAACGCCTCGCAGGTGAAGGAAGCGAGCATCGAGCCGTGGATAATGGCCTGGCGGAGCGCCGGGACATCGTAGGGCGGATGGCCTTGCGAGGCGAGGTAGCCTGCCATTCCGCCAAGGAAGGTGTCGCCCGCCCCGGTGGGATCGGCGACGGTTTCGAGGGGGAAAGCGGAGCAGCGGAAGATCTCGCCACTTTCCGAAAACAACATGGCACCGAATTCGCCGAGCTTGACGACGACATTGCGTGGACCTTTTTCCAGCAAAATACGACCGGCTTTGACGAGGTTGGAGGTGCCTGCGAGGTCGCGGGCCTCGCCTTCGTTCAGAACAAAGAGATCCAGATGGGGCAGGACTTCGTGGAGACGCTCGTTGGCGATTTCAATCCAAAGATCCATGGTGTCCGCGATGACGAAACGGGAACTTTCGCCCGTCGTGGTGGCTCCGCACTGGGAAAGCATTTCCAGCTGGTTGTCCGGCGACATGTTCGCTAGGACCACGATGGGCGAACCAGCGGAACCCTCCGGAACCTTGACCTGCCAATTTTCCAACACGTTCAGGCCGACGCGGTGGGTCGTCCGCTCGTTCATGTTGGCGTGATATTCACCGGACCAGGTAAACGATTCATTTTCCGAACGCTCCACGCCTGCGAGCGAGACGCCGCGGCTTTCCAGCATTTCCAAATGCTCCTTGGGGAAATCGTGACCGATGATACCGATCAAATCCACCGGCTTGCTGAAAAACGATGCGGCGAGCGCCGCGTAAGCCGCGGAGCCACCGAGAAGGTTCTGGGCTTCAGCCTCGGGGGTTTTGACGTGATCGATGGCGACGGTGCCGCCGATGACGATTCCGGGAGCGGGATGGGTGTTGGACATGATTTTCGGGTGTTGGAAATTGAGAAAAATTGCCGCAGAGCGACGCAAAGAAGAGGAAGCCGAGCGCAATTACAAGCTTTGGTCTTGTAAGGTGGTGCGGATTTCCCGGGTGGCCGTTTGGATGTCGGGCGCTTGCAACAACGCGGAAACCACGACAACCCGCCGACCGCCGGCCGCGAGGACTTGGGGCAAAGTTCCCGGAGTGATCCCGCCGATGTAGAAGGCCGGGATTTTCGAACCAACTTCTTTTTCCATGATGGAAATTTCCTGAAGTCCGATGGCAGGTCGTCCGGCTTTGGTCGGTGTTGGGAAAAGAGGGCCGAAGCCGATGTAGTCGAAGCCTTCGATTAAAGCGGCGCGGGCTTGGTCGAGGGAATGGGTGGAACGGCCGATGATGAACGGGGAAGAGATCGGAGATTGGGGATTGGGGATGGGGGACGAAGAGGGATGAATGAATGAATGAAGGCCGGAATGAATTCCGCGCTCCAGTTGATGCTTCGCATCGGCAAGGGGACCGTCGTCTTGGCCGATGTGGACGCCGTCGGCACCGATTTCTCCGGCGAGGGCGGGGAAATCATTGAGAATGAATGGAACTCCAGCCGCACGGCAAAGCGGCAGGAGTTTTTCCGCGACACGGCGGATCGTGGCGAGATCGTGGTTTTTCGCTCGGAGTTGGAGGATGTCCGCTCCGCCTGCCAGAAGCGAGGCAGTGACTTCCTCAGCGCTTTCCTCGGGGGTATAGCCGAGATCGAGGATGCAGTAGAGGCGCGGGTCGTTCATAGGTCGTATAGGCCTTATGGGACCTATGACTTCACGCGCTCTTCCAAATACCGCGCGACCCAGCCGATGTCGTAGGTGCCGGCGGCGAAATCCGGGTGGGCGATGATTTCCTGTTGGAAAGGAATGGTCGTCTTGATGCCGCGGATCATGAACTCGCCGAGGGCGCGTTTCATGCGGGCGATGGCGATTTCACGGGTCGCTGCGGTCACGATGAGCTTGGCGATCATCGAGTCGTAATACGGCGGCACGGTGTAGCCGGAATAAACGTGGGTATCGACGCGCACGCCTTTTCCGCCTGGAGCATACCAAAGCTCGATGGTGCCGGGGCTGGGGGTGAAGTTGTTGAAGGGATCCTCGGCATTGATGCGGCACTCGATCGAGTGGCCACGCGGGACGGAGTTGAGCACGTGGTGGGACAGCGGTTCGCCGGCCGCGACGCGGATCTGCTCCTTGATGAGTTCGCAGCCCATGACTTCCTCGGTGACCGGGTGCTCGACCTGGATCCGGGTGTTCATTTCCATGAAATAGAAATTCTCGGCCTTTTCATCGACGAGGTATTCGATGGTGCCGGCATTCTGATAGTCGATGCTCTTGATCAATTTAACCGAAGCCTCACCCATGCGGGCGCGGAGCTCGGGGGTGAGCAGCGGCGACGGACATTCCTCGATGATCTTCTGATTGCGGCGTTGCATCGAGCAATCGCGCTCACCGAGATGGACGTAATTCCCATGGGAATCGCCGATGACCTGAATCTCGACGTGATGGGGATTGATGACGAGCTTTTCCAGGTAGCAATCGCCGTTGCCGAAACATGCGACGGCTTCGTTAGAGGCTGCGTGAAACAGGCTGATGAACTCCTCTTCCTTGAAACAAGGACGCATGCCCCGACCACCACCGCCGGCGGTGGCTTTGATCATCACGGGCAAACCGATTTTTTTCGCTTCGATCAGCGCGGTCTCGGCATCCGGCATGATGTCCGAGCCGGGAGTGATCGGCACGCCATTCGCAACGGCGGTCGCACGCGCGGTGGCCTTGTCACCCATCTTGGAAATGACTGCGGACGATGGTCCGATGAAAGTGATGCCCGAAGAGTTGCAAATTTCCGCGAAGCGGGCGTTTTCCGAGAGAAATCCGTAGCCCGGATGGATGGCGTCCGCGCCGGTAATCTCCGCGGCGGCGATGATGCGGTCGATCTTGAGATAGGATTCCTTGCTGGAAGCGGGGCCGATGCAGACCGCTTCATCGGCGAGCTGCACGTGCATGGAATCGACGTCCGGCTCTGAATAAACGGCGACGGATTCAATGCCGAGTTCGCGACAGGCGCGGATGATGCGGAGGGCGATTTCGCCGCGATTGGCGACCAGGACACGCTTGAACATTTTTTGAAGAAGTGGATGGTTGAGAGTTGATGGTTGATGGTGAAGAGGAAGAATTTGGCGATTTCTGCCTATCAACTATCAACCATCGACCATCGACTTTACTTGATGCGGAAAAGGACGTCGCCGTATTGAACCGGCGTGCAGTCTTCGGCGACGATGGCGCAGATGGTGCCGGATTTCTCGGCCTTGATTTCGTTCATCACCTTCATGGCCTCGATGATGCAAAGCGTCTGACCGACGGAAACGGTGGATCCAACTTCCACGAAGTTCGGCGCGTCGGGAGCGGGCTTTTGATAGAAAGTGCCGACCATCGGCGAGGTGATTTCGGAGCCTTCAGCTACCGGAGCCGCCGGAGCGGATGCGGAAGATGCAGCGGACAAAGCCGGAGCCGGTGCGTAGGACGGAGCGGAGCCGGACGGCAGCGCAGAGAGCAGGCTGCGGAGGTCATCGATGTCGGCGCCTTTTTTCAGCTTGAGGTGAAAGTCCTTCTTGGTGAGGTCGAAGTGGGTGAGCCCGTGCTCATTCATGAGTTCGACGATTCGACGGATTTCCTGGAGTTCCACGTTGGAGAGAAGGTTGGGAGTTGGATGAAAGGACGCTGGTCCGGCGGGACGCGTCTCGTTTGGTCAAGCTAGAGGGAGGGGCGAAAGTGCGTCAAGCGGGAACGGGGGAAGCAGCCATGATAGATGATGGCCGGCCGATGAAAGATTGCGAATCGCGGATCATGGATTTTAGATGCCGCGGTGATTCCGACGCAGCCTCTCAATGTCCTGCCCCGCCCCGCGCTGGCGGGCGAATTCGTGCCGGTCGACTATTTCCGGAAAATGGAGCGGGCGGAGGTTTGCCGGGGCGACCGACCGCTGGAGGTGGACCTGGGCTGCGGCGATGGTTCGTTCCTGATGGAAATGGCGCGGGAATTTCCGGAACGGGATTTTCTCGGCGTGGAGCGCTTGCTCGGCCGGGTGCGGAAAGTCTGCAAAAAAGCCACCCGCCGCCGTCTTGAAAACGCGCGGGTGCTGCGGCTGGACAGCCGCTATGTCGTCGAGTGGCTGCTGCCCGAGGCATCCGTTTCGCGGCTGCACCTGCTCTGCCCCGATCCATGGCCGAAGCTGCGCCACAACCGGCGGCGGATCGTCCAGCAGGCGTTTCTCGAAGCGGTCCGCAGCGCTTTGGTCCCCGGCGGCGAATTTCTCTTCATGACCGACCACGAGGAGTATTTCCACTGGGCGGTGGCGAAAGTCAGGGATTTCGGGAAATTCGAGCTGCTCGACTGGACCGAAGATTCGTTTTTCTATCCGAAAACCGATTTCCAAATCCAGTGGGAGGCCGAGGGAAAATCGATGTTCCGCCTGCGCTGCTGCAATCCGCTCAACGAGGCTTGAGGATCAAAGCGGAGTGATCCACGAAGCCCTCCAACCGGAGATCGCCCGATGGATCGACACGGATCGTGACGCCACCGGATTCGCCTTGGTGGATGACCTTGATGCCCAGCGAACGCCAGTAATCCACGGCGTGTGGGTCGAGATTTTCCGAGAGCGGGAAATCCGAATGTGATGCGATGATCGCCTGCGGTTTCACGGCTGCCAGGAAGGCATCACCCAAGGAATCGTCGTCGCTGTGGCGGCCCGCGATGATCACGTCCGCGGAAAGGTCTTGATGCGATTCCAACATCGCCTGCTCCGTTTTTGCGCCCGAGTCGCTGGTGAAAAGCAATTTCCAGCCGTGCCAATGGAGGCGGTAAATCACGACCCGGTCGTCGGCGACAGCGTTTTGCGACGAGGGATCGGGCACGTGGAGGATTTCGAGAAACGCACCGTCCGGCAGGGGCAGCGATTTCACATCCGCCGCTTGGATCGTTTTCACTCCGGCGCGGGGGGCATCGTTCGTCCATGATCGGAATGCCGGGCTGCGCGATTTTTCCACCGGGAGAACCACCTGCCGAATCGGAAATGTTTTCCAAACCATCGCGCCACCGCCGAGATGGCCGCCGTCCGGATGGGACAGAACCACCGCATCCGGCGTCACGCCGAGCCGTCGCAACGAGGGTGCGAGCCGTCGTTTGAAACCATCGGGTCCCGCACAATCCAGCAGCACGGCCGCGCCATTTCCACCGGCGAAACACGCCGCGCCCTCTCCATGTTCCAGATCGTAAACGAGTAAAAACGGCCGGTCATCCCAGCGCACTTGGAAATGTCCACCGGGCAGCGCCGCGAAGCGCTCCGCCGTGTATAAGGAGCCGATCGCAGCCCAGCCGTTCGCCCGATTCACCCAGCGGGCGACGGACGGAAGCACCGGATGTAGAACCGCCGAACCAAGGGCCGCAGCCAGCAAAACGAACACCAGCGGCACGATGAAAATTCCCGCCAGCACCGACACCGGCGTCACCAAGCCGAAATGAAACGCCGTCAGCGGTGCGGATCCGACACCCGCCGCCACGGAAACGCCGAGAGATCCCGCGAGTTTCCGCCGCGCCCCCAGCGAGGCCTCCTGCCAGCGGTTCATTTCCGCCAACGGCAAATACAACTCCGGCTTGCCCATCCACTCGAAAAGCTTCGTCGCCCACCCGGCACCCACCGCGATGGCCGCGACCACTCCGTAGGAAAGCTGCACCCCGGGCTGGAAAAGCAGCCGCCCGTCCCACAGCGCGGCGACCAGCAGGACAGCGCCCAGCGCGTTCAACAAATCCGGCTTCCGGCGGACCACGAAAGCCATCAGGAACACCGCCGCCATCCATGCCGATCGCATCGCCGGCGGGCTGTTTCCGGTGAGCCACGAGTAGCCGAAAATGAGCGGCAAAAGCACCATGATCGCCCGCCGCCGCGGGACACCCGCGAGCCGGAGAAGCATCCAACACATGCTTCCCACCATCGCCACATGCAGGCCGCTGACGGAAAACGCATGCAACGTCCCGCTGTTGCGGAATGCCGCCACTAGTTCCTCAGCGTCCGGCGGTTGCTCGCCGATGACCACCGCGCGGATCACCATCGCTTCGCGCGAATCTTCCGGCAGTCCGTCCGTCACCGCATCGCGAAATCCATGGCGCAACCTGGCTCCCAGCGCCGCCCATTTGCCGGTCCAAACCTTGCCTTGAACCCACGACCCCTGAAACGCGGCGGCCACTCCCTGCATCCGGAGCCATTCCGCTTGGTTGAAATCGCCGGGATTCCGCGGTTCCTCCAGCGGTCCGAAATTTCCGCGGGATTTCACCCACGATCCGGCCACCGGCACCTCTCCCCTGCCCTCCCACCAGACCTTGGTTCCGGGACGCGGGCCGGTCACCAGGATCACCGGCGCGGACCAGAATCTCTCGCTGCCCTTCGCATCGGCGAGCACCCGGCCTTGGACTTCGCCAGACGCGGCCTGCAGAAGCTCCCGCTCCGCGCCGAGTCTCGACTCGTTTCTCCAAGTGAAAGTCGCGACTGAAACCCACCCGCAGATCCACCATGACAGTCCGGTTTTCCAACCGCAAAAATACCCACCCGCCAGCGCGAGCAGAACTCCGAGGATCAGCCCTGCCGGAAAATTCCAGTGAGCTGCAGCGACACACGCGGCGGCGACCAGTGCCACGGCAAACAAAGGATGCCGCGCGCAAAAGCCACCGATACTCGATTCTCTTCCTAGCATCGTGTCGTTTCCTCGGAAGACACACGATCCGGCACGTTCCCAACGCTTCGCTAACGGAATTTATGCTCCCCCGTGGCGCTCGTTGTCCCGCTTGAGGCGGGCAATGTATTCATCCTCTTCCGCTTGGCGGGATGATTCCACTTCCGCAACCACCGATCCTCCACCTGCGGAGATGTCATCACCCGCCACGCTCCATTCATGCAGCTTGTGGGTGGCGTTCGCCGAGTGGCGGGTGCCGGGGAATTGATCAACGACTTGATTCATGATCGCGATGGCGGAAGCACGGTCGCCTTCCACTTCGTCATAAAGCTCCGCGAGGCGGAAAAGGAAATAGGCGGCGTCGTTGACTTCCCACGCCTGGCTTTCCAGCGCATGACGGATCGTCTGGATCGCTGCGGCGGGTTCTTCGAGGTTGTCTTTGTAAATCTTGACGATTTCCACCCATGGCAGGCGGTTGAGCGGATCCAACTGGGCGGCCTCCTTGAATGCCTCGATCGCTCCGTGATAGTCCCCTTGGGCCATCATCGAACGGGCGCCACTCATGACGTCCTTTTCCACTTTTTCGCCGCTGCCGATCACGCCTTGCGAGAAGCCTTGGGCGAGCAATGGAAGGACGGTGAGGACGAAGAAAATGCCAGCCAAGCCAGCTCCGAGGAAGGTGAGCAAGATGCCGTTAAAGGTTCTTTCGCCCTCTTTCGATTGCAGGTCGGACTGCATCTTCGGCAGCAGTTCCTCCGGATCACCCTTTTCTTCGATCTGGGAGATCCTGACCTTCAGATTTTCCATCTCCTTGCCCTTTTTCGAATAGAGCTGCCAACTGAACGCCACGGCCACAGCGAGCACAACATACATGATCCATTTCATCATTCCGGAGGATGAAACATTCCGGGCAGATGTTGGAAGCAAAATCTAATTCTTCTTAAAGACGCCGCGCATTCCGCCCTTCGTCGATCAATTTCCAGAAGTGCTTCGAATTGGCCAGCGCCTCGTCCTCAGCCAGCGGCATTTTCGAGCGGAACATGAAATCCGAAAACGTCCCCTTGTGCAGCACGCGGTGGACGATCACCGAGCCGTCCTTCACTTCGAAATAGAAGCGGTAGTCCTTCGCCCGGAACCGATAGAGCACCTTGCCATCGCGGTCGATCTTGCCAAAGCGCTCGCCGTTCAAGTTGTTCAGATCTTCTTTTCCGACGCGGAATTCCTCCATCAACTCAAGCTGCTCAAGCGTTCCCAAGGCGGAAAGTTCGGCGGCGCTGATCTCATTGAAAACAATCTGAAACACCGGACGACGCTAGCGGCGCGCGGTCGGTTTGCCAGTTCGAATTTGTCGGTTTTCGCGAAAAAAAGCCCCGTGAAGAGCGAAGCGCCTGCGCCGCTTAAACTGGTGGCTGGAATGTGTCCCGGCTGTCTCAGCCGGTTCCAAAGCCTCCGCTCCCGGCTGAGACAGCCGGGACACTTTTCTCAGATCAATTCGCCGTCTCGGCGACGATCCCGACGTCGATGAACTGCCCGCCGCTGGTCTGGTGGCAGTGGACCGCGATGACGTTGCGACCGGCCTTGAGCAGGTCTTTTTGCTGGATCGGGAAATCGATGTAGGTGGTGACGTGGCCTTTCATCGCGGCGATTTGGGTGCCGTTCAGAAACACCTCCGCATCCTCGTCATGGAAAACGCGCAGGACCAGTTGCCCCGCAGGATCCTTGGCCAGTTGCACTTCGCGGCGGATCCAGATGTCGCTGGAATTCCACTCCGTGCCGATATGCGTGCCGGGAGTCATCGCCGTGCCGAAACCTCCCTGACCCTGCGACCAGGAGGAATCGTCGAACATCGTTTTTTCCCACCCCTCAGCCGGGGCGGCAGTGGTGAATTTCGCCACTTGGGGGCTGTTCTCCGAAGTCGGGACAATCTCGGTTAGTTTCACCATGTCCGGCGTGGCGAGCAGCATGTCGGAAAGTGGTTTGAGCCACGCGGGATCGACCTTATTCATGCGGTCGTAGGTCCGGAGGCCGTTGATCTCCACCTCAACGTCGGTCGTCTGCGTGTAAACTCCGGCACAAACACCGCGCTTGCGGAGACCGGCGAGCACCTCGATGGAGCGGGAATAGCGCTCCTTCCATTCATCCAGGTTTTTCGGCAATCCGCCGTAGCCCCAGTTCGGGCTGTCCTTGTTCCAAAGGTGTCCTTCGATCGGCATTCCGTGACCGCCGAACTCGCCGACGACCTTCACGTAGTCGTTGAAACGCTTGTCTTCGAACGGAAACCCGGGATCCGGATAGCGGTGTTCGTCGGCGATGTCACCGACCGGCCAAAAATTGCCGCCGCTCGCGATGTTGATCGGGCGCGTGTTGTCATATTCCATCGCCATTTTCCCGACTTCCATCGTCCGGTGCTGACCCCAAGCCTCGTTGAAGGGCGACCAAACGGCGATGCACGGAACGTCGCGAAGGTGATCCACCATGCGCTTGTATTCGGTGACGTATTGCTCGTGGGCTTCGTCCGGCCATTCGCCGTCTTTCGGGTTCGGAGCCATGCGCGTCCACGGCGGGTTCGAGCCTTTTGGCAGTGTTTCCGGGCCGAAACCCATGCTCACCTGATCCTGCCACATCAACATGCCGATCTTGTCGCAGTGGGCATAGTAGCGCCGCGGTTCGACTTTGATGTGCTTGCGGATCATGTTGAATCCGGCGGCCTTCAGGAAATCGATATCGGAAATCATCGCCGCTTCCGACGGCGGTGTTAGAAGGCCGTCCGGCCACCAGCCTTGGTCGAGCGGGCCCCAGTGAAAGATGCTTTTGCCGTTCAGCGTGAAGCGCCAGTTGCCGTTCGAGTCCTTGATTTTGCCGAACTCGCGCAGCGCCGTGTAGGACTTGATTTCGTCCGCGACCTTGCCGTCGCCATCCAGCAACTCGATCTTCAGGTCATAGAGATTCGGCTCGGCGGGCGACCAGAGTTTCGGCTCGGCGATCTTCAAAGTGACGGACGACGCGCCGCTGCCGTTAGTGACTTCTTTGCCGCCGAAGCTCGCGCTGACGCGGAGTTTTTCACCCTCCACTGCTTTTCCAGAGAGCTTGGCGCTCACCGTTAGATTGCCGCTTTTGATGTCACAGGTGTAGTCCAGATCATTGATGAAACGCGGACTCACATTTTCCAACCACACCGACTGCCAGATGCCGGTGACGCGGGTGTACCAGATGCCTTCGTTCTTCAGCTTCTGCTTGCCGTGGAGTTGATAGCCCTCGGTCGCGTCGTCCACCCGGACTAACAGCTCATTGCCATCCGCCTTCAGCGCCGGCGTGATGTCATAGGAAAACGGAGTAAATCCGCCGGTATGGCTGCCGATCCGTTTGCCGTTCACCCACACCGTGGTCGTGTAATCGACCGCTTCGAAATTCAGGATCGTCCGCTTGCCTGCCTTCAATCCGGGAAGCGGCCGCTTGTACCAAAGCGCTTCCGTCGGCTCGATCAGGCGACCCACGCCCGACAGGCTCGATTCCGGGCAAAACGGCACCAGGATCTGCCCGGCCCACGAAGCAGGGGTCGTTTCATCCTTGGCGGTCACCGCGTAGTCCCACAGACCGTTGAGATTTGTCCAATCGGCGCGTTCCATCTGCGGCCGCGGGTATTCCTGCCAGACCTTTTCCGCAGTCACCTCGCGGCCCCACTGCGTCATCATGCCGCCCTTGACCGCCGCCCACTCCGCGGCTTCGGCGATGCCCGAAAGCGACACGAGAAACAGGCTTTTCCAAACCAGTTGCGCCGACTTGGTTCTGAGAAATTCGGTGGTGGAGTAAGATCGTTTCATAAAATCACAACCCGCACTTGGCGGGGCGGAACATTAACTAGCACCTGCTAGCCACCGGCAACACCCCGAAAGGGGGGATTCAGGATTTCTCCATTTGAGTTTGGGAATCCCGCTGAGCTTCACTAAGGTCGCGCTGTGGCCGGCAGGGACGATGACATGCGTTGGCAAACGGACGGAAAATTTTTCCGCTCCGGTGCTCAACGCGTCCGCATGAACGCCGTCACTTACGGGCCGTTTCCCGGTGGTTGGCCGGAGTCGTTCGAGCCCGATTTCCTACAGATCGCCGCCGCCGGATTCAATGCCATCCGCCTGTTCGAAATTCCCGGCATCCCGCTGCTCAATGCCGCCGCGGAGCACGGATTGAAAGTCTTCGGCGGCTTGAAATGGCACCAGAGCGCCGATTTTTTCCGCCAGCCCGGGCTCTACTCCGCTGCCACCGTCCAGTTTGCCGAATCGCTACAGGACATTCACGAACACCCCGCGCTCGCAGGGATCTATGTCGGCAACGAGATCCCCGCCGACCTCGCCCGCTGGATGGGTCCGCTCAAGGTCCGGCGCGCCATCGAGGAGCTCATCACTACCGGCCGGGAAATCGCGCCCGGCCTGTTGTTTGCCTACGCGAATTACCCGAGCACCGAATACTTGGAGCCGGAAAACGCCGATTTCACCGCCTTCAACATCTATCTGGAATCCGAGCCCGTCTTCCGCGACTACCTCAAGCGGCTCCATCACATCGCCGGCGACCGGCCGCTCGTCATTTCCGAATTCGGCCTCGACTCACGCCGCAACGGCCTCGACCGCCAGGCGGAAATCCTGCGATGGGCCTCCCGCGCCGCCCTCGATCTCGAAACCGCCGGGATGACGATCTACGCATGGAGCGACCGCTGGTGGAATGCCGGAGCCGAGATCCTCGACTGGGATTTCGGGCTCCTCGACCGCGAGGGAAATCCCAAGCCTGCGCTGGCTGCCCTTCAAAACCTTTCTCTCAACCCTCACCCCTCCACTCTCAACCTCTTCAGCATCATCGTCTGCACTCGGAACGGTCGCTCCCGCATCGGCGCGTGCCTGGAAGCGATTCATAGGTCCTATAAGTCCCACACGACCTATGAAACCCTCGTCATCGACGACGGCTCCACCGACGGCACCGCTGATTTCGTTGAGAAAAACTTCCCGTGGGTCCGCCTCATCCGCCTCGAACCCTGCGGCCTCAGTGCCGCCCGCAACGCCGGGGCCGAGGCCGCCAAGGGCGAAATTTTCGCCTTCACCGATGACGACTGCGAGCCGGATCGCGAGTGGCTCGACCGCCTGCTGCCGATTTTCCAACAAGGCACCTTCGCCGCCGCTGGCGGGCCGAATCTCCCGCCGCCGCCGCGGACCTGGGAGGAAGCCGTCGTTTGCGCGGCACCCGGCGCGCCGAGCCATGTGATGCTCGACGATGTCGAAGCCGAGCACCTTCCCGGCTGCAATCTCGTCGTCACCCGCGCCGCGTTCGAGGCCGTCGGCGGGTTTGATCCGCAATTCCACACCGCTGGCGATGATGTCGATTTCTGCTGGCGTCTGCGCGATGCCGGGTTCCGCCTCGGTTTCTCGCCCGGCGCGTTCGTCTGGCATTGGCGGCGGCCATCCCTGCGCGCTTTTCTCAAGCAACAACTCGGCTACGGCCGCGCCGAGCGACTCCTGCTTGCCAAGCACCCGGACCGTTTCACCAAACGCGGCGGCCCGCGTTGGCAGGGTTTCATCTACGGCGGCGGGCCCGTCCGGGTGATGTCGGATTCGGTCATTTACCACGGACCGATGGGCGAAGCGGGCTATCAGGCCATCGTCAACCGCATGCTGCCGTTGCGGGGGCTGGGGAAAAATTTCGACACGCTGAAATCCCGGCTCGCCTTGGAACTCGTCCGTTTTCTCCAACCCCGCCTCCGCGCCTGGGCCCGAAACCACGTGCTTTGCCTGTGTTCAGGAGTTCCCCACCCCGCCGAGCGTTTCCCGCAGGCCGAGGAATTTCACATCGATTCCCCGGAAGGAAAGGACCGCGAGCATTTCCTCGCCCTGCTCCTCGCCAAGGGCTGGAAACCCTGCGGCGAAACCGAGCCGTGGGATCTCGAATTCCACGGCACCCGCATCCTCATGGCCACCGAGCGCGGCGAAGGCATCGCCAAACGCACGCTCGTCCGCGTTTCGGGACCGGATTTCGATCCATCCTACACTTTTAGGTAGGCTTGATTCTGATAATCCCAGATGGACGAGTGCGTAAACGCAGGTTCTGATCCTTTCATCCATCCACCATCACACCCCATTTGTTTCGTGAATCGCTCTTATCTATTCGCCGGTCTGGCAAGTTCTTTAGGCTTCGCCCTGTCCATCGTCCCGGCGGAAGCCACGCCCAAGTGGATTTGGACCTCCAAGGAAGCGAAAAAAGAACAAGCGACTTTCCGCAAGTCCTTCACTGTTTCCGGTCCGGTCAAAAAGGCGGTGCTCAGTTTCACCTGTGATAACGGCGCGACCGCCTATCTGAATGGCGTGAAGGTGGCGGAGAACGAAGATTGGAACAGCCCTACCAACGCGGCTCTCGGCAAGCTGCTCAAGGCCGGAGAAAACGAACTCCGCTTCGACGCTCGGAATGAAGGATCCACCGCCGGCCTCGTCGCGACACTGACCATCGAGCTGGCGGATGGGAAAAAATCCGTCGTCGAAACCGGCGGCGACTGGGCGGCATCCGCGACCGCCACCAGCGCATCCAAACCCGCAGTGGAAATCATCGCTTACGGCGGCGCACCGTGGGGCAACATCCTCGATTCGAAACCTGCGGGACTCGTCCTCGAAGGCGACAACATCCAGACGCCTCCAGGTTTCAAGGTCGAGCTGCTCTACACCGTCCCCAAGGAGCAGGAAGGATCGTGGGTCGCGATGACTGAAGACGACAAAGGCCGCCTCATCACCAGCGACCAATACGGCGGCCTCTTTCGGGTCACCCTCCCCACCGGCAAGGGCGACGAGGTCAAGGTCGAGCCGCTCAAGCTACCTAACGGCAAGGACGGAAAACCGCTCGGTGGCGCCCATGGCCTGCTCTATGCTTTCGACAGTCTCTATCTGATGAACAACGAAATGGCCGACCACGGCCTTTGGCGTCTGACCGACACCAACCGCGACGACCAGTTCGACAAGGCCGAGTTCATCCGCAAATGTGACGGAAGCAGTGAACACGGCCCCCACGGCATCGTTCTCGGCCCGGATGGAAAATCCATTTACTTCGTCAACGGCAACCATACCAAGCTGCCGGAAAACCTCGATTTCATCCGCCCCACCGCGATCGGCGAGGATCACCTGATCACCCGCATGTGGGACCCTAACGGCCACGCCCGCGGCATCCTCGCTCCCGGTGGATACGTTTGCAAAACCGACCCCGAGGGCAAGCGCGTCGAGCTCTTCGCAGGTGGATTTCGCAACCAATACGACATCGCCTTCGACGCGAATGGCGAGCTCTTCACCTACGACTCCGACATGGAATGGGACATGGGATCCCCGTGGTATGTGCCGACGCGCATCAACCACATCGTCAGCGGCGGCGATTACGGCTGGCGCTCCGGCTCCGGTCGCTGGCCGAGCTATTATGCCGACTCCCTGCCCGCCGCCGTGGACATCGGACCCGGCTCGCCGACCGGCACCGTCTTCGGCACCGGTGCGAAGTTTCCCGCGAAATATCAGCGCGCCATGTACGCGCTCGACTGGACCTACGGCACGATGTGGGCCATCCATTTCAAACCCGACGGAGCCAGCTTCAAGGCGGAAAAGGAAGAATTCGTCGCCGGCAAACCGATGCCCTTCACCGACGCGCTCATCCGCCGCGAGGACGGAGCCATGTATTTCACCACCGGCGGCCGCAAGAGCCAGTCGGCACTCTATCGGGTGACCTACACCGGCAGCGAAAGCACCGGAGCCGCACCGAAAGTCGAACCGACTCCCGAGGCGAAACTCCGCCGTGCGTTAGAAACGCTTCAGGCGCAAGGCACCGGCCCGGATGCCGTCGCCAAGGCCTGGCCGTCGCTCGCCAGCAAGGATCGTTTCCTGCGCTTCGTCGCCCGTGAAGCCATCGAACGCCAGCCATCGGAAAAATGGGCGGACAAGGCGCTCGCGGAAACCAACCCGCAGGCCTCCATCGAAGCGCTCATCGCCCTCGCCCGCGTCGGTGACAAGTCGCTCCAACCGAAGCTGTTCGTCTCACTCGGCCGTCTCGATTTCAACAAACTCCCCGCCGATCTCCGCCTGCCCTACCTCCGCGCTTGGGAACTCGTCTTCACCCGCATGGGCAAGCCCGCTCCGGACGTCTGCGAGAAAATCGCCGAGCGCCTCGACCCGCTTTTCCCGAATGCCGAGCCCTTCATCAACCGCGAGCTCGTCAACCTCCTGGTCTCTCTCGGATCGCACAGTATCGTCGCGAAAACCGTCCCGATGCTCGACACCGCCAAGGACGCCGACATCACCATCGCCAGCGACGCCGTTCTCGCCCGCAACGACGGCTATGCCTCCGCCGTCGCCGGCATGCACGACAGCCATCCCAACCGCCAGGCCATCGCCTACGCCACCGCCCTGCGCGAGGCGAAAACCGGTTGGACTCCCGAGCTTCGCAAAACCTTCTTCAGTTGGTTCCCCCACACTTCGAAATGGCGCGGCGGCAACAGTTTCCGAGGCTTCCTCAACAACATCCGCAGCGAGGCACTCGAAAACTGCGTGCCCGACGCCACCGAACGCGCCGCCATGGACACGCTCTCGAAACAGGCACCACCCGCCGTCGCCGCCAACATCGTCATGCCGAAAGGCCCGGGCAAGGACTACACTGCGGATGAAATCGCCTCGCTCGCCAAAGACGGGATGAAGGGCCGCAACTTCGAACAGGGCAAGGCCATGTTCACCTCGCAGCTCTGCATCAACTGCCACCACTTCGGCGGCGAGGGCGGCAACAGCGGCCCCGACCTAACCGGTGCCGGAAATCGCTACACCATCAAGGACCTCGCCGAAAACATCGTCGAGCCGTCCAAGGTCATAAGCGACCAATACCCCAGCGAACAGATCGACCTCAAGGACGGCGGCGTCGTCGTCGGTCGCGTGGTCGTTGAGGAAAACGGCAAGCTCTTCGTCATGACCAGCGCGCTGGCACCCGACGCGCTCACCACCGTCGATTCCGCCAACGTCAAAGGCCGCCAGCGCTTCAGCGTCTCGATGATGCCACCGGGCCTTCTCACTCCGCTCAACAAGGACGAGCTCCTCGACCTCCTCGCCTACATCCTCGCCGCCGGAAATCCGAAGGACCCGAGGTTCTAACACACCGGGAGCGCGAAATTTATTTCGCGCGGATAAGGCGCATGGACGTCTCGTCCATGCGCTGGGACGAGACGTCCCCGCCCCCTATTGAACGCAAAAATCCCGTGCGTTCCGCGGTGCCCCGCAGATCATCCCGCATGCCCACCGATGAGCAACGGCTCGCCGCGCGCCAGCGTCCGGCAGGCTTCCCCGTCATGCGCCAGCGCTGGTCAGGGCTGCTGTTTCTTCACTGGCTGGTGGAAATCTCCCTGATCCAAGATCGCCTGCCACCGGGACTTCACGTCGATACTTTCAACGGCCAGGCGTGGCTCGGCGTCGTTCCGTTCTTCATGGACCGCGTCCGCCCGGTGGGCTTGCCACCGGTGCCGTGGTTGTCGTGGTTCATGGAACTCAACTTCCGCACCTATGTCCACGACGACGCGGGAAACCCCGGAGTCTGGTTCTTCTCGCTCGATTGCAACCAGCCCATCGCCGTGGAAATCGCCCGCCGCGCGTTCCACCTTCCCTATCAGCATGCCGCCATGCAGGCGGATAAAAGCGACAGGCGCATTCACTATCAGTGCCGGCGTAAAAACGGTGCCGCACGGGAAGCCGCCTTCGAATACCATCTCCCCAGCGACCTGAAGCCAGCCGCTCCCGGCTCGCTGGAATGGTTCCTCGTCGAGCGCTACCTCCTCTTTTCCGCCAACTCGAAAAACGAGCTCTTCCAGGGCCGCGTCCACCACCAGCCCTATCAGATCGCGCCGGGGAAATGCGATCTCTGGTCCGCCGAGCCACTCCTCTGGGAAAACTTTCCCGAGCCTGGCGAGTCTCCATCCTCCATTCTCACCTCCGCGCCGGTGGACGTCAGCATCTACCCCCTGCGGCGTCTCCACCGGTAGCCGGAATCACGGCTTGGCGGCGGCGCCCACCATCTCCTCCGGCTTTTCCCCGTCGCCCCATTTGTCCAATCTTCTACTGGCTGGGTTTTGAGACGTCAGGTCTTTCACCTCGTGAATTCACTGGAAATGGCATGCCTAGAAGTCAAATCTTTGCTGGCGCAGGGGCGGCCCCCTCTACAAACTTGGACTTGCGAAAATGGACCAGTGCAATGACCGGAAAAACGACTGGTATAAAGAATGCTAGAAGCAACCAGAATGGCACCTCCCAACCCCGACCTCGGCTAAGAATGGAACGGGCGGCGAGGATGAACAGGATTACGGGCACCAACTGCGCAATGAATAAGGGCCAGCTCAGGCTAAACGACTTTGCGATGTCCGATGTCGTGTCGTTTATTTCTGTAACATTGTTCATAGATTAGATTTTAATGCCCAACGTTAGATGTGCGCCCACCGGAGCGATTGAAAGGTAATTGAATTGAATTTTAAAAGCTTATGGCCGGTTGGCGCGTCACTACTTGTTAGTCGTCTTCGTTCTTCACTTGGACGAATTGAATCCCTTCAGAGGTAATCCGAATCGTGACCACATAGGAGAATTGAGGATATGTTTCTTTTTGAGCTTCATCGACGTGGGCGGTTCCACCGACCTCCATCTTGCAGGTATCATTCTTGGCCCATTTTGAAAATCCCTCGAAGAGCCTCGTCGTCTCTCCGTGATAACCTGGAATCTTGAAAAGCATGGAATCCCAATTCGGATGAGGGAGTAACGCGATACGCCCTCCAATAACAGAGTAGAAATCAATTCTGGACCAAGTGTTACCACCTGAATAGACGGCTATCTTTGTCTCGTCGCTGTTCCAATAGGCTTTGGTTTGCCAGTTCTCCCTTCCGCTCATCTTCGGGACATCGGGGTAAGTCTCTCGGTCAGGATAGAAGCACTTTGAAATCACAGCGCCGTCACGGCCGATCAAGGAAATTCTTGATCCAACATCCCTCTGGGCACCATCGGGTTCCTTCTGACAGACTGATTCGGAAGCCAACCTGTAGTGACCGGATGGAGAAACAGTGGCTTCGTGGACCGCCGCACGCGCAAGAGCGGAAAACGAAATGAAAGTCAGAAGGGCAAGTATCGCGAGAGTTCCGGAGATTCGTTTCATGGCTTTATGGCTAACGTTTGATGTGCGCCCACCGGCGCGATTGAAGGGATGTTGAAATGAAATTGAAAAGCTTATTGCCGGGTGATGCGTCACGATTTGTTGGGCATTTTGGTTGATCTAGCGGTATGTCGGAATGTCTGCCTCGGAGAATTTCCATTCCGTCCATTGTGAGTGATCGTTCACGCTGGAATTATTGTATCCGATCCCGGTGAGAAATCCGTTCTTGAGGCTGAGGTGCGCCACCCAGTCCTCCTTACCAAATCTGTCGTAGAAGTAGATCAATACAAGGTCTCCCTCGATCTGGCCAGCATATCCGTCTGGCACGCCACAATAGTTGATTATGTTTCGAAGATCGGCATGGTAACCATCGAAAATCTGCTTGTTGAGCAGGGACAGGTTGCGCTCCAGTTTGGCGCTGTCTCCATCGGCTGTCTTCAAGCTATCGTAGGCGTGATCTGAATCCGGAACTACAAAAGTCAATACCGCATAGAAAAGTCCGAGGTTGATCGCCATAACCGCCGTGATCAGCAAGTAGGATTTCAGTAGATGCTTCATTGTAACGGGATTCTTGCCCAACGTTTGATGTGCGCCCACCGGCGCGATTGAAGGGATGTTGAGATGAAATTGAAAAGCTTATGGCCGGTTGGTGCGTCATGTTGTTCGCTAGTCTATGTTCCGTGTTTCGGTTCTGCCAATACGGAATTCTCCTGCATGAAGTGCTTCGATTTTGGCGGAGGAAGAATCTTCTGCCTAACTGCTCTATAGCGGTTGCCAAATCGGCGCTTTAGCTCCAGGTCCATGACTGCGTTGTATGCCCTGCAATATTCCAGGCTGTCAAATACGCTGGGAACCTCTTGAATCCCCAGATCTATGAATGGCTGCCAATAGGCATCCCAAAATCCCGTGCGGACAAGAGGCATGTCGTAACGAATAATCCGCAAAGCACCTTGGTCAATGTGCCGTTTGGCGTCTAATCTGCCCCTCTCGGCTGTGAGCTTGGGTGAGCTACCGTAATCAACTTCGTAGTTCGGAAGTCGAGGAATGGAGTGCTCGGGGGCGGCGCAGGAGGCATGGAAGGCAACCAGCACCAAGATGAGTAGGGCTTTCATTTTTCTAGCGAACGTTTTAGGCCATCCGGCGGCGCGCAGGAAGCCCGGATTCAACAAGGCGGCTTATCGCCGTCGGATGCGCCGGCTTGTTCGCCATAGGTTCATTTCGACTTTCGTAGCACCTTCCAGACTTCTCCTTCGGTCGCTTTAGGGTTCGGAAAGGGAGATTCTCCTTCCGGCACCAAAACGATTCCAGTGGATGTTAGATACGCGTCAAGCTTGCCTTGGCGGGCGACTTCGGACAGAGCATCTAAGACTCGAACGCTTTTGGCGGTGTAGTTGACGGGGTAATCAAGCGAGACAGAATAGGGATTCAAACCGGTCGATCCTTCCCCACCTGATTTCTCAATTGGCCTCGGACGTCGGACGATAAATGAGACGCCCCGTTGTGAGGGCTCCTTATCCGGATCAAGCTCAAGGGACCGAAGGCGAAGGAAATCAATAGCCTCCTCAGCCGACGCGTTATCGAAATCCACAACCGGAATAACGATTGCGTCTAGCTTTGATACAATTGCGTCCCCGGGTTTTGGCTGCACCACGGCTGCATCTCCGGCAGGCTTGTCTTTAGATTGGCAACCGCTTGCGAGAAACCCAACCGCCGCGAGCAAACCTAATGTTGAAAAGAATCTCATTTTCTCAGGCGAACGTCGAGCACGTGCACCACTACCAGCGGGGGCGCGCGTCGATCACGGAGTTGGGGTTGTAGTCAGGTGAAATCATCGAAACTGAACGGCTGGTAGTGGTTGCACGATGCGGCTTGTTCTCCCATCTTCATTTCTTAGCGTTGAAGTTCGTGTAAGCTTCTTCCGCCATCTCTCGAATCAGAGGTCGCTGAGGGCCGCCCATCCCTCCCGTCTCAAAGAGTTCGGTAGATGTAAGGTAGCTCTGGATGAATTCGGCACCGACGATTGGAAGCAGGCGTGGAGCCTCGGAAACTAGCGAAAAATCGCAGGAACCCTTCATCGCCGCAACCAACAACGCGACGTCCCGCCGATCAAACGATCCGAATGAATGGAGAGCCAAACCAATTCTGAGGTCGCTCTCCGCCATAGTGTGATTCGAAATCCGGAATCGCAGCGCCTCCGCTATTGAATTGAGATGAGCCTCGCGGACTGGATGATTCGAGGGTTCGGTCAAAAATGCATCGAGTCGAAATGCGGCCACTCCGCTCGTGCTACTTTCGATCAAACGATACTGATCCAGCAAGGCTTGGGAATACATCGTCGTCTTGTGGGCGTCATCGAAGGAAAGCCCAATCTTCCGATTCGAAGCTGCGACTTGCTCACGCATGGTTTGGTTCAAGTCTTCGTCCATTTCTTGGAGAACAGTATTTGTTCGTAGGATGTCAGGGAGTGATATCCGAGGTGATCCAGATCAGAGAGTGCGCCTTGAGTCCTTGATTTGACAAGGATTTTCCCGACGCGGGTGTGTATATCAGGAGGATTCGGGCGGGGTGTTTGCGGGTGAGGCGCTCTAGCAGATATCATCCGGACGGAGTGGCGCGGAGAGTGCCGAGTGATGGCTCTCCGCGCCGGATTTCCGCCTGCGGTTCAGGCTGCGGGTCAGTTCCGAAGGGAGTTCCCGCTTACGGAACGGGGTCGATGGGAGGAGGGGTGGGTTCCTCGTTCACGGTGCCGTCGTCGTTGATGTAAAAGACGCCCCCAGAATGGACGCCCTCGTCCATTTTTCATCGGGAAGACTTCAGCTGCAAGAAGTCGCCAAGAAGCGCAAAAAGGCGAAGATCCCCGCCCTTTGCAAAAGCCACCTCATCTCCCTTTTTTGCGTCTTCTTGAGCCTCCTTGCGGCTGAAAATATTCCAAGGATATCGCCAACGCGTTGCTCGGGAAAATAGGGGGAATGGACGTCTCGTCCATTCATCTGCAAGCCGCGCGCCCGAATGGACGAGACGTCCATCCCCCTTATTTTCCCGGGTTCACGCAGTCGCACGCCTGAAATTTCCGGGGACGCGCTGGAACCGGGAAATCTCAGTTCTTGGGCTTGCTCACGAGGCCTTTCACTTGCGATCGCATGTTGGCGGGCAGGGAATTGAACCACTGGTCGGCGGCAGCGGGGTCGTAGTGGGACCAAATGGACTGGAGGTTCTTCGTCGCCCAGAGTTTCGCATCCCCATCCGGCAGGGAGTGGATCCACTCGGCCGCTTGGTCCGGGTTTTCCAGCGCGATCCCTGCGACGTAATCCGTAGCCAACGGGATAACGCGCTCGGGGCGCTCGCTCGAATTCGTCTCGTCAGCCGAGGGATCGGGCGCGGCGGCTTGTGACGGATCGGTCTGCGAACGCGCAACAAGGTAGTGGAGGGCTTCACTTTCAAGGGGATCACCACTCCTCAGACGGCCATCGAGGAACAGATGGGCAATGTTCCATTTCTTGTCATCCGGCAGGGATTCAAACTGCCGGGACAACTCCGCGAGCTTACTGGGGTCCCACGTGCGCACCATGGAAAGATAATCGCTGGCTGAGTTATCATAATCGCTGGCCGGGTTATTTTTCAGATCCAGCGCAGCCACCGCCGTCAACCAATCCGCAGGCTTTTCGATGGAGGCAACGTTCGTTTTTGGTTTGCTAAATTCTTCCAACTTCGCATCCCGGGCGACTTGCCGGTCATCGTCGGACGTCAGCAGTGCCATGAGCGCCTCGGTTTTCTCGGGGTTGTCTTTTGCCGCCGCGAAGATTTCTCTCAGATACCTGCGGTAATCATAGATATCGAGATCCGCCTCCGCCATGAGCTTGATGGCGGTCTCCGGGTGCTCGCCTTTTAAATTATCGATGCCTTCGGAGCGGATTTTCCGCGCCTGCTCCTCGGTAAACCCAAAGCCCTCCAGGTCCGCCGTCACCCATCTTTCCGCGCTGTTCTTGGTCACGAATCCGTAGGGAGATGCGCTGATCCCAGCCCGCCAAGAGGCGGGGAGATTGGCCAGATCGTCGAAGATTTTACCGTCGATGGATTCTCCATTTCTGACAATCTCGCTGAAAAGCTCAAAGCCGTCCGCACGGTCGAGGAGCTTGCCGAACTCCCCGGAAAACCCGGTCTCCATTTTTTGCCGGATGAGATAAACCTCCGCCTTGAATTTTAACGCGGCGGGCAGGGAGTCGAGCGCGGCCTCAAGCGCGGCGGGCGATTGTTTCGCGATCTCTTCAAGCACCGATGCGATGTTGCCATCACCCCTCTGAGACATCCCGGCGGCGGCCATTTGCTGTAAGCGTTGGAGCGCGAGGCCGGGGTTTTTCCCGGCGATTTCCCTGAGCGCGCGAACCTCGGCCTGGTCATTGGGATGGAGTTTGAAGAAATCGAGCACGCGCTGGGGATTGGTTTCCACCCACAAGGCGACGACGGAGAGGTCTTCATTGGGATCGTTCTTCAAGCGCCAGACGAGCATGGCTTCCGGGTCCTCCAGCAGCCAGCGCTCCATCAGGATCTCCTTGAAAAGGGTGGCATCCTCACCTTCCCGTTGCTGGAACCAGCTTCCCCCCAGCCACGCGGCGAATTCGGAGACCGGCAGGGTGTTGGCGAGGGTGATGGTCGCCCGCGTACGCTCCAGCGGATCCCGCGTTGCGCGGATAGCGGCGAGTCTTTCCGCCGCCTCGCCAGTGGGCCCGGCCACAGCACGGCCCCGCCGCTCCGGCCGCGACGAACGCTCGCGCGGCGGTGCGGCCCGGTCCGCAGCTGCGGCGGAGTGGCCCGCTGAGTTCCGATCGACACTCCAGCCAGTGACGGCCATTACGACGAAGGTGAACGCGAGCAGTGGAAGGTGGATTTTAGTCATCGGCGTGAGATGGGACTCATTGATCCCGTTCCCTATCTAGCAGTGCTCGGATTTTCCCCTTGCGATCGGCTGGCAGGTTTGAGGACTCGAGCCATTCCCGAGGCGCGGCCTGGTCCTCCCTTTCCCAATCTTTCAGCACGTTTTGAACGGGATCCTGTTTGGAATCATCCAAGGTGATCGCCCAGTCGAGGGCTTCCTCGTAGTGGCCCTTATAGCTGAGTTTTTCCATGACGAAACCCGCCGCCTCCGTGCGGACGGCCGGGTCGGTCTGCTGGTTGACCCAAGCGGCGTAGGCTGTCAGGTCCTCCTGCGCCCAGTCGCGGGCAAAGTTTTGAAGTGGATAGTTGGCCTCCTCGCCCTCGTGAATGTTGACAACAAGGTCCATGCAGTTCGCCGGTTGCCTGCTCATCAGCTTGTTCATGAAATCATCGACGCCCGGAATGGTGATCTGTTTCTCCGATTTTGCGGCGGGGTATTCAATGGTTGCCCTAATGACAAAAGCGTCCGGGCAAGCAGCGAAAAGACTCTTGGCGATCTGGAGGGCTTGCGCGGGATCCGTCTGGACCAAGGTGAGGCCGATGGCGGCGTAGCGCTCGGCAGCGGTGCGCGGGATGGTGGTGGCCTTCGCCTGTTCAAGCGCGGCGGCCGGATCCGACTGGACAAGATTGGCAAACAGCGCGGCTTCCATTTTTAGCTTGGTGTCGCCGGATGGAGTCTGCTCAAGGAGACGCTCCAGAACCTCCGGGTGCTCGCTGGCAATGGTGCTGGTGATCAAATCCACACAATTGAATAAGCTGAATGGATCCGCCTCTTGTTTGTGCTGCTTCGCCCAGTCCAACGCGGCCCACGGGTCTTCCCGGACGAGCGCCTTGAGGATGCCTGCGTCCACTTCGACGTGATTTTCCTCAAGGAGCTTGAGAGTCCGCAGCGGATCCTTGTCGGAATCCCAATTCCCCATGGCAAATAAGGCATGGGCGCGCTCCTTTTCGGGGATTTCGTTGAAATGCTCGCGCAGCCACTCGGGATGAAACTGGGCGATACCGTCGAAGACGTTTCGGAGAACTTTGGGATCCCCGGTGGTGGCGGCGGCGAACGCGGCTTGAGGGTCATGGCACGTCCACGCCCACCACACGTCGGCCCAATATTTTTCCCCAACGGCGGCGATGGCGGCTTGCGGATTGAGGCGGGTCCAGTTGACGAAGATGAGCGACTGGATCAAGCGGCTGCCATCTTCCTTATTCGAATAACCGTTCCAGAACGCGGCGATGTCGGCCTCGGAGGCCTCGGTCAGCCACAGCGCGAGGCGGGAGTAGAGGTGCCTGTCATCAAGGGCGGCGAGGGTTTCCAATGTGTCGGCGGAATGCTGCGGCGGAAACACCCGCGCTGCGGAGACTGGGGCGGTGCCCGGAATTTCTCCGGCAGAACGGCTGGCGTTCTGTCGGGAACTGCCCCGCCCGTCGGCACCGCGCGGGCTGGAACGGCTAACCGCAAGCCCGCTGAACAAGCCCGCCGCGGCGATGAGGATGAGGAGGCGGTGGAAGGGTTTCACGCGGGTGGGGATTCGGGAAAACGGTCAGTCCTCGTGCTTGCTCACAAGGCTTTGCACCTGCGATCGTATGTTGGCGGGCAGGGAATTGAACCACTGCTTCGCCGCCTCCGGGTCATAGACGGACCAGAGGGACTGGAGGTTCTTCGCAGCCCACAGCTTGGCGTCGCCAGCGGGCAGGGACTGGATCCACTGGCCGGTGCCTTCGGGATCCGTCTGCGCCATTTCCTCAACATACTGGGATGCGAGACGGATGCCGTTCAATTTCTGCCTATCCTCATCAATTGTGATAGAGGAATCGGCCGTCGTCTTCAGAGGGTTGGCGACGAGGTAGCGGACCGCCTCGGCTTTGATTGCCAAATGATCCGACAAATAGGAGTTGCCGACGATTGCTTGAGCGAGAACGCGCTTCTTCGAGTCGGGCATGGAATTGAACTGCGTGGACAGGGCGGCGAGTTTGTCGGCGTCCCATTTTCCCAACATCGATAGGTATTTGTAGGTCGGGTCCTTCTCGGGATCGAGGGCCGCGACCTTTTCCAGCCATTCGGTGGGATTTTCGATAGGAATCTCGGGTGAATCTTCCTCCGGCTCCATCAGCTTGCGGGCGGTTTCCCTGTCCTCGTCCGAGCCAAGCAGGGCGATCAGCGCTTCGTTTTTCTCCGGCTCTTCTTTATTTCTATAATTGAACACGTTCCGAATGAGAGCCTGCTGGTCCTCCGCAGGCAGATTGAAACCGGTCATCTGCCTCAAGACGGCTTCCGGATCTTCGGAAACCATGGAGACGAGCGCCTTGAAATGGATCTTCTGCTGTTCTTCCGCCGTGAATCCGCATCCCTCCAGATCCGCTTTCAGCCATTTCTCCGCACTTTTCCCGTCGATGAAATCGGCTGAATTCGAGACGAGGGACTTGCGCCACGCGCTGGGGAAATCCGCCAGTTCGTCGGCGAGCTTGCTGCGGAGAGAGTCGTCGTCCCGCAGGATACTATCCATGAGCTTGAGCCCGTCGGGGCGGTCCCAGAGTTTCCGGAGTTCGCCGGCGTAGTCGGTTTTCATTTTCCCGCCGATGAGGAAGCGTTCCGCTTGGAGTTTGATTTTACCGGGCAGGGAATCGAGCGCGGCTTCGAGGGCGGCGGGCGATTGTTTGGCAAGTTCCCTCGTCAGTTCTTCCGCGTAGCTGGTGCCGTTCGGGCCGATCCCGGCGGTGATCATTTCCTGCAGGCGGCGGAGGGCGAGATCGGGATTTTTCTCGGCGATCTCAGAGAGCGCGCGCATCTCGTCGTGGTCATTGGGGTGGCGCTTGAAGAGATCGAGAACGCGCTGGGGCTCGTGTTCCGCCCATGAGGCGAGCAAGGTGTAGGCCTCGCCGGATCCGTTTTGCGTGCCCCAGACGATGAAGGCTTCGGGGTCCGCCTGCTGCCAACGCTCCATGAGGATGCTGTTGAAGAGGACGGAATCCATGCCCTCCCGCAAGGTGAACCAACCGCCGTCCAGCCAAGCGGCGAAGTCGGCGGGCGGGATGGTGCTGGCGAGATCGATGGTGGCGCGCAGGCGTTCGGCCGGATTGCGGATGGCGCGGATGGCATCGAGCCGTTGCGCGGCCTCGCCCGCCGGTCCGGAGCGGGTCCGGGAATGGCGTTCTGAGCGCGGCGGAAGGCTGGGTGGCGCAATTTCGACGACGGAGGATTTCCCGGAATTTCCACCGAGACTCCAGCCGACGACGAACAGGCCGATGAAGGAAAGGGCAAGCAGGAGTTTGTGGTTGCGGGTCATCGGGTGGAGGCGGGCCTTCGTTCGTAGTTTAGCCCTTTAGGGCAATGCCTTTAAGGATTCGTGAAGATGATGGTTTTCAGGAGGGGTCTTGAGCTGGCGATTTTTGTCTTGGGCCAGTCTTTGATTGGTTGTCTCAGCGTTCGCGGGCAA
>NZ_JBDSCX010000050.1:0-104057 GCF_039920825.1 Luteolibacter sp. | reverse complement strand
GGAGGATTTCCCATTCGGCGTCGGTCAGGCTGCTAGGATAACTTGGCATGGCAAGCTTCTCCAATACATGACCGGATTAGTACAGATTAAAAGTTGGGAATCAGATGTTTTTAAGACAGCCTCTCAGTCGTATCCGCGACCGCCCAATATTGACAAACGACGCTTCACCCTATGATCGATTTGTTGGATTTATAGATCGTTATTTTGAGGAGAATGGATATCATTTTACATTAACAAGCCTCTTAAAGGACTCCCCTGAAATCACACTCTTGCTTGATGGATTGGATGAAGCAGCAAAGCCGTTTCCATGGCTAATTGAAGGTATTAGACACTATTCAAAGAAGCATGTGGGAGTTCAAATTATAGCATCTTCTAGACTGACAGCAGAAAACCTGGATCTGCTTCCGTTTTTCGGAGTTACAATTCGTCCTTTCACTGATTCACAACAGCAATCGTTTATTCGAGGAATATTGGGAGGCAGTGATTCTCACGTCGCTGATGTGGTTTTAACGCATTTGGCTAAGTTCCCCGAAATAAAGGAAGTAACGCGTAATCCGCTACTTGCTACAGTGCTATGCGAAATTGCAAGAAACAACTACAAAACGCTTCCTCGTCAGGAGGCTCGACTGTACGAAGAGCGACTAGACTTACTCTTATCACTCTACGACCCTGCCAAAGGAATATCACGGGTTGAATCTGATCGAATATTTATTAGACAGGCAGCTCAGCGCATAGCGCTACATCTGCACGAACGATCAGTCCGAGCGGCCAGTAGAGACTCTTTATTAGCCTTACTCACTAAAGATTTCCAATACAAACAAGATCAATATTCTATAAAATTGGCTCTTGCGGAACTCCGTGATCCTTGCAACGTGCTTACAGAAATGAATTTTAGAGGCGATCTAGGATTTGGACATTTGAGATTTCAAGAGCATCTCGTGTCTGAAGAACTGAGAAGCTTGCCAGATCTGATAGTTAAAAATATCGGCATACCTTGGTGGAGAGGCGCGATTTACTTGTGGTCTCAGAATGCCAGAGATATTCTTTGGCTTGTTAAAAGACTCGACGAAGAAGGCTTAATTTCGAAAGCCTCCAAAACATTGGACAAAATAATGAGTATGCGCGGGGAGTCAGAGGTAGCAAAAATCGAAGAAATTATGGAAAATGCTGAAATTAGCAGAGATCTGTTGTCCGATCTCGAACTAGGGCGTGATACGTCAATTGTTCAAGATGTCGATTGGCAACAAGAGGACGGACCAATGCCAAATTATTGAGCGCACGGCGGATCGTAAACCGATACGGGGGGGGGCTCACAAATATTTCATGAACGCCTGATAGACCTCCGAGGGGATGTCGAGGAGGGCGTAGTCCTTGGAGGAGACGAAGAGGAGGCTTTGTTTGCCTTTGCCTAGCAGCTCGTTCTCGGAACCGAAGATCTGATGTTCGAGGGTGCAGAACTTGCGGTTGAAGTCGGCGACCTTCGATAGGGTCAGTTACGGTGATGGAATCAAGTGATTTTTAGGCGGTTTTTGGTTGGGTGAGGTGGCTGGGGTTGAACGGCTGTCCGGAGCGCAGGATGCCAAACATGATATGCAGGAGTTTGGTCATGATCGCGCCGATGACGACGATGGATTTCTTGCCCTTCTCCGTGAGCCGGGTGGCGAAGGATTTACAGATGGGATTGAAGCGCATCGCACTCATCGCAGGGAAAAAGAGCGCTTTGCGCAATCTCGAGGAGCCGGCTTTGCTCATTGGCGTGTAGTTCGATCCACTGGTGCCGCTTTGCTTGTGCCGCGGAGTGACTCCGGCGTAGGCGGCGAGCTGGCGGGCATCCCGCAGGACAGTTAGATCGGGCGGCTCGGCCAGGATGATGGCCCCGCTGAGAGATCCGACTCCTTTGATTCCACAAAGCAGCTGGTGCTTGGCACTCAATTCCGCATCGGACTGGATCGTGGAGAGCAGTTCCGCCTCGATGCTCTGGATGTGGCGTTGGAGGAACTGAAGATGGGCTTTGAGATCGCGTTTGACGAATGGGTCAATGGTGAGCCCGAGCCGGTTCTTTTCGGCATTGATTTGGATTTTGAGACTGTCGAGCCGCCGGGAGAGGGCTCGGATCTTGAACTGGGCGGCGCTGGGCCGCTGCCACGCGGGCGGGCGCTGGCTGGCACAGTAGTGGGCGATGAGTCGGGCGTCGGCCGGATCGGATTTGCTGCGTTGATTGCGGCAGGCGGCGTAGCCTTTGATCCGACGCGGGTTCTCGACACTCAGGCGGGCCAGCTTTCCGTCGAGCCGACAGGCGAGGGCGTCGCCATAGGGGCCGGTGGCTTCCATACAGGCGTGCAGGTGGGTGATGTCGACACGTTGTTGGCCGAGCCATTTGAGCAGCGCGGCGTGACCTTTCGAGGTGTTGTCGAAAGACTTCTCCTGATAGATATCAGGACGATCACGGGCCATGAGGGCGACCTGGAAGGTGGCCTTGGCAATGTCGATGCCGAGAGCATGGGTGAGCTTGATTTCGGGCGGATTCATGGTGGAATTGGTTTGGTTCACGCGTGACCGACGAAGACTTGTGGAAGCAGGGCTGCTGGCGACCTGACTCGTGCGATACGGATTTGCAGATCCTGGTTACGGTTCGGTCTCAAACAGCCTGCAAGAGAGGTGGGGGCCTGACTGACCCACGGGCTCGAAGCCTTGTCCTGAATAATTCGGGTTACCCCACCTCCCCCACAAGCAAAGCGGTCGTTGGCGATCCTATCACTCGTGTTTCAATGCCGGAAGCGATCATACGAGTCCCAGCTAACAAGCATTGCGCCAGATTTCTTCCGCTCGATTCCATTAACATTTGAACTGCCCGGGCTCTTGCCATGATCCATCATGGGCAGCCGACCATAACGACCATCTTCGAATCGGAGCTTGATCTCGCCGTTTCCACCACTCAAACGTTTAGCAAGAGACTCCGCGGCGTCTGTCCTCAACCCTAAAGAAAGAGCCCCATGGCCAAGTATCTCATTTCCTTTCCGAGCGCGGCGATGGTGGTGCCCGACGGCGAGTGGGAGGCGGTGGTCCGTGACTCTCACGCGGTCATTGAGGAGGCGAAAGCCGCCGGCGTTTATGTCTTTGGTGGCGGCATCGATGAAGCGGTGCCGCCCGCCCTCGTCTCGGCCGATGGCGCGGTGGCCGAAGGCGGCTACCCATGGGCGCCGCCTCTCAACGGCGGCTTCACCGTGCTGGAACTGCCCTCGCGCGATGAGGCCGTGGCTTGGGCCGCACGCATCGCGAAGGCTTGCCGCTGCGATCAGGAGTTGCGCGTCTTCGGGTTCGACCCGGCTTCATAGGCGGCGCTGGGATGAAAGAAGAGCCGAGCCAGTCGCCAGAGCCAACGGCCTTTCCGGCACCCCTGCCGGGGTGCGGATTCATTTCCGGGAGGGTTCCCGGGGTGGTCGCTTCGCTCGACCCCGGGCTAACGGCTGTGATCCCTCCGGGATGGAGAGGTGGATTGCGACGGTCGCAGACCGCCGCTACAGGATGATTACAGGTATTTCATGAACGCCTGATAGACCTCCGAGGGAATGTCGAGGAGGGCGTAGTCCTTGGAGGAGACGAAGAGGAGGCTTTGTTTGCCTTTGCCGAGGAGCTCGTTTTCGGAGCCGAAGATCTGGTGTTCGAGGGTGCAGAACTTGCGGTTGAAGTCGGCGACCTTGATCTTGATGGTGATGGTGTCGAACTCGCGGGCCTCACGGACGAACTTATGCTCGAAGGAGCGGGTGAGGATGTAGAACTTGGTGGTCTTGAGATCGAAGTCGGGCATCGCGACATTGAAAAAGAGCTCGCGGGTTTTTCCGACGAAGAGGGCATACATGCCGAAGTAAACGTTGCCGACGGAGTTGGTGTCCTGATAGGTGGCGATCATCGAATAAACGAACCATTTGTCCTCGAAGTGGCCGCCGAGGGCGTGGTGGTCGTGCGGGGCGACGACGTCGGAACTGGTGACGACGTTGGCGGTTTTCGTGATGGCCTTGATGGCGGGGATTTCCGAGGCGGCTTCCATCACCTCCCCTGCTTTCTCGGTGACGACGCGGAGGAGGTCGGCATTGAAGACGAGCCACATGACGTAGGCGAGCGGGGCGATGGAGCCGGCGATGAGCCAGACCGTCTGGCTGCTCATGTAGCCGAAGGCGAAGATGACGAGCGAGACGCTGGACATCATGAACATGCGGATCTGCGGCAGCGGCTGTTGGGAGTTCGGCACATAACAGCGGGCGATGGCGAGGGCGGCGTAGCCGACGAAGAAGGATGCGTAGAATACCATGAAGTATTCGAGCTGCAGCTTGGCGAGGATGCCGATGAGGGTGATGCCGCCGATGATGAGGAAGGTGGGAACGGGTGAGCCGAGGATTTGTTTCGGGATCAGCGAGATGAGCATGTTGTCGCTTTTCTCGACGTTTTTCTCGAGGAACCATTTTAAGGCGACGTAGCCGCTATCGAGGGTGGTGAGGGCGCAGATGCCGAGGAAGATGAAGTAGGCCATGCGCATGATGCCGCCGGCTCCGGGGTTGCGTTGGAAATACTGGGTAACCAGGTCGTGGGCGTAGTTGAATTTATCCAGTCCCTCGGTGACGGCGAAATGGCCGGGATCCGCTTTCATTACCCACATGGCGAGGCTGCCGTGGAACAACAGCATCAGGAAGAAGATGGAGCCGCCGAAAAAGTAGCTGGCGCGGATGGAGGTTTTTTCGCGGTGGATCTGGATGGCTCGCTGCCAATGCTGGAGGTCGAGCCACGGACCGACGAGCAGGCCGATGACAAGCGGGATGGCGTAGCCGTAGAACCGTGCGCCGCGCCACATGTCCTGGAATGGCGAGGTCCACTGGAAGGGCTCGGGCACGAGGGGTTTTAGATTGAAGAGGATGACGCCTACGCAGATTGCTAGAATCCCGCCCAACAGGGCGTGGCTCAGCTTGATTTTCGTGATGTTGAATTCCTCGCCGAACAAGCAGCCCGCGGCGAGGATGACGAAGACAATCAGACAGAGATACATCGCCAGCAGCGGCCCGGTGGCAAGCTGGAGCGGGACGAAGAGGTATTTCACCAGCGCGAAGACCGTCAGCGAGAGGGCGACGATCTGATAGAGATAGAGGATCAGCCGAAAGGGTTTCGAAAACTTGTCGAAAAAGATCGCGAGCGATTCCTGTCCGCCGCTGTGGCTTTTCGCGACGTTGTCCGTGAGCAGGCCGAACAGCATCAGGCCGAGGGCATTGGGGATGGCGAACATCAGCAGGCCTTGGAGGCCGAACATGAAGGTCATTTGCACGCTGAAGAACAGTCCAAGCCCCCACATCCACGACAAAGCCACCGAATTCCCCCAAAGGATTGCGTTCAACCAGCGAAAGTTCATAAAGTCCGTCAAGGAACCCGCATTTGCGCCATGGGGCAAGCTAGATTCTTGGCGCAGACTGACCGGAGTTGCATTTCCAGCGGGCCTCGGGAAGTGTTTCTCCCTTTCCCGATGGAGTCCGTTTTGAAATTTCTACTGATCCTCGCGTCGTGCCTGAGCCTGGCGGCGAAAGAGGAGGACGGCTGGATGGAAATCGGCGGCGCGTCGGAGGTTTGGACGGATGCGCTGCCGGTTTGGAATCAGAAGCGGGCGGCGCTGGTGCTGGATTCGCCGGCGAAGACGCGGCTGCGGGCGGCTTTTTTGCCTGCGCCTTTTTCTGGCAAAAAGGCAGGGCTTGAAGATCGGGCGAACGAGTTGCTGGGGATTTTCGAAAAACAGAAGGACGCAGTTTTTACGATCGACTGGCTGGGTGAGGCTCCTTCCGCAGTCGGTTTCGAGCGGGCGGTGCATGTCGGAGATGGCCGGGTCCGGAGTGTTTCCCGAGCAGGCACCACGTCGATCACGCGGACGGTGATTTGCAGCCGGGCGGATGACGCGGTTTTCATCCACCTGATCGCCAACCAGCCGGGGGCGCTTTCGTTCAAGGTGACGCTGGGAGCAGAGGCCGGGGGCAAGGTGAAAATCGAGGACCGGCGGCAATTGATCCTGACCCCGCAGGAAGGGCTGGCGAGCCATGCCTGGGTGCTGCCGTTCGAGTCGGACGTGACGCCGGACGGAGATTCCATCGTCGTCAAGGGCGAGGGCGAGGCGCTGATCGTCTGGAACTACGCTGGGCAAAATGCGCCTGCGGGAGCGATTTCCCGGACTCTCCAGCAGCTCGGCGAGCGTTACGACCCGGGCGACGTTCCGCCGAATCCGGCGAAAATCTGGCAGGGGGTGCTCGCAAGTCATTTGAAATCCATTGAAAATTCGCCTTGAGGCGGGCAAGCGGGTGGAGAGACTCCCCGCCTCGCCCGACACAATTACGATTGAAGCCGTGCGAATCACCCTCTTAACTCGCCGCGCCCCAACCAAGGCAAGCCCTACCATTTCATGATTGAGAACCTCCGCAAATACACCGGCCTGATGATCGCGACCTTCGTGATCCTGTTCATCAGCTTTTTCTTCCTCGATACGCGTTCCGTCCGGAACATGAGCGGCGGCAAGAGCATGTTCAAAATCGCGGGCCGGACTTACAGTGACAAGGAATACCGGAGCTTGGGCGCGGGCTCGTTCGAGCTGGCGTCAATGCTGGCTCAATCCGGCGACTACAGCCTCTATCAATTCATCATGGGCCTGTCCTCGGGAGCCACCGGCAAGGATGACGCTCCCGAGAAATTTTTTGTCGGCCGCATGATCTTGCATCAAGCCAAGGAAGACTACGGCGTCTATCCGAACGATGAGGAAATCTCCGACTTCCTCCGCACGCTGCGGGTCTTCAGTGGCCCTGATCAGAAATTCAGCGCCGAGAACTATCGCAATTTCATCGACCGTGGCATGGGCCGCCTCGGCATGGGTGAGAAGGATCTTCGCGAGCTTGCCGCCGACGTCCTCGCGATGAAGAAGCTTAATGCCATCGTCGGTTCCGGCCTGTCCGTGGATCGCGATGCGGTTGCCAAGAACCTCGCTCTCGAAAGCCAACAGGTCAGCGGTGAGGTCGCCAAACTCGACCTCGCTCCATTCGAAGCGAAAATCGAACCGACCGAAGAGGAGATCAAAAAGTATTGGGATACCGTTTCCGATTCATTCACCACCGAGCCACGCCGGAAGTTCACCTACATCATCGCGACTCCGGAAGTCGTCGTCGATCCGGAGGCTGACAAAGCCGAAGCTCCTGAAACCATCGTCGATGCCACCGCCAGCGACGAAGTGAAGAAGGCCAACGCCAAGAAGAAGGAAGAGGAAAAAGCCAAGCACGCCACCGAGATGGCCGAGGCACGCCGTAAGAAACAGTTTGAGCTCGATACCCTCGTTTCCGATTTCGTCGATAAACTGGAAGAACAAAAGGGCGGTGGTTTCGAGGAACTCGCCAAGGCTAACAAGTGGGAGATCAAAACTTCCGAACTCTTCCCGCTGAGCGCGGTGCCAAAGGATCTCGATCTAACCGTCCGTTTCTCCAGTCAGGGCGGCAAAGCAGCGGATCAACTTTTCCGCATAACGGAAACTTCCGATCCTCTTTCGAAGATTTCGGAAGCCATCCCGGTCGGTGAAAACCAGTGGGTCGTCGCCCGCCTCGACGGCGAGGAGAAATCCCGGCCGAAATCTTATGAGGAGGCTCGCAACGATGCCCGTGCCCAATACATTTCCGAGAAGGCCGCCGAAGCCCTCAAAACCGCCGCTAACGAGGACGTGACCAAGATCAAAGCATCGCTTGCCGCCGGAAAATCCTTCGCTGACGCCGCCAAGGAAGCCGGCATCAACGAGACCAAGGCGTTTACCGCCATCACCAAGACCTCCCGTCCCGATGGTGCCACCCAGCCGCAGAACCTGTTCGAAGCCTCCCGCAACCTCGATCCCGGCAGCATCGCCGATGTCATCACCGAGTCCGACCGCGCCTTCATCCTCTACGTCGCCAAGCGCGAAGTCGTGAAGGAAGAAAACGCCGCCGCTAAAATCGACAGCGAGGTAACTGCCCGCACCAGCGAAAACGAGACCATCGCTTTCACCGCCTGGATCGCCGAGCGTATCGAAGCCGCCAAGGTCGAGACGCTCTATAAGCACTGAGTCGTGGCGATCACCGGTCGCCGCATTTGTCATCCATGTCCGACGACCTGCAGGATCTTTTCGACGACGCCAACGGCTATCTTGCCGTTGGCGAGTTCGATGAAGCCATCGCGCTCTATCGGCGCTGCGTCGCTCTCGACTCCGGTTTTTTTGACGGCTGGCACGCCCTCGGCATGGCCCTTCTGAAAACCGGCCACGTCAAGGAAGCCATCGGCTGCGGCCTCCAATCCGTCACCCTCCAGCCCAACGACCTGCTCGCCTGGACCAGCCTCTCGCAGATGTACGTCCGCGACGGCAACATCCCTGAAGCGGAAGCCGCCAAGGGAAATGCCCGGATCCTCTCGCTCGGCGGGAAAGTGGTGAGATAAGGAGGGTGGGACTGTGGCCCACCAAGACGGTGCGAGGAAAAATTCCCGAGCG
Source organism: Luteolibacter sp. (assembly GCF_039920825.1). GTDB lineage: Bacteria > Verrucomicrobiota > Verrucomicrobiia > Verrucomicrobiales > Akkermansiaceae > Luteolibacter. The sequence continues at coordinate 95,539 of NZ_JBDSCX010000050.1, read as the reverse complement.
AAGCCCATCCCTTTCTCTTTTCATCGACCAAGCGGGCCGAAGTCCCGCCCTCCTTATTGTTTCCCCGCCCTTGCCGAATCGCCCGACTCTGTGATTCCCTTTCCCCGCCACCTGTTGCATCTCTTTTTTCTCACTTTTTCCCATGTTCTACCTCACCACCGCCATCGACTACACCAACGGTTCACCCCACATCGGCCATGCTTATGAAAAGGTGCTTGCCGACGTGATCGCCCGTTACCGCCGGTTACGGGGCGACGAGGTTTATTTCCTCACGGGCGTCGATCAGTTCGGCCAGAAGGTCCAGCAATCAGCCGAGAAGGAGGGTATCACTCCCGAAGAATTCGTGGCTGGGACCACCCGGAAATTTTCAGCACTCTGGGAGAAGCTCTCCGTGAACTACGACGGCTGGGCCGAGACCACCGACAAGCGTCACCAGGCCTGTGTCGGTGCCATCCTCACCGAGCTCAAGGAGCAAGGGCAGCTCTACAAGAAATCCCACTCCGGCCACTACTCTGTCCGGCAGGAGCAATTTCTTCAGGAGCGCGATCGTGACGAGGCCGGCAACTTTGGTCCCGAGTGGGGCGAGGTCGTCGAGATCGAGGAGGAAAACTGGTATTTCAAACTCAGCGACCACACCGATTGGCTCAAAGGCTTCCTCGATGCCCAACCCGACATCATCATCCCCGCGTTCCGTAAATCCGAGTTGCTCAACGCGCTGGAGAAAAACTCGGGCATCGATCTCTGTATTTCCCGCCCGAAGGAACGACTGCGTTGGGGCATCGAATTTCCGTTCGATGAAAACTACGTCACCTACGTTTGGTTCGACGCATTGATCAACTACATCTCCTTCGCCGGTTACAAGGCTGCGCCGGACGCCGGCCTGCCTGAGTTCGAAAAAATCTGGTCGGATCGGCCGCTTCACGTCATCGGCAAGGACATCCTGATTCCCGCCCACGGCATCTACTGGTTCTGCATGCTCCACGCCATGGGCTTCAGCGACGCCCAGATGCCGCGGCTGTTAGTCCACGGTTTCTGGAACGGCATCGGCGGGGTGAAAATGTCCAAGTCCCTCGGCAACATCGTCGATCCCGCGGAACTCGCCGACAAATTCGGCGTCGAGGCGCTGCGCTATTTCCTCATGCGCGACATCGTAACCGGCAAGGATTCCGAGTTCGACATGGAGCGGCTGATCATGCTCTACAACACCGAACTCGCCAACGAATTCGGCAACCTCTGCAATCGCGCGCTCAACATGAGCCAGCGTTTCACCGAGAGCGTTCTCCACAACGTCGGCCCGTTGGAGCCGGAAGACATCGCCGTGCGGACATCTCTAACGGAATCCACCGCCGCCTATCAGGCAGCCATGGACGAGTTCGATATTTCCAAAGGCCTCGAAGCGCTCAACCGCCATGTCGTTCATTGCAATCAATACGCCGAACGCATGAAACCGTGGGAACTCAACAGGAATCCGGAAAACAAGGACCGCGTCGCCACCATCCTCTATCACTTCGCAGAGAGTGTCGCGCACGTCGCGGTCCTGATTTCCCCCATCCTGCCGGAGATCACCGCGAAGCTCGCCGAGCAGCTCAATCTCCCGGGACTGACCACGCTCAAGCTAACCGATCTCCACTGGGGACTTCTTCCCGACGGCCACGTCATCGGGAAGCCACAACCGGCTTTCCCACGCATTGTCGTCGAAAAGCCCGAGTGAAACCAGTGCCTTGCCCTGATTTCTCGGAAATCCTGAATTCCAACCCGGAAAACACGCCTTGTGGCCGTTTTTGGGACCAGTTGGCCGGAATCGGGCCCCAAAATTCCTTCCAATCTCCTGATCTTCAGGTAATTTGAAGTCGTTCTGAGCGAGGTCCGCCTCCTTCAAAACTCCAGCCTCAAAAAGCTGGGCCCAGTGTTCCGATCTTGATCTCCGGGGGGAAGTCAATCGGACAAGGCCCCGCCAGATGGCCCAGAAAAAAGCGCGCGTTGCGAGATCCGGGGGGATATCCAACGCGCGCTTTTCTTTTGTCTAATAAGAAGTGCGGACATTCTGTCCACAAAGGGCCGTGGATGTCTTGTCCGCGAAACCGATGCGCGCGGAGAAAGCCCGGCGCGAAGCTCGTCTCTTCCGCTTCCCATCGTGTAGGTGGACCGGAAATCCCACTGCTTCAAGAACTCCAGAAAACTTTAGCCTTGCCAATCCGCTCCATCCGTATCATTCATACTGTTACAGTTGACACTAGTTCGACCCAATCGTGCTTCCCTTCCGCTTCCAACTCCTCGACGGCCTCCCGGTTTCCGATCAACTCGTGAAAGCCGTCCAACGAGCCGTATTGACCGGGGAAATTGCGGCTGGCGAGAAATTCCCGTCGGTCCGCGTCCTGGCGCAAGAACTTCGGATTTCCCCTACCACCGCCCACAAAGCCGTGATGGAGCTGCGTGATGCCGGATTTCTCGCCACTCGTCCCGGTGCCGGGATGGTCGTGGTGAAACCGGCCGGGGCCTCGCGCGAACAACTCGTCAACCAACTCGGCTCCGCCTGTCGCGATCTGATCCGCCAGGCTTCGCTGCTTGGCCTTTCACCGGAGGAGACCCTCGAAGCGGTCCGTCGGTCTCTTGCTGAAAACTAAACACTGAAACCTAGCAACTTCCCATGAGTGCACTCCTCGAATTCCATCAGGTCACCCGCCGCTTTCCTCGCTCAGTGGCACTGCGACACGCGTCGTTCAGCATCCCCGCCGGATCCGTCACCGCGATGCTCGGACCAAACGGCGCCGGGAAATCCACCGCTCTCAAGATCGCTCTCAATCTGCTGCGCCCGTCCACCGGCCGGGTTGAAATCCTCGGTGTGGATTCCCGCAAACTCGGCCCGGCACAGCTCGCCCGCCTCGGCTACGTCGCCGAAGGAATGGAATTGCCGGACTGGATGACCGTCGATCAATTCCACGCCTGGTGCCGCCCCCTCTATCCAAAATGGGACGCCGATCTGGAACACAAGCTGCGCCGACAATTCGCCCTACCCGGTGATCGGAAGCTCAAGCATCTCTCCCGCGGCCAGCGCATGAAGGCGGCGCTCATCTCCGCCCTCGCCTACCGCCCCGAGCTGCTCGTGCTCGACGAACCGTTCTCCGGCCTTGATCCGCTGGTGCGTGACGAATTCATCACCGGTCTGCTAGAACTCGCCGGCGGGGAAGGTTTCACTGTGTTGCTATCGTCCCACGATATTGAAGAAGTGGACCGCCTCGCCGATCATGTCGTGCTTCTCAACCACGGCGAGGTCGTTCTGGACGAAGATTCGGGTATTTTGTTAGAGCGGCACCGTCGTGTGGAAATCCTGCTCCCCACGGACTTCGGCGATCTCCCGGAATGTCCCGCCACCTGGATCGCCACGCAATCCTCCGGCCGCGTTCTTCGTTTCACCGACACTGCCCACGATCCGGAAGTCCTCGAGGCAACCCTCGCCAAACTGTTCCCCAATTGTCCGCCCGCCGACGTCCACCGCCTCACTCTGCGTGAACTCTTCGTTACGCTTGTCCGCACCGGCCATGCCGATGCCGGGGTCTAACCGCCAACCATGCCATGAACTTCCGCATCATCCTCCATCTTCTGAAAACCGACTGGCGGCGTTTGCGCTGGCTGATCGCCGGGGTCTGGCTGCTCGTTCTTCTGGCGGCATGGCCGGCGGTGACTTTCTCACCCGGGCATTTCGACAACCCGCCGGTCTCGCCGATCCAGCTTTACCGCGACGGCTCGATTGAATCGACGTTAGTGGCGCAGGGCGAAATTTCACCGATGGCGGACTGGGCAAACACGACCGTCGGCTGGTTGCTCACTGGAGCCAGCTTGTTCCTCGCCGCAGCGCTGGGCTTCCACACGCGAGGCTGGACGGCCGGCCGGCCCGTTAGAGCACGCGAAGCCATCGCAGCCAGAGTCGCGGGAATTGCTATTTTTCTGGTGATTCCACTGCTGGCGGTTGTCCCCGCGGTGTCGCTTGTTCATGGATTCGGGCCCGCCGCCTCGGCCCGTGCCTTGCTGGTCAGTGCGGGAACACATCTCCCGAGACTGATCTCCGCATGCCTTTTCGGAGCGTTGTGCGGGAATTGGCTGCGTTGGATCGCCGGTGTATTTGCGTTTGTGGTCACGTCCTCGATGATCCCGCAGTTGTTGGGAATCGGCTCCACCCCATTCATGATCCCTTCTCTGCTGATCTCTTCGGGCCGCTCGATTTACAGGAACTACACGCAAGCGCCACTTACCGTTGTGATTCTCTGCTGCGTGCTTGTCTCCACCTCGCGGCACATGAACGCCTGGCGGAGGATCTGGCTGGCCATCATCGGGGTGCTATTGATCCCCTCCCTGCTGCCCACGGCGACGATTCCGATGGCAGCGGTTCCGAAACTCCCGGATTGGAGCGCCTCGGTAGAACCGGTACTGGCGAGTCCGGAGCTGGCCGGCACCATCACGACGGAGCCGGACTATCGATTTTCCAGCATATCCAGAGACAACGATCATCAACCGGTCCTCCAACTCCAGTTCGAGTGGAAATCGAAAGGCCTGCGGTCTGGGGATTTTGCCGAGTGGTTTCCCACGGGGAATGGAGAACTCAGATCGGGAAACGAATTGATCTCATCCCGCCATTCGGATCAAAGGGTGATACGCTCCGAATATGGCGGCATCGATAGCGGTCTCGACAGACAAGCGTTGTCCGCTGCTGTGGCATCGGGAAATGAGCCCGTGAAATTCAGCGCGTTTTACGATCAGATCGCGAACTCCCCGCTATCCCATGACCTTTTCGGTGCGGTCGAACCCGGGCTCTACAAGACGGCATCGCTCGATACGGAACTCTCGGGAGTCGCTTATCGATATGCGAAGCTGTTAGACATTCCCTTTGGTCAGCCCGCGGGAGCAACTGTGGACGGTGTGAAAGTCCACGTCCGCCGTCTGGATCTCGTAGGCTCGTGGCCGGTCGCGGATGTCTGTTATGTCAATTCAAAACCCTGGGGCACACCTCGGCTTTACGGGCTCCCGAGTTACTCGTGGATTCCCGTGATATATCTTCCCAAAACCGGCGAATATCACCTGCTCGATAACGCCTACTCTTCCGAAGCGGAGCTCGCGACCGGTTGCATGGCATTCCGTAACATGTATTGGGCGACAGAACGGATCCAAGGCAGAAAATCGAACTTGGAAGGATTCGAATCCGCACGGTTCCTTCTGCTCAAACGTGTTGACCTGGCAACAATGAGGAAATCTTTCCGCAGCGAGACTCTGCCGCTGACCATCAACGATCAGCAAGGCTCGCCGGACAAGCGCGGTTTCCAGGAACCGCCGCCATTTCAATTCCGTCCGGACCCGGCCACGGCGACCGACCGAGATTTCGACCGATGGCTGACCCGCTCTTACGGCACATTCGACTCCCAGGGCTGGGACTCGCGAAACATCGCGGACTTCCTGCCGGGACATCTCGATCAGATCCTCGCACGCGGCGGCGGAGTTCACCCTCCATCCACTCCGGAAGGAAGAGCCATTGCACTGGCTTGCCCGGAAAACCGTCGCGATGAGGTGATCGCTGCTCTTCTCCGGCGGAACAGCTACCCCGATGGCAACTGGATTCCCGACGTGATCCTGCGTCGCGGCTGGGTGGCACAAGCTGCTCCGCAAATCCGGGAAATGGTCGCCAAGGATGCGATCGGAGAAAACTCCTACAGTCAGGTGATGGCCATGTCGCTGGAAGATCCGACGACTTATCAGGCGATCCTCAAGCAACCTCTGTGGCTCGAAGTTTACGAGCAGGCGCGACGGCTGCCGGGAATCGAGCCTGCGCTAACAGAATCTTTGGCGAAACAATATCACGAGGTCGTTAAGAAGAACGATGGTGAGACCCGGGTGAAGATGTCCAGCTTGCTGCTACCCGCAGCCCACGGAATGAACGATGCGTTTTCCGATCTCATGAAAGCGTGGCACTCCGCTCCGCCGAATGATGTCGGAGTCTTCGCCGAAAATCTTCCGAAAGTAATCCAAATCCCCGGCAATCCCAACAACTGGCGTAATACGATCGCCTGGCTCGCCGGCAAGGAAGCCGCCGATTTCCGCTACGACACCCTCGCCCGCCGTTGGGTGCTGGTTTCCGAAAGCCCTCGCTGAACCCCGCCATGAACTCTTACCTCCACGCCTTTCGCACCACATTCCGGCGCTTCCGTTGGGAAATCCTCGCCTTCTGGTTGCTCGGTGCGGCGCTGCTCGCGGCTTTCGCCAGTGGAGGCATCCGGATGCAGGCGCCGTTGGAGCTACGATTCCAGATACAGCCGGCCTACGATCGTTTGGAAATCATCGCTCTTGGCTGGATCGTCCTGCGGCTGATGGCATCGGAATCCGTGCTGATGACGCAGGGTGGTTGGCGATCCCGGCCGATTTCCCGGCTCGCTGCCTGGACAGCGCCCTTCGGGGTTCTGGCCGCCACCTTGCTGCCCCTTTTCCTTCTGCGAATCATCATCATCCAACAAGCGGTGTCGCCAGACGCCCGGCAATGGCTCCACATTTTCACCTGCAGCTTTCTCCCCGCCGCCGGCTTGCTATTGCTCGCCGCGCTCATCCTACGGGCGGGTGCGGCTCTGATATCTCGCCGCGATGCGGGACGATGGAAAAAAGTCGTTTTCGGCCTGCTCTGTCTGGCCGGCATCGCGGTTTGGTTCATTCCGGCGACACGCTGGCCGATCCTCCGGTTACTGAACAGCGAGCGACTCTACCGGAGCGGCGGTGGTGGGATGAACTTCGGCAACTACGTCGCCGGTATCCAGGAACTGCTCCCACCAAGCGGAAAATATGTCGGAGACTGGATAATCTGGTCGCCGCCAACGCCACGCATGCGCGAGGTTTTCCGGTTCAAGCCCAAACAAGGCCTCGTCTTGCGACAACCCGGCATCCGGGTGGAAATGAAGCACATCCGCCCAAGCGGAAACCGGCTGGACCTCGCGTTCGACATCGAAGCGGCGGACCCGTTGCTCATCGACGACCTGTGGACGGGAGTCATGGTCCTGCGCTACGCCGGCAATCTGTATGTCTTCCGCCGCCAAAGCTCGGATTGGCAGGAAACCCCACCGGTCTCGGTCCTGCCACTGACGACAATTCATGTGATCGGCTACTTCGATTCCCCCGTTGGCTACTTGTGGAACGAACGGAGCTGGGAAGAGCTGCTTCAAGACGCCGAGCTAATGGTTTTCATGCCCGACAAATCGCGACCGCCCATCCGCTTCCTCCGCGAAGCCGAGGTGCCGAAGCTTGAGATGAAGCATCCGCCGGGCCTCGCGGGCGAGGTGGAGACCGTGCTAGACGAACTCGACACAAGTTGGGAACACCAAAAAGAAATGGCGAAAAAAGGCTCAACCTTTCCCCGCGAGGCCATGCCCTACATCCTCGCCCGGCATCCATGGTCGGACGACGCTTGGGAAAATCTCATTCGTCCTTTTCTCCTCAAACACTCGGACGAATCCGACAAGTCCGCCATCCTCGAACGCCTGCCTAAGGAACCCCGCCTTGGTGAAATCATGGTGGCGAGAGGCTGGCAAAAGGAAGCGATCCCACTGCTGCGAAAATTCGCCGCCGACCGCCTTCCGCTCGATGCCGATTCTCTCGCCGCTCTAGCCAGCGAACACGACCCCGCCTTGTCCTCGGACCTTGCTGCGCTTTCCGCCCGACTTCCGGACGGCGTGGAAAAACTCGAACCCCTTCTCCGTGACCAACCCGGTTTCGACTGGCCCGCCTTCGTCCACGACGGCTGGCTGCGGCGGAAATACTCGTTCCGCCGCGAAGGGCCGATCCAGCCCTTCAACTTCTGGGCCGCTGGCGAAGGTGATTTCTCAGCCTTCCGCTACACCGCAGAACAAGCCGCCCGCGGCGAAATGCCGGAAGTCTCGCAGATCGCCGGTCTCGTCGAGGGCGAGCATGACGATCTGATAGGCTTCTTACGGGAAAATATCGATCACATGAAATTCGATCCCGCGGCGCGGAAATGGCATAAAGAGTGAGTCGCCTATTTCACCTTCATCGCAGCTTCCATCACCGGATCCTGCCAGGCTTCGATGGCTTTGCGTTCTTCCGGTGCCAGCGAGTCGATCTGGCAGCGCTTCATAAAATTCGCGCGACTTGCATCGTCGATCACCACCGGCACATCAGGCGTGATCCCCTTCCGATGCGGCGTGTTTCCGGACGGCGTGTGATAGGTCGCGATGGTCAGGCGCAGTGCCGTCCCGCCACCCATGGGAATGATGTTTTGCACCGAGCCTTTACCATAACTCAATTCGCCAACCACCTTCGCCCGTTTGAGATCCTGCAAGGCTCCGGCAGTTAGTTCCGAAGCCGAGGCGGACATCCGGTCGAGCAGGACGACCATCGGATAGTCGCGTTTCCGGCGTTGGCGATCGGGAGTTTTCATCGGTTCGCTCACCTCGCCATCACGGCCATGGGTGGTGACGACGGCGGTGTCCGGCGGGAGAAACAGACCGAGAATTTTCACTGTCTCGTTCAAATCCCCGCCGCCGTTTCCCCGCAGGTCGAGGATCAATGATTTCATGCCGCTGTCTTCAAGTTCGTCGAGCGCGGCTTCCATTTCACGGGCGCAGTTCGCTCCGAAGCTCGCCAGCCGGACGTAGCCAAGACCGGTCGCTTTATCCTGAATTTTCGTCTCCACCACCGACCGATGTTCGACCACCCGATGCACCAGCGCCACCTCGAACGGCTGCGGTGCCGCCGGCGATTTGAGTTTCAGCCGCGACTTCTCCCCTGCCGCGCGTTGGAGCGGCTCGGTCAGATCGGAAAACTTCACGCCCGCCGTGCTCCTGCCGTCGATTTCCAACAACCCCGAACCCGGCAAAACTCCGGCAACCGCCGCAGCTCCGAGCGGTGCGACCGCGGCGATGTAAGGACCATCGTCGCGCAACCCCAGCGTGATGCCCAGCGACGATACTTCCGGATTGAGATCCTTGTTCTCCCGCATCTGCGTGGCCATTTCCGGATGAATGAATGACGAGTGCGGATCAAGGCTGGCGAGCATGCCTTCCAGCGCGTGATTCACCAACCGTTCGTAGGCCAACCGGTCCACGTCCGGGTGACGCTTGCGAACCGTTTCAAGGACTTCAACGAACCGTTCGATCGCCGGGTAGGCTGCTTCCTCCGGGTCCGGCAGCGTCGGCTCGGCCGCAACCGCCATCATACCGATTCCCCAGAGCACGCAAACGAATTTCATGAAGGCACCACTATCATCCGGATGGCAGCGCGACAGGCAAAAAATCCACCACCCGCCACCTCGCTAACAAACGTTCTTCCCCATCGCGGAAGAATCTGTATCAATGGAAATCGAAAATAGCGGTCCCGATCCGCGCCCCGCACGTGATCAAAGAAGCCATGAAACGCTCCCCCATTTTGTCAGCCGTCCTCGGTCCGCTCGCCGTGGCGATGTTGTTCACCGGCTGCGCGGTCCAGCGGGGCATCGAAGTGTTGAAAGAGCCGGTGGCCCGCAGCTCAGGATTGGCGGTTCTATTTGACCGGGGACGATTCTCCCCCTCCACAAACGACGTCTTGCGCCGCGAAGGACTATCCGGAGAGGATCCGGACGCCACGATCCGGGCCTTGAACGATAAACTCCGTGGCGGCGGGCAACTTGATGTCCGGCTCGCCGCCGCCGAGGTTTCCATCGGTGCCGGACTGCGGGACGATGAGAAAGAGATCAGCCGGGCGTTCGGCTATCTACTCACCGCCGTCGAACTCAGCGAGCCCGGTCTGGCCCTGCCGGATTCCGATTTGAAAACCAAGCTGGAGGACATCTTCGACCTGGGCTCCGGGGAAATCGCCGCGCTACTCCATCGTCAGGGACTCGCTGACGGGCAGCGGTTGGAAATCGCCGGTCCGCTGAGAACCTATCTGTTAAAATGGAAATCCGGCAGTACCGGCATCAAGCGAGCGGACTACTACGACACACTCACGCCGACCAGTCGCATGAAAGTCAGGGGATATGAAACCGTCAACGTGAGGCCCGGTGTTGGCGGCTGCATGGTCGGCTATCGGGACGGCACCGAAGAGCGCCGGATCAAGGAACCCTTCATGCCGCTCACTGGCTACGCCGTGCCGCTCACCGCCACCCTGGACTGGAGCGGCGGAGGCGCGGAAGTGGTGTTGCACGATGTGCTTGAAGAGGAAAAAGTCACCCTCGCGGGCAAAATCTATCCGCTCGCTGCGGATTTCACCGCCGCCGTCGCCACCGCTTCCGCAGCAACTCCGGGCGGCGATGTCGGCTGGCTCGGCCTGATCCGCCCCGGACAGGCCAGCGCGAAGCAAGGACTCTATCTGTTGGAACCCTGGCGTCCCGACCGCATTCCGCTGATCCTTGTGCACGGCCTCATGTCCAGTCCGCGCACCTGGGAAACGGTCATCAACGCCTGCTACGGAGACCCCGTCATCCGGAAAAACTATCAGATCCTCGTCTTTTTCTATCCAACCGGTTTCCCGATCGCCGAGAATGCCGCCACCCTGCGCGAACGGCTCAAGGCATTCCAGGAACTTTACGACCCCCAGCGCAGCAACACGAAAATGCGCGAAACGGTCATGGTCGGCCACAGCATGGGCTGCAACCTCACCAACTTCCAGATCCGGGACGGAGGCGATAGCCTGTGGTCCCAGTTTTTCAACAAACCCATCAGCGACATGGACTTGCCCCCAGCGGAGAAGGCCGAGTTGCAGAGAAGAATCTATTTCAAAGCGAACCCGGACATCAGCAGGGTCATCTTCATCTGCGGCCCGCACCGAGGCAGCCCGATTGCCAACGGTTGGATCGGAATGCTGGCCATCGATCTGATCCGGCTGCCACTCACGACCATCAATTACGCGAGCAACAACATCCTGAGTTTCACCACCGGTCTGGGGCACAGCGTCATCAGCGAGTCGCATTCCAGCATCGCCAATCTCGACGTGAATTCACCGGTGCTGGTGTCGATTTTGAAGCAACCGATGCCTGAAAAGCCGGTCATCCACTCGATCATTGGTGACCGCGGCAAAGCGTCCGGTGTCGGTAGTTCGGACGGTGTCGTGCCTTACTGGAGTTCCCACCTCGATGGCGTGAAATCCGAATATTGGATCCCCGCCTCCCACACCACCGCCACGCGGAATCCCCAGAATGCCCGCGAAATCCGGCGGATACTTTACGAGCATCTCGGGAACAAGCTGCCAGCCGCGAGCCACTAATTACCGGGATTGCAATTCCTAACATTGGTGTTGGCCGGGCACGCGCTTTTTGAAAACCTCCGGGTATGAGAATGATTTTTAGCGTCATCGGCACTTTGGTCCTGTCCGCGGTGATTTCCTGCAAGCGTCAGCCTGAAACTCCCGTTTCCAGCGCGGCGATGGAAGACGTGACCACCTTCCGCGGCGAGGTCCGGCAGCATTATAACAACCGCAGGTTTGCGGAGCTGGAGGAAATCGCGAGCAAGGTCCGCTCCGGCAAGGAAAGGGTGCGTTACGGTGACTGGAAGATCTACCATTTCTATCAGGCGATGGATTGCCGGGAGGATGAGCAGGAAAGCATGTGGAAACTGCACGAACAGATCCACCGCGAGTGGCTGGAGAAGTTTCCGCAATCGATCACGGCCCGCGTGGCGCAGGCCGAATTTCTAACTACCTATGCATGGCACGCCCGCAGCGACGCCACCGCGAAATACGTTTCGGAGGAGGGATGGCGTTTGTTCCACGAACGGCTTGCCGCGGCGCGGACGGTGCTGGATCAATCCAAATCCCTTTCGCCCGCTTGTCCGATGTGGTGGTATACTTGCCAGACGGTGGCCCTCGGCCAGGAATGGAGCCGGGGGGAATACGATGCGTTGTTCGCCAGTGCCAAGGCTTTCGAGCCGGAATTTTTTCCCTATGATTGCTCACGGGCGAAGTATTTGCTGCCTCGATGGCATGGCAAGCCGGGCGAGTGGGAGGAGGTCGCTGAGAAGCAAATCAAACTCCAAGGAGCGACCGGGTCCGAAATTTACGCCCGGGTCGTCCAGGAGCAGGAAGGTTATTACGACAATATCTTCCAACGATCCGCAGCCTCATGGAGGAAAACCCGCAAGGGATTCGACGACCTGCGGACCCATTATCCTGACTCGCTGGAACTGCTCAACACCTACTGCCGCATGGCCTGCATCGCCGGCGACCGGGAACAAGCGCGCAAGCTCTTCGGAGAAATTGGTGAAAACAAAGTCCAAAGTTGCTGGCGCGTGAAGGGCGACGAATACGAGCGGGCGAAGGCGTGGGCCATGGCGTCGAAATAAATGCGGCTGGAAATCAAAATTCCATGATCCAAATTCCTGCGAATGGCGGTTTAATCGATGGAAGGCAGAACCCGACCCACAACCCTATGAAACGACGTGAATTGATCAAATCCCTGGCCCTGACGGTCGCGGGTGGCGGAGCATATTTCCTCGCAAATGCCCCGGCATCGGCGGAAAGCCTCAAGCCCCACGAGAAGGGCTTGGCGGTGGGGCAATCTCTCCGATATGACGATGGACTGAAGCTGACATTTGTCGGCGTGCGCAACGACAACCGCTGCCCGATGGGTGCCCTGTGCATCGCCGCGGGTGACGCGGAAGTCCTACTTCTCGCGTACGTAGGAAGACAGCCGGCGAAACTCATCCGCGTCCATACTTACAACGAACCGCGAGTCGTGGTTCTCTCCGCTGTGCCTCCGGGCATGGTCGGGATTCCGAAATCATATTCGGTGCGGGTGGGTTCGTTAAGTCCGCTGCCGAGAATTGGCAAGAAGCTGAAGCAATCCGACTATCGCCTGGTCCTCGACATCTCGGTGGCTGTCTAACAAAAATCAGGACGGGGACAACTCTCCGGGTCCTGCTGACGGCATCGAGAAGGTGAACTTTGTTTCTTCTTCCGTCGAATCGACTTCCAGCGAACCGCCGTGGGATTTCGCGATCTGCGAGGCGATGTAGAGACCGAGACCGAGGCCTTGTTTGTTCTGATCGGACTCGCCGCGAGAAAACGGTTCGAACAACCGCTGGCGGATCCCTGGCGGGATGGGATCCGACGCGTTGGCAACAGTTAGGTCGAATCGCCCGCCACCGCTCGATGCGGTGATCGAGACCGGAATTTCGGATTTCCCGTGGTTCATTGCGTTGGCCAGCAGATTGGCAAAAAGCTGGGAGAGGCGGCGCGGGTCACATTGAACGGACTCCGCAAGCGCAATGCGGGCTTCAATTTTCCGATCCGGCCAAATGGTCCGCATCTCGCAGATCACATCCTCCAACAGCGGCTGGAGCGTCGATGACGATTTACTTTCCAAGCTGATCCCACCACCGAGGCGGCCGCGGGCGAAGTCCATGACGTCGTCGATGAGTCCGAACATGCGGACAGCGCTCTGCCCCATCATTTGAACGAGTGCGGCGGTTTGTTCTTCGAGTTCGCTTTCCTTGAGCAGGTCCACGCCCAGAGTGATCGCGGACAACGGACTTCGCAGGTCGTGGCCGAGCACGGCGATGAATTGCTCGCGCAGCATGGCGTTTTCGCGCTCGGCGTTGAGCTCGGACTCCTTCACCGCGAGGTTGTCCGCGGCATCGATGTGAAAGGCGATAAGCTGCGCGAACATCGTGAACATGCCGACGACCGCCGGGGTGTTCAACAACGCCGGCTTGGGATCGATGGCGCAGAGTGTTCCGAAGACTTTTCCATCAGGCAGGATGATCGGGACGGAGATGTAACTTTGGAACCCATATTGGAGAGGGATCGGGTGATCCCTATAAATTTCGTCTTCGGCAACGTGATCGATGATCACCGGCTGACGACGCTGGCAGATTCCGTGGCAGAAGGTCGATGACAGTTCCAGTTCGTTGCCCGGCATCAATCCGAATTCGATCCGATCGAGCACACTGCACGCAATCCATTGGCTGTCCGTCACCCGTGAAACCGCCGCGAAACCCATTCCAGTGGTCCGGCACACGACATCGAGGATCGTCGGCACGGCGGGAATGCGACTGATGAGGGCGACGTCTTGAGAAACGGGGTCCATGGAATGGCTCGATCATTCCGGCCTGATCGGAAATGGCGAGTTGATTCAGCCGTTGTGAAATCCGCTGTTGCCCGTTCCATCTTGAATCCGGACGGCGGACAGCCAATGGTTTCCCCATGTCCGAACGCGAAGCCGCCCTCGAACTTGCCCGCCGACTGACGGCGGCGGGGTACGTGGCGTTGTTTGCCGGAGGCTGTGTGCGGGATAAATTACTGGGCCGGGAGCCTAAGGATTATGACATCGCGACCTCGGCGAGGCCGGACGAGGTGCTGAAACTTTTCCCAGGATCCAACGAGGTGGGCGCGCATTTCGGAGTCGTGATCGCGAAAAATCACGGAGTCCATGTGGAGATTGCAACGTTCCGAACCGACGGCAGCTACAAGGACGGACGGCGGCCGGAAATGGTGACGTTTTCGACTCCGGAGGAAGATGCGCAGCGTCGGGATTTCACGGTGAACGGATTGTTTGAAATACCTGACAGCGGCGAGGTGATCGATCATGTCGGCGGATTGTCAGACCTCAAGGCCGGGCTGCTGCGGGCGATCGGTGATCCGGTGGCGCGGTTCAGCGAGGACGGCTTGCGCCTGTTGAGGGCGGTTAGGTTTTCTACCACGCTGGGATTCGAGCTCGAAGCCGGAACCCAGGCGGCAGTGCGATCCTGCGCCCCATTGTTAGCCCGGATTTCCACGGAGAGGATCCGCGATGAGTTTTCGAAAATCCTAACATCACCTCGCCGCCGCTCTGGAGTGGAGTTGCTGGTGGAGACGGGTCTGATGGAATATGTGATGCCGGAGTTTATTAAAACCATCGGCTGCGAGCAACCGCCGGAATGGCATCCGGAAGGTGACGTCTACATCCACACCTGCATCATGCTTGAGATGTTAGGGAATGATGCGCCGCTGGAAATCTCCCTCGCGGTGCTGATGCACGACATCGCCAAGCCTCCCTGCCAGACACGCGACGATGACACCGGGCGCATTCGTTTCAACGGTCACGACGCGATGGGTGCGACGATGGCGGACGAGATCCTGCATCGCCTGCGCTACCCGAACGACGTCATCGCGGCCGTGGTGCCGATGGTGGCGCGGCACATGCAATTCATGAACGTGCAGCAGATGCGGACCGCAAAATTGAAGCGATTCATGGCCGAGCCGACCTTCGAGCAGGAAATGGAGCTGCACCGCGTGGATTGCGGATCGTCGAATGGATTTACGGACAATTACGAATTTCTCCAGGCCAAGGCGGAGGAGTTTGCAAAGGCTCCCCTGATCCCGCCGCCACTGGTGACCGGACGGGATTTGATCAAACTCGGACTCCAACCCGGCCCGAGGTTCAAGGAAATCCTCGACGCCATCCAAACCGAGCAACTCGAAGGACGAATCCTTGATCGTGAGCCCGCCATGGACTACCTCAGGGAACTCGCTGCCGAAACTTCCGCATGATTCGCGCAGTATCCGGCAAGATCAGCGGCGCAAGTTCCTCCATTCCATCCACTTTTTCACTCATGAATTCCACCATCCCCGTCGAGCACACCGATCCCGTCAACGCGCAGATTCTCGCTATTTCCGAAGACCTGATCGCGGGATTCCAGCGTTATCCGTTTCATCTGATCGCCGAGAAATCCGGAGTGCCGCTGGAAACGGTGATCGAGCGGATCCGCGCGATGGTCGAGGCCGGTATCGTCCGCCGGGTACGGCAAACGTTACTCTCCACGAAACTGGCGCACGGCGCATTGGTCGCATGGAAAGTGCCCGAGGAAAAACTGAACGACGCGTTTGATTTCATGGCGAAGGAGGATCCGTTTTCCGGGCACGTGGTAATCCGCTCGACGGACACCGAGGTTTCCGGATCGGGCTACCGGCTGTGGACGACACTCAAGGTACCGGTTGGCGAGTCACTGGATTTCCACGCCACCGCGCTGCTTCGGCTAACAGGAGCGACCGAGTATTTGCTGATGCCGGCAAACGGAGTTTTCGCGCTCGGCGTCGGTCACACCCGCCGCAAAATCCTCGAACCGGGCGACAAGGCCGATGAACCCGCCGACATGATGACGACCACAGCCGTCGATCTAACTGACGAAGAGTGGGAAGTGCTTCTGGCTTTGAAGGAAGAGCTCACGCTCGATGAAATCTGTGAGAATCCGTGGGATAAGCGTGCGCAAATCGCGGGTGTTAGCCTGGTCCGTTTTTGTGAGGTTGCCGAAACATTGAACGCGAAAAAAGTGATCGGACGCTTCTCCACTTTCCTCGAACACGTCAAGCCGTCCGCCACCGGCGAGCGCGTGACTCGATTTAACGGACTGTTCCACTGGGCGGTGCCGAAAGGTCGGGAAGAGGAGGCAGGCGGCGAAGTCGGCCGCCACTTTTGCATGACTCATGCGTATTGGCGCGAAGGTGGTCCGCAGTTCGGCAACGTCAATGTGATGGGCGTGGTCCACGGTACCGAAAAGCCGCGCGTTCTTGAGCACAAGGCGGCGATCGACAAGCACCTCGCCGCCGTGGGAATTCCCGTTTCCTACACCAATGTTTTCTGGGGCGGACGTTCGGAAATCAAGCCATCGGAAATTTCGCCGAAGGTGTATGCCGAGTGGCACGCCAAGCACGCCGGTTGAGAATTTCCAGATGAAATCTGAGTGCGCCGATGTCATACTAGGTATTCACAACGTCAGGCGGTATTTTCGTAAATTGAGTAGAATTTTCGTGTATCCTCGACGGGATCGTGATGAACTGTCGTTAACCCATGCAGGCAACACTTTTACCTCCCCGCAATCCAGAACTCTGCGCTCCGATCACTTCCAACCGGGACCTCGGCGCCTGTTTGATCGCCAATCTTCCGATGAGAGATCTGCTGTCGGCAGACCTTCGCCGCGCCGGCCTTCAATTGGTCGATCCCAAAGATGCCTGCGAGCGAACCCTCCGCATTCCCTTGGACAACTGGATCGAGCTCGGCGCGCTCCTGCTCCTCGGGCGCAATCCCAACAGCGCCTGCCTGCTCAATGCCGACGGCAACACCCTCGCATGGAAAGGCACGGATAGCCCGGAAGACTGCGTGGATAAAATCGTCACGGATGCGGATTGTTTCCCGGTCATTTACCCGTGGGATCTACTGCGGATGAACGAAGAGGTGCTCGCCTTGATGGACGAAACCTCGCTGCACGGAGAAGTCAGCCCGCTCGCCAGTCTGACGGGCTGCGTGAGACTCGGGAATGGATCAAGAATTCTTCCCGGCACGGTGATCGAAGGGCCGGTGATCATTGGACCCAATAGCCAGATCGGGCCGAACGCCTACATCCGGGGAGCGACGAGCATCGGTGCGAATTGCTACGTCGGAAACGGCGCGGAAGTGAAAAACTCGATCATTTACAACAACTCCTACATTTCCCGTCAGTGCTATGTCGGCGACTCGATCATCGGAACGCACGTGACACTGGGAGCAGGGACTTGCACGGAAAATCACCGTCATGACGGCCGCCACCATGTTTCCATGATCCGAGGAAAACCCGTGAACACCGGCCGCATCAAGTTGGGTGCTGTTCTCGGAGACGGTGTCCGCACGGGAGTCAATACGTCCATCGAAGCGGGAGTGAAAATCGGCATCGCCCGCACGACTCAAGCCGGCAGCTATATCGGCAAGGATCTTTTGTGACCAAATCGTCACACGCGATGCATTCTTGCGGTGATGGCGTCCCTACTACCTTGTCCTCGAAATGCATCGAATTCTGATTGTCGAGGACGAACGCGACATTGCCGACTTGATCGGCTTCAACCTCCAACGCGCGGGTTATGAAATCATCAAGGCCCACGATGGCGTGGAAGGAACGGAACTCGCCCTGCGCGAACGGCCGGATCTGATCCTGCTGGACCTGATGCTCCCGGGCCGCGACGGCTACTCGGTTTTCCGCGAACTGCGCCGGGACACCCGCACCGTCAACACGCCGGTGATCATGCTCACCGCGAGGGCGCAGACCGAAGACCGCATCCAGGGACTTGAGGCCGGAGCCGACGACTACCTCACCAAGCCATTCAGCCCGAAGGAACTCATGCTGCGGGTCCAGGCGATTCTCAAACGCTCCGAGGCGCCTCCCGGCTCGGTGGATTTCACCTACGGGCCATTCCGTTTCGACAAGAATTCGCTGAAATTCTATCTGGATAATGAACCTGCTGAACTGACGGCCACCGAGTTCAAGCTGTTGTTGTTTCTATGTGAACGTTCGGGCAAGCCACAGGACCGCAATGACCTCCTGCGTACCGTGTGGGGTTACAGCGATGCCACTCACAGCCGCACGCTGGATACCCACATGAAACGGCTGCGCCAAAAGCTCGGCACACATGGTTCATGGGTTGAAACCGTGCGTGGAGTCGGATACTGCGTTGCGAAAGCGAACGCATGACCACCGAAATTTCCATTGTCGCCACCCTCTCGGCACTCGCAGCACTCGCCATCCTCGCCTATCGCCACCGTGGTTCACGCAAGCAATCGGAAGCCGAAGTCAATGCCTGGAAACTCCGCCTTGAACAGGATCTCAAACAAGCACGTGAAGAACGCAACCGCCTGCTCGACGCCCTCGGAGATGCTTTCCTCCTCGTCGATTCCGATGCGAACGTCCGCTTCGCCAACGACGCCGCACGGTCGCTTTTCGGAAATCGAGAACTCGTCAACAGACCGGTTAGGGAAGCGTTTCTCGACCCCCGACTCGCGGACGCCCTGCTGCGCTGTCTCGCCACCGGCGAGCCCGTCCAATCCCGCGTCGTCCTTCCCCAACAGACGTCGCCCCGCGGCGATCTCGAAACCCGCGGAGTCAACGCGTGGATCATCGATGCGGCCCAACTCACCAATCCTAACGGAGGCATGACAACCACCCGGGTGATCATCCGCGACGTGACAGCGGAACATCAGATCGAACAAGTCCGCAAGGATTTCGTGGCGAACGCCTCCCACGAACTGCGGACACCGCTCGCCATCATCAACGGTTATCTTGAGAATCTGCTAGATGATGACATGATCGCCGAGCCGGAGATGGCCCGCCGGTTTCTAACGATCATGCGGAAACATGCCGACCGGATCTCGCGGATCGTCGAGGACATGCTCGTCATTTCCCGTCTTGAATCGGGCGAGGCAAACGCGCTCAAGATCGAGCCCTTCCGTTTCCGGTCATGCATCAAGGACATCCTTGAACGGCTGGAATCAGTCATCCGCAACCAACAGGCGGAGATGGTCGTCACCATGCCGGATCCGGATCTGATGATGCAGGGCGACCGTTTCTATTGGACGCAGGTTCTCTTCAACCTTGTGGAAAATGCCCTCAAGCAGAACCCCTACACCGGACTTCGCGTGGAGGTCGGCTGCCATCAGGTGGGCGACAACCTTCAGATTTGGGTGGCCGACAACGGGGTCGGGATTCCGAGCGCCGATCTGCCCCATATTTTCCGCCGGTTTTTCCGGGTCGAGAAGCACCACTCGCAGCAGGAAATCAAGGGCACCGGCCTCGGGCTCTCCATCGTGAAGCGCGCCATCGAGGCCCACGGCGGGACCATCGGTGTCACCTCGGTGCCGGGCAGCGAGACGAAGTTTCTGATCACGGTGCCCAAGGATCTGCGCTGAAGTCGTGGCGGCGACTACGCTTTTGGCGGATCACCGGTGGTTCGATCCGTGCGAAATCGTTGAAATCCAGCACATTTTTCGGAAAATTGCCGTGCGATGCGGGGGAAAGTTCTCCTAAATCCCTGTGGACCGAGGCTTGGGGCCTGTCCGCTACCCGATTTACAAAATGTCTTCCGCTTCCATCCAAATCCTTCACAAGGAACGCCTTCCTTCGACCGGCAGCCTGGTCATCCCCGGACGGCTCGATTTCGAGTTCCTCCTTCATTTCGAAAAACTCTTCGCCGGGAGGAAAATCACGTGGCTGGTGGAGGAATCCGCCCTCTACGACAACGCGGTCCGCGCCTACTTGGAAAAATCCGGGTCCGGGGCGATGTTTTCCGTGGACGATGCCGCCCCCGCTGCTGCCGGGGCTCAGTTGAAAGCCTACCTCGCCGACGGCGGAGTTTTGATTTTCGTTCCGGGCCGGGTGACCGTCCGCAACGCCACCGCCAACCACATTTCGACGGCCCACTTGAAGACGCTTTGTGCCTTCGAACTGCCGATCCTGCCGATCGCCGTGGATTGCCCGCGCGAATCCTGCCTGACCACCGAGCGGCGGTCGTCGCTTTTTCAGGCCGTCATGGTGGTCGGAAAACCCATCGCGGCTACGGACACCAGCATCGCGTCTTTTCAGCAAGCCCTGCTCGAAGCCAATGAGGAAGCCTATAGCACGCGACCATTGTTCAAGGGCTCGCTCGCGATGACCCTGCTGGAGGGTCTGAAAAAGCACGGTTCGCGGCACAAGATTCTCGACGGCGCGGACGACACGGAAATGAGCTATGGCAACGTTCTCGCCGCCGCGATCGTTCTCTCGAAATTCATCAAGGAGGAAACCGACAAGCCGCGTGTCGCCATCGTGCTCCCACCCGGCAAGGGCGGGCTCATCGCGAACCTCGCCGTTCTCTTCGCAGGAAAAGTTCCGGTGAACCTCAATTTCACCGCCGGTCCCGAAGCGATCAAGTCCTGCATCCGCCAGGCCGACGTGGACCGCTTCATCACCGCCGATCCGTTTGTTAGGAAAATCTCGTCATTCCCGTGGCCGCCTAACCGCGATCTCATTTTCATCGAGCGCGTTCTTCCCACCCTCAAGAAAAAGATCATCACCTGGGGGATCATTTCGAAAATCCTGCCGTCTCCGGTTCTCGGAATTTTGTTAGGACTGAACAAGCGCCGCGGCGAGGACGAGGCGACGCTGCTTTTCACCTCCGGTTCCTCCGGCGAGCCCAAGGGCGTCGTGCTCAGCCACCGCAATGTCCTCGCCAACGTCTGTCAGTTCGGCACCCGCCTCAATTTGCCCGGCGGGTCCGCTATTCTCGGCTGCCTGCCGTTGTTCCATTCATTCGGCTGCACCGTCACCCTCTGGTTTCCCGTCATTGAGGGAGTCAACCTGGTGACCTACACGAGTCCGTTGGAAACCAAGCGCCTCGCTGAACTCATCGCCTTCCATCAGATCAATATTTTCCTATCAACTCCGACATTTCTGCGCGGCTACATGAAGCGCATCGATCCCGCGCAGTTCGCCTCGCTCAAGCTGGTCGTCACCGGTGCCGAAAAACTGCCGCAGTCGCTGGCCACTGCTTTCGAGGAGAAATTCGGCGTCCGCCCGCAGGAAGGCTACGGACTAACGGAAACATCCCCTGCCACCAACGTCAATCTTCCCGACCTCGAACCGGAACGCGACTCCATCACCCTGCCCTCCTCGCGCAACGGTTCCGTCGGCCAGATGCTGCCGGGCATGGCCGTCCGCATCACCGATCCGGCGACCGACAAGGATGTGCCGATCAACCAACAAGGCATCATCTGGTTCAAGGGAGCCAACGTTTTCTCGGGCTATCTGAAAGATCCGAAGCGATCCGCCGAGGTTCTGTCAAACGGCTGGTTCCGCACCGGCGATGTCGGTCGTGTCGATGAGGACGGCTTCCTCTACATCGAGGGCCGGATTTCCCGCTTCTCGAAAATCGCCGGTGAAATGGTCCCCCACGAAACCGTCGAAGCGGCGATCAACAAGGTGCTCGGCCTCGACGGCGAATCCGAACGCCGCATCGCCGTGGTCGGAGTTCCCGACGAACAAAAAGGCGAAGCCATTCTCCTGCTCTCCACCATCGCCGGGCCCGCGCTCGAACAGGAATGCATCGACCTGCGCTACAAACTGCTAGACGACGGCCTTTCCTCACTCTGGTGCCCGAAGGTCATCGTCCCCGTCGCGGAAATCCCCGTGCTCGCATCCGGCAAGCTCGACATCAAAGCGTGCGAGGCACTGGCGAAACGAGGCGGATAAATTTTGTGCATTGGAACGAAAAGCGGATTCCGATCAGACATCCAACAAAGATCATATGGAAACAAAACGGATCATCGGCAACATATTTGGCCTTGGATTTATAACATTGGCGCTGGGATGCGCGCCTCAAGTTATCCCCGCTGGACCTGATACTTACACCGTTTCCAGCAGCGGAGCAGGATTTTCCGCAGCAGGTGTCAGGGCAAAAGTATATCAAACAGCTAACGACTTTTGCGCTTCTCGTGGTCTAGTCATGGTTCCAATCTCAATTGATGCTCGCGTAGGAGTATTAGGCCAGCGTCCACCCAGCGCCGATTTGGTATTTCGCGCTCTAAAGCCGGGAGATCCGGAGATCAAACGACCCAATCTCGAAGGACCCAGTCATATTGAGAGAATCGAGGTGCGCTGACTCACTGTGACGTTGGAAAATTAAGAGCAGAGATGTCATCGGAATTGATTGAATGCCCACGCTTCCTACTCCCCAGCCAGTCGTGATCTGCGCGGATGCCCTCCGTGACCTATATCCAAAAAGTCAGATGAAGGCGGGCATCAAGGCGGCCTGCATTTGCTCCCCGTTTTTCCTGCTCGGCACACTTCTCAAAATGGAATGGCTCGGAGTGATAGGCATCGGACTCGTTTTCGTCCTGTTTGTCGTTCCCCATATTTTACGGATCAAACGCTTCCTCGCTTCCCTTCCCTGTTCGGTATGCGGATTGCCAGCGGGCAGGCACACGACCGTGAATCTCATCATGCATCTCGAGTGCGAGCATTGCGGCCACTTGTCCCGGACGGACTGCCTGATGTTCGGCCACACTCCGACCAAGGTCTGACTGTTTTCCCGCTCGACTCCCCTGCCTCCCTCGCTGAGCATCCCCGCCCCTTCTCCTGATCCCAATTTCCATGCCAAACCGCATCGACGCCGTTTTTTCCAAGCTCCGCGAAACCCAATCGACGGCTTTCGTCGCCTACGTTGCCGCGGGAGATCCTGATTTCGAAACCTCGCTGGAGGTGATCAAGGGACTGGCGGACGCAGGGGCCGACATCATTGAGCTGGGCCTGCCGTTTTCCGATCCGTTGGCGGACGGCATCGTCAACCAAATGGCCGCCGACCGCGCTCTCAAGTCCGGCATGACCACACCGCGTTCGCTGGACCTGATCCGCAGATTCCGCGAAACGCATGAGACTCCGATCGTGCTGTTCACTTATCTGAATCCTGTTTTCACCTACGGCTTCGAAAAATTCCATCACGACGCTGCCGAGGCCGGTGCGGATGGAATTCTCCTGCTCGATCTGCCGCCCGACGAAGCGGCGCTCAACAAGGATCTCGCCATCGGTGCCGGGCTGAAACACATCCGCCTGATCGCACCGACGACGCCACCGGACCGGGTGAAAATTCTCGCCGAGTCCGCGGAAGGATTCATCTACGCGCTTTCCCGTACCGGCGTCACAGGTGCCCACGGTGCGCCATCGGCCAACATCGCCGAACTGGTCGCCTCGATCAAATCCCATACCGACGTGCCCGTCTGCGTCGGATTCGGCGTCACCACTCCCGAACAAGCGGCCATGGTTGCAAAATCCGCGGACGGGGTGATCGTCGGCTCGGCCATTGTGAAACAAATCGAACTCCACCCGACCCACGCCGCACAAGCCGTTCGAGATTTCACAGCCCCGCTCATCGCCGCCACCAAGAGTTGATAGTGTATGGTTGATGGTTGATAGCGAAGAACAAGAACCCGTGCTAGGTCTCTACTCTTTCCATCAACTATCAACTCTCAACCATCAACTTTTCCCGTCTCTCAACTTTCAACCATCAACTTCTCTCACCATGCTCCTCCAATTCTTCAAAATGAACGGTGCCGGCAACGATTTCATCCTCGTTGACAATCGCGACCTCTCGCTGACCAAGGAACTCGACACCGACACCATCGCCGCCCTCTGCGACCGCCACCGCGGCATTGGAGCCGACGGCCTTCTCGCCGTCGAGCCAGCCCAAAAAGGCGCGGATTTCCGTTTCCGCTATTACAATGCCGACGGCGGCGAAGCCGAAATGTGTGGCAACGGCGCGCGCTGCTTCGGCCGCTTCACCGCGCATCTCGGGGAAATTGTTTTGAAGAAGGTCACCTTCGAAACCATCGCCGGCACCCTCGCCGCAGAAATGATTAGCGACGATGTTCGCATCGCGATGTCCGAGCCGAAGGACCTCAAGCTCAACTCCGATGCCAAGGTTCCCGGCCTCGACGCGACGCTTCATTTCGTCAACACCGGGGTCCCGCACGTCGTGACCTTCCTCGCCAGCCCGGAAGCCCTCGATGAATTCGACGTCTTCAACCACGGCAGCGCGATCCGCCATCACAAGGCCTTCGCCCCGGCCGGCACCAACGCGAATTTCGCAGCCGTCCTCGCGCCGGACCATATTTCCATCCGCACCTACGAACGCGGCGTGGAAGACGAAACCCTCGCCTGCGGCACCGGAATGGTTGCTTCCGCTCTTGTCCACCATCTCCTGACCGGCGCTCCCAGCCCGATCAAAGTTGATGTCGAAGGCGGCGATACTTTGGAAATCGGCTTCGAAAAATCCGGTGATCAAGGTTTCAAGAACGTCACCCTGACCGGTCCTGCGGATTTCGTTTTCGAGGGAGAGATCGACATTTGAGTCGATATATCACTATTTGACATCATTTAATGATTGGGTGTATTGTTTGCCCATGAAACGAATCCTAGTGGATCTGGACGAAAAGGACGTCGCGCACCTGAATGAGGTTGCGGCGGCTGAGGATGTTTCTCGTTCATCGATTTTGCGTGATGCTGTCGCGGAATACATCATCCGCAAGGATCGCGTTCCGACTGCAAAGCCCCAGCCGTTGGAGGGATTCGGGGCGCTCAAAGGACGTCTGGGTGACGGCTTGAAGTATCAGGAAAATCTTCGCAGCGACTGGGAATGATCGGGTTCTTTGATACGAACATTCTCATCGACTACCTTAACGGAATTCCCGAGGCAAAAGATACGCTCCACGCGTTTTCACGCCGTTGCATCAGCCGCATCACTTGGATGGAAGTCATGATTGGTGTGAAGGATTCTCCGGATGAAGACATAGTCCGCAGTTTTCTCGCCCGGTTCGAAATCCACGAATTAAGCGACGGGATCGCCGAAGCCGCCGTCACTCTCCGCCGCCATCATCGCCCGAAACTGCGGCTTCCCGACGCCATCATCCTTGCTTCCGCCCGCCAGATGGGATGTCGGCTGACCAGCCGAAATACCCGGGATTTCCCGGAAGATTCGGCGGACGTCCACGTGCCCTATCAGCTTGGTTCCTGAAAATTTATCCTCGCCCGAGGATACGGCTTTGACCTGCGGCCAAGTTGGTTCATCTTCCGCCCCGCCATGAGTTTTTCCGGAACATACACCGCTCTTATCACCCCATTTCGCAACGGAGAAATCGACGTTCCGGCCTTCAAGTCACTGATCGACAGGCAGATCGCCGCCGGAATCACGGGCATTGTCCCCGTCGGCACGACCGGGGAATCGCCCACGCTCGATACCGATGAACACATCGAAGTGATCCGTCTCGCCGTGGAATTCGCCGCCGGCCGCTGTGAAGTGATCGGCGGAACCGGTGCGAATGCCACCGCCGAAGCCATCGAACTCACGGAAGCCGCCGAAAAGCTCGGAGCCACCGGTTCGCTCCAAGTTTGCCCTTATTATAACAAGCCTTCGCAGGAAGGACTTTACCTCCATTTCAAGGCCATTGCGGAATCCACTCATCTGCCGATCATGCTCTACAGCGTGCCCGGGCGTTCCTCCATCGAGATCGCGCCGGAAACGGCCGCGCGCCTCGCGGCCGATTGCCCGACCGTCGTTGCGATCAAGGAAGCCGGTGGTTCGGTGGACCGGATCAACCAACTCGTCCAAGCGTTGCCTGCGGACTTCGGCATCCTCTGCGGTGACGATCCGCTCACCCTGCCGTTCGTTTCCTGTGGTGCCACCGGCCTCGTTTCCGTCGCCTCGAACCTGATTCCTGAAATCATGGTTTCGCTGGTCAAAGCCTGCCTATCAGGAAATTTCACCGAAGCTCTCGCCCTGCAAAAACAATACTACCCGCTGATGCGCGGCCTGATGACACTCGATGTCAACCCGGTGCCGATCAAGACTGCCGTCGCCCTCCAAGGCCATTGCCTTCCCGACCTGCGCCTGCCGCTCGCACCAATGAGCGATGACGCCACGGCGAAACTCACCGACTTGCTCAAGTCCTACAACCTTCTCTAACCGACACTAACCATGCCATCACCCAAACTCTTCGCCCCCGGACCCATCGACGTTTCGAAGGAAACCTTCGCCGCCATGTCGCAGACCATGATCGGTCACCGCGGCAAGGATTTCGAGGAACTCTACGCCTCGACCCAGCCCGGCCTTCAGGAAATCTTCGGCACCGCGCGTCCTGTTTTCCTCTCCACCTCGTCCGCCTGGGGCGTGATGGAAGGTGCGCTGCGCAACCTTGCCAAAAAGAAAGTCCTCTGCCTCTGCTGCGGCGCGTTCTCCGACAAATGGTTGGACGTTGCGAAAAAATGCGGCTTCGAAGCCGAAGCCGTTCAAGTCGCCTGGGGCGAAGCAATCGATCCGGAAGCCGTCCGTACCAAGCTCGCGGAAGGCGGATTTGATACCGTGACTTTCATCCATTCGGAAACCTCCACCGGCGTGCTCAACGATCTCGCTGGCATTTCGAAAGTGGTGAAATCCTTCCCGGACACGATGCTCATCGTCGATACCGTTTCCTCGCTCTCCACCGTGCCGATGGACATGGATGCGAACCAGATCGACGTCATGCTCGCCGGTGTCCAGAAGGCGCTCGCGCTGCCTCCGGGTCTTGCCGTTTTCGCCGTTTCCGAAGCCGGCATGGAACGCGCCAAGGGCAATCCGAACCGCGGTTACTACTTCGACTTCATCGAGTTCGCAAAGAACGCGGCGGTCAACAACACGCCTTCGACTCCGTCCATTTCCATCATCTACGGCCTTCAATACATCCTCGGTGAAATCGCCAAGGAAGGTTTCGCCGCCCGTCAGGCACGCCACGCGAAAACCAACGCGATGATCGCCGCGTGGGGTGCGAAACACGGCTTCGAACTCTTCGCGCCCGAAGGGCATCGCTCGTTCGCACTGACTTGCTTCAAGACGCCGGAAGGCTTCGATCTATCCGGCTTCATCAAGAACCTGAAGACCAAGCACAACTTCCTGATCAACGGCGGCTACGGCAAGATCAAGGGCACGACCTTCCGCATCTCCAACATGGGCAACGAAACGGAAGCCACGATGCAGGAACTCATCGATGCGATGGACGACGTCCTCGTCTGAAGATCCATTCCATCCATCAGACGGACTTTCCCATGCGGAGAGCCCGTCTTTTTTTGCATCAATCTGGCGAACGGATTCCCGCGTTCGAAGATCTAGCAAAACCTATCGATAACAGAAACATGCCTGAATTGTATTGCCAAAAGGCCCGTAATCGGAGTGTGATCGTTGCGATGAACGAAGAAATGTCACCTGAATCGCGTTACCAACACACAACGGGAACCTCCGAAAACCTGGTCACCGGCGGCCTTGCGGGTCTGGCGGCGGCACTCGTCGGCGCGGGCACCTGGGCTGCGGTCACCTATTTCACGAACTATCAGATCGGCTTCATGGCCATCGGTGTCGGCTATCTGGTGGGAGTCACCATGCGCAAATATGGCAATGGTCAAAGCAATGCGTTCGGTGTTCTGGCCGCCGTCCTCGCGGTTCTGGGATGCGTGCTGGGAAATCTTCTTTCGGCGTGCGCGTTCGGGGCGGATAGCCTGCACGTTCCCCTAATGGCGGTTCTGGGGAAGATGACTCCGTCGGTGGCGCTGTCTGTCCTTCAGGACGGATTCAGCCCAATCGACGCCTTGTTCTACTTCCTCGCAGTGAGCGCGGCCTATCGAAATTCACGCGCCGTCGAATAGGCGTTTCGGTGAGCAATCGAATCAATCCGGCTTCTTCCCGGTCAGGGCTTTGACGGCGGCTTTCGCCATTTCACCGGCTCCTTCGGTATTGGGATGAACGTGATCGGGCAGGAGTTGCGGCTTGTCCTGGAGCGCGGCGTGCATGTCGATGATGCCCGTCTTCAATTCGGCGGCCAGCTTGTTCACGATCGACATCTGCTCCTGAAGCACGGTTTCATTGATGCCGAAATTTCCCGGCTCGGGCACCGGCACCGGACGGCAAATGTAGACCCGCGGGGACGGTTTGAGATCCTGGAATGTTTTAACGAGATCACGGTAGTCGGATTCGAACTCGGCCTTGTGCGACCAGTTCTGAGGTTTCGTGTCATTGGTGCCTAACATGATGATCACGACGTCGGGATGGAAGTCCTGCGCCTTCTTGAACGCATCTTCGTTCCAATACGGAAAATCTCCTTTGCGCAGGAGCGTCCTTCCGCTCACGCCGAAGTTCCCGACCTGCCATTTGTCGCCCAAAAGTTCCTGCAACTGGCTCGGATAGGACTTTCCTGCCGCAGCCCCCGAACCCTGGGTGATGCTGTCGCCGACACATGAAATTTTCACCGGTTGACCGGATTTCGGATGGATGGGCGACATCGGATCGGCGGCGGAAAGTGAGGACGCGGCGGACAACAACAAGCTAAGGATCAAACGGGTTTTCACGAAGCCAGTCTTGCCTGCGGTAATCGCCGCCGTCGAGTCCCAAGACGAGATCACGCACCTAACACCGCACGACGGATCCGCCCGGGCGATTTTTTCAAAAACTGCCGTGCCAGGGATTCAAACTCCTCCGATAGGTCGGTCAGATGCAGCTCCAACGTGCCTTCGCGGTCTTCCATTTGCAGCAAATCGAGACGGGTGAGTTCTTTTTTCAAATGCTCTGCACAGGTGGTCGCCGAGTCCACCAGACGGACATCAGCAGGCAACAACTCGCGCAGGATCGGGATCAAAAGCGGATAGTGGGTGCAGGCGAGCATCAGCGTATCGATGCCCTTTTCGACCAGCGGATCGAGGTAAGTTTTAAGCACCTGGCGGGTCGCCGGGTGGTCGATCCAGTTTTCCTCAATGAGCGGGACGAGCAGCGGCGTGGCCTGGCCGTGGATGATCAGACCGGTTTTCCTCAGGGCGAGCGCGTGTTGGTAAGCGTGCGATCCGATGGTGCCGCGGGTGGCGATGATGCCGATGCGTTCGGCATTCGGGCAGGAAAGCGCGGCATCCACCCCAGGTTCGATCACGCCGAGAATCGGGATCCGGTATTGCTCGCGGAGCTGCGGCAGAGCATGGGCGGTCGCGGTGTTGCAGGCGACGACGACGGCTTTGACACCTTTTGAAATGAGAAACCGCACGTCCTCATCTGCGAAATGGCGGATGGTCTCCGGGCTTTTTGACCCGTAAGGCAAGCGGGCGGTGTCCCCCAAATAAAGAATATCTTCCGCAGGTAAAAGGTCCTGCACGGCCCGCACGACGGTCAAACCGCCGACACCCGAGTCAAAAATTCCAAGAGGCGCTGAATTCACTGGAGCGATTGTGAACGGCGTCAAGCGGGGTGAAAACTGAAATTCTTCCCGGTTTCCGCTTTCCCGTTGTCCTCCTCAGGACTAGTTTCCCGCCAGATGAGTAGTTGCGGCCCGAAGATGAAGATGGACCCGGCGTTGCACCGGGATAAAAAGCCGTCCTGGATCAAGGTCCGATTGCCGAATAACCCGGCATTCTGGTCCACGAAATCGCTAATCACCGACTTGAAACTGGTGACTGTTTGCGAGGAAGCCCAATGCCCGAACCGCTGGGAATGCTGGGGCCAGGGAACCGCGACGTTCATGATCGCCGGCGACAAATGCACCCGCGCGTGTGGATTTTGCGCGGTTAAAACCGCCAAGCCCGACGCGTTGGAATCCGACGAACCCGCCCGCGTCGCCGAAGCCACCCGCCGGATGAATCTCCGCCACGTTGTCATCACCGCCGTCGCGCGCGACGATCTGCGTGACGGTGGAGCGGAGCATTTCAAGCAAACCATCGAAGCCGTCCGCCAGGCGAATCCCGAAATCATCATCGAGGTGCTCGTGCCGGATTTCAATGATCGCGATTGGGCCCTTTCAATGGTGATGGATGCCCGTCCGCACATTTTCAATCACAACCTGGAAACCGTCGAGCGCCTCACTCCCCTCGTCCGTTCGAGAGCGCAATATCAACGCAGCCTCACCGTTTTGAAAAAAGCCAAGGCCATGGTCAACGGCAAGGTCGCCACCAAAAGCGGCATCATGTTAGGCCTCGGCGAGCGCCATGAGGAAATCCTCCGCGCGATGGACGACCTGCTCGCCGCCGACGTCACCGTCCTAACACTCGGCCAGTATCTGCGCCCCACACCAAAGCATCTTCCCGTTGTGGAATACATCACGCCGGATGCCTTCGACGATTACAAGGCCATCGCTTTGGCAAAGGGTTTCCGTCACGTCGCAAGCGGACCACTCGTTAGAAGCTCCTATCACGCGGCGGATTTCCGGCCGGAGCTTGACGTGTTGGAAGCCATCGAAGCGGATGTCCGCGCGGCCCAAGGCATCGAACTCGGCCCGGAGCATCTCCCCCTGCCCGCTCCGAATCCATCTCTCGTCAAATCCATCGCCTGACCGCATGCGCCACTGGCTGATCAAATCCGAGCCCGATGTCTTCGGCATCGACCACCTTGCAAAAGTCAAACGCGAGCCATGGAGCGGCGTCCGGAACTATCAGGCGCGGAATTACATGTGGAAGGAAATGAAGCCCGGCGATCTCGCCCTGTTCTATCACTCCAATGCCAAGCCGCCAGGAGTAACCGGCATCGCCCGAGTCGTCGGCGAGCCTTATCCGGATCCCACTCAGTTCGACGCGAAGAGCGAATATTACGATCCGAAGTCAAAGCCCGAGAACCCGCGCTGGTGGCTGACCGATTTTGAATTCGTCGCCAAGTTCAAGGAGATGCTCACACTCGAATCACTCAAAGCCGATACCCTGCTCTCGGAAATGATGGTCTGCCAACGCGGCACCCGCCTCTCGATTACCCCGGTGGATCCGCTGCATTTCAAACGCGTCTGCAAGCTCGCCGGCTGGAAATCTTGATCCGGCGGCGCGTTGTGGTTTAATTTTCAAACGGGAGACAAATCCCAGAACCCGCTTCGCTCTATGGATGAAGAAAATCCCATGACTGCGGTATCTGAAGCATCGCCCGCCGCCTCCGCCTGGCGTGAGTGGCTCGAAGAAAATGGCCCGAAATTGTTGCTGTTCGCGCGGCAGCAATCCCGGTCGCATGAAGACGCCAAGGACATTTTCCAGGATGCCTTGGTCAAACTGGTCGAGAAAGTCCGCACCGGCGAATTCGTCGGTGGCCAGGAATCTTGGCTTCCCTATCTTTACACCGCGATCCGACGGTTGGCGATCGACCTCAGCCGCCGCGATGACCGTAGGAAACGCCGTGAGGACAACGTCGGTGCGGACGCCGAACAATTCGACGCGTTCCAGCCGTGGTTCGAAAACGAATCGGCCGACGACGAAACCCGCAACCAGCTCGAAGACAAACTCAAGGAACTCCCCGCGAAATTCTCCGAAGTCATTCTCATGAAAGTCTGGGGCGAACGCACCTTCGCGGAAATCGGCGAAACCCTCGGCATTTCTCAAAACACGGCGGCCTCGCGGTATCGCTATGGTCTTGAAGCCCTCAAACGCAGCCTCGGCAACGCCCGCCGTCGTGGCGACCTTTCCATCTGATCCACAGCTAACAAAAAACAGCCGGCCCTGACATGACACCCGATCAAACATCCCTCGAAGCGCAACTTCGCGAACTCCAGGCAACATCGCTCGACGAAGCGCTGCTCGCACGGCTCGAAGCGGCGGCGGAAGGAAATCTGACCGAACTCAGCCACGACGAACTGCGGTTTGAAAATTTGCTCCGCACAAAATCCCCTGTCGCGCTTGCTCCTGATTTTCTCGCGAAATTGGAAGCCATCGTCCGCGACGTTCCGTTTGCCGTGGATGAGAAAATCGTGCTTTTCCCCAAAGCCAGCGTGGCTCCCCGCAAGAAAAGCAATCGCCCGATGTGGGCGGCGGCGGCGGCCGTCGCGTTGATCGGAGCCGCCACGGCGCTCCTGATGCCGGTGGACAGACCAACATCGAATTTCGCCAGCCAGCCTGTGCCATCTTCAGCAAACATCTCAAATGTAGCCGCCGAAAATCTCATTCCGGCCGGTTTCAACCGCGGAGTCAGCAATGTCCACGACGAAGGGGTCGTGTGGAAATCCAACAGCCAGCCGCACAGCCTGATGCGCGTTGAATACATCGACAAGATCACTTTGAAAGACCCTAAGAGCGGCGCGACTTACCAAGTCGAGCAACCCCGCGCCCGCTACATGCTGGTCCCTGAAAAAACAGACTGATTTCAAACGATTAGACAAAGCTTATCGGTTACTACGCTTCTAGTAGGTAGACAATGAAAACGAAATATTCCAAGTTCATCAAGGCCGGTCTGGCAACCCTCCTGATCACTCCGGCGTTCGCGATCGAAGGCCCTGCGGATGATTCTCCGCCGCCACCTGAGGTGAAACAGGCGTCTCCGGCACTGATGCCGGAGAGACGCATACAGGAGAGGATCGTCCCGCCGCCTCGGGTGAAACAGGAGCCCTCGGCCCTGCCCGAGTTCATTCTTCCTCCTGATGACAAGCCCGCGGCCCCTGCCAAGGAAATCGTCAAAACGGAAACCGCATTCCTCGGCGTTGTTTCCGGAGAAGTCCCGCAGTTTCTGGCAGATCATCTCGATCTTGAAAAAGGCGAGGGAATCATCGTCCGTTCCATGGCTCCTGATAGCCCCGCCGTCAAAGCCGGTATCTCCATCAGTGATGTGATCACCGCCGTTGCGGGCCACCCGGTTGGTTCCCAGGCCGAAATTTCCAATCAGATCACCGCACACAAGCCGGGCGAATCAGTCTCGCTCGACGTCATTCACAAAGGCAAACCGGTGAAAATCGACGTCACGCTGGGCGTCAAGCCCGACAACATTGCCCTCGCGGAACCTCCGACTATCGAGCAAATGGACCTCGAAAATCTTCCGAAGGAAATGGCCGACCACATCCGTGATGCCATCGGAGGATTGGATCTCAAGCTTGGAGGCGATCCGAACGCCGTCCCACCGCAAATGGAGGAAGCAATCCGCGAACTCCACAAGCGAATGATGAACAACAAGCCGTTGTTGGATGACCCGGCTCAGCCAAGTTCTCCCGCCGCCAAGATCCAAAGTCAAAGCAGCGCGACGTTCAGGATGAACGACAATGACGGAAGTCTCGAAGTGAAATCAAAGGATGGAGCCAAGGAGGTCACAGTGCGCGACCAACAGGAAAACGTGGTTTGGAGCGGGCCTTGGAATAATGACAAAGACCGTGCCGCAGCCCCTGACAGCGTTAGAAAACGCATGGAAAACCTCCATCTTGATACAAACTCCACCGGCCCCGGACTGCGATTCCAATTCAGCAATAAGCAGTCCGGCCCTGCGGAAGCGGACCACTGATTTTTAACATTTTTTCATGGAAGCTGGGTTCACACCCGCGTTCGGCAAGTGTCCGGGCGCGGGTGTGTTTTTTCAAATGGTCCGATAGGTAGCATTGAAAATCTCATTTCGACCGAAGTCCGATTCGATAGAATTGCCTGCCAGACGGCGGATTCCAGGAATCATTGAACTCAAGCGGACCTGGTTCATTCCATTTCTTCTCCGTCACGACCTCCCAGCGGATGAGATCTTCGGAGCGTTCCAAAACATAGTCTCCCGCCATCGCGGGATCCAGCCGGACGGTCCATGCACCGGGATGTCCTGATAGAGTCGGAATACCGATTTCCGTCGGGGGAGGAATCACTGGCAAAGCTGCGGGAGTTTCAAGCATCATGGTGATTGCCTGTGGTATCGCCGAGGGTGCGCTGCCATTGATCCGCACGTTGTCGAGCAGCAGATCGATGCCCGCCGTGGTGGTGGATTGGTCGCGGAACGTGAGAACTGTCGTGGCACTGTTAGCCATGAAACTGAAACTCTGCGGAAGCCAGCGGTTGATGCCGTTACCCGCGCCGATAACGGCGATCGTCCGGGTGAGGAGATTTCCCGTGCCCGCGACGGTCACCTGCAGCGTTTGCGAATTCGTGTTATAGGAGAGAACGCCCGCGTCGAAGGCGAGGATGTAAGTGACACCCGGGGTGGTAGTGAACGACTGTGAGAGAACAGCATTGGGGGCTTGGTTGCCGCCGTTGAATCCAGCCAGTTTGGTGCCGTCGGTCGCCGCATAGGGGGTGCCGAACTGTATCGACAGATTTCCGGTGGTGGTCCATCCGGAGAAGCCCGCCTCGAAACTTCCGTTCACCAGTGTGCCGGACACAATCTCCAGAACGGTAATGTTCACCGTCACCACGTTGGAGTTCAGACCGCCATCATTGGCATGATAGGTGAAGGAATCGGGTCCCGTGTAACCGATGGCAGGCGTGTAGGTGAACCCGCCGTCGGCATTCAAGCTAACGGTGCCGTGGCTCGGGCCTGCATCGAGTGCCGCGGTCAGTGGTGAGGATTGCGCGTCCGTGTCATTTGCAAGAACACCGGCAGCAGGAATCGCGAGAGCGGTGCCCTTGGAAGTGGCATAGGAATCGGCCACGGCCACGGGCGCGGTATTGGGCGGACTCGCTTGTTGGCTGATCCGCACATTGTCGAGCAGGAGGTCGAGTCCGGCGGTGGATGTCGATTGGTCGCGAAAGGTGAGCACGGCGGTCGTGCTGTTAGCGACAAAGGTGAAGCTCTGAGGAAGCCAGCGGTTGAGGCCGTTACTTGCACCATTGATGGTGATGGTGCGGGTGAGAAGATTACCCGCACCGGTGACGGTCACCTGCAGTGTTTGCGGATTTGTATTGAAGGAAAGAACTCCGGCATCGAAGGCCAGCGCATAGGTTTGTCCCGCTGTTGTCGCAAATGTCTGGGACAATACGGCGTTGGGTGTTTGGTTGCCACCGTTGAAGCCGACCAGCTTGGTTCCATCGGTCGCGGCATAGGGAGCTGCGGATTCGATTAATTGGTTTCCCGTGGTCGTCCATCCCGCGAAGCCGGCCTCGAAGCTACCGTTGGCCAATCCACCGGCGACGATCGCATTGACGGTGATATTCACGGTTGCGATGTTTGAATTCAGGGCGCCGTCATTGGCGTGATAGGTGAACGAGTCCGTTCCCGTGTAATCGGCGACCGGCGTGTAGGTGAAGCCACCATCAGCAATTAGAGTCAGGCTGCCATGGCTTGGAATGGAATCGAGCGCCGCGATCAACGCGGTGGACTGCGCATCCGTATCATTTGAAAGAACTCCCGCAGCAGGAATCACGAGTGCGATATTCACGGAGGTGGCATAGGTGTCGGCAACAGCCACCGGTGCGGTGTTTGGAACGGCTGGTTGCGCGGTGATCCTCACGTTGTCCAGCAGCATGTCGAGATTCGCGGTCGAGGTGGATTGATCGCGAAAGCTGAGGACTGTGGTGGCGCTGTTAGCCACAAAGGTGAAATTCTGTGGCAGCCACAAATTGTTACCACCTCCCGTGCCGTTCATGGTGATCGTCCGGTTGAGAAGACTGCTGGCACCGGTAACTGTCACCAGCATCGTTTGAGAAGCCGTGTTGTAGGAAAGGACACCTGCATCGAACGCCAGAGTATAGGTCGTTCCCGCGATCGTGCCGAAAGACTGGGAGAGCACCGCATTCGGCGTTCGATTCACTCCGTTGAAGCCGACCAGCTTGCTGCCTTCAGTCGCCGCATAGGGTAATGCGGATTGAATATCGACATTGCCCGTGACCGTCCATCCGGTGAAACCGCTCTCGAAGCTGCCATTGACCAGTCCGGCCGGAGCCGCTTTTTTAACCGTCAGGTTCACGTTCACCACGTTCGAAGCCAGGAAGCCATTGCCGGCATGATAGGTGAACGAGTCGGTTCCCGAATAGCTTCCGGCCGGAGTGTAGGTGAAGCTTCCGTCCGCATTCAGGACGAGTATTCCGTGAAGCGGACCGACATCGAGAACAGAGGTCAACGGACGGGATCGAGGATCAACATCGTTGGCGAGGACTCCGGAGGCGGGAACGACAAGTGCGGTGTTTTCATTCGTCTCATAGGAATCGGCGAGGGCGGCGGGCGGCGGAACGATCTCCCTAACCGCGATGGTCACGGTCGCGCTGGTGGAATTGACGACGCCGTTGTTGGCACGGTAGGTGAACGAGTCCGTCCCATAAAAGCCGATGTTGGGAGTATAACTGAAACTTCCATTGGTATTCAAACCGAGGGTGCCGTGGGCTGGTCCGGCATTGAGGACAGCGGTCAGTTGGCGTGATCTTGGATCCGTATCGTTGGCGAGCACTCCTGTGACCGAAACGACAAGCACCTCTCCCTCATTCGTTCCGTAGGAATCGGCAAGGACAACCGGTGCCGGGACGACCTCGGTGATCGTGAGATTCACAGTCACCCGGTTCGAATCGCGCGTGCCGTTGTTGGCATGATAGTCAAACGAATCGGAACCAAAGTAACCCCCGTTGGGAATATAGGTCAAACTTCCATTGGCATTCAAACCGAGGCTGCCATGATTCGGAGAAACGTCGAGGACAGCACTCAACGGTCGAGCCCTGGAATCGCTGTCGTTGACAAGCACTCCGGCGGACGGAAAGACAAGCGCAGTGCTTTCGTTGGTCGAATAGGAATCCGCCACGGCCAACGGAGCCGGGATGACCTCGACAACCGCAATCGCAACCGTCACTCCACTCGAATCGGCACCCCCGTTGCTGGCGTGATAAGTGAACGAGTCGGTGCCGTAGAAATTCGTGTTAGGCGTGTAGATGAAACTTCCGTCCAACTCCAAGGAGAGTGTTCCATGGCCCGGACTGGTATCGAGCACGGCGGTGAGCGGTCTGGAGTCCGGATCGGCGTCGTTGGCCAGCACTCCCCCGGTGGCCAGAATGACAAGCCCGACCCCCTCGTTAGTTGAATAGGAATCAGGCAACGCAACCGGTGCCGGAATGAACTCCTTCACCGTGAGATCCACGGTCACGGTGTTGGAATTCAGCACCCCGTTCCCAACATGATAGGTGAACGAATCCGGTCCGAAATAGCCTGCTTCAGGAGTGTAAACGAAGCTGCCGTCGGCATTCAGGAGGAGCACGCCGTGGGCGGGGCCGGAGTCTAAAACCGCCGTGAGCGGACGAGACCTCGGGTCGGCATCGTTGGCCAGCACCCCGGCTGCGGGAACAATTAACAACGTATCCTCATCGGCCAGATAGCCATCGTCCCGTGCCAACGGCGCGGGGATGACCTCGTTCACCGTAAGCGTGACGATGACGACGGCCGAATCAGCGCGACCATTGTTCGCATGATAGGAAAACCTGTCGGTTCCGTAAAAATTCGTGTTAGGCGTGTAAGTGAAACTTCCGTCCGGCTCCAAAGAGAGGGTTCCGTGAGCGGACGGGACGTCCTGCACCGCGGTGAGCGGTTTGGAATCGGGATCGGTGTCGTTGCCGAGCACTCCGCTGGCAGGGACCACCAATTCCACTCCCTCGTTGGTGGAATAGGAATCCTCGATCGCCACCGGCTCGGGAATAACCTCCTTCACCGTGAGATTCACAGTCACTGTATTGGAATCAAGCACACCGTTGTTGGCATGGTAGGTGAACGAGTCCGGACCAAAATAATCCGCCCCGGGCGTATAAACAAAACTTCCGTCGGTATTCAGAACGAGAATTCCGTGAACCGGACCGGCATCGAGAGATGCGGTTATCGGGCGGGACCTCGGATCGGAGTCGTTGGCAAGCACTCCCGTTGCATGAACCACCAATGAGGTGTTCTGGTTCGTCACATAGGAATTCGGGACAGCTACCGGCGGAGGAATGACCTCGGTGACGGTGAGCAGCACCGTCACAGGAAGAGAATCAAGCGCGCCGTTGTTGGCACGGTAGGTAAATGAATCGATTCCGAAGAATTTGTTGTTAGGTATATAGTTAAAACTCCCGTTTGCATTCAATACGATGCTTCCGTGCGCCGGGCCAGCACCGAGAACCGCGGTGAGTGGACGGGATCTGGGATCGCTGTCGTTTTGAAGCACCCCGCTGGCAGGAATGACAAGCGCGATGCTTTCGCTCGTCGAGTAAGAGTCGGCCGCCGCCACAGGTGCCGGGATGACCTCGTTCACGGTAAGATTCACCATCACGATGTTCGAATTCAAAAGCCCGTTCGTCGCATGATAGGAAAATGAATCCGGGCCGAAGTAATCTCCCGCAGGTGTGTAGGTGAAACCTCCGTTGGAATTGAAAACAAGACTTCCATGGGACGGATTTGAATCGCGAATCGCCGTCAGTGGCCGCAACCTGGGATCCGTATCATTGGCGAGCACTCCTGCGGCAGGAACCACAAGAGCGGTGTTCTCGTTAGTTGAAAACCCGTCGGCCCGCGCTAGCGGAGGGTAAACCACCGGAATGACCGTAATGGTCACCGTCGCGACATTGGAATCAGCGATGCCGTCACGGGCACGATAGGTAAAGGAGTCGGTTCCGAAAAAATCAGCGTTGGGGGTATAGACGAATGATCCATTAGAATTCAGCATTACGGTACCGTGGTTTGGCGGAGCCACGAGCAAAGCGGTCAGCGGCGTGAAATCGACATCCGTATCATTGGCAAGCACTCCCGCGGCAGCGACCACTAGCGGGATGTTTTCATTCGTGGAAAAGGAATCGGACACCGCCTGCGGCGGGGTGTTGGGAATGGCGGGCGAAAGGCCCGTAAGCCGCACGTTGTCGAGGACCAGATCAAGATTGACGGTGCTGGCGGACTGGTCGCGGAAGGTGAGGGTCGTGCTCGTGCTGTCGGCCACGAACGTAAAGCTCTGGGGCAGCCAGCGGTTGGCTCCTCCGCCAAGACCATTGATGGTGATCGATTGAGAAAGGAGGATGCCGGCACCCGTGACAGACACCTGCATCTTCTGAGAGCTCGTGTTATATGAAAGCACTCCGGCATCAAACGCCAGGGTATAGGTAGCCCCGGTCACCGTGCCGAACGTTTGGGAAAGCACGCCGTTAGGGGTAAGATTTCCACCGTTGAATTCCACCAGCTTGCTACCTTGAGTCGCCGCATAGGGCGCGCCGGACTGGATATGCTGGTTTCCTGTCGCCGTCCAACGATCATAGCCCGATTCGAAGCTGCCGTTCTGAAATCCTCTCGGAGAAACCGTCACCCGGACGTCATCAGTTGACTCCAGACCGATGGTGTCGGTGACCTTCAGTTGGATCAGATGATTGCCCACGTTCAGATTGGCAACGGGATGAATACCGCTGGCAATGAGCGCGCCGTTTTTGAGCCAAGCATAAGAAAGAATAGGGGCGTCACCTGCCCGACTGCCGCTCGCGTCGAGTGTGACCTGCTCGGAGCCATTCACATCCTGATCGACAACCTGCAGATCCACCCCGGCATCCGCAGTGGGCCCGATCGTGATCACAGGGTTCAACGAAAGCCAGTTGATCGCGCCGGCGGTTCCGTTAGGTTCGACGGCCACTACGACAAGACGCAGGACATGCTTCCCGCTCCCCAACGATATCCCCGGCACCGTGATGGTTTGCCAGATGCTCGCGCTTCCGGTCTGCGGGATCGCGATCAGCCCGCTGATATCCGCACCATCCGCTTCCAAACGGATTTGGCCACCCGCGGCGGCGTTGCTGACGCGCAGATCGAGGGTGTGATTTCCCCCGGTCTCCACATTGACCGTGTATTCCAACCACTCGCCGACCTGGGTGTTAAAAACGTCATGTCCGCCCCCCGCGTCCGTAGTGCTCCCAACATCGACACTTTCCGTCGTCCGATAGAGTCCGCCTTGGTTACCCGGAGTCAGATCGTGATAAGCAACACCCTCTCCACCATCGTCGAAATCCTCCGCCTGAATCGTGCCTGGGACCGGCCACGGACTGCCGCCGTGGGGCAGATTATCCAAAGCCGAAATCACGGTTACCGGACGACTGGCGTTGGATTCATTTCCTGTTAAGTCGAAAGAGGTCAGCACATAGTGATAGGTATTTCCGGTTACCATCGAGGTATCGAGAAAATCAACGGCACCAGCGGGCAGCGTTGCGGCAAGATGACCCGCATCGGTGGGCACCAAGGCAATCTCCGAGCGGTAAACCCGGTAGCCCGCAAGGTCCGCCGCACGAACCGAATTCCATGAGAGATGGATTGAGCCGGCGGAATCGGAAGATGCGCCCAATCCGCCGGGAGCCGGTGGTGGTGTGGCGTCTCCCGAACCCATCCGGTCGATGCGAAGCGCGACATCCTGCTGATAGATCACCGGATCAAGGGTGATCGGTCCTCCACCGTGGACAAATTCCCGGACGCGTAGCTCCACCAGATCGGATGGCCGGACCCACACGGCCCGCCATGATCCTGCCGGCAATGTCACCACCGCGGCGATGGCATGGTCGGAGCCGTCGATCGGGTCGTAGGCAAGTTGTCCGAACGCGGCCGGAACGGTTTCTCCCCCATGATGGAAATAGGCCACGTATTGCTGCCCCGGACTCGCCATTGACTGCACTCTCGCCCCCGCGGGAATGCCGCTGGTGATCCACGATGAATCGCGACGCAACGCAGCCAGATGCAGGTTGTCCACATAGCTGCCAAGATTGCGCAATACCTCGCGAAAACTTCTGCCAAGTGCGCTGTCGCCCGCTTCATCTTCCGCCGAGTAGAGGAAATAGGGAACATCCAGCCCGTTGTAAATCGCCCCGCCTCCTAGCAGAAACATCCACGACTCCAAGCGTGTCTGAAGCGCGTTCATCGTATGCGTTTCGTCCAACGATAGAATGAGTCCGCGTGAATAATGGTCACGCAGTAATACCTCCGCGCCTGCGATGGCCGGATCCGGTCCCTGCACCCTGACCGACAACGGATAGTGCTCGTTGATCATGTCAAACCCGGGAGTCAGCGCGTCCGCGAATTGCGGAAAATTATGCGCCACCAAATGCCGGTTGGGCAATCCCGCCTCTTCGCCGCGGATCACACCGAGCATCCGCTTTTGAAATTCCACTTCCGCAGCGTCCTTCACGCCTGGCTCGTTCCAGAACGGCTCGTTCTGCGTTTCATAGTAAATGTTATCGAACCCGTTCAATTCGTTGCTGATCCTGCGGACCGCCGCCTCCTGCGCGGCTACCAGATCGGCATCCGTCGCACGCATGCTGTCGTATCGCTCCGTCGCGCCGTATCCCTGCACATTGTTGGCCGGGTTGAACGGACTGCCACGCCAATCGGAATCATTGTAAAAGGTGCAGAAGAAGGTGAATTCGATGGCGATGCCCCGATCCGAGCACGCCTGCGCGAAAGATTTCAGTCGAATGAAATATTCTTCATTCCAAGCGGTCAGGTCCCACTTGCCAAGTCCATCCAGAGCAAGTCCGCCGGCATCGCTGCGCTTCCAGGGCTGCATGAACTGCGGCGGGGTCGGCGCGAGAGGAGTTCCGTTCAAGCTGGCATTGTCATGATGAAAACCTAACAAAAACGCCCGGGTAAGATTCATCCCGTCGCGTTGCAACACGTTGAGGTAAGGGACGAAATCGAAATTGGAATTGATCACGGAGCTGTAGTGCTCGCCGTAGGTACGCAACAGCGTGGGTT
The DNA here is from genome assembly GCF_039920825.1 of Luteolibacter sp. Classification (GTDB taxonomy): domain Bacteria; phylum Verrucomicrobiota; class Verrucomicrobiia; order Verrucomicrobiales; family Akkermansiaceae; genus Luteolibacter. The sequence goes on along the minus strand of NZ_JBDSCX010000050.1, from coordinate 53,911 downwards.
GCCCCCGGAAATCCAAAATATGCGGGTTCTGCGGATGGACACGGAGCGGCTGCCACACGCTTCCGCCGTTTGCTGAAGGCCGCCGTGTGATCCGCAGGTGATCCAGGAGCAATCCGTCTCCCGTGACGGAAACCGATAGATCCGTAAAGCTGAGTGTGGCACTCGTGCTGTCCGCGACGAACGTGAGAGCCTGTGGCTGCCAGACATTGCTTCCCCCGCCCGCGTTGGTGATGGCAAGGGTTTGTCTCAGAAGATTGGTCGTTCCGTCGATTTTCACTTCAAGACTCTGACCGGACAAATTACCCGCAGCTCCCATGTCAAAGGCGAGATCGTAAGTAGCTCCTGCGACAGTCGCGAAACTCTGGCTCAAAATCCCGTCCGCTGTGGAGCCACCCGGGTGGAAGTCCGCGGATTTCGTGCCGTCGGAAGCACCGACAGACAAGCCTGATCCGATCGCCACATTTCCGGTGTTTGTCCATCCTGCGAAATCAAATTCAAAACTTCCATTGATGGGAGTAACGAGCGCACTGGCGGCGATCGCATCAAACCAGATCCGTCCCATCTGCTTGTAGCCCGCCTGGCCCGGATGGATTCCGTCGCCGGGCTGGAAAAAGTTGTTCGCAGGAATCGGGTCGGTCAGGGTGATGCCGGAGTTCATCTCCACGAGAAACACCTTTCTGCCGCGGTTCGCATGTTGCCGCACCAGATTCCGCACTCCAATGTTGTAAGAGTTCACTTCGGCGTTCAATTGCGCCGCCGGCCGGCCGTTCCAGGCTTGAGTCATCGGGATGATCGTCGCGACGTAGAGCTTGAGGTTCGGCGAGTTGGAGATCATGCCGTCGATCAACAAATCCAGATTTCCCAAAGCAGTGGCAACCGCAACGCCTTGGAGAATGTCGTTCGATCCCAAGTGCAGCAGCACGATGTCCGGAGCGAGGGCCAACTGGGAGGACAGATTCGCAAGAACCTCGTCGGTGCGGACGGCAGGAAATCCGGAATGATCGGGATCCATCCCCAACGCCGCATTGTCAGTCCTACTTCCGACAAAATCGAACGCCACTCCGGCGATTTTCAAACGGTTCTCAAGCTGCTTTCGATACCCTCCGGGGATATCTCCGTTAGGAAAGCCGATGTCATTGTTTCCCCGCGTGATCGAATCACCCAAAGGTATGATTCTCAACGGTCCGGCCTGAGCGAAAGCGCCTGCAGCAGTCATCAGCAACGCAATCAACAGCACGGCAAGAACGCGGCACGAATCGCCGCAATTCAGGGGAATTAACTTCATGTCCAATGGGGAGGGGTAAAACGGGGGATTCCATTGGGGGGAGATGGTGGGATGGAATTGATAGTCGAGTGACAATCAATTTGCAAATAAGTTGTTAGCTATTTTTTAATTCAATGGCGAGAAGATTGAGAGACTTCAAGTACAATCCGATTCATGCTTCGGCACTGCGTGGCATACACCGTTGCTACCTTCCGGATCGTGATCTCCATTCGATACCGGATGATTGGCTAACGCAAAACGACTTGCGCGATTTTAGCGTTAGATTTTAAAATTTGGCTGCCGCTGCGAATCGTTCAATTCGCAATGAGGCTCGCGCGGCGGACTCTAAATCCGCCTCTTGACGAGATCATTTGCACTCATACTTTTGTATTATCGACAGACCAACCGGTCTGCTGAATCCTATTCGGACAAGGTGCCGCTAAGAGTCACTCTGGCGGTGGCCAAGGTGCCGTACGGGCCATCCACCTCGCCCACGATCTGCACGAGCCCTGCAAGGCGGCCTTCCAGTTTCGCACTGATTCTCAACAAGTCACCGGGCACGGCGGCACCTAGGATTTTCGCAGCACGAATCCCGGTTAGACGGAGATCAGACATGGCGGGATGTTCCGGGTCCGTCTGGACGACAATTCCGCCGAGTTGGGCGATGGCTTCAATGAGGATGACTCCCGGCATCATCGGATGTCCCGGAAAATGCCCTTCGAGAAATGCCTCGTCTCCCCTCACCCGGTAGATCGCCGTGGCTTCGCGGCCTGGTTCCAAAGATTTCAACTCATCGACAAAACGGAAGGACGGGCCGTGTGGCAGGGATCGTAGGGCGGCGGCTTGATCGGCAGGACTCATCTGTGGTCAAGTATCGCACGATTTCCACCGCTTCTGACAAGTCCCGATGCCACGGAGAAAAATCAAATCGACCCGTTTAGGTTTCCGCATTAGGTTCAACTCCAGTGGAATCCGGCGACCCAAGCAGCGCACTCACGATTCATCCCCCCGAAGCGATGTCGCTCCGGTGGTGGCTGCGCGCACCTTGGGATTATGTGATGATGGCATTGGGGCTCCTTTACTGGGGCGTTTTCGGCGGGCTTCTGACGTTGATCGGCGGGCCGCTGCATTTGCTGCTTCCACGGCGCAAGGGCGAGCGGCTGGGGCGATTTCTCCTGCATCAGTTGTTCCGGAAATTTGTCGTCTATCTGCGGCTCTCGGATCTGGTGCGGGCGGACCTGACCGCCCTCGACAAGTTGGAAGGGATCAAGCATTCGTTCATTGCGGCACCGAACCACACCTCGCTGTGGGATGTGGTTTTCATCATCGCCCGGTTGCCCTCCGCCGTGTGCGTGATGAAAAAGCAAATTCTCCACAACATCGTCCTCGGCGGTGGCGCGAGATTGGCGGGCTATATCGCCAACGACGGAATGAGCCGTATGATCCGGGCCGCCACGACCTCGTTGGAGGAGGGCGGACAGTTGCTCCTTTTTCCCGAAGGAACCCGGACCAGGCCCGACGCCCGCTGGATCAATCCACTCAAAGGCGGCTGTGCGATCATCGCCATGCGTTCGCAGGTGCCGGTCTATCCGATTTTCATCCGCAGCAACACCCGCTTCCTGCAAAAAGGCTGGCCGCTGTGGCGGAGACCGGTTTTCCCGATCCACATCCAGTTTGATCTCGGCGAGCCGCTGGTGCCAATGCCCGGCGAATCGTCGCAGGAGTTCACCGGACGTTTGGAGGCGGCTTACGAGCAGGAACTTTCGAAGCCACATCCGTTGCGGCGGCAAATCGACGCGCTGCCCGATTGATGTTCGTGATGCTTGCTCCGAACGAGCTTGGTCGGTAAAGCAGGGCGGACATGGCCGATGTGCGACCACTCATTCTGATTCCCAGCTACAATACCGGACCGATCCTCCTCAAAACGGTGACGTCCGCCTTGGCGCTCAAGACTCCGGTGTGGTTGATTTTCGACGGCTCGACGGATGGTTCGCCCGAGCTGGTCGCACATCTGGAATCCTGTGAAAACCCGTTGTTCTGCATCATTCGCCAGCCGGTGAATTCCGGGAAAGGCGCGACGGTCCTCCACGGACTGCGCGAAGCGATCTCCGCGGGATTCACCCACGTTCTGACGATGGATGCCGACGGCCAGCATCCGGCTGACCGCGTGACGGAGTTTTTCAAATGGTCGGCGGAATATCCCGAAGCCGCCGTTTTCGGCAGACCGGTGTTCGATAAATCCGCTCCGGCTCTGCGGGTGAATGGCCGGAAAATTTCGAATTTCTGGGCAAACTTGGAAACCCTCGGCTGGGGCGTGGACGATTCGCTTTTCGGAATGCGGCTTTACCCGGCGCAGGATCTACTCGCCGTGATGGAATCCACTCCGTTCGCCCGGCGCTTCGATTTCGACCCCGAAGTCGCAGTCCGGTTAGCTTGGCGGGGCGTGCCGATCATCAATCTTCCGACCCCTGTCCGCTATCCAAGCGCGGAGGAAGGCGGAGTGTCCCAATTCCGTTATTGCAGGGACAACACGTTGCTCACCTGGATGCATATGAGGCTCTTTTTCGGCTTCGTCGGCCGCCTGCCGCTATTGATCGCCCGTGGGCACAATCCCCTCGACCACCTCAGTCCTCCTTCGCGATGAGCCCTTCCGAGCGTCGTAAAATCGCAGCATTGTATCCGGGACGTTGGGACCGGAATTACGTCGCGTCGAAATTGCGGACTGATCCGCTTTACAGTGCCCTTGCGGAAAATCTGCGGAGCTCGACACTTCCACTGTTAGACCTTGGTTGCGGCCTCGGATTGTCTGCTTTTTTCCTGAGATGCGAGGGGATCCAGGTGCCCATTCTCGGTGTGGATTACGATCAGCGGAAAATCGATATGGCGAATCTAGCAACGGCGAAGCTCGGGAATTCCGGACTCACTTTCGCTGCCCATGATCTCCGCACCGGACTGCCCGAGCATTCGGGCAATGTCAGCATCTTGGATATTCTCCAATTTTTCGGACCGGACGAACAGGAAACGTTACTGAATGCGGCCGTCTCCCGCGTCGCTCCCGGCGGACGGTTGGTGATCCGCTCCGGTCTGCGCGACGAGACGATGCGGTTCAAGATCACGATCCTCGGCGACTTGCTGGCAAAAGCGACCTTCTGGATGAAAGCGGCACCGAGTCATTATCCCACGGCCGAAGATTTTCAGAGGATCCTCTCGCCACACGGAAACGTTGAGATTTCACCGCTGTGGGGTGGCACGCCATTCAACAATCATTTGATTGTCTTGACCCGGACGTAAGCCTTTTGACTCCGGATCAAAGCTCAGAATCCAAGCCGGCTTTCCTGTTTCGTTGCCCATGTGAGCTTTTCGAAGATAGCACCACCGACCCTGCGCCCGATCGTGCTGTTTGCACTGAGTCACATGCACAATTCCTCCGGTCAGAGCGACAATTCAAGATGAGATCTCATGCGTGATCACCCTAAGTAGCTTGAAATTGGTCATATACAGGATGATTTCCGGGTTGGCCGGAATCCTGCGATGAATATGCCAACCCCATTTCACCATGATCAACTCATCCCACCTATTTTTGATTCTCACCGTGATCATGGGAGGCTTTGGCTTTTCAGGCCCACAGGGTACGATCGCCACCGTTTCCCAAGCGCTTTTTGTCATGTTTTTCGCGTTGATGGTGACCTCTCTCATGCTTCACGAGATCCAACGACGGGAGCATTAGTCGGAAAAGTCGGTTTCCGCTTGATTCCTCAACGGGGGAATCAATCCAGTTTGGCTGAAATGCCTTAACTGATTGAGATTGGAAGTGGCCCGAGACGGATTTGAACCGCCGACACGTGAATTTTCAATCCACTGCTCTACCGACTGAGCTATCGGGCCTTTATCTCCAAACACCCTTGCGGGCGGGGCGGCAGTAAGAGTGGCCGCGTGGGTTTTGACAACCGGAAAATTGCTTATTTCGGCATTTTCCAACGGAAGTCTTAAATTACTTCAAAAACACCTCGCGAGCCTTGGCTCCTTCGCCCGGTCCGACGATTCCACGTTGCTCCAGAATGTCCACCATCCGCGCCGCGCGGGTGTAGCCGAGGCGCAGACGGCGCTGCAAAAGCGAGGTGCTGGCCTTCTGTTCCTGACGCACCACTTCGATGCATTTCATGATGAGTTCCTCGTCCGCTTGCGAGACGTCATCTCCATCATCGTCGCCGCCTTCGCCATTGATGGAGGCTTGGATTTCCTTTTCAAACTGCGGCTTCGCTTGGGCTGCGCAATGATCGATGAGGCGCTCGATCTCCGCATCGGTGACGAAGGCACCTTGGGCGCGCTCGAGTTTGGCGGAGCCGGGTGGCAGATAGAGCATGTCGCCCTTGCCGACGAGCTTGTCCGCGCCCTTGGTGTCCAGAATGACGCGGGAGTCGAGGGCTGAGGAAACCTGGAAGGCGATGCGCGACGGGATGTTCGCCTTGATGATGCCGGTGACGACATCGGCGCGCGGCGTCTGGGTGGCGATGATGAGGTGAATGCCGGCGGCACGGGCCTTTTGCGCGATCCGGGCGATGCACATTTCCACATCCGCCGGAGCGGTCTGCATGAGGTCGGCGAGCTCGTCGATGAGGACGACGATGTAGGGAAATTTCCTTGGGAGGTGCTCTTCGTCAACTTCCTCATCCTCTTCATCCGCCTCGGGGCCGAGGTCGCCATCGCTGAGAGCGGAAGCCAGCGAATCCATCTCCGCGTCCGGCTCATCTTCCATCATCGTCCACGGCGGCGCCTGGTGGCTGCTAGGGATCTCGGGGTCGAGCAATTCACTGGGATCGAATGGAGCTTCAGGCTCCGGACCATCATCCAACAGCTCTTCCTCGACCTCTTCCAACTCCGGCGCGGGAGCGGGTTTTTCCTTCTCCGTGATGGGACGCGAGTTGTAGCTGTCAAAATTCCTTACGCCGACCTTGGCGAAGATTTTATAACGTTTTTCCATCTCGTTAACCACCCACTTGAGGGCGGCCACGGTTTTCTTCGGATCGGTGACGACCGGCACCACGAGGTGCGGCAATCGGTTATACATCTGCATTTCCACCACCTTGGGGTCCACCATGATGAAGCGCAGCTCGTCCGGGCTGAACTTGAAGAGCATGGATGCGATGATCGAGTTGATGCAGACGGATTTTCCGGAACCGGTGGCCCCGGCGACGAGGCAGTGCGGCATGGCGGCTAGGTCGGCGATGACCGTGTTCCCATAGACGTCCTTGCCCAGAGCGAGCGGGATCTTCTTCTTGGAGGAGTTGAAATCCGTGGAGTAGAGCAGCTCGTGGAGCGGCACGGCGACTTTCTTGGTGTTCGCGATCTCGATACCGACCGTGTCCTTGCCAGGGATGGGGGCGAGGATATTGATCCGCTCGGCACAAGTGGCGCGCGCGATGTCCGCCTCTAACTGGGAGATGCGGGAAACACGCAGGCCGACGGACGGATAGATCTCGTAGCGCGTGATGGTAGGGCCACGGGTGATCGGCCCAGCCGTCACGTCGATGCCGAAGGCCTTGAGCGTATCGATGATGATCTGGCGGGTCTCTTCCTTATGGTCATCATCCGCATCCGAGTCGTCCACTTCGGGCAGCGGATCGAGCAGGGTAAACTGCGGGATCTCGTAGTTAGGAAACCGGCCCTCCTGGAGACCTTGGTGCTCCGGGGAAGGCTTGCGGCTGAAGGGGTTTTTCCCGATGAGCTCGGGGTCGATGGCGCGGCGCTGCGAGGCGTCGATGATTTCCGGAGTGGGAATTTCGCGCAGCGGCAGCATCGCCTGCGGATCTTCATTGGCGGCCTTGGCGGAAACCGCGGACTTCGCCGTCTCGCGCTCCTTGCGGCGTTGTTCGCGCTGGCGATCCCGCTCGGCCAGCATTTCCGCCTCGCGGGCGGCGACCTTTCCGGATTCGCTGCGGCTCTCCCGCCATTCGTGGAATTTAAGCCGCGCCAGCCGATAGCAGGCCTTGGCGAATCGGACCGGTTGCTGGCCGGTCAACATGATCAGCGCCACCAGATAGGCGCCGCTGGTTAGAATGAGGGTGCCTGCGCGACCGATGACATTGGTGAGGACGAATCCCCCGACGCCATCTCCGATCACTCCGCCAGGACTGTTGAGATTGCAGTTTTCCGCCCAATCCTTGAAGAAGAAATCCGCCGCATCGAGCCAGGCGGCACCTGCTAACAAAAGAATGCAGAACCCCATTACGGCCCGCGGCCAGATGCGGGCGTCGAACGCCAGTTTGACGACGCCGAACCAGATAAATCCCACCGGCATCAGATAACCGGCCACACCGAAAAGCAGGATTTGGATAAAACCGAGAATGCCGCCTACCGGACCGATCAAGTTCTCCCCCGATCCGGTCTTGCTGGCGAACGCCTCCAACGGCCCCCATTTCGGCAAATCCGCCGGACTGTATTTCACCAGGGACAGCAGCAGCAACAATCCCGACGTGATCCAGATGATCCCGATGATCTCGTTCGACCATCGGGTCGGCTCGGGGACCTCTCCCCGTTTCTTATTGTCCTTGGCTGCCATGCAATTCGCTGTGGCCACAGCATCCCCCGACTCTCGCTCGGGGGCAAGATTGTTTTCAAAGCCGGAAAATAAGGATTTCCGAAGCAATCCGGGCTTGGAGCCGTTATCCGCAAGGGTGATTCTCCCGCCGTGCGACTGCTCACGCTGAAAATTCAGGAACCCCTGCCCGGTCTCGTTTATCCGGAAATGGCCGTCGATCACGGCCCTGACGAAGCAGCCCGCCGCTACCGGGCCGTCGCCGTCACCACCCTGCGCCAACTCCGAGGACTGGCCGATACCCGGTTCCGTTTGTCCGTCGAACCCAGCGACGCTCACGAGGCCGTCCGTTTCTGGCTCCTCCCGCGCCTGGCGGAAAAGTGGCAGGCGGGTGACGGCTTTTTCCGCACCAACGGCTGGGAAATTGACTTCGGAGGAAATGCAGGTCCTTTTGAAATCCAGGCCTCAGGTGAAATCCTCTGCCCGTTTCTTGGCTCCCGCTGGGTTCATACCGCACTGCTCGGTCTCGGCCGAACGACTCACCAAGTGATCGGTCCGGCGATCGGTGGTGGCGAGTATTTCCGCGCTCACGCACCGGACTCACCAGCCGAGCTCGAAACACGGATACTCCCGGAACTTCCTGTTATACAAACCAGCGAGCATTGGCAACAAGCCCTCGACAGCGCCCTTGGCCCGGCACTGAAGAAGGCTTGGGAGGAGGAAGCGTAACGGTTATTTTTCGCGGGCAATCCGCCTCGCGCCGCCCATCGCACCTAGCAGAAGACAGACGGGGATCGCGAGCCAGGCGAAATTGCTTCCACTGCGCTTGAGGTCGAGGGTGATCGCCATCGGGCGTTGGCCATCCACTTGCACGCTGCGGCCGAATGTTAGGACGGTTCCACGTTCCGGCAGCGTGATGTCGAGTGCGACCGGTGCGGGCTCGGCGGCGAGCTGCTGGGTGACGATACGGTTGGCGATTTCCTTGAGGGCCGCATTCTCATCGGCGGTGTTGCCTTCGAGGAAACGGTCGAACTGTTTGGGGTCGTAATTCGAATCCCCGCGAAGAACCGGGTTGGCCTCGGCGGCGCGGTTGATCTGGGCGTTGTCTGTCGGCGCGCCATTGCTGGCGTTGTCGAGAACGAGCTTCTGGCGGCGGGTGTTCAGCCCGAGCACTGCCTGCTGGGTCTTGAGCTGGCGGAGTTGCACGCGGGCATCCTCGCCGGAAGCTGCGTCGAGCTGATTGCTGCGGACGGCGTTGCTGAAGGCCTGGCTTGCTTTTTCCTGATCTCCGGCAGCCAGCCAGCCGTTCGCTTGATCCAGCAAAGCGACCGCGCTCTTCGAATCGTTCTCTTTTTTGCTCTGCACAAACGACTGATAGTCCTCAAGCCGGAACACCCCCATGGCAGCCTGCTCCTTCAGGTCGAAGTCGCCGCCGTGGTCGGTCATTTTCCATCCTTCCGGCACAAGCACGCGCCAGGTTAGATTTTCCATCGGCACGTTGAGGACCGGGCCTTCAAGCCGTTTGCCATTGCCGGTTCCTGCGGAATAAACAAACCGGACGGTGGCGGGATGCGAGACTTCGGGTGAAGGGAAAATGTAAAACAACCATTCGTCTCCTTCGCGCACCAGAGTGGCTCCTTCCTCGTTGACGAGCACGTTGAAAAGCGCGGCACCCTTCGGCAGCTTCAGTCGCAAGGTTCCTTTGCCGACCACCTGCATCTTGAGATCGACAGCCGTCAACGCGTCACCATCGGGCGACATCAGAGTAGTTAGAGAGCCGTTGGCAACCCGGAGCTTTTGCAACTTGGCGAGTTCGTTCCGTTTCAAAACGACAGGCAGTGGTCCTTCCGGATCGGCCACCCGGAAGGCCATCAGCGGAGCGACATTTCCCGCGACCTTGCCGAGGCTCGATTGGACAACCGCCCAATCGGTCTTCTGCCATCCCCGCGGCAACGTGCCGGATTCCAGTTCCAAACGCCCACCCGCACGGATCGCCACGAAATAGGACATCTGCCTGACCTGCTCCAACACTACAGGTTCGATCACTTCGCTGCCGTCGTCCTTGCTGGTGCGTTGGTATTCCAGTTCGACGGTGGTTTCACCAGCGACTCCGCGCTGGAAATGGATTTCCCAAAGCCCCTGTTCGCCAGCAACCGGCACCAGGTCCGCAACGGCGGAGCCATTCGCTCTAACCGTAGCGGCGGCCGTCGCATCCAGTCCGGGAATGCGCACGCGCAGTGATTTGAGCGCGGCGTTTTCGATTTTATAACCCACAACGACGCGAGTGACCATCTGCCCTTCGCGCAAGGTCGCTTCATGAAAAACCTGGGCGGTCACCCATGGATCAAGACGGCTGATTGCAAGTCCGAGCGACCAATCGCCCTGCAACAACCGATAGGCCAGCGCACCCGGACGGGCGGCCGCGCGAGCGGATTCCTGCGGTGCGTCGGCAAGCTCGCGGGGATCGAGTTGGGAAACGTTTTTCCGATTCACCGCGAGCACCTGCAAGCCACGCTCCGGGACGATGGTGACGACACCTGTTTCACGCGAAGCATCGCGCAACGACAAGCGCGGCACCTGCCAGTTTGCCTGAGGCCCGGTCGGATGCCCCGTCATGGTTAGACTGAACACACGTTTACCGATCGTTTTGCCGTTGAGATGCAGGGTAATGACGCGTTTGTCGCCAACCTTGCCGTCCGTCCAATGACTCAGCCCTTCACCGGTAGCAGCTTCGATTTCCAAACCTTCAGGAACCTCGATGTCCAAACGGAACACCCCGGAGCGGGTGATCGTGACAGTTAGATCGGTGGCGACCACCAGACGATCCTCGCCGAGAGATACCAATTGCCACGAGTCCGCCCGCAGTTCGGGGGCGACCGCCGTGACATTCACGTGCGCGCTCACCTCGCCGGAGCCGTAGCGATAGGCATTCTGGAGCAACGCCAGCGGTTTGCCCTCCTTGTCGCGGGGCAGGAGTTTCCCGTTGAAATCCTCGGGATTCACTTGGGAAAGTCCGGAGACTTTTACGGTTTCCGGTTGGGCATCCTCGCCGAATGCCAGCGCGAGAAATCCAATCTCGCCCGCCGAGCCTTCGACCCGGACCGGTTGGAGATCGAGTTCCATCGGCAGGGTTCCGGCACCACGCTGGGTCTCGATCGTTAGACCAAACGCCTGATCCTGCGCGGGTTCGATCGGCACGCGGAGCTCGTGCTTTTCCGGATCGAAACGCCACGAGCCCGCAGGTCCGTCCACCACATCGCTGACAGTGAATCCATCGGGAATTTTCATCACCAATGAGGATACCCTGCCTTGCGCAGGACGGATCGCCACACGATGCCGTCCATTGACCACGCCGGGCCCGGGCAGGAAAAGGTTTGATACCTCTGCGAAGAACCGGGTCTCCTCCGCACCGACGTCGCGTTGGACTGGACGGGCTTGGATTGTCACCGGGTCGGCCGGGCCAAGCACCATCACCGCTCCACTTTCGTTAGATGCCAGACCTTCGAGTGTGGTGACCTTGGCAGCTCCGGGCGAGAAGAACTCCCAGCCGCCTTGATCCCAATGCAGCGTCACCTGCCGCATCGCTGCGACGCCACCGGGTAAATTCCAACCTTGGGCGGGATTCGCCAGAGGCATTTCAAACACCGCCTTGCCCGTCATCCGCCCGGCGGCTTCAGCCACGATGAAATAGGCACTCGCATCGCCAAAGGGAGCTTTCACCACTTTCATTCCAGCACCTTCGAAACCACTCAGCACCGCGGGTTCGCGCAATAACAGAAACCGGTCTCCGACTTCAGCGCGCAGCGTCACGTCCATCGTACCGCGCGCACGGCCATCGCGGATCTGCCAATCCTGGATCATCGATTCCACCGGCTTGAGGTCCGGCCCATTCGCGGCGCGGGCGTCGTTGAAACAGAACGCTGTTAGAATCAGCAGCGCGGCGGTCACTTCCGCCGCCTTGGGCCTGTGCAGGCTTAGAATCGCCTGCCAGACCCGTGGCAACCACCACGCCAGTGCAACCAGCGTGAGAATGGCAAAAAACAAAGTCGTTCCACCACGGATTGATAGAAATGAAGCGCCCACCAAGGCAAGGCCGCAAGACCTCCACCAGCGATCTCCGAGCGACCAGCCACGCAGGACAATCGCGACACCGGCCGCAAACATCAGCCACATCCCCCACCCCGTGCGGGCTTGCCATGGCGCGACGTTGCCAAGCTCCACCGCGACCTCGGTGCCCGCCGCCACCACCGGCGCGGCATACTCCAGCACGCTGGCATTTCCGCGGCTCGTTTGCGCAGCCGAAAATCCCAATCCAATCGAAGTCAGAATGAAAATTACCCCAAATAGAATCGCCAGTGCCTGCGAGACCTTGCCTGACCGGCGTGCCCCCAGCGCTAGTGTCACCACGCCTAACAAAATCACCGCGGCGACATTCCGCGAGTGCCTCGCCAGCCATTCCCAACCGCTCTCCGCGAGAGCGGGCTTCACCAATTCCGCCGAACCACCGCGTGGCACAAGCTGGCGTCCTTCGTCGCCGGCAACCGTCCATTCTCCGATGACGACCGGTGCCGCGAGCCTCGGCGCGGCAAGCCTCGGACGGGTCGCGCTATCAGACCGTCCGCCGTAGCGCAACGTAACCTCCACCGCGCGGTTGGGATCCGCTTGTGAGGAAAGCGGGATCAACGTTTCGCCGCCGTCGGCACGGGCGTTCACCGCTTCGCCATCGACCTTGGCTTCCCAGAGAGAATCCTTGCCGGGCAGCGTCAACCGCAACGCGCTGCGACCTTTTGATTTCACGAAAAACCGAGCATCGGTCACCCATTGTCCATCGCGGGAAACCTGGCTGGAGAGCTTGAGGAAATCGACGACCTGCCCGACGGTTTCACCGGGCTCGAACCATTCGACCTTCATCCCGATCTTGAAATCACGCGCGGTGTATTGCCAAGCCTTGAGGGTAGGCGCACTGCTGAGCAAGCGGAACTCCGCCGGCAGCTCGCTTGAATCAATCGCGAGCAACGGCCCCTCGCTAACAGGCGTGGCGAATTTCACCTGCAACGGGCTGACGACCTGAATATAGCCTCGCTCAGCCTGCACGTCGAGAGGTCGGACCTCGCCGGGAGTTAGATCACCGCCGCGGGCACTCATCGGCTGCTCGAAGGTCAGGAGAACCGTGCCGGTTCCGAGGACGGGACGCGAGAGCGGAACGATCACCGTGTTTCCTTCACGCCGCCAATCCCGGCCGACATTCTGTCCGGTCACGTCAATGTTGCCGATTCCTTCAGGCACTGAAATTCTCCATTCGGTGGCGGGTGCGCCGACGACGAAATAGTTGATCAATACGCTGCCATACGCCGATCCCTCCTTCAGCGAGTAGAGATGGAATACGTCGGCCTGCACGCTTTGGCCCAGCGCGTCGATCTTCAACGCGACCTGCCAATCTCCTTCGCGAAGACGAAACGCCTGTTGCAGACCCGCAGTCTTCTTCGGGAAGAACGTGATCGGCACTTCGGCAACTCCCGTGGTTTTTCCCGCGACCAGGCGATAGCCAGCGGCCGCCACCGCGCCGACATAACCTCGCCGCGATTTCACGTTTGGAAATCCTAACGGCTGGAGATTCCAATCACCGGCTTTCGCGGCTTCGTTCTTTTCCAGGCGCACGCTGACGAGCTGCCGATTCATCACCGCCTGTTTGAAAATGATCTTGAGCCGGCGTTTGCCGTCCTTCACTTCACCTGCCACCACATAATCAGCGACCTCCGCGCCGGTCACCGACGCCACGGCATGATCGGCGGGAATTTCCAGTTCCCACTCGCGCAATGGAGCCTCGCGGATGTCCAGTTCCAGATCCGCATAGACCCGGCGATCCGTTTCCGCAACTTCATAGACAGTCACCTCGGTCACGCCGACTTCCGGCAGAACCTGATCCGCACGGATGGCGTAGCCATAGTCCGCCGAAGGAAACCGATAGACAAACACCTGTCGCAACGACTCGTCCACTCCGCCAGGAAATTGTCCCGGCGCAAGCTGGATCAGCCCCTTCGCGTCCGAAACTTCGATTCTAACCGCACCCTCGTTCGCCACCCGCAGCCAGCCGCTGTGGCGCAACGCTCCTTGGGGAATCATCCGCAATGCCTCCGACCTAACCGGGAATCCGCCGAGCGCCGCCTGGGCCTCGATGACGATCCGCCCGCTGCCCTCGATGGGGCGACTCAATTTCACCTCCAGCCGCCGCTTACCATTTTCCTCGACGACGGACCAGCCGAGCACCGGTTCGCCGGAAACAGCCAGCACCTCGCCGGGGCCATCGAGCGAGAGAGTCAAGGCAGCGAGCTTACCTTGCAGCACGCGCAGATCCATCACGGTCAATTGCCGCATCAATCCGCTGCCGATCCGCACGTCGGTCGATTCCGTGCTGGAGAAAAACAATGCGCCGTCTGCCACCGCTCCCGCCGCGCGCCAAGCCATCGCGCCCATGCCGGTAGCCGGGAGGAATCCCCGCCAGGCATCGCCGGATCGCTCCGGCACCACGGCAAGCGCGCGGTCGAAGGCGACGCCGTTGCCGAGTCCTTCGATCCTAACAGGAACAACGACACCGGCGGGCAGCTTGAAATCGAGCGACCGCCAATCGCCTTTACGGGTCACCGGCACATCGAATTCAATGGCCACCGGAAGATCTCCACCACGTTCGGCCACCAGATCGTAGCCATCATTTCCCCGCAAAGTGACGTGCCAGCCATCGCCGGAGACGCCACCGGACAAGGCCGCACCGCCGCTAAATAATTCCGTGCCCGAGCCATCCGCCGCAGCGCGGGCGGTGGCAGTCAACCGGAAGGCGACGCTGCCGCCATCGGCCGAGAGACGTCCTGTTAGCGAGGCATTCATCAACTCCAGCCCGCGCGAGCCCGCTCCGCCGGGAGAAACGGCGAACTCGACCATCGCCGGGCTGTAGCCGAGGAACTTGTGGTTGTTCGTGGCATCCACCGGATAGAGTCCGTCCGCTTTGGTCACCCGGAGGTCCATTCCCGCATCGGGAATGATCGAGATCGACATCGAAAATCCGTTGGCGGCTCCGGGTGCCGGCAACAACAAGCTTCCCACTCCCTTTGCAAAATCGAGCTTGGTTTTGACCATTACTCGCAGTTCCGAAGGCGACTTGCCTTCCTCCAACACCGGTCGGATATCGATAAATCGGGCTCCGTCGGGAGCGACACGAACCGACCAGTCGCGCAGTCCGTCGCCAGTGACGGACATCACATCACCACTTCCTGTTAGTCCGAGCGATAGTGTCTCCGGCTTGCCCTGGAGTATCCTGAAATCGATCTTCTGCTCACTGGAGATCTGGATCAGGCTTGCGCGTGCCAGCACGTCGGCGGTGGCGGAGAAGAACAGCGGAGCTTCCTTGGGCGCTTTCCCTAACGGCACCAGGACGACCCGGTCGTCGGGTTCCTGGGCGAAGGTGAGGCCTGCGAGGGCGGTCAGGAGTGTCGCGACACGTTGGAAGTGCGTTTTCATGTGAGTTGGTTTTCTATCACGGCTTCCGGGCCGCTTGGGTAAAGGGTGTGTAAAATTGTCGCCCTGGACTGCGTGCAGCTCGCTGCCGCTTTCGCCAGCTAGCTTGCTGGCAAGTGTTCGCAGCAAGCTACGAACACAAAGCGGCAGCGAGCTGCACGCAGTCCAAGGTGGATGAGTTACTTCAACTTCTCGATGACTTGGAGCATTTCGCCGACGCGGGCGCTGGCTCCGTAGAATTGCTTCACCGAGGCGGTTGGACCGGCGAGCAGTTTGAAATCGATGGCATCGGCCAAGGGGCCGCCCTTGAGTTTTTCGGCGGCGAGCAAGGAGAGGCCCGCGAGTTGCATCGACGGTGAGGCACGATCGAAGGCGGTGGCGGACGACTCATGGGGAATCGTCCAGCTCCGTTCGACCATTTCGCTGCTGGCGGTGTCGCGGAAACGCACGCTGACCTCGCCGATCTCACCGGTTCCTTCGGGAAGCGTTTCAACCTGATAGATCGCGACCCCCGCTTCGTCCGCGGCGAGTTCTGCCGCGTCCACGGAGTCGTTGCGGAAATCCTCGGTCTTGAGCCGGTCTTTTTCGAAGCCGATGAGTTTGTATTTCCCGACGCGCTGCGGATTGAAGTTCACCTGGACTTTCACGTTCTCCGCCGCCGGGCGGAAGGCTCCGGCGAGTTGGCGGGCGAAACTGTCGTTCCTGGCGTCGCCCACGACGTAATAGCGGCCGTTGCCGTGGCGGGCGAGTTCGCCTAACAAACGATCGTTGAGTCCATCCGCGCCGATGCCGGCGATATCGAACGCGATGCCCTTCTGACGGAGGGAGGTGACTTGTTTCGCGAGCCGTTCCGGGTTGGCATTGCCGAGATTGGCCGCGCCGTCGGTGAAGAGGACGATGCGGTTCTGGGCACCGGCGAGCTGATGACGCTCCGCCATTTGCGCGCCGAGTTTCATCGCTTCTTCCAGATTCGTTCCGCCTTCGCTGGCGGTTTGGTTGATGATCTCACCGAGCTTTGCGCTTTGATCACCGGCCAATCCGTCGGCCAGCAAATGCGGCGTCCGGGAAAACCCGACGATCGTGACACTGTCGTTTTTGGTCAAAAGTCCGCCGAGTTGTTTCAAGGCGTTTTCCATCGCGGCGCGGCGATCCTCGCGGACCATTGATCCCGATTGATCCACCAACAACGTAAGCCGCAACGGTTGCGACGCGGCGCGACCGACCGACGCGGTGCGCAACGCCACCCGCACCAGGTTTCTCCCGGGAATGATGGGATGCGCGGATTGCTCGACCGTCGCGGCGACGGGTTCGTTAGAAGTTGGAGCGGGATCACCGTAGTCCACGGCGTTGTAAAACTGCTCGGGCTTGACGCTTTGCGGATCCGGCATTTCGCCTTTCGCAATCGCCGCCTTGGCGAGTTGGAACGAGGCGTCGCTGATGTTGAGGGAGAAGGTGGAGTATGGGTTTTCCGAAGCGGGTATTTCCTCCATCAGGTCCGCGAGATTCACTTTCGCATCCTCGGCCTTGCCCAAATCCATTCCGCGGAAAAGGTATAAACTATTATCTTCATCCCACGGTTTTTTCTCACCCAACTTGGAAGAATCCCAATTCAAATTCGACTTTTCAGTGAAGATTTCAGGATCGGCACTAAGGTTCGACGAAAACTCAGACAGTTCAGAACCGGCGCGGAGATTCATATCACCGAACATTATGGGGTGACTACCACCAGCAGTGACATTACCCATCTCGATTTCGGGAACAGCAGATTCGGAAGAACCGGTTAGTTTGCCTTCCTCCAATCTTTTCAATGCTTCACCATC
Source organism: Luteolibacter sp. (assembly GCF_039920825.1). GTDB lineage: Bacteria > Verrucomicrobiota > Verrucomicrobiia > Verrucomicrobiales > Akkermansiaceae > Luteolibacter. Next base: position 36,783 of record NZ_JBDSCX010000050.1, on the reverse strand, counting down.
TTCAGCTCCGCCGGACGGAATTGAGCTCGCCGGAGCGTTCTTATCGGTAGGAACCTTGAGTTCCCATGACGAGTCCACCTGTGACAGCAACTCGGCGCGAGTGTGATCGTAAGCGGCGCGATAGTAGTCGGTTTTTGCTTGGGCGACTTTATCCAATCCGCGGCGGGCTGCCGAGTTATAGGGATCCGTTTTCAGAACCTCTTCGTAAGCCTTCTTCGAATCATCATTCTTACCCAAATTGAAATTACCTTCCGCCGTGTAAAGTTCCTTGCGGACCTTGTCCATGTTCTCTCCGTGTTCGGCGGTGAGCGCCGGGTTGGTGCGGATCGGATCTTCCAAGACGGCCTTTCCCCGCTGGGAAAGATCACCAAGATCTCCTTCCGGTTTCCGCGAAGCCGTTGGTTGTCCAGGAGGCGGGACCGCACGGGGCCTGATCTTTCCCGCGAGCTCGTCAACTTCCGATTGTTTCGCAGGGACCTCTGAGGAATCCTTGGCGGCGAGGGTCGGCATTTTTTTTGACTGACGGTAGTTACCTTTCGCTTTAAGGTTGAGGGATAACGGGCTGCTGGTCGTCGGACCGTCCTCTTCGTCAGATAGAGACTTCTTATTTTCACCGGCAGTGCGATTGGGATTATTGAGAATCGCGTCGATGGAGTTGCGGTTGATCGCCTGGTCGCCGCTGCGCAGGCCGTTGGTCACACTGTTAGCGGCGAGCTGGTCCGGGTCTGCTGGAATCCCATCAACGCTGGTGCCATTGACCGGGCTGACGAAATCACCTTTTTCTGCCTGCTCCAGAGGAGTTTCTTGAGTGGAGTCATCGAAGCGTTGGCTCAGGTTCATGCCCGCGCGGGGCTGACTCTCTAACTCTCTAGTATCGGTCCGCCGACGTGAGAAAGAGCTGAGTGAGGGTGCGTCGTCGTTCTTCGCGAGTGTGTCCGCCGAAGCAGCCGCGTCGCGCAATGCGTTATCGGCCTTCAACCCAAAAGAAGAGCCTCCGACGATGTCGATTCCTCCTCCAAAGCCTCCCGCTCCCCTTGTGTTGGGGAGCTTCGGGGCGGATTCCAATTTGGACGACTCCGCAAGTTCCGGAAGATCGGTGTCTGCCACCGAAGCCTGCGCAGGTTCCGCCGTCTTTCTCCCTGTCACCAACCGCTCGCGCTTGAGGTCCTGCTGGGCCTCCGCGAGCCCTGCTTTGGATTTCGCCAAGGACATCGTCATTTCCTTACCTCCATCAGCCGTGCCCACAGGTGCGGCGGCCGGAGAAGCGGGGCTGGCAGGTGCTGCGACAACGGCCGATGACAGGGAAGTAGAAGATTCGGGCAAGGGATCTTCGTGAATGACGATGGAATCAGAGGGCATCTTTCCTGTGATTGTCTTGTTGATCTGCTCTAACTTCATCGTTTGGAGAAGCTGTTGATCGGTTTCAAAATCGCGTTTGGCATCGACGTAGTCTTGGGCGTCGAGTCCACGTTTGATCGCTTCCTCATGAGTGTCGTTCTTCATCATCTCGACATTTTTCAATCGATCGGATGCCATGCTCAGCTGAGTCTGAAGAGTTGACCTCAGGTTAATGACGCTCTCGTCAAGCTGACGTTTCATGGCGTCGATATTTTCAGCTGCCGCCTTAACCCGTGGGTGGTTATCGCCCGATCCTTCGATTTTCAGACCGCCGAATGCGCGTTTCGCTTGAATGTATTGTGGATATAAATTGCGGACGGCATTTTCCGGCAAATCGAGCCCCGAAGCATACTGCAACAGCTCGTCGTTGTCATATTTCAACAAACTGTTGATCTGACTCTCCATCTGCATCTTTTGAGTCTGCAGGTCGTTGTAGGTTTGAAGCGCGCCTCGGGCGGCTTGGTCTTCATCCACTCCGCTAGCGCCATAGAACGAATCCTGCCCCTTGTAGATGATCCCTTTGGTTCTGACGATGGTGGCCAGCACCTTGCGGCGCTCCTCGACCTTGTCCTCCTGGTCGCGGACGGCTTTGTTAAGTTCATACAACTCTTTATTCGTGTCGCGTTGGTCGATCTCAGTCCGGTAGTCTTTGTAGGCCAAGGCTACTTCATGGGCGATCTCTTTGGCATCCTGCTCATTGGCGTTTTTTACCCGGATCGAGATCAGATCGGTTCCACGGATGTTCTGAGGTTTGACACTGTCTTTGAGGATCTTGATGGCATCCTCCTTGTCCACTTTCCAGCGATCCGTTAGCGCAAGTTTATCCACCACTTTTCCAAGGGAATTGCTGCTTTTGATTTTTTCAAACTCCGTCCCGAAAAACTCTGCGGTCATTTTCGGATCTTGCGACTTCTCTCCCTTCGTTTTGTCGAAACCCAAATCCATCGACGACCTCGACTTGATCTCGATGATGGCCTCGCTCTCGTATTTCCAAGGAATCAGCCGGGTGATCACCAAAGCCAACATCAAACACGCTGCAATGGCGAGGATCGCCCTGCGCCCGCTGCGGCGGATGTCCCGTTCTTTTTCGAGTTCCAATTTTACGACCTTTTCCTCACCGAAAATCTCATCCAACAGCTTGCGTTTCTCCGGCGGGAGTTTCCACGAGTGATCGGCTTCGGAGGCTTCGGCTTCGGTGAGAAGTCCGTGGAGGGCGCGCATGCGGCGGCGGAAGACGAGGAGTTCGGGGCGTTCCTCACAGAGGCGTTCGAGCTCGGCGGCTTCGAAGGCGGAGGATTCGCCTAACACCCATGCGACGATGCGGGCCTCAACGGGCTGGTCGCCGACGGTGTCGAAGGGAGTTGGAGGTTCGTGGTCCATGGTAGGATTGGGGATCGGAGATTGGGGATCGGAGATTGGGGGTCGTGGATGGAAGAACGGGGAAGAAGATCTGAGATCTCCGGTTACTGATCTGCTATCAGCCCTCGGGGCTTTCCACGCCGAGGCGGCGGAGTGAATCGGCGAGGTTTTTCAAGGCGTGGTGGAGTTTGTAGCCGACGTTGCCGACGCTGATGCCGGTGCGTTTGCTGATCTGGTCGTATTTGAGACCTTCGTGGTATTTGAGGGAAATGAGGGCGCGGTCATCTTCGTGGAGTTCGGAAACTAACAATTGAAGGGTGCCGATAGCTTCGAGTTTTCCAAGGGTCTGTTCGGGATCGGGTGACTGGCTTTGGAATTCGCGGCCGTCTTCGATGGGAGTTTCGCGTTTGTGATCGCGGATGTGGCTGAGGGCGAGATTGCGGATGCAGCGGAAAAGCCAGGCTCTCGGGTGGATGACTTCGTCCCAGTGGGCGTGGAGTTTTAAAAACGCGTCCTGAACGAGGTCTTCGGCGGTTTCCCGCTGACCGACGAGGCCGTGGGCATAGCGGAGCAACGGGGATTCCTCCGCATCGAAGACCTGCCGGAGTGATGGTTTTTCCTCCATGGGGCGTTTCAAGGGGCGGAATGGAATCACCGGCCGGACTCCGGCGTCAGCCTGGGAACGGGCGCTGGAGGTCAGGGTTTCCATGAATCGACGGGTGCGTGGTCATGCTTTCGTCAATGAAGACACGGATGGAGGGATTTCCTTAGAAAATAATTTGGAGAGAAAATTTACCGCAAAGGCGCGGAGGTCGCAAAGGGACGCAGAGAAAGAGATTTGGACAAGGAAGGCAGGAAGGCCGGAAAAAGAGAGCTTTGCGCCTTTGCGGTAAACTCTTTGGGCTTTCGGCCCGTTTGTCTTGTCAGTGAATCGCCGGGTGAACAGTTTCCCCGCGAATGAAACGGGTGGTGATTCATACGGATGGCGGCTGCAAGGGGAACCCGGGGCCGGGCGGATTCGGTGCGGTGCTGGTCTTTGGAAAACACCGGATGGAGTTGTCCGAGGGCTACCGGCTGACGACCAACAATCGGATGGAACTGCGGGCGGCGATCGCGGCTCTGGAAATGCTGAGCGAGCCGTGCCAAGTGGAGTTGCACTCGGATTCGAAGTATTTGATCGATGCGATTTCCAAGAAATGGATCGACGGATGGAAAAAGCGCGGCTGGCAGACGGCGGCCAAGCAACCGGTGAAGAACCAGGATCTCTGGCTGCGCCTGCTGGCGGCGATCGGCGGGCACAAGGTGGATTGGCGCTGGGTGAAGGGCCACGCGGGGAATGTGGAAAACGAGCGTTGCGACGAGTTGGGAAACATCGCGGTGGCGGGGAAGAATTTGCAGGAGGATGTGGGGTTCGAGGGAGCAAACTGAAAGCACGGCTTGCAGTCACGTGAGCTGGCAGTTTCCTTTCCCCAAGTGCCTGACAGCAAAAAATCACGATGGAGCGCGAGGCTGGGAGTCTTCGGCGATTTGCCGACGAAGCTGATGCTGCGGGCGCTGCGCGTGACACCGTTTTTCCTCGAACCGGTGCTGATCGCGGGCTGGACGTTTTTATTTTTCCTTGTGGCAAAGGCGCAACGACGGGCCGTTGCTGGAAATTTAAAAGCGCTGCATCCGGAATGGAGTTCACTGCGGGCGAAGGTCGGCGCGTGGCAGGTGTTCTGGAATTTCGCGCTGACCTTCGTCGATGCGATGCGCTGTGAAACCGGAACCGGTGCGGTGGATTGGGCGGTTGAAGGACTCGCCCACATGGAGGATCTGGCGCATCGCAAGGAAGGCTGCATCATCCTAACAGCGCACATGGGAAACTACGACATCGCCGCCCCGATGTTCGCTTCGCGCTTTCACCGGACCCTCTACACGGTCCGCGCACCCGAGCGGGAACCGGAAACACAAAAACTCCGCGAGCAGGAAGTCCGCCGGAAAGAGGCTGAAAATCCGAATTTCCGCACGCTCTACAATCAGGAGGGAAACCTTCTCGGCATCGAGCTCGCACGATTGTTAGGCGAGGGTCACATCGTGGCGGTGCAGGGCGATCGGGTGATCTTCGACGTTTCTCCGATGGATGTGGAGGTCGAGTCGGGGCTAACGATGCGGATCCCCAAAGGCCCGCTGTTCCTCGCGAGGGCAACGGGTGCGCCGTCATTTCCTCTGTTCATCGTCCGAGACGGATGGCGCAGATATCGGGTCATCGTGCTGCCGGAAGTGGATCTTCCGCCAAGGAAACGTGGCGTGGACGACGATGCCGCGGAGATCTGGGCGACGACGATTCTCAGCATCGTCCGCAAGCACTGGCGGCAATGGTATGTCTTCGAACCGCTGCTGACGCGCAAGCCGGGCGCCGCAAGGTGAAGTTCAGGATTATTCCCTGACGGCCACCATGATTTCGGGGAGAATGCCAACCCAATGATTTCAATTTTTTCCAAGAAAACCCATCCTGCCGCGTCTTCTGTTTGGATGAAATCCTTCCACCGCCCATGAAAGCCTTCTTCCTGTCGCTTTGCCTCACCTCCTTCGCCTATGCGGGCAACCCCCTTCCCATAAAAACCGAGTATGGCGCCAAGTTCCCAGTGCCTACCGGTGCGGAGGTCAGCCTGAAACTCCCGGAAAAGCTGAGGCTCGGCGATGCAATCCCCGGCACATTCACGGTTAGAAACGCCGGTGCCGAGCCATTTGAAATCTCCACCGGCGGCGATTATCGCGGGACGGGTTTTCCCTTACGTTTGAAAATCCGAGTCACCGACACGCAGGGCGGCGCACTGCCGGATGCGAGCGAGGGGCTGCCGGAATTCGGCGGCATAATGGGTTCCCAAAAAATCGAACCTGGGGCCGCATTCGACATCACCTTCCCGTTGGCGGGCTATGTCACCTTCCCCGGCGCGGGGATCTACACGGTCGAGGCCTGCCATGATCTCGGCTGGCTCGTGAACGAGGCTCGGCCCCATCCGATAGGGAAAGCGCGAATCGAAATCGTCATGCCCACCGCGGATGAGGCGGCAGCCCGTGTGCGTGATCTCTGTGCTGGCGATGATCAAGATCGGCTCTTTCAATTGGAGAAGCTCAAGAACGGCGTGTTCCTGCCTGCCCTCATCCGTGAGGCTGAGGCCGGTCATATCGCCGCAGTGACAGGCATCGCCGGGATCTCCGGCAGGGCTGCATTCGAGGCTCTGCTCAACCTGCTAGAGCATCCATCGGCCGATATCGTCAAAGCTGCGGGAAACTTGTTAAAGTGGCGGATGCCCGCCTTGTCCACCCCAGACAAACCCGCTTTCCCATCGTGGAAGGAGAATCGCGCCGCGCTTGAAGATTGGTATCCGAAATACCGCGAACCCTTGCTCAAATCCGCACTTGCCCTCCTCCACAGCAAGGACGCCGAGGCTGTGGAACTCGGCGCATCTTTCATCCAAGCCCAGGGCGATGCCTCCCAAGCCGGACCTTTGTTGGAAGCCACCCAGACCGCGCTCGACGGGCCATGGGAAATCCGCTCTGGAAAAGGAGCCAACGTGCTCGATCCACCACCGCCCCTGCGCAGCCTCATCGCAGCCATCGACGCCCTGCGCGGCCGTGGATGGAGCCTTGGCCCAGACCCCGCTGGCGGCTCAGCCGTCCTACTCGCCCAGTTCCGCGAACTCGCAGATCCCACCCTACCGCGTCCTGCGACCGACCGCTGGCAACAGACGCTCATTGCTTTCAGCGATGCGAATCCTCCGACATTCCGGCAGAACGCCATTCTCGCCATTCCCACTCCCGTTTCAGATGTGTTTGAACCCACACTCATGAAGGCACTGGAGGACAAGGATTGGGGCGTCCTGCGCACCGCTTGTGAGGTGGCGGGCAAGTCCGGACGCGCTCTCTTCATCCGTCCGCTCTGCCAGATTGTGGAAACCACCCACGAGACTTTTGTCCAATCCGCGGCGAGTTCCTCTGCATTTGCCCTCGGCGCCCGGGTGGAATTGTGGAACGCCTGGTGCGAGGTCATCACCGATCAGGACTTCATGTCCGAGGCCCTGAGACAACTGGCCTTGGGAACCATCGACCTGACCTCGGGTAGCAGCAGTGGCAACAGCAATTTCACCCGCGAGGAGCGCTTCGCCATCCGTGACGCCTGGCGTAATTTCATCCGGAAAAACAGCGGACGCCTTGCCCGCGGCGAACGTATTTCCGCCGATGATCCGTCTGTTTCCCCTGCCCTAACTGGTTGCGACATCCATGCTCAGGACCCCGCCGTCCGCTTCCAACTGCCGGGCGGCAAACAATGGCCGACTCTAACTACTCCCTAGAACCATGAAAGCTCCGCTTCCGCTTCTCGCATCAATCCAGCTTCCAGCCCTGTCTTCAGAAGGGCTCGCGAAAGTGGCCGTTTTGCCCCGGGTGTCGATCTCCACCCTCCAAAGAATGAGGCGGAAGCACTGAAATTCATCCGCACCTACGGAGTGATATTGGAATGCGTGAAATTGAATGAACTCAAATCGCTATCCTGGAAACCGGAGGAAACCGGAGGAAATCGCCAGACAGACGCACAACGAGATAATCCGCAAGATGACCGAAGGGTGTCTGAGGGCCTTCCGGTGAGGAAGCACGACCGGAGCCAGCGTGATTTTCCCGAATGTTCCCTTTTACCGCCCCGGATTTTCGGCTATGGGGAGAACATGAAATTTTCGTTCACCCGATTATGCATGGCAATCGCGCTCCTCGGGCTGGATGCGGCACAGGCCCAGAAGCCGATTCCTCCGGCGGTGCCCCCGCGGTTGCCATTGACCACGGTGTTCCAAGGCGATGCGAAGTTTTATGCGGTTGTCGCCAAGGCCGAGCGCGAGAACTGGCGCAATCTGCCGATCGGCGAGCGGACCATCCGCATCGCCCGCGAATTGGTCGGCACTCCTTATATCAATTACTCCTTGGAGGTCGATGACCGCATCGAATCCCCGGTCGCCAATCTCAAGGGCATGGACTGCTGGACGTATTATGAAAACGCATTGGCGATTTCACGGATGCTCAAATACAAGCCGGCTCCCTACAAGCCGCAGGACATGCTGCAGATGGTGGAAATCGAACGCTATCGGAACGGTGTCTGCACCGGAAACTACCTGAGCCGGATGCACCATCTGGAAGAGGTTTTCTACGACAACCAGCGCCGCGGCTATGCGACCAACATCACCTCGCGGATTCCGGGCGCGCAGAAAATCCACCGCGAAATCCACGAGATGACGGTGCAGTGGAAAGCTTACCGCTATCTCCGATCCGATCCTTCGTTGATCGAGCCGATGGGCAGAATCGAAGCACAGGTATCCAACCTGCCGGTCTATCATGTCCCGAAATCGAAGGTGAGGGACGCCGAGAAATATCTTCAGAATGGCGACATCTGCGCGATCACTTCGAATGATCCCACCGGCTACACCTCCCACGTTGGCATGATCGTCAGATTAAATGACCGTGCCTATTTCACCCATGCGACTTCGGATCGCGACAAGGGGCGGATGGTCATCATCGACCGGCCGATCAGCGACTACGTGAACGGGGCATCGAAGCACGCGGGCATCATCGTCTGCCGGCCTAACGATGTTCCAGCATCACCTTTGTGGCAAAACAACGTCGCAAGGCAGTGATCGTTAGAAGCCGGGAAGGCTTTCAGTCAGACTTTCTGCGATCGCCTTGATCACCTCGCCGGATTCCTTCTCCACCAGCGGACGTGCGAGCATTTCCTCGTAGATCGCGATGTAGCGGCGGGCCACCTCCTTGTGACTGAACTCCTGCTGGCTTTCGATCATTACGCGACGGATCTCGCGTTCGCGGATTTCGGGCGGAAGTGCGTAAAACTCCATCGCCTGGTCGATCGACCAGCGGAACGCATTCGAGTTGTAGTGGTCGAAACGGAAACCATTGCCCGTCGAATTTCCGACATCCAGCGGGTGGACGGTGTCGTAAAGGCCGCCGGTGGAGTGTACGATGGGAAGGGATCCATAGAGCGGCGAAGTCATTTGCGGCAAGCCGCACGGCTCGAACAACGAGGGCATCAGCATGAAATCGGAAGCCGCATACGCGAGGCGCGAGAGACGTTCCTCGAAATCAACGATCGCCACTCGATGCCGCAAGTCGAACGCGCAGACGATTTTATCGATCCATTCCTGATGAGGTCCGTTCGCGACGACAACGACCTGCAAGTCGCGGTCCCAGTAATCCGAAACCAGACTGTGCAGGATCTCAGTGAGGAGCTGCGGGCCTTTTTGAACCGGATCGAGACGCGACGGCCAGAAGAAGATCGGAGCGTTGACATCCTCGTTCAGTTGAAGCTCGCGCTGGAGGGCCAGCTTGTTAGCCGCCTTGCCCGCAACGAAATCCGCCTCGGTGAAATTCTGAACCAGCGAGTCATCCGTCGCGGGATCGTAGGACACGTCCGGCGCATTGAGAATTCCAGCAGAACATCCTGCCGCATACTTGCTGCGCAGCTCGGCGCGCACCGAATCCGGAACCACCGCATGCCAGCCTTCGACCATTTCCCAAAGGAAACGCGGACTAACAGTATTGATATAGTGCGCCGCGAAAATCCCCGAAGTCAGAAGGTCCACCGGCACATGCGACCGGGCGTGGTCGTAGTTGGACGGCGGGCCGGAGAAATAGAGGTTCATCCAGAACTCCGCCGCATCAATTCCCGCTTCCTCGATTTGCGCCAGCGACACTTGCCGCGTGTGGATGTTATGAACCGTGAAAAGACTCTTGATCCCGCGACGCCGGGCCATCGCAGGAATCAGCGCGGTCATCCAGTCGTTGCAGTGCACCAGATCCGGCATCACCCGCGGGATGATGTGGTTGATCACCTCACGCTGGAACACCAGGGCGATGCGCATCGACTCGTCGTTCCGGTTGCTGTAAACCTGTTCGCGATAGTAGAAAATCCGATCTTCCGCTAGATGGATGTGTGCTTCCGGCAGAACCTCGTGGTATTTCCTCAACTCCCGCTCGTGGAGGTTGAAAATGTCTCCCTGAAACATCCGCCGATAGTTCGGCATCGCCACGTGGACATCCGCTCCGAGTTCGAACAACGCCGACACCAGCGACGCGGAAACGTCCGCCAACCCCCCCGCCTTTGCAGACATCCGTTGGGCCATGTTTCCCATGCCTGACGGCAAATAGGTGATCTCAGGCGTGACAATGAGGATTCTGGGCTTGGGGGGCTTCGGTGTGACTGACATGGGGCGCTCGATTGAAGTCGTTAATCTATCCGGTGTGATATTGGTGGGTATTTCAAAGTATCGCCACCTCAATCTGCGAAAACAGGGTGAAAATTTCACGCGTTGCAATTCGCACATCCCGTTGGAACACAAGTTGCCGCGGGGATGACTTTTCGATTGGACACATTGCCTTCGGCTGCTCAAAATGCATGATTTGGACCAAGATTCGGAGAATCAAATCCCGCCGGATCATGCCAGTCATCATCGGACTGAATCCGACAAATGACGGATGCAAAACTGCGACCACGTCTCCAAGCGCTCGAACCATGGACCATTCAAATCCGCGAGCGGCGTGAACCCCAAATCCGACAACGCATCTTCGCGGGACGCCACCGCATCGGATTTCAAATCCACCAAATGGACAATTCCCAGATGAACTTGTCCCACCGGATTCGACTCGTCATTCAGCAAGGCGATGATCCGGTGCTCGTGCTCTTCGGGTAGGTCCAACTCTTCCTCGATCTCGCGGGTGACCGCCGCATGATAGGCGGCAGGACCGGTCCGGCCACCGCCGGTATCGACAGGATTCACATGACCGCCCACTCCCACCGAAATTTTGGCGTGGAGGCGGCTTTCGCCACCTGATTTGCCGCGGGTGTAATGCAGGATGCGGTCACCGCAGCGGAAGATGCAGTAGGGGATCAACTGCTTGTGGCTGGGATCCTCCTCGGCCGCCGCCCGATCCATGAAAAAATGATTCGCCGGATTCAGCAGCCGTGCGACTGCGGCCTCAAGCCCTTCCGTGCGGATCCCCTCGAACATCCCCACTTCATCCAACAATGCACGCGGCACCACCAATACTTCCTCTCCGGCATACTTCGACATGCCGCGGAGTATGGAAACGGAACACCGTTCGCCAAGTCCTCATGCATTGATCTTCAGACTTAAATTATACGGGTTTCCTGAGATTACGCGATCACGTGATTCCTTATGTCCGATTTTGTGACATTGTGAGTCCGTCAGCAGGTCACCCCGCCCCTGACAAAATCCCCCACCCCATCCCCCCTGCTATGAAGATCCCCCTTGGTTTCTTCGCCATTCTCGGCATCGTTTTCGCGATTTTCGAGATCAGTGCGAAAGCTCAGAACCTGCCAGGTTCGCTCAGTTTCACAGTTTCCGGCTCGTTTGAAAACGCCGCCAGCGAAAGCAGCAACAGCCTGCTCATTTCGGATAACAACCTCACCAACGGCTATGCCGCGGGCATGGATCTGACCGACGCGCCTGCCAGTCTGTCTTCCAGCGGACCGACCGGTTCCGCAGCCTTCCAATGGGGCACTCCTTCCACCACATCAAACTACCCCCACAGCAGCGCCCTGTGGTTTGAGCCGATCAGCGGGACCAATATCTCGCCCAATGAGTATTTCAGCGTCGGCAATCTCTACTATCGCAACGGCACCATTAAATCCAATACCGGAGCCTCTGCCGTGGACATCGCCCTGAACCTTCATTTCTCCAATCCGTCCGGCATGCCCGATGTAAACGCCACCTTCACCAGCGATCTCGTCAATTCCCCCAACTCCAGCGACCCGATTGCCAGTGCCGATATCGTCTCCCTGCGAAACTGGGCGTCCCCTCTGAACTACACAGACGCGCAAGGAAACCGCTACTACCTCGAACTCACCTTCAAAGTCGACCAAAACACCATGGACGGCACGCTCTCCACCCAGGATGAATTCCGCGTTTTCGAAGGTGATCAAGGTCGTGCGGAGTTGCTCGGCCGCTTCACCACCTCGCCCGGTGCGATGGCGATTCCCGAGCCTTCCACCGCCATATTGGGTCTCCTCGGTGCGGTCGCCCTTTTCCGCCGCAAACGCTGAATCATCGAAAAATGTGGATTCCTTCGGATACCCGCATCTTTTTCCAAAAATCCTCTTGCCCATCCCCGGTGCCGCCGATAAACCTCCGCCCCACCCGAAAGGGGCGTTAGCTCAGTTGGTAGAGCACTTGCATGGCATGCAAGGGGTCAGCGGTTCGAATCCGCTACGCTCCACCATTTCGATCATTGTCGGCAGTGATAGAGACGACACGGTTTGACGGACTCTTGCGAGGTGCAAGCCATGTGGACGACGGGAGGGTTAAGCTTGTTCTATCGGCCGCGAAGCCCTTTCCTAGGGATTCATGAACGCATCCATGTCATGGCCCGCACGGACGTGGCGGCGCATCATCGAAGCCGAGTCCCACCACCATCTGGCGACGGCTTTGGTCGTAGGAGGTATCGCACTGGCGGCAACCCTACGTTTTTTCAAATTGCCGGTGAGCCTGGCGATTTCATGGGATGCTTTCGCAACCACCAGCCTGCTCCTCGCATGGGGAGGCATGCTCGCCCACGGAGCCAAGGCGCGGGTGCGGAATGCGGATCAGGAAGACTCGAATCGGGCGGTCATCGCCGGCTGTCTGATCGTCGCCGCGCTGGTCAGTTTGGGCGCGGCGGGTGTCTTGCTCGGCAAGGCCAAGTTGTTGCATGACCAGCAGGCGCCGGGATTCGCGGTGATCGAGCACGTCGTCCTTGCCGCGGTGACCGTGGTACTTTCCTGGAACCTCGTCCACACCTTGCTGGCCATCCACTACACGCACATGTTCTATGCGGAAAGCGAAGGCTTGGGACTTGATTTCCCAGAGGAAAAGGAGCCCGACTTCCTGGACTTCGCCTATTTTTCATTTGTCATCGGAATGACCTTCCAGGTTTCCGATGTCCAGGTGACCTCACGTGAAATCCGCCGCATCGTGCTGGTTCACAGCCTGCTGTCATTCGCCTTCAACACGGTCATCGTGGCCTTCAGCATCAACCTGGCGACAACACTGCTCTGACGGATTTGGATGAAACATCCGTCCCGAGTTTGCTTGCGGTAGTCGTGGGGTTGACCGGCCGCAGATTGATAGGAATGCATCGAAAAAGCAAGGTGCTGACGAAGCAGCACTCCGTCGCCACGCGTCCCGGGATGTTTTTGTGGGTACGGCAGATCAGTTGTTTCCATGCGTTCGATGGTTGCGCCGCGTTGCGATTTGCAACCCGCATCGATTGTCTTGCAAGTAGGGTAACGCCCCATGGATTGCGGCACTCCGCTCGGATAGATTGAAAGTGTGATCCGAGGAATGATCTGCCCCAGCGGCGGATTTCCCGGAAAGCAGGGAGAAACAACATCATGCTCAGGAACATTAAAGACATTTACGGCATCAAGCTTGCCGCCACGGACGGAGACATCGGCCATGTGAAGGATTTCTATTTCGACGATCAAAGCTGGATCATCCGCTATCTGATCGTCGATACGGGATCCTGGCTCCAAGGCCGGCAGGTTTTGCTCGCCCCTCATGCGTTCGACGGATTTGGTCCCGATGGCGAAACGCTGTCGGTGCGCCTGACGAAGGAGCAAATCGAGAACAGTCCGTCGATCGAGTCGCACCGGCCCGTGACGCGGCAGCACGAGAAGGATTATTATCACTACTACAGTTGGCCCGCCTACTGGGATTCGACCGGACTGTGGGGCATTGGCGGCCTGCCGACCTTGTCACCGTCACTCGTGCTGGATAACGACGCGAAAAAGGAACGGGAAGCCATCGACGACGTCCACCTCAGGAGCACGCGCGCGGTCGCCGGATATGCCATCGAGGCGAGCGACGGATTGCTGGGTCATGTGACCGGTTTCCTGGTGGATCACAAAAGCTGGGCCATCGCCGACCTGATCGTTGAAACCGGACACTGGTATGCCGGCAAGCAGATCCTGATTTCTACGGCGTCCATTCTGAATATCTGTTATGAGGATTCCAAGGTGTCGGTAAAACTCACGCGGGCGGACATCCAAAGCACCTTGGAAGATGACGTCGCCAGGCCCGCCTTCTCCGAACGCTAACCGAATACCCGATCCCCCATCATGAATACAACTCTTGAAAAGAATGACATGCACCCGGGAACCGCGATTCCGGCCCGGCGAGTGACGCGGCACATGGTGCAGACCCGGACCCTTGAGCTTGCATTGCTCGCAGGTCGGAATCCCCATCAAATCAAACAGATGGACTACGAGCAGGCGAAGCGCGAGCTGACAGGTGAATCGGACTTCGACCTGCAACAGGCGATTCTCGACAGCCGGGAGTATGACTGAGCAGCCGGCGGAACGCCTCCCGACCTGTATGGCCCGGGAGGCGATCGTGTTTTGCAATCATCAGTCACCTAACGAAATCTTCCTCACGCCGGCCAGCATCTGATCATGCCCGGCCTCATCCACGCCCTCTTCGAAAAGCCGCTCGCCGACGCTGCGGCCGTTCTCGTCCTCATTGTCACCGAAGGCCACCGGCGCCTCGTGTCCCGGCGATCCGGGAATTGGATTCCAGCGGTCGGATTCCGGTGCCGATTCCAGCAATGTTTGATTCTCATCCAATTCGCTTCCGCCCGTGAGTTCGCGTTTGGCCTCCTCCCAATCCGACTTCGACGCCTCGTGAGGCATCCGCCCATTGATCGCCGCCAGCTCGGCGGCGCGCTCCCGCACCATGCCGCGGGTCACCATGCCGATGCCCGTTCCGTGAATGATCATTGCTTCCTCGTGTAATGGATTCGTATTCATGGTTCCTGCGGGGTTCCCGATATTACTATGGGAAAAACGTAGGAAGATATTCCGGATCCCGCCATGGGGTGAAACCCTACCGGACGACACGCGCCCGGAGATGCTGCCAGGATTACTCCGCTCACGTATATCTTCCCGAGTTGTCATAAGTCGTCACACTCCGCCCCATGCTGAACTCGCCATAGGCACCTTACCATCCTCTGTTTCGGAATGGAATGACGCTTTGAAGGACTTCGCCCGAGTTACTCGGCTGGTGGGCCACTATCTCATCCCATCATCAGTGTCTTGCGGAAATTATATTTCATTAGATTGCCAAAGTAGGGTTTCTCCTCATTGCCAGGCTTTCTGTTCCGGGTGTCGTCGGCTTGCCAAGCGATCACAACGGCATCTGCGAAAACCAATAGGTTCGGTCGTGAAATTCGGCCTGGCTGCGGCAGTTGTATTGCAAGGGAACCAGCTGTCACAGCCACGCTTCTTCTCAAAACCAAATTCAACCGGCGTCCTCCGAACAATCCGTTCTCCAGGAACAACTATCTGTTTCGCGACTTTCGCCATTACCAAAGACATGAAAAAAAATCTGAGTTCTCAACCCATTTTCAAGTATCCCGTATCCGGCGTGGGACAGAATTTCATTTACTCATGTCACCGGCTGGCATCGATTCTCCAATTGACGGAAGAGGAGTTACTGACAGGCTATTGCGGCGTGAAACCGAATAAAAATGGTGCGAAGAGGTTCTCGGCAACCGTTATTCAGAGCGGGATCGAAATGAAAGCTCCGGCTAAAATTTCCGAATCGCGATCCGCCTGACCGCGACGGGAGGAACCTGAATGGCGTGCTTCCGAGGTGATCGGGCAGAACGTGAAAAATGTGGGAGATGAAACCATCGGCGAGATCCGAGACCTTCTCGTCGATATGAAATCCGGAGAAATCCACGCCGTTGTCATTTCCTCCGGCGGCCTTCTCGTCAACGCCGACACTCTCAGTGCGGTTCCCGTGTCGGCTCTCCGCTTTGACGTCATTGCGAAGGCATTCAAGGCCCGAACAGATCACCCAAGCAGACTACGAGCAGGTAAAACCTGCGAGCTGACGAGAGAAACAGATTTCGACTTGCAGCAGATAGCGATTGTCGGCGGGTGGTGAAGCGAATCGATCCGGTCCCGCCACCCTTCGCCATTTGCGAGGGGAAGCATTATGGCAGCGGATCGAAATCCCCAGGCATACGCTCGCGGTGACAATCCGATCCGTCTCGGAATTTCCGTAAAACCGATGCGCATAAAATTCGCAGGTTCCGAAATTCTCTCTGGCAGATTTGAACATGGTGGCTCGGTTGGCAGGCCCGGCGATCCCATGTTCGGACCCAATCCATCATGTTTCGTTCAGCCCCGGGTCCACCCTGATTTTCCGTGGGCATGTCGTAATGAACAGTAGGAGTTCTCCCCATGGCATTCCCCCGGTGAAACTGGCATCCTCATGGTGCCTAGGGAATTCCGAAGCAGAAACCAAATAACGGTCAGTCGTGAAATTCGACTTGGCTGTGACAGTCATGTTTCAGGGAACACGACTGTCATAGCCTCCCCCTAGGCAAAGTAGGTCTACACCCCATGGCAATCAAACGTCATGATTGTAAATTGATGCTTCCTGAGCAACAGGAACTCTTCCCCGGAAAAACAAAAACCATAACCAGCAAGTCGTGAAATGCGACCGGGCTGTGACAGTCGCTTTGGAATGCATCGCGACGGTCACAGCCCAACTGCCGGAAATGATTGAGCAGAACCACCCATCCCTCTTGAGCCCCCCAAAGCATTGACTACCCAGATCATGATAGCAGGACGTCTAAAAAACTCGGCGCTGTTTCCGGAGAAAAAATCCGGAAACGAACTTCTTCAAGGTTTATTCCTGTTAGCGCGAAAAACCACTGACAAATCCGCATGAGTGAAAAAATCAACAATGACCGGTGCCGATCCGCCACCCGGTCGGACTCACATGCAAAGGGCGTGTCGATGAAATTATCGTTTATGCGGTCATTGACTTTGCGGCAATGGATGAATTGCCAGAAATCAGGTGACTGTCCCATTCTGCCTGTTTGGATTCGCCGGTTTTTCAAATGACAGAACCCGAGCAAGCGGCATGAAAGTATCCGAACAAGCATTTGTAGAACTCTTCAACCTTTAAATCGATGGATAGAACCCTACTTTCCCACCACCCTACAGACAATCATCCTGGAAATGCAGGATATACATCAAATCGTCCCGGCGGCCAATTCAAATCCATTCTAACGGATGCCCGGATGTTCGAACAGCAATCCCAACGCCGTCGGAATCCAGAGCCACTTCAAGGTGGCTGTTTCATTCCCCGTTCAACTTACAAAAAACCTACTACCCACGACCTTTTCAGATAACTCTTTCCACGCAAGATCAATCTGGCGCATTCACCTTATCAACCAACGATTATGAAAATAAATTTAAAATTACTCCTTGCCGCCTTTGGAATGGCCATAGTTGGAGCGAATGCGCTCTCCGGGTGCGCTGACATGGGAAGTGGCTCCCACGGCGGAAGCCGCCCGATGGGGAATCCAAAAATTCAGCAGACGAGTCCGGCTACGGGCATGTCCAATCACAACTAAATTCGTGCTGTCAGGATTCACCCCAAGGACAAAATATTTCAGGCTACTTCTGAATATCCAAACCCCAATACAACAACTACAATTATGAAAACACTGAAGACCACACTCGCCACGGCGTTCCTAGCACTTGTTATCTGCAACCACGGTTATTCCGAACCGCGTTCCAAGGGCGGGGAGCCGCTGGACGCCGAGGATTCCATGATGAACGGCGATCACCTCATGATGGAGGACGGCAAGATGATGGTGATGAAGGATGGCAAATCCATGATGATGGACGAGGACATGACCCTGTCCGACGGCACCAAGGTGATGAAGAATGGCAAAGTCACGATGAAGGACGGCACGTCAATGATGATGGAGGACGATGACTCGATCATGATGGACGGGAAAATGATGCACGGCGTCATGATGAAGGATCACATCATGATGAAAGGCGGGAAAATGATGGTGATAAAGGACGGCAAAGTGATGACGCTGCAGGAAACAATGACCCTCTCCGACGGAACCAAAGTCATGGCGGATGGCAATGTCATGATGGAGGACGGCAAGAAGACGATGATGGCCGACGGCGACATGATTACAATGGATGGTAAAATGATGAAGGCCTCCATGAAAAACGACCACATCATGATGAAAGACGGCAAGATGGTGATGATGAAGGGCCGTAAGACCATGATGATGGAGACGGACATGACCTTGTCCGACGGCACCAAAGTCATGACGGACGGCAATGTCATGTCGCCGGACGGCAAGAAGATGATGATGTCCGAGGGCGACTGCGTCATGATGGATGGAAAAATCAAAAAGGCGGAGGAGGTTCCGGCAGGGCCGAGAAAGAACAACTGACATGCGGCTGTTTCCGTGTGTCGGGGAGGGAGGCACCCCACTCTTGTGGCGCTGGCGGATGCGGAGCGCTTGAAAGGCTTCATGGCCTTTTCATCAAAAGCCTCCGTCTCGCTTCCTGGATAAACAGGCACGCCGTTTCCGGCGTGCCTGTAGTTTCCGGTCAGTTCAGCGTGATGGAGGCGGATGAACTGGCAGGCCCATCCCCGGATTCGTTATGGCCGATGACGGTAGCCGTTAGCACCACTCCCGACGGCAGGCCGGTGAGGGTGGTCTGGTCATCGGCGAAGAGGCCGAAGGTGCGGGGCTGGGGTTCGCCGGGAACCTGGATTTTCACGCGGTAGCCGGTGGCGCGGCGGGCGGGATTCCAATCGACGATGAGGGTGCCGGTCCCCGCGGCTCCGGCGGCGAGGACGAGGTTTTCCGGCGTACCGGGGGTGGCTGGATCGTTGGGGCGGTTGAAACCAAAGGCATACCAGAGAGGACTGTCGCCGGGCAGCGGGAGCTGGGAGAGTTCGTCGCGCAGGCCGCCGAGGCGGCGGCGTATGGTGTCGAGTGCGGTTTCGCGGGCGGTGGCGGCGGCGCTGCTCTCGTTGGTCTTGTCATTCACGCCGGTGCGGGCGGCGGAGGTGGCGAGATAGAGGGCGGCGGCGACGGCTTCGGTGACGTCAAGATCCGGTCGGGCGACATCGGTGATGACGCATTCGGGATGGTTGTGGAGGAACTTCTTGATTTCGCCTAGCAGGACGAAGCGTTCGCCCTGAGTGCCGGGCATGCTGATGGACCCGGCGGAGAATCCGGCTTCCTGCCAGAGCGGTCCCCACGAGCTGCCGATGCGGGGTTTCTCCAGTTGGATGAAGCGGGCGATGAACGCCTTGCCATTGGAGTCGGCGGTTTTGTTAGCTCCGGCGGCGCTGGCCTTGGCGGTGCGCTTGAGTGCGGCGGTTTCCTCGGCGGCGGTGAGCGCGTCGAGATCGGCACGGATGACGCCGCCGGTGTTCTGCTTGAGGCCGATGGCAGCCCCGTGGGTTTGTGCTCCGTCGGCGGCGTCCTCGGCGAGGGCGACGGCACCGGTGTAGTTTTTCGGTATTTCGTTTGAGGCCATGGTGGCGTGTATTTGGTATTAAAGTCCCGACGGTTTTCCTACCCGGCGGGTGTTGTTGGATGCGGCTCCGCCCGATGGGGAGGAAAACCGAAGGAAAATGGACATCTGATTGGAAATCAGAGGATAGCGGGTGCGGCAGACCTGCAAATTTCCGCCGCCAGAGAGGTGGAGGATGCGGCGGGCTCGCGAAATCCCGCCGTTTGCGGGGGTGCCGGTCCCACTACCGGTCCCACGCCCTGCCGCGCGCGGGACTGTAGGTTCCGCTATCGGCCACACGGCCACCGCGCGCCCGCCCTCCGGTGCCGCGGGGCCGCGAATTTCCGCCTCCAGGAGACTAGCCGCTCCCACAGCGGGGCATCCAGCGGCCGCGAGGAGACCAGCCGGACCAGCGATGCCCCGCGCGGCTTCCGCTAGGGGTGGTGCAGCACCGTATTTCCGCGCTGCGGCAGCCTCAAGGATGAACGGAATGGATGGATATCCCAACAATTCCTAACATTAAACCGGAGCCAGATAGAAATTGTCAATGTACCAAATCGGCATTCTGCTGGGCTGCCCCCTTGAAAGTATCCGCCATCCTGTGGTGGGAGCGAATGCCGCTCACAGAATCGTCACTTGCACGCTGCTCTCGATGATGCCGTTGGCGATGGCATAGCGGGTGAGGCTGGCAGCGTCGTGGATGTTGAGCTTCACCATTAAGCTCTGGCGGTGCTTCTCG
This sequence comes from Luteolibacter sp., assembly GCF_039920825.1. GTDB lineage: Bacteria > Verrucomicrobiota > Verrucomicrobiia > Verrucomicrobiales > Akkermansiaceae > Luteolibacter. The sequence continues at coordinate 16,897 of NZ_JBDSCX010000050.1, read as the reverse complement.
ACGGTCTTGATGCTGATCTTAAGAATGTCCGCGGTCATCTTGTTGGCGTTGCCCTCGGCGATGAGTTGCAGCACTTCCATTTCGCGCGGGGTTAGTTTGTCCGCGTCCGGCTTGGTGACCCCCGCCCGGGTCAGGGCGGATTTCCCCAGTGAGCTGAAGCGTTTTGAAATGGAGGGACTGAAATAGGTTTTGCCGCCATGGACCACACGGATGGCTTCCGGCAGCACATGGAAGGCGGATTGCTTGATCAGGTAACCGGATGCGCCGAGTGCCATGACCTTTTCGATGTAGGCATCGTCGCTGTGGGCGGAAAGGATCAGAATTTTGGTGGTGGTCTTCGTTAGAAGAATCTGCCGTGCGGCCTCCAGGCCGTTGAGCAGGGGCATGGCGATGTCCATGACCAAAACGTCGGGCGCGAGTTTGTTGGTCAGCGCCACGGCTTGACGGCCGTTTTCCGCCTCAGCGACGATCCGGATGTCCGACTCCAGTTTTAGTAAGGACAGCAACCCTTCGCGAACGATGGTGTGGTCCTCGGCTAACAGGACGGTGATCGGCTTCATGAGTGTTTCGCGGTTGGAGTTCCAGCAGCTTTCTTGGAAGCTGGTTTCTTCGCCTTGCTGCGGGCGGATTCGACCAGGACCCGGACGGTGGTGGGCGCGCCGGGTGCGGAGGCGACGGAGAAAATGCCGCCGATCATTTCCGCGCGTTCCCGCATCCCGATGAGTCCCAGACGCCCCTTCCGCTTCAAGGGCGGGTTTCCATTCACTTCGAAGCCTTCACCATCATCGGTGATTTCCAGCGAAATGCCTCCGGTGACTTTGTGGATGCTGATCTCGACCGTGGTCGCCCTGGCATGTTTAGTCACATTGGTGAGCGCCTCCTGGGCGATCCGATAGAACGTGGTGCGAATGATCTCCGGCACTTTTTCAATCCCGGCAAATGCCTTGAGACTGACGCGGATCCCGGTTTCCTCCATGAACTCCTTAAGATGGGTCTGGAGCGCCGGGATCAATCCCAAATCATCCAGCAGGGTCGGGCGGAGTTCGCGGGCGAACTGATGGACGATGTCCACGGATTTCTCGACCATCCGGTGAGTGCTGGCGATCCGCTCCTGAAGGTTGTCGATGTCTGAATTGGTTTCCTGAGCCAAGGCCGAGACATGGACATTGATGCCGACGAGCGTCTGGGCGATGACGTCGTGAAGTTCGCGGCTGATGCGCTTCCGCTCCTCCTCCTGCACGTGAAGGATCCGATGGGAAAGGTCACGCAGCCGGAGTTCCTGCTTCCGGGATTGGGTGAGCAAGCGGGTTTCCTCCGCACGGGTCTGGTGAAGGTCTTTTTCAAGTGCCTGACGGCGGATGATCTCCTTTTTCAATTTCAAGTTAGAGGCAGTCATCACCTCGAGATCGCGCTGCGATTTCTCCGCCCGGATGCGTGCCGTGATGTCGTTGAAAAAGCACACCACCCCATGCTCCTCCGACGGCAGGGTGACGCGTTCGATCTGCCACTCATAGATCTGTTCCTGAGCGATATCGCGCCGCCGTTCCGTAAACTCGGGAGTGTAATAGGGCTCGCCCGTTTTCAGGGTGTGCCGGAAGAGGGCCGTGGTCGAGTCCGCGGCCTTTTTCGGCCAGAGCAGATGGAGGATTTCCGAAAAATCGCGGTCGATCAGCGGATCGACGTTGGCGAAAATCTTGAGCGCCGGCGGATTCGCATGGAGCAACCGGAACCGCGCATCCACCACGAAGACGCTCACCGGGGCCTGGCCGATGAGCGCGGAAAAAAGCGCTTCATTCTGCCGCAGCATGTCCTCCGCCTGCTTGCGCACGGTAATATCGCGGATGTTGCACTGGATCACCGGCCTGCCGTTTTCCCGATAGAGATTCGCGACCACTTCCACTTCCTGATGCCTGCCGCCCTCGCCTTTCAAGGGCAGGTTCTCGTAGCGGACCTCGTGGTTTTTTTTCAACCTCCTGAACATCTCCTGGCAGGCTGGCTCATCTTCCAGAAGCCCGATTTCACAGAGTTCCTTGCAGACCAACTCCTGTTGTGAAAAGCCAAGGAGCTTGGTCATGAACGGATTGGCATCGGTAATTTTGTAGGTGCCGGGATCGACTAGAAGAATCCCGTCGTGGGCGGCTTCAAATAGCCGGCGGTAGCGGATCTCCGACTCGCGCAGGGCGTCTTCGTCGTGCTTGCGGCCGGTGATGTCGGTGACGGTGACGCTGCATTCCTTGCCGTCGGGCGAGCGTTGGGCGTTGATGGCGACAAACCGATCAGCTTGGCCTTTTTGCATCAGCCCGGATTCGATGGAAAGTCCTGTCTTGCCGGTGAAACTCTTTGCAAGGAAAACACTGAAAGAGGCACGGAGATCGGAGGGGACCAGCATTTCAAACGACCGGCCGACCAACCGCGAACGCTCCATCCCGACCAGCGCGGCTCCTGCCAGATTGACCCTTTTGATCGAGCCATCCATCAGGATCGTGAAATACCCCACCGGCGCGAAATCATAGAGGTCCGCGTAAAGTTCCCGCACGGATTCCGCTTCATCGCGGGCACGACGCAGCTCGGCATTCTGCATTTCCAATTCGATCTGATGGACCTCCAGTTCGTGGAGAAGCCGCTGGGTGTCCACTTTTGTCCGGGGGACCGGAGTTTCCGTAAGCAGTTCCATGGACTTTTTTTCCGCACGGCGGCGCAGTTCTGCCGGAGTTTCGCTGGTCTTCGGCTTGGTTGGCATATCGGTGGTGGTTAGATTCCGGAGGGTCCGGGCGGTTTGCCACTGCGCTTCGCCTTGGGCTTGGTGGAGACATTCGCCTTTTTGATTTCCGTCGATTGCTTGGCGAGGCGGGTTTCCAGATGATCCTGGATCTTCTGCATCTTGCCTTCGAGCGCTTTGGCGACGCTGATGTCCCAGAAGGTGATGACCACTCCGTCGATGCGGTCGTCCAGCGTCCGATAGGGCATGATCCGCACGGTGAACCAGCGGCCATCGCGCGAGCTGATCGGCTTCTCGTTGAATCCCAGCTTGCGCAGTACCTCACGGGCGTCATCCGCCAGTTCCGGATAGATCAGGTCCGACGAGAGATCGGTGATGGGTCTGCCGATGTCGCCCGGAATGAGATTGATGATCTTGGTGGCCTGGGTGGTGAAGCGGCGCACGTTGAGTTCCTTGTCGAGAAACAGGGTGGCGACATCGGTGCTGTTGAGGAGATTCTTCATGTCGTTGTTCGAGCGGGACAGCTCGTCGAGTTTCCCCTGCAGCTCGTTGTTGACGGTTTGCAATTCCTCGTTGAGTGACTGCATCTCCTCCTTGGAGGTGGTGAGCTCCTCGTTGGTGGATTGCATTTCCTCGTTGGTGGACTGGATCTCCTCGTTGGTGGACCTCAGCTCTTCATGGGAGGTCTGCATTTCCTCCCGAGTATTTTGCAGTTCCACACGCGTCTGTTGGAGTTCCCGCTCGACCTCGGTGAGGCGCGGGTTGCGCGGTGGTGCTTTTCCGGATTTAACGACCGTCTTGAGATCCAACGGCGGGGCGATCTCCGTGAAGACCATCATCACCATGCCGCGCAGCGGCTCGGTTTCCGCGAGCTTCTCGACGGTGATGTTGACGAACAATTGGCCGGCGTCGGCACCGATTTTCAATCCGTGCAAAACCACCGGGGTGTCCTGCTTCAGTGCCTTCTGGAAGGCGCCGGTCAACTCGTAGCGCAGGCCGTCGCGCGCCATCGCGAAGATGTTCCAGTTCGCCTTGCCGGCCGCGGGTTCGAGGTATTTCCCGGTGCGACCGCTGATGTAGAGGATGTCGCCCTGTTCGTTGGCGAGCACGGACGGCGGGCTGTAGCGGTGCAGGATCAACTGCTCCGCCAGCGACTGAAGGCTCTGATAGGATTTCGCCGCGACCGGCTGGCCGTGGCCGACGGTTAGAGCCGGGGCGAACGAGGAGGGGAACTCAATGCGCTCCGGCTGCAGCGAGGTGTCGGTCCGGCGGAAAATCCGGCACTTGCCGTTGACGGTGGCGAACAAGTCGTTGAAATGGCCGATGGTTTCCGCGCTGCCGAGCACCAGCACGCCGCCCGGATTGAGACAATAGTGGAACAATGGCAGCAGCTTCTTCTGCATTTCATGTGACAGATAGATCAGCAGATTCCGGCAGCTCATGAAGTCCAGCTTGGTGAACGGCGGATCCATGATCAGACTGTGCGGGGAAAAAATCACCATTTCGCGGATCTCGGTGCGCACCCGATAGACGTTGTCCTCCTTGATGAAATAGCGCCGCAGTTGTTCCGCGGTCATATCCGCGGAAATGTTCTCCGGGAACAATCCCTGGCGGGCCTTGTCGATCGCATCCTTGTCCAAATCGCTGGCGAAGATCTGTAATTTAAAGCTCTTCTTCGGCTTGAGTTTCTCCATCACCTCCTTGAAGACGATGGCGAGCGAATAGGCCTCCTCTCCCGTCGAACAACCCGCGACCCATGCCCTCAGGGTGCCCTCCGGCCTCCCAGTTAGCAGGGTTGGCAATGTTTCCTCCCGCAGGATCTTCCAAACATGCGGATCGCGGAAAAACGACGTCACGCCGATTAGCATTTCCTTGAACAGCAAATCCAGCTCCTGCGGATTCTCCTGCAAATAGCGGACGTAAGTGGCGATCTTCTCGATCTGATGGATCCCCATCCGCCGCTCGATCCGCCGGTAAAGCGTGTTGCTTTTATAAAATGAAAAGTCGTGGCCGGAATGACTGCGCAACAGGATCACGATTTTTTCCAGGCCACCGCGCATCTTCTCATCGACGCCCGGGTCGGTCTCGTCGGCGAGCGGTTTGCGCTTCAGGAACGCCATGATCTTGCGCGGCAGTTCCTCCGCCGGTGCCACGATGTCCACCACCCCCGCGTCGATCACGCTGCGCGGCATGCTGTCGAACTTCGCCGAAGTCGGTTCCTGGGCCAGCGCCAGCCCGGCCTTCTCCTTGATGTCCCTCATGCCGAGCGTGCCATCGGTCCCCATGCCTGATAGAATCACGCCGATGCTCAGTTGCTGCTGGTCCTGGGCCAGCGAGCGAAGGAACAGATCGATCGGCAGCCGCAGTCCGCGCGCCTCCGCCGGTTCGAACAAATGCAGCGACCCGTGCAGGATCGACATATCCTTGTTAGGTGGAATCACATAAACGCAGTCCGGCTTGACCAGCGTGCGGTCCTTGACCTGGACCACCTTCATCGGCGTGCAGCGCTGGAGCAACTCCGCCATCAGCCCCTTGCGCGTGGGATCGAGATGCTGGACGATCACAAATGCCATTCCGCATTTCGCAGGAACCTGCTTGATGAACTGCTCGAGCGCCTCAAGCCCGCCGGCCGAAGCACCGATGCCGACGATCGGAAACGAGACGCTGGGTTTCGGAGCCGGAGTTTCCTCGGTGGCGACCACCGCTGGCGCTTTCTTCGTGCGGCGGGGAGTTGTAGTTTTCTTTTCCATGGTGATCTGCTTCGCACCCGAACAAGGCCGGTGATTCACAACAGGACAACGATTTCTCCCCTGTCGTAAAAGACTGCGCGTTTGTCCAGATGATCACAACTCAAAGTTTTTCCGGGAACTCCGGGTGCCGTCGGATTGGGTGGGACCACCTTTGGGCCAACCGATTGCTGGCGGTAGCACTTCACCCCATAGAAACCTGCGCGATTCATCCTATAACTAAGGACGTCTCGCGGGAGCAATTCCGGGAGACGCTCCGCCACATAAATCAAACAGATCGGTTCGTGGAACCCGATCAGGCTGTGACAGTCGCATTTCACTTCCCCGACACGGCTGTCACAGCTTCCCTATTTTAAAAAATGATCCGCAGTTCACCAGGAACAGGATGCACCGATTGTCAGCAACTTCATTCCATGCCGATGAGCCTCCAGCCTTCCAGTCGATTCGAGACGCGCCGCACGCCGCTCGGTGGGCAAACCGTGGCCGCGACACCGCGCGCTTCGACCAAGGGCATGCGTCTCGAGTCGTTGGGTTTCCGACAGATGAAAGTTCCCACGCTGCCATCGCAATATCCGTCGATGCAGGCTACGCAGAAACGGTTGGCCCGGAAACGGAACATACAGATCCGGGTGACGACCGGCATCGCGTTCCTGCTGACGATCGCGGCCATCATCCAGTACGGGATGTTTTCCTATTCGAATCGATCCCCTATCGTTCCGGTTGCCGCCAAAGTATCCGCAAAAACTCCGCCCTCAACAGCATCGCCCGTCGACAAATCTCCGGACTCTCCCGATCGGAAAAGCGATCCCGCGAAGGAATCAAGTTCCCGGTTACCGGAGCATCGCGACTCAGCTACAAATTAGCGATCACTGGGAAAACTAACCCGTTTCGGTGACTGGCTTTCTTCCGGAAATGCGTTTCAATCGCGCAGTGAAGCCCATCATTGCCATTTTTCTCGCCGCCATCGCCACCGCGTCGGCCCGCACCGTTGTCTCACTCGATGCTGACTGGGCCTTCTTCCAAGGCGATGCGAAGGGAGCCGAGAACCCGGAGTTCAACACCGCCTCGTGGCGGAAACTCGATGTGCCGCATGACTGGAGCATCGAGGGGAAATTCGACGAGAAGGCCGCCACCACCGGCGCGGGTGCCTGGATGCCTTCCGGGGTGGCGTGGTATCGCAAGGAAATCTCCCTTCCGCCCGAAGCCAAGGGCCAGCGCGTGTGGGTCGAGTTCGACGGCGTGATGCAGAACAGCGACGTCTGGTTCAACGGCAAACTCCTCGGCCACCGGCCCAGCGGCTACGTTGGATTCCGTTACGACCTCACCGATCTCCTCAAACCAAGCGGCCCTAACACCCTCGTCGTGAAAGCCGACACCGCCGAACAGCCTGCATCCCGCTGGTATTCCGGCGCGGGCATCTATCGCCACGTCCGCCTCGTCACCGCCCATCCGGTGCATGTCGAGCCGTGGGGCGTTTACGTCACGACCCCCGAGGCCAACGAAGCGGCGGCCACGGTGAAAATCCAGACCACGCTCGTTAACTCCGCTAACAAGCCAGGCAAAGTCACTCTCCGCAGCGCCCTCGTCGGACCTGATGGAAAATCCCTCGCGCTCGTCACCACCGAAGCCGACTTGTCGCCCGGCAAGAGCGAGACCGTCAGCCAGCAGATCAAAGTCCCCCACCCGCGGCTGTGGAGTCTTGAGTCGCCGGAAATGAACAAAATCGTCACCCGCATCACCGCCGGTGAGACGGTGCTCGATGAGGTCACCACGCCCTTCGGTATCCGCCAGGCCGAATTCAAATCCGACACCGGCTTCTGGCTCAACGGGAAGAATTTCAAACTCAAGGGCGTCTGCCTCCATCAGGACGGCGGCGCGGCAGGTGTCGCAGTTCCGTTAGGCGTGTGGGAACGCCGTTTGAAATCCCTGCGCGAACTCGGGGTCAATGCCATCCGCACCGCCCACACCCCTCCGGCGCCCGAGTTTCTCGACCTCTGCGACCGCATGGGCTTCCTTGTCATGGACGAGTTCTTCGACTGCTGGACCAAGGGCAAAAACAAATACGACTATCACCTCTTCTTCAAGGAGTGGTCATCCATCGATCTCCGCGACGGCATCCTCCGCGATCGCAACCATCCCTCCGTCATCCTCTACAGCGTGGGAAATGAAATCCACGACACGCCCCAACCGGAGATCGCCAAGCCGATCCTCCGCGGCCTCGTCGATGTCTGCCATGCCACGGATCCCTCGCGCTCAGTGACCCAGGCGCTGTTCCGTCCTAACGTTTCCGGCGACTACAAAAACGGCCTTGCTGACATGCTCGACGTCATCGGCACCAACTACCGCGACAAGGAACTGCTGGATGCGTGGAAGGATAAATCCGGCCGCAAGATCGTCGGCACCGAGCAGGGCCACGAACGCGCCACCTGGCTGCTGTGCCGCGACAATCCGCAACATTCCGGCCAATTCCTCTGGTGCGGCATCGACTACCTCGGCGAGTCACGTAGCTGGCCGCTCACCGTATTTAACGGAGGATTGTTAGATCGTGCCGGATTCGTTCAGCCGCGCGGACTCGAACGCCAGAGCTGGTGGAGCGACAAGCCGATGGTCCGCGCCCTGCGCCGCATCGGCATGACCTCCGCCACGCCTGCCGATCCCGGTTACGAGGCTCTCGAATGGAACCGCCGCCAGGTCCTCTTCGCCGACTGGACGCCCACAGCCACCGGCGATCACGAAGAGAACGTCGAGGTTTACAGCAATGCGGACGAGGTCGAACTGTTCCTCAACGACAAGTCGCTCGGCAAGCAGAACACCCGCAAGGACAGCGCGGCGATCAGCTGGAAAGTCCCCTATCAACCCGGCACGCTCAAGGCGGTGGCGCGGACGAAAGGCAAGGAAGTCGCCAGTGATCTTCTCCGCACCGCAGGCAAGCCGGTGAAAGCCCGGCTCGTCACCGACCATGATTTCATCGGCATCGGCTTCGATGACGTCGCCAACGTCGTGATCAATCTGCTCGACGAAAACGACACGGTCGTTCCCGCAGCGGACAATCTCATCAAGTTCTCCGTCTCCGGCCCCGGCAAAATCATCGGTGTCGATAGCGGCAACATCGTCAGCACCGAGCCGTTTGTCGCCAATGAACGCAAAGCCTATCAAGGGACCGCCCTCGCGATCCTCCGCGCCACCGCGCCGGGCAAAATCACTCTAACTGCCACCGTTGACGGCCTGCCACCAGCCACGCTGGAGATAACCGCCAAACCGTGATCGGGGTCCCCGCCGGGTCGAAGATCCGATAGGGAGCCACGACACTCTTGTCGTGGAGTGAATGCGTGGAAAAAGAAGAGCTCCAAAGATCTTTTCTTTTTCATCCCATTCTCAAGCACCACAGGAGTGTGGCGCCTCCTTGTTTAAAAATCAAAACGCCGTGCCAATGGCGAAGTGCAGCGTCCCGATCGGTTCGCCGGGGTCCTGCCGCCCGCCACCCTGGAAATCACCGCCAAATCGTTATCGGTCCCCGCTGGATCGAAGATCCGATAAGGAGCCACGACACTCTTGTCGTGGAGTGAATGCGTGGAAAAAGAAGAGCTCCACAGATCTTTTCTTTTTCATCCCATTCTCAAGCACCACAGGAGTGTGGCGCCTCCTTGTTTAAAAATCAAAACGCAGTCCCGATGGCGAAGTGCAGCGTGCCGATCGGTTCGCCGGGGTCCTGCGTCAGGTTGTAACCATACTCTAACCGGATCGGCCCGATCGGCAGATCGAGGCGGATGCCGAGGCCCGCCGCCAGATTGAGTTTCGCGTCGGGGATGTCGTCGTATTGGCGGGACAGCGATCCCGCGTCGAAAAACGCCACGCCCTTGACGCTGCCGGAGATCGTCCGGATGAGTTCGGCATTCGTGTGCCACGATGCCTCGCCACCGGTCGGATAGGTATTCGCCACCGGTCCCAACTCGCGGTCCGGAAAGCTGCGGACACTGCCGGAACCACCGTTGAACAACCGGATGTCGATGGGCAGTCCCTCGCCGTCGCCGGTAGGAATGATCACCCCGCACGCACCGCCAAGGACCAGATCATATTTCGAACCGAGTTTGTGATACCAGCCGCCGCTCATACCGGCCGACGCATAGCGGGTGGAAACAGTTCCCACCGCCGCGCCGATTTCCACGGGTGCCTCCAGATGCCAGCCGCTCGTCGGCAGCACCGGACTGTCCCGGTAGTCCAGCGTCTGCGTGAACCGCAAACGCGGGTGGGTGTAAACGGTTTCGCCGAGTTCATCGGAAGGAAGACCGTTCGCACTGAGATTCACGATCGAGTAGCCGCCTAACAAATCCAGCGTGTAGTGATCGCCGACCTTCCATTTCGTGCTGGCTTCGAGACCGGTTTCCAACGAGCTGTAACCCTCGCGCGTGAAACTGAGCGCATAGGCGCGCAGGGTGCCGGCCACGTCGTTACCGAACATCCAGGGATCAATCAGCTTGGTTTCCCCGAGGATCCCCTTGCTGCTGAATTCGAAACCGCTGCTGAACCCCAACAGCTCGCCCCACAGATTGCGGTCGGCGTAGGTCGTGCGGAAAATCGGACCCTGATAGGAATCCGCCCCTGCGGCGAAACTCAACTGCCGCGCGCGGCCTTCCTCCAGGTGCAGCGTCGCGTCGATCCGGTCTTCCGAGACCGGGTATCGCTCGAGGCGGACGGAAGAAAACGCGCCGGTCGCGAGCAGCTCGCGGATCCGCTTGTTCATCGCCGCCTCGTCATACCACTGGCCTTCCAGAGCCTTCATCCGCGCTTCGATCCGCGCGGGATTGGTGATGACCAATCCTTCGGGGTGGACCTTGTTCAACTTCACCCGCTTGCCAAGCTCGACGGAGAATTGCGGGATGAAACGAGCCTGCTCCAGACTGCGGGACATCGTAATGTTCGAGTCCGGATAACCGCTGCTGGTGAAGGACTCCTCCACCGCGAGGCGCATCGCGTTGAGATTTCCGGTAGTCGCCCACCGACCGATGTAAGGCTCCACCGTGACTTTGGTTCGCCGCAGTCCGCCTTCGTCCGAGCTGGTGATGCGCGCCGGAGCAATACGGAACTGCTCTCCCTGCTTCACGTCGATGACCACACTGACCGATCCGGTGGCAGGGTCGGTTTCACGGCTGCTGATTTCCGCCTCTGCCGCCCAGTAGCCTTCCGCGTTGAGCTCCTGTTGGATATAGGAAAGTCCGGTCGCCACATCCTCTTCGCGGAAAGGAGCATCGCCAGCGGTCAGCGGGCGGTCTTTCTCGGCGGGACGTGAGTAGAGTTTGACGAATTTCCGGGTGTCCTCCTTCGGCACGCCGTTCACGGTGACGGTCCCCAGCGACAGGCGCTTCCCCTCCTGCACGGTGAGAAGGATCTCCGTGCTGCTGACGATTTTCCAGTTCACCTGGACATCGGCGTAGCCATCCTTTTGCAACACTTGGCGGACGAGAAACGCGGCGTCATCCGCCCGCGAGGCCGAGGCATCGCTTTTCCTAACATGCTCCAGCCGCCCACCCATCAGTCCGAGCACCTGGTCGCCGGATTTGCGTTTCATTCCCTCGATGATTACGCGCGTTTCAGCACTGGCGGCGAGTGCCGTCAGCAGCAGGACGAGAGTGGTGCGGCAGGAGTTCATCGGAAGGAAAGCCGCCAGATGACGAGCACGCGGGAGTCACCCGTCGCGCCCATTCCAGCGGAAATAAACCAGTGGTCGGTTAGTGAAATGGTGGCGGTGGAGAATGAATCGCTCGAATAAGGATCCGCCTCGGCGAGACTGAAGTCCACCCGGTCGAGCAATGCTAACAGCGGGCGAAGCTGCTTGCCGAAACGGAAACGGCCGCGCCGCAATTCCTCGGCGAGCAACTGCATCGCCCGGGACGAGGCGGCCTGCGGATTTTCCAGCCCGGTGGTGGTGGTGCCGGTGGCGAGCAGCGTCATGATCTCGTTTTCCGGCAGCGGCGGATTGGATGTTAGGACGAGCTGCGGATTCGAGGCGCGGCCATAGGCATAGATCGTCACCACGTAAGGCCGCGGTTCGGCGGTGCCTCGGATTTCCAGAATCGGATCGAAACCGGACGCCGGCTTGAAACTCACCGTGCCGTTGCGGACCGACAAGGTGCTGAAGGGCAGGCTCGCTTTGAAATCCTTGATCTTGAATTCCCCGTCGGGAGCCGGGGCCGCCAGCGTCCCGCCGATCCTCATGCTGCCGGTGACTTCACCAGTCGCGAGGTTGCCGCGGATGAGCAATGGCTCGTCGGTTTTCACCGTGACGTTGAGCCCCCATTCGGCGAACGGTGCGGGTAGTGCGGCGGTCGTGCTCTTCGGCGGATCGATCTTCGGCAAGGCAGCCGCAGACGGTCCGGTAAACGGCGCGCCGATCGGCAATAGTTCGATGTCCCGATAGAAAATACTGTCCACCGCACCGACCGTTCCAGATAGAACCGCCCGCTCCCACGGTCCCTGCAAACGGAGGTCGGCATTGGCGCGCACGATCAGGAAATCATTGCGCTGCAGCGGCAGATGATTGCCCTGAAGCCGCAGGTTGATGTCGCCTAATTTCCCGCCGGTGATGGCCAGCGTCCCGTCTCCTTGCAGAGTTCCGCCCGCGACGGTGGCTTTCAGGTTCTTCAGTTCCACCCGATCAAGTGCGAAATTCAGAGTCGCCCCTCCGCTCTCGACCGCGGGAAACTTGTCGGCCTTGAAGCGGATGCCGGCTCCTGCCAGATTGATGACGCCCTTGATCTCCGGTTTCCCGACCTTGCCCGTGACCATCACGTTGCCGGTTAGAACTCCCGAGATCTTGTCCGCTGCGGAAACCAGCGAACCGAAACGAGAGATATCAAGCCGTGGCAGATCCACCCGCGCGTCAAGCGGCTCGTCCTTCACCAGCTCCGGCGTCTCCGCCCAATCCGCCGGACGGAACGGCATCGTCGCCTTCAGTTCCGCCGGGGCGAAATCCGGGGCGGTGGCGCTTCCCGTCACCACGAGCTTTCCCTCCTTCCCCGCGATTTCGATCTTCAGATCGGCTGGTGGAAGCTTTGGTTGCGTCGGCGAACGGAGATCGCGCGCTTCGAGCTTTGCGGCGATCACCGGCTCGGCATAAGTGCCGGAGACATTGAAATCCAGTTGGCCGGTGGAACGCGGATCGAGTTTTTCGAAAGCCGGCACCCATTGCTTGAGCAGACCTAACGAAAGCACGCGCGAGTTGATCGCCACACTGACGGGGCGCACGTCCTTGGCCAACGTCTCCCGCCACTTCGAAAAATCCGCGGGCACCGGCAGGCGAGCGGTGCCGGATGCGAGTTCGGTCTTGCCGTCATTCCACAGGAATTTCCGCAGCTCCAATATACCATTGGAAAGCGCCGCATCGAGAGCGACAGTCTGCTCGTTCATTTGCAAACGCAGCCCCTGGGTCTCGAAGCCCGCCGGCCAATCGTATTTCGCCCCGCCGATGGCAGTGACCGGCGCGGCATCCTCCCGCGTCCATGTGGCCTGGGTGAATGCGACCTCGCCGTGATGTTTGCCCGCCTTGATCTCACCGCCGCCGCTCCATTTTCCGCTGAGATTCGCCACTCCGCCCGGCTTCACCTTCACGACAGCCAGCCAACGGTCGATCCTCGTGTTGGTGAAATCCTCCAGATCCAGCGCGCCCTGATAGGTTGCCGCCGGGATCTGATAGGTGGCGGCGGCCTTCAAACCCTCGGCCGTGAGCTCCGCCGTCACCGGCGCTTCCGGAGCCCAGTGCCCCTTCACGGCGATGGGCGACGCCAGCGTAACGTCCTTGGCCTTCAACACCAGTCCGGCATCCGCGGACTTCGGCTTGTTCGCATCGAACGCCACCACGAAATTCCCATCCACCGACGACGGCGGGATCGGAGCTTCAGGATCGATCGCCGGAACGCGCGGTGCCAACTCGCGCAACGCTTTTGGCACATCCGCGATGTTGAACGTCCCCTTCGCCTCGCCCAGCGTGAAACTCTTCCCGCCGCGGGTCACCGGCACCGCGGCGTCCAGCGAGACGCCGGTTCCGAGAAGCACTCCATGACTGACCACCGTCGCCTGATCCGCGCCTAACTGCGCGTCGAGCGCCAGCTCCGGCATCGTCCAGTCCTGCCAGAAAACATCACCTAACGAAATCCGCACCTTGCCCGTCGCCGCTTTCGGATCGGGCAGAATCCCATTCATTTCCACCGCCAGCGAGGTCAGCTTGGCTTTGGCCGGTAGATCGATGCCGAAGCGCTTCACAGCCTCATCCACCTGCAGAGTCCCCTCTCGCAGGTCGAGCTTGGCCGAGGCGAATCCCGGTGCGCTGGTCAACATGAAGACCGCGTCATCGAGATGCACCTGGCTCGCCACCGACGGCTCGCCACCGGCGGGAAGCTGCATCACGAACTCGCGCAGGCTCACCCCGGGAAACGGATCGAGCCGCGCGATGGATAGATCGTCCGGATTCCAAACCACCGTCGATTGCCTGGCCTCCCACACTCGGCCGGTCACGTCGGTGAAAGCGCCGAGATCTATCTGAATGTCATTACTGCCCGGCGCATGCGACACACGGCTGGGCGCGAGCTGGAGTTCTGGTTTTCCGTCGCGAGTCGCGGCGAGACTGATGTTTTTCAAATCCAGCTTCACCGGCAGCACCCGCTCGCGCACCGAGCGGATCGTTTCCACCAGCTTCTTCAGATCCAGCGGCGGCTTTTCCTCGTCCTCCTTTTTCAGCCCCAGCCGCAAGTCCGCATGCACGCCGTCCACTTCGAGTCCCTCCAGCCGTCCTTTGATCAGGCCTCGCCATTCGTAGTCCGGCACTACGCGGTCAATCGTCAGGATGGCGAGCGCTCCATCCGTCTCGATTTTCAGGTCGGAAAATGAAAGCCCGCCCGTAAGACTGCCGCCGACCTTCAGGTTGCCCCGGATCCCCGCTTTCTGCAGGAAATGAGCCACCACCTGCGGCGCGATGTAGCGCAAGCCCGGGCCGTTCAGCCACAACAGCCCCAGAGCCAGCAGCGCCAGAAATCCCAACACCCAGCGCCCATACTTCCGGCGTCGCTTCGGACGCGCTGCGGGTTCGTCGGTTGGTTTTTCAAGGTCCGCCAAAACACCGCTAACTTCGACGGAACTTCCCGCCGGGTCAACCGCTCCCTTTCCTGCAAACCCCACAGAGTTCAGTCGCGAAAAGGTGGAAAGCGGTCGCAAAAAGCAAATTCAAACCGCGGGTGGAGGGTGGGGAAGAGTTTAGAACCGCGGATTTCGCAGATTTACGCGGATGGAAAGAAGGAGAACAAAGCCCTCAAACCACAATCCCCATCCTCTTCATCCGTGTCATCGGCGATTGAAAGAGCTTCCCCCTATCGGATTCTCTGCAATTGCCAAAACCCGCCTCCGCGTTTATCTCCCCGCCCATGGAGCCAATCACTTTCAAACCACTCTACATGCAGCGCGTCTGGGGCGGCCGCGAACTTGAACGCGTTTACGCACGCCACCTGCCCGATCCCGCCCAGCCCTACGGCGAATCATGGGAAATCGTCGATCGCGAAAACGAGCAATCCGTCGTCGATCAGGGCACCTACCATGACAGCACCCTGCACGACCTCTGGATGAACCACCGCGAGGAAATCTTCGGCGAAGGATTCTCCGACCAGCCGCGTTTTCCCATCCTCATCAAGGTGCTCGACGCCCGTGACGATCTCTCCATCCAGGTCCATCCACCGGCACACCTCGCCGCTTCCCTCAGTGGCGAGCCGAAAACGGAAATGTGGTACATCGCCGATTGCGATCCCGGAGCCAAACTCTACGTCGGCCTGAAGAACGGCATCACCCGCGCCGATTTCGAGAAATCGATCGCCGACGGCACCGTCGCCGATTGCGTCCACGCCATCACCCCGCAGCCCGGCGAATCGATCTTCATCCCCTCCGGCCGGCTCCACGCCATCGGCGCGGGATTTTTGATTCACGAAATCCAACAGAACTCCGACACCACCTATCGGGTTTTCGATTGGAACCGTCTCGGCCTCGATGGAAACCCGCGCGAACTCCATGTCGGCGAATCTCTCGCCAGCATCGACTTCCAAGACTTCGAGCCCGGCATGGACCCGCCCGTCGGCGACAACCTCGCTAGTTGCGACTATTTCAAAACCGATAGAAAATCCCTCGAACTCGGCCAAACAATCACCAATCCCCGCGACGACCGCTTTTCCATCCTTTGCGTAGTTGAAGGTCTGTTGGAAAGCGACGGCGGCACCCGCTTCGAAAAAGGCCGATTCATCCTGCTCCCCCGCGACGGCGCACCGCTCACCGCGCTGGAAGACTCCACCATTTTGCAGGTGACGCTGCCGATGTAAGAGGCAGCCTGGCTGTGGCGTCTCTCCGCAGTCCGTGGTGAGAGACTCTCGCCGCGTCACATCTTCCTATCAGAAATCCAAAATCAAACCTCCACAATCATCAATCCAATCGCTGACGGTCTGATAGACGGAAGATCGATTGATGATTGATGATTGATGATTTTGGAGGTTTGAAGCAAAGAGCCTTCGGTCCTTCCTGACGGCAAGACACGGATTACCGTCTCACCCCCGCGTATCGTGTCATCCAGTGAACCATTTCCCGGTCGCCGGCGGAAGTCCGATGAACGGCAGGGATTAGGATCGAGTCCACGATCTTATAACGGGAATCCACGGCGATCAGATAGCTTCCCGCGATGTGATATCCCACCTGCTGCTGGCTTGCCGGCAAGACCCTCGCCAATTCCTGCGGAACGTCGGTCAGAGATTCACGTTCGCTTTCTGCCAGAACCTTGCCGGGAGCCATTTCGACTTCCCCGGAGTCTAAAGCTCCACCCGGACGGTCGCCCTCCAGCGTGTCGAAGTATTGCACCACCTTCGAGCGGACATGGGAACCGAACACCACCTCGGACGGAGTTGCCACCGCGACGGGTGATGAGGAGCCTAGATAATTGGCACCGGTCAGCAGAACGGGAGTGATGCTGGAAACGGCGAGGAACTGGACAAGGGCGTTCATGAGGGTCGGGAGTCAGTGGTTCGGAAAAGGTCCCATCCTTTTCGCAAGCCCCATGCCAACGCGGAAAACCTCCGTAACTCCCGCACTCTCAATACCAGCCCCCGGCAGACAATTCACCGCCGTCATGCAAATTGCTTGTTAACCGACCGTCACGGGGCAAACCGCAACCCGCCGCCCTCCTCTTTACCCGCTTTGCTGATCGCTGATCACTACTCACTCAGCACTACCCCCTCTCCCCATAAGGAGCGGCGGCCTGACTGTCGCATTCTGTTCGGTCAGTCTTGAATGGCACTGACTTAAGCGAGATTTCGGCGAAAGGAGTGGTCGGAAATCCGGTGATCAGGTTGCTTCTCGTGTGACCTCAAACCAACCCTTCCTCACCGGATTTCCTACGCAGATTTGTGGCCGG
>NZ_JBDSCX010000049.1:0-67971 GCF_039920825.1 Luteolibacter sp. | reverse complement strand
TGATGTTGATCGCGGCGGAACGGCCACCTTTCCAATCCTTCTTGGAAGGACCATCGACCGTCTTCTGGGTCGCGGTGTAGGAGTGGATCGTGGTCATGAGGCCTTCAGCGATGCCGAAACCTTCCTTGAGGAGCACGTGGACGATCGGCGCAAGGCAGTTGGTGGTGCAGCTCGCGTTGGAGATGATGTGATGCTTGGCAGGATCGTAGAGATTGTCATTCACGCCGACGACGAAAGTGCCGTCCTCGCCCTTCGCAGGAGCGGAAATGATGACCTTCTTGGCACCGGCGGTGATGTGGCCCTTGGCTTTTTCAGCTTCGGTGAAGAGGCCGGTGGATTCGATGACGACATCGACGCCGAGCTCTTTCCAAGGCAGACCTTCCGGGCTGCGAGCGCTGACCACTTTGATTTCGTGGCCGTTGACGACGATGATGTCATCCTCTTCAAGCTCAGGGGAGGACTTCTTCGAGGAAACGGTGCCGCTGAATTTACCCTGCGTGGAGTCGTATTTGAGCAGGTAGGCGAGGTTGTCCGCAGGAACGATGTCACCGACGGCGGCAACATTGAAGGTGGTTCCGAGGTGGCCTTGTTCGACGAGGGCACGGAATACAAGGCGGCCGATGCGGCCGAATCCGTTGATGGCGATGGTGGTCATTGCAGTATTTGAAAATACCGATGCGGCTCTTCCGCCCGGCGGCGGGATTGTGCATGCGGAATGCCAAGCGTCAATCTTCAGGGTAGAATCCTTGGAAAAACGGCCATTTTGCGTCGATCACTCTCATTTTCCGGGTATGGAAGCTACCTCATGGCGAATCGAGCATTTCTCTGGCGTGAAATACGATGATCTCAGCCTTCGTAGCGTTCGCCCGATCGATCCAATCCATCATGAGCCCGCTAAAACCCACTCGACGTCGTTTTCTCGCCTCCGCAGCAGCCACCACGGCGATCGCGGGTTTTCCGAACATCCTCCGCGCCCAGGGCGGAACGAACGCCGTTTTGAAAATTGGCCTCATCGGCGCTGGAGGCCGCGGCACGGGTGCGGCCAGCCAGGCGCTCACCGCGGATCCGAATGTGAAACTCTGGGCCGTCGGTGATGCGTTTCCCTCACAGATCACTAACAGCCTGCATAACCTCGCGAGCTTTGGCGACCGCATCGATGTCCCGGAAGCACGCCGGTTTTCCGGGCTGGACGCCTATCAGAAAGTTCTTGAAAGCGGTGTCGATGTCGTGCTGCTCACCACCCCGCCGGGTTTCAGGCCGATGCATCTGCGCGCCGCCGTCGAGGCGGGCAAACATGTTTTCGCGGAAAAGCCGATGGCTGTTGATGTCGCGGGGGTGAAATCAGTCGTCGAGTCCGCACGCATCGCCAAGGAAAAGGGTACCACCCTGCAGCATGGATTCTGCTGGCGCTTTTCTCCTAACACCCGCGAAGGCTATGGCAAACTTCTCAAAGGCGAACTCGGCCGCCCGATTTCCGTTTACGGCACCTATATGGGCGCCGTGCCGAAACCCTCCACCTCCATCGACCAACGCAAACCGGAGTGGGCTGATGTCGAATGGCAGATCCGCAACTGGATGGGCCATGAGTGGCTGTCAGGTGGGCCCGTTCTCGAACAGTCGATCCACACCATCGACAAAATCGCGTGGGCGATGAATGACGTCGCCCCCATCGCGGCCCGCGGCGGCGGCGGACGGGCGCAACGCAGTGATGATGGAAATGTCTGGGATCATTACGAGGTGACCTTCGAATATCCCGGCGGAGTGTTCTGTCATCTCGGACAGCGCCAATTCCAAAATGCCTTCAGCGAAGTCGTCGATCGTGTTTTCTGCGATAAAGGAACGCTTGAAGCTCCAAGCCGCGTCCTTACCAAGGATCCAGAGGGTAAAGTCACCTGGGCCTATCGGGGCAGCGGCGACGACATGTATCAGGTCTGCCATAACGAATGGTTCGCAGCGATCCGCAAGGGCGAGCCCCTCAACACCGGCAACTACATGGCGAACAGCACCATGCTCGGCATCCTCGCCCGCGAAGCCGCCCACACCGGGCAACGCATCACTTGGGAAGAGCTTTGGAAAGCGAACCAGGACCTAGCGCCGGACACACTTGCGATGGGTGACAGTTTCCCGACGCAAGCGGTTCCTGTTCCCGGGAAATACACATTGGTCTAACCGAATACCGAATGAAGCGTCCTTATTCCGCGGCGATACTTTGCTGCGCAGTTTCCACACCGTGTTTATTTGCGGAAATTCCCCATCCGGAACTCCTGCCGACGACCCAGGCCATCCACGACTCCATCGCGAAAACACCCGACCCGGAGTCGGACGCGATGAAGTCTTACGTGGAGAAGCTCAAACTTGCAAACGACGCCCCGCTGGAGCTTGTTCCGATCCCCGGCGGCGAATTTCTGCTAGGCTCGCCCGACAAGGAACCTAACCGCAAGCCCGACGAAGGCCCTCAACGCAAAATCAAGGTCGAGCCATTCTGGATGGGCAAACTCGAAATCACCTGGAACCTCTACCGCCCGTTCATGGAAAACGGCAAGAACCGCAATAAGGATGGCACCCTCAACCGAGACTCCAACCTGACCACCTCCGAGCCACCTGAAGTCAAAGGCTCGGAAACGCTCAACGACACCATCACCCAGCCCACGCCACCCTACGTGCCGATGCATTTCCAGATGGGTGACGGTTATTCGAAGGATTATCCCGCCATCGGGATGACGCAACATGCTGCTAACAAGTTCTGCGAATGGCTCAGCGAGCAAACCGGGCATTTCTATCGGCTCCCGACCGAAGCCGAGTGGGAATACGCCTGCCGCGCCGGAACCACGACCGCCTATTCATTCGGCGATGATCCGGCACAACTGGGAGACTATGCGTGGTTTTCAGGAAACTCCGAATTCCAATATCAGAAAGCCGGCACGCCAAAACCCAATCCATGGGGACTATACGACATGCACGGCAACGTCGCCGAACACGTGATCGACCAATACCAAGCGGACTCCTATTCGAATCTCAAGGAAGGAGCGATCAACCCGTGGACGCCACCGCTCAACCGCTATCCCACCGTCGTCCGCGGCGGACATTGGGATTCCGATCCGGCGGATCTCCGCAGCGCGTCGCGAGTTGGCAGCAGCAAGGCGTGGAAAGTCGAGGATCCGCAGATTCCCAAGTCGATCTGGTATTTCACCAACGCCCCGTGGCTCGGCTTCCGAATCATCCGCCCGTTGAAAACCCCGTCGGCAGAGGAGATGCACCGTTTCTGGAACACCGGGCCGGGCGCGAGCGAATAGCTTGTTCCTCCTATTTTCAACCACAGATGGACACCGATAAACACGGATTCAAGAAAAGAGGAATCACTTCCAACCTCTTCATCCGTGTTCATCCGTGTCCATCCGTGGTTCTCTTTTCTTTCTTTCGATGCTTGCTGATTTTCATGTTAGCAACACCACTCCTTCAAACAACCCATGCCGAAGAGCTGACCTTCGAACGCGGCCTGATGGGCACCCGCTTCGCCATCACCTGCCATTCATCCGATCCTGAAATGGCCAAACAAGCGGCGGAGGCGGCGTTTGATGAAGCGGAACGGATCAATCAGGTTGCATCGGACTACATCGCCGACAGTGAGTTGTTAGCGATCAGCAAACATCCGGCGGGCACTCCGGTCACGGTATCCCCGCTCCTGTTCCGTTTGCTTTCCGAAGCACGAGACCTTGCGGAAAAATCCGGTGGCTCGTTCGACCCCACGCTGGGTCCCCTCACCCGCTTGTGGCGCGAATCCCGCAGGCGGAATCATCTGCCCGATCCGGCGACCTTGGAAAACGCACGCTCTGCCACCGGATGGAGGAACCTTGCACTGAATTCTGGAAATCTAACTGTCACTTTTTCGAAGCCGTCCATGCGACTGGATCTTGGAGGAATCGCCAAGGGCCAGTCGGCCGATGCCATGCTCGTCGTCATGAAAAACCATGGCATCCCGCGCACCTGCATCACCGCCGGTGGCGACATCCGGCTCGGAGATCCTCCACCCGATTCATCAGGCTGGAAAATCGGCGTCCGCACCTTCGACAACGACCACGACACTCGCATTCTCGAACTCGCCAACTGTGCGGTTTCCACGTCCGGCGATCTCCACCAATCCATCACCATCGACGGCACGCGCTATTCCCATATCATCGATCCCGCCACGGGCCTTGGACTGACCCGCGAAGTTGCGGCCACCGTCGTGGCGCCAACCGCCACTCTCAGCGACGCGCTCGCCACCGCTTGCTGCGCGGCCGCTGGCGGTAAAGCCCGTGCCATGGCCATTGCCGCGGGAGCCACCCATGTCTATCTCGAAGAACCCACCAATTAACACTGAAACCGGGTGCGATGCTTGACCTCCGCGCCATGATGCGCTTGAAACAGCCTCACTCTTTTCCCAATACCATGTTAGAACGTATCCTTGCCAAGCGCATCGTCCCCGTCGTCGTCCTGGACAAGGTCGAATCCGCCGAGCCTCTTGCCGAAGCGTTGCTCGCGGGTGGTCTCGACATCATGGAAATCACCTTCCGCACCGCCGCCGCCGAGGAGTCGATCAAACGCATCGCCGCCAGCTTCCCCGAGATCCTTCTGGGTGCCGGCACCTTGCTTGAAAAGGACCAGGTGAAACGCGCGAAGGATGCCGGTGCGGTCTTCGGACTCGCCCCCGGACTCAATCCCAACACCATCGCCGCTGCCAATGAGATTGGACTCCAATTTTCTCCGGGCGTGATGACGCCGAGCGATGTCGAGCAAGCGCTGTCGCTCGGCTGCAAGCTCCTCAAATTTTTCCCCGCCGAGGTCGCGGGCGGCGTCGATATGCTCAAGGCGCTCGCCGGACCTTACGGCCATACCGGTCTGAAATTCATTCCCACCGGCGGTGTCTCATCAGGTAATCTCGCCGCCTACCTCAAGCTCCCCGTAGTCGCCGCCATCGGTGGCTCGTGGATGGTGGACAAGCAACTCGTCAACGAAGGCAAGTGGACGGAAATCACCCGCATCACCCGCGAGGCACTTGCAGCAGCCGCAGCCGCCCGATAACCTCCGTCCATGATCACCGGCATCGAACTCGGCGGGACCAAGACTGTTGTCGCCATCGGCACGGAGGATGGAAGCATCATCGACGAATGTCGCTTCCCCACAACCCTGCCCGACGAAACGCTCGGCTTCGTGATCGATTGGTTGGGTGGACGCGGCCATCCAACCCATGTCGGCATCGCCGCATTCGGTCCCATCGGCATCGTTCCGGGACGCGAAGGATATGGGAAAATGCTCGCGACGCCGAAGCCCGGTTGGGCCGGTTTCTCACTCACCGACAAAATCGCCGCCGCGTTTCCGAATGCCCGAATTGCACTCGATACCGACGTCAATGCGGCGGCTCTGGCTGAATCCAAAATCGGTGCCGCGGCGGGAATGGACGATGTCGCCTACATCACCATCGGCACCGGCATCGGCGGCGGCATTCTATCAGGAGGCCTGCTGGTCCATGGCGCGCTTCATCCGGAATTCGGCCATCTCAAGGTGCCGCGGATGCCCGGCGATGACTACCGCGGAATCTGTCCGTTTCACCGCGATTGCCTCGAAGGCCTCGCCAGCGGTCCCGCCATCAAGGCGCGTTGGAAAAAGGCGGCCCACGAACTTCCCGCCAACCATCCGGCATGGGACATGCAGGCATGGTATCTGGCACACGGGATTCTCTCGCTGTTAGCCATCGTCTCGCCGTCTCGCGTCATCGTTGGTGGCGGAGTTTCGCAGGTGGATGGTTTGCATGCCCGCATCAACGCGCGACTGGAGGAAATCGCCGGCGGTTATTTCCCGGCTGCAATGGAACCAGGCTACGTCGTCGCGCCCGCGCTCGGGCAGGAAGCGGGAATCCGCGGGGCATTTTTACTAACATCTTTGTAAGAGAAAGAACCGCCGCTCCTTAAAATCGGACAAACGATCTGTTTGAATTTCATTTAACGGAAAAAGAAACCCGCCGCAGCGAAACCCATTACGCTGCGACGGTATTCCAACCCAAAAATCAGTTCGCTACTTGCGGCGGTGCGGCTCACTCCTCGCCTTTGACCCGGACGAACTTGCGCGTGCTATCGATAGGAACGATTGCCTCCTTGCGAATGTAGTCCGCGGAATAGAGACCGGTTTGGTCTGCGGCATTTCCAACGGTCACCGCGCTGGCGGGCCACGGGTTGTCGAGGAGGGTCGAGCTTTCCTGAAGGACGAAGGTGCCAACATTCCGCTGGCTCCAGCGAACGATCAGATTGTTTCCGGATTGCGTGCTCTGGCTTAGCGAGCCGTTGCTGGCGATCGGCGATGTGCCGAAAAGGTATTCGTTGAGGTTGCTGAAACCATCGCCATCCGGATCATCCGTGCGGTCGCGATCGGCGACATCAGGGATGACCATGGACCAGTCGTCGTAGCCGACCACCGGACTGCTTGTCACCACGAGACTCCCGGTGCCGGTGATGTGGGAGTTCGCAATGCCCGCCGCACCGTAAGTCCCGGCGGGCAACTGGACGCCACCGATGGTCAGCGCGTGGACCGTGTCCGAAACTCCGTGGGTGAGACGGAGCGTGGCAGTGGCGCCGATAAACACATTCGACGCATCCGCAAGGCTGGCGGCCCCCAGGATCAGTTCGCCCTGCTGGACGGTGGTGCTTCCTGTGTAGGTATTTGCAGCGGATAGAAGCATGGTGCCCGGACCGGTCTTCACGAGCGGGGAAACCAGCGGCACGAATGAGCTTCCCGCGTTCCTGATGATCGAACTGATGGTGAAATCGATATCGGTATTTCCCGTAACCTCGGCGACGGCGAAGGTGACGCCGTTGTTTCCCGCAGCTCCGGCTCCGAGGGAGATGCGGCTGTTGCCGCCCGCTACCGGCGTGGTGATGGAGGACGGAACCGAACCGCTAACAGTCACCGTCCCGACCAGACCGAGGTTGGTGTTGAAACCTCCTGTGGTGCTGCCTGCTCCCACAGTAATGGTGCCGCCGTTGAGAGTTAGATTGGGCAGGAACGCCACGAACGCGTTGCCCGTGACCGTTCCTCCGGCATTGACCACCAGAGAGGGAGAATAGATGGGAAGCTGGTTGCTGTTTCCTAAAGGTGCGGTGCCGTTGATGGCGAGAGTGGCACCGTTGTTCACCGTCACCACGTTGCCGGGAGCCATCTTTCCCACCGTGCAGGATTGTCCTTCCGCATCGCCCGCGCCGGCGCTGGCATTCACTAACAGTGATCCCGCATTGATCACGGTGCCACCTTCGTAGGAACTTGATCCACTGGCCAGCGTGAGCGAGCCGGAGCCGGTCTTGACGATACCGCCGACTCCGGTGATCGGGCTATTTGGAAGGACGAGATTCTGCGTGTCCTGATGGAACGTCAGAGCGTCGGAAACCGCATGGTTGATCGCGAGCTGACTGGAGAACGAGCCGAGATTTTCCAACAGAAAATTTCCATCGTTGATCGTAGTGGTTCCGGTGTAGGTGCAGGGACCGCTCAGGGTGACCAGTCCTTTCTGGTTGGAAACAAGGAGGAGACTACCCGCTCCGTTGCCGAGTCCGGCGATTCCGACTCCTCCTGTTCCGTTGCCGTTCAAGGTCAGGGTCGTGGAATTCTGAACGGCCGTGGCCGGCACCACAACGGTCAATGCCTTGCTATCGCTGTTATTCGACCACGACTGGTCTCCGCTGACGACCACCGAGCCCGAACCGTTGATCGTCGCACCCGAATTGGAAGCGGCATCGATTGTTAAACCACCAGTTCCGAGAGTGAGGATGGAAGCGTTGGTATCGATCGCCGTCGAGGTAATGGCGGTGGAGACGGGAACATTGAAGGTTACTCCGTTCACGGTGTAGGCCCCTTCCAGCTTCGTCGCAAGGACACCTGCGTTTCCGGTCGCGTTTGTGGCCGAGAAAATCACATCCGTGGTCGATCCGGGAATTTGTTTGGGATCGCTGAGACCGTTAGACGTGGTGGACCAGTTGCTTTTCGCGACGGCGAGGGCCGAGCCGTAGCCCCACACATTGGTCGGATCGGCGGGAGAGCCGGTGCCGCTCGCAAGACCGGTCCAATAGGCGGTGGCGGGTGTGTCATTTCCCGCGATAACTTTGAGCACGAGAGAATTGGCGGTCGGTGTTGACAGCGTGTAGGTGCTGAAACCCGGGGGCCGCGAACCAATGACGAAGTTCGATGCATTCAATCCGCCGGTAGAACTCACAAGCGTATAGTTTCCACTGATCAACGACTCGGCCGGGATCAGGCTGAGGTTGATGGTATTCACGCCGGTGACCGTGGCGGCACCGGTGACGGCGATCTGGTCGGTCAGGCCTGTTAGTAATTCGAAGTTCAAACTGGAGGAACTCAAACTGATTCCCGCTCCGGCGGTAAGAGTGTTCCAATTTCCGTCCGACAAACTGATCGCACCGGCGGATGCCAGTGGCAGTGAATGGGTGATGTTGCCCTGCAATTTCAAAGTCCCCGCAGCTCCGACGGAGATGCCGGTGTTACTCGTCAGGGCTACGTTGTTCAAAAGCAGGGTCCCGCCGCTGACAGTGACCGCGCCGGTTCCCAGAGAGTCCGACGATGAAGGAACAAGCGTGCCTGCCGTCACGCTGGTGGGGCCGGTGTAGGTATTGGTATTGGAAAGTGTCAGCGTTCCCGCTCCGTTTTTCGTCAAGCCCCCGTCGATGGCGTTGGCACTTGGCAGGACACTGTGGGTGAGCGCCTGCCCAACGGTAATATTGAAACTGTTGGTATCGAAAACAGCACCGTTGTCATGGACGTTCGCCGTGTTCAAGCCAGCCATGAAAGTTCCGTTCGACTGGTTGGGCTTCAGCGTGCCGCCGTTGAAATTGAACGTGGCGGAGGCCCCGGCGGTGTTCTTGGTGATCGCGGGAGTCGTCAGCGTCCCACCATTCAAGTTAAGCGTGCCCACGGCGGCGGTACTGGTCCCGGAGGCGAAATTGACACCGGCGGTGGTCGATTTGACGGAGATCGAACCGGTATCGGATAGAGTGACGGTGCCGGTGCCATTTTCAGCGAGCGCCATCCGACCGTTAGAATTCCAGGTGCCGCTGGAAACAGACAGAACCCCGGTGGACAAAGCGCCGCCGATGATGGTTTCACCGACGGTGCCTGTGGTCACCGTGCCACCCGTTACGTTGATGGTTCCGCTGCCGCTGGCCGTGCCGTTGCCAAAACCGGCGTAGATGTGACCACCTGTTGCGCTGGTCATGGTCAAGGCTCCGCCGGCTTTGACGTTCACAGTGCCCTTGCCCCAAAATCCCGTCTCGATTCTCCGGCCACCCACGCTGAGAAGTCCGCCGCTTTCCACGTTCACGGTGACATCGTCGGTCGTACCGGGAGCGAGTTGCAACAGGTAGGATGCGGCATCCGAGGTATTCGTGCGGGCCAAGGTTCCATTCACGTTGATGGTCGTCCCGATCCCGGCGAGTATGAAAGCTCCCGTCGAAGTGCCTCGAAGCGTGCCGCCCGAGGCAATATTGAGAGTTCCCGATGCGACGGTGGTCGTCCCCATGAGTGTCGACGCAGCAGTGCGTTCGACGATGACATTGGATCCGATGGTGCCGCTCTTGCCCGTCGCCACCAGCACGGGTCCAGACAGGTTGATCGTTTGCGCGCTGGCTGCGGAAAGCGTGTAACCGGAGTTGTTGAAGGTGAGCCCGCTGGTCGCCAGCGCCGTCCCCACGGTAATCGCATAAGGTCCACCATCAGCTCCACCAAAGATGGCCGAGTTCGTGGCGGTGGTGGCGTTGGTCTGGCTCCAGATGACGTTGGTCGTAGCGTTGTTCCAAACCGCGTTGCCCGCCGTTGTATTCCAGGTGCCTCCCCCCGGATCGATGGTGGCCCCGTTGGTCGTGTTTCCACTATCCCAAGTGAGAGCCGCCCCTTGGCTGAGTCCCACGGACGCGAGGCCGACGACAATGAATGAAATGATGCCGGCCGACGGCCGAAAATTTCTGAGTGTGGCGGGAAAACGGTATTTGGGTTTCATGGGTTTTCGATGGATTCGGGAGAAAAGGACCAAGGCCACCAGAGGGTGATCCTCTGAAACGACTTGGGTTTCGTGGGTTTTAAAAGTGTCCGGTCCCGATGATTCGGAAAGGACGGTGATGTCTACCAAGAGTCCCGGTTTTTGCCTACCTAGGGCTTTACATAGGGCGCAGGTGGATGCGCTGAAATCCAGCAACGGTGCGGAAAAACCTCACTCATCCCCTTCCCCTTGCCGTCCGGATTCTCAATACACCGGAGGGTCCGGCACGCGGCCGACATATTTCAAAACCGCCTCGGTCCGGGTGCGGACATGCAGCTTTCGATAAATGTTCCCGAGATGAAAACTAACCGTTTCGATGCGGACCTTCATCTCGTCGGCGATTTCCTTGTAGAGGTAGCCTTTTGAGAGCAGATCCAGGGTTTCCATTTCCCGCTGGGTAAGTTGGAAATCCTCGGCGGGTTCCTGGACGGGAACCTCCACGGGTTTCTGAAAATGTTGGACCACCTTGCGGGCGATGGCACTGGACATCGGTGATCCACCGGCCAGCACATCGTCGAGCGCGTCGAGCAGGCTGGAGTCGATGTCGCGCTTCAATACGTAGCCCGAAGCTCCGGCGGCCAGCGCCTCGAACACCCGGTCGGCGTCTTCGAACACGGTGACCATCAGAAACTGCGTCTTCGGACACAGCGGCTTGAGCTTCCTAACAAGTTGAATGCCGGAAATCCCGGGAAGCTGGATATCGACGATCATCGCGTCCGGTGGATTTTTTTGAATCTCCGGCAACGCCGATTCCGCACGGCCATAACAGCCGGTGACCGTCCACGAACCCGCAACGGAAAGCGCTTCCAGGAACGACTCCCGTAGTGCGGAATCATCTTCGACGATGGCGATGCGGCGGGTGGTGGTCATGTCTTCTGTATCGGTAATGATGAGCTGTTGGAAAATCCGCAGCGGAAGGTCGTCCGAGTGCCTCCGCCGGGTTTGGAATCAATGGAGAAGGTTCCTCCGAGTTCGCAGAAACGCGAAGCGAGGTTGCGCAGCCCGTTGCCTTCGCGCGGTTGCGACGGATTGAAACCGGTTCCGTCGTCCGTGACCTCCACAAAAAGCGAGTTGTCCTCCACTGCCAGTTTCAAGGACACCTCGCACGATCCGGCATGCTTGAGGACGTTGTTCAACGACTCCTTCACGGCGAGCGCGAAATGATGTCGGAAATCCGATTTCAACGGAATCGCGGGCAGGTTCGCCGGAATCGACAACCGCAATCTAACCGGACTATCGCGGAACAAATCATGGGCCATTCCCGACAAGTGGGCAGCCAGATGGTCGAGCGTGTCGTTCGCAGGATTCACCGCCCAGACCAGACCTTCCATCGCCTGCACCAGGTCGCGCGCAGCGGACTCCATGCGGGTCAACTGCTGGCGTGCCCTCCCCGGATCTCCATCGATCGCACGCCGGACGGACGATGCCGTTAGATTCAACACTGAAACGCGGGTGCCCAGATCGTCGTGCATGTCCCTGGCGATGCGGGCCCGATCCTGCTCCAGAACATTCTGCAACTTGATCCGTGCCAGCCTCTCGCGGGAACGCCTCCGATAAATCGCGAACAATCCCAGACCGGTCACAACGATGCCGGTCGCAACCGCCAGCGGGAGAAACCACCCGCGCTTCCAAAACGGCTCGCGGATCATCAGCGGAAACGAGAGGTAGGCGCTCGGTTCCTTCGGATTTACAGCAACGGCGATGGCGCGGAAAGTGTATTTCCCCGAAGGAACATTCAGATAGGTGGCGCGCAGTGAGGATCCGGGAATGACGTTGTAGGCCTCCGACCATGAAACGAGGAACACTTCTCCACCCTTCGCCACCTTGGCCGAAAGGTCACGCGTGGAAGTCCACAGCCCGAAGTGGTCCTGCTCGGCATCCAGCAGGCCGAGCGCCGTATTGTCACCAATCAGGGCCATCCGGGCAATCGCCGTTTCGTTGCCTCCCCGGACCCATCCTTTCGGCACGCCGCTCGGTTGGTTAGTCTGATAGCCGTCCTTGAGATCTCCATTCGCCCACAGATTCGCACCCGGCGGACCGGTTCTCGTTAGAGACAGGTCGTCGATCACCCAGCTTCCGGTGGTGTCCGCCGTGCCGGAAGAAACCACGGCTCTGATTTTCCGGGTGCCGTCGGGAATGAAAAGTGGTTCCACCCGTCGTTCCAGTTGCGAATCGGACACGTCGCTCCCCCAGCCGGGACTCGCGCCGGATGCGGTGAAGGCGGTCCGCGAAAGAATTTCTCCATCAGCTCCCAACGTTTCCCATACCATCGTCATCCCCCGGGCCGTGGGCTGCCAGCCATCGTCCAGCCCTTCCAGCGAGCATTTCACCGACAGCGTGTCCGCCACGCTCCCGGGAAGAAAACCGAAGTCGAAATC
Organism: Luteolibacter sp.; assembly: GCF_039920825.1. Lineage (GTDB taxonomy): Bacteria > Verrucomicrobiota > Verrucomicrobiia > Verrucomicrobiales > Akkermansiaceae > Luteolibacter. The sequence continues at coordinate 55,521 of NZ_JBDSCX010000049.1, read as the reverse complement.
CAACCGGTGAGGTCCCGGCCCCAGTTCCAGCGGCACCCGCCCTTGCGGCATCGCCACCGGCGCGTCATTCACCAGCACTTGCCTGAGCATCATCTCCGTCCCAAGCGGTTGCGGGTGCTTTTCCTCCATGGCTTCGGACCTCGCCTTTTCCTTCAACTCGGGGCTTACAAAGAAAAAGTCATCCGGCGTCCTTGCGATACTGCTGATGCGCACCTCGTCGATGCAGCCGGGAAAATACTCCCACGGACCGTAAGAATTCTTCCGCCCGGTATTACCGACTGCGAAATCTCCCAGCTCACGATTCAAGTCAGCTGATAGAGTCCCCCTCCCGATCTGGTTCGCGACCTTTTGATCCGAATCCAACCGGGTCCAATAAATTTTCAAATTGTCCGCAGCCGCCTCCTTGCCGGAATACGTCACCGCCACGTGGAACCAGTCTGTCGTATTCACCGCGTTCGGGCCCGTCGTCGGAAGCGTGGCCAAACCACCTCCGCGCACCGAGTTTCCCGAAATCGCCAGAAATGATAGAAATCCCGGTTTCTCGATGCGAAGCAAAAACACCCGCTGCGCCGGCACTTCATCATCGAGACTCACAATGCTGGCCGCCACTCCCCGCGTCTCCTGCGGCAGCACATCCAGCTTCACCACCGCCTCGATGGTGAATGCGCCATCGTCCCCCATCACCGGAAAAGGTGCCTTCACTTGGTCGCCCTGGCCCGAGTCCAGTTTCGGACTCGCCAACAGAATGGGTCCATAAATCGCCGACGTCTCCGGGGCGTGGGTGCGGGAGTAATTGAAGGAAACCGATCCGCCGAATTTTTGGAACGAGGGAATCCCCGCGGCCGCTCCATTCAACAACCCTAACAACTCCCGCGGACTGCTTCCTGAATCCAGGAACGGCGGCCCGTTCTCGTCCAAGTGCCACAAGTGCAGCGTATGTTCGTCAGGTTCATACGGCATGAACGTCGGGGCCGCGGACAACATGCCGGCCGCCAGAATTCCAATGACGCCACACGCCGCTATGGAAAAGTTCCGCACTCCCCCACTCTACCGCCAGTCCCCCAGTCCCCTGCAAGCGCGGACCGGTTTCCCATACCTAGGGAAACACCTAGTATCTAGCCCGGATCCCCCGCCGGCAGCGCCACCTCGCTCCCCAATGCCAGCGGCACGACTTTTTTGGGAAATCCCTTCTCGTCCCATTCCAGCTTTTGCGCCCGCGTGCTGCGACCGCGGTAGGTGTAATCGCTCGTCGTCTTGCCGTGATAGACGATCCAGTCTTCCTTGCCGTCCGGCGATGTGAAAAAGCCATGATGCCCCGGACCGAACACGCCGTTCGCATCCGCCCGCTCCAGCAGCGGTTGTTCCTGCTGCGTCCACGATGCCACCTTCATCGGATCGCTCTTCGCGTTCGCCCACAGGTAGCCGACCTTGTAATCCGGCTTGCCGGTATCGCATGCCGAATACGTTAGAAACAACCGCCCGCCGTGTTCCAGCACATACGGCCCCTCGCGCACTTCCGGACACCCGAATCCCGAAGCTGGAATATTCACGCGATCCCCGGTCAACGTCATCGGATCCTTCATCCGGGAAATATAGAGCACATGCCCCGGATGCCCGGCCCACAGGAAATACGTCTTACCGCCGTGCTCGAAGACATTGCCGTCGATGGCATAGAACTCGTTTTTCGGGTCCGTCGCCAATTGCTTCGCCTCGCCATAGGGTCCCTTGATGCTGTCCGTCTTGCTCTCCATCACGAACATCCGGTGCTTCACGTCCTCGCCATCCGTCTTGGTGAAATAACAATACCAGCGCATCCCGCCCTTCCCTTGCAGGCGGTGAAATTCCGCCGCCCACACGCCGATGCCCCGTTGCCAGATCATCAGCGGCTTCGCATCCTTCAGCCCCTTGATCGACTTCGCACTCCACAGCTTCACGCAATTTCCCTGTGTCGTCGCCAAGTGATACTCGCCCTCCGCATAGCCCATCCAAGGATCCGCGGAGGGATTGATGGGATTTTGAAATGTCTCCGCCGCGGACAACGCACTTCCCGAGAGAAGTGCCACAACGCCGATTGTTTTGATTCCTATTCCGATCATTGTCGCAGGAAGACGTTTCGGCAGTAGTGGTTCTGTCAAACGACTCACTCCGGATAGTCGTGAAATAAATTGAAAAACCGGCTGTAAATGCCTCTGCTGATTGGCCATATTTCAACCGTGGAAACGAAACACCGTTCGAATTTCCCTCCTGATCTTGCGGGACTGCTTGGGATCTATTGGATCATGCTGCCGATCGCAGCGATCAGCTCGCTGATCTTTCGGTGCGTTATCGCGGCAAGGAACGATGACAGCATGACCGTGTTCTGGGTCGCAACCGCACTGGGGTTTTCCGGCACGATGTTGTTGTTTCTCGCGCGGCGTCCTCTGTATCGAAACGGACGTTTCTTTCAACTTGGTCCACGCGGTTTGGATGGCAATCACCGGCGACTCTATCGTGGGGCGTGGTGCTTGATTGGAGCGAGCATCGGATTGTTTGTCCTACTTTCGTTCGTGATGAGATAGACGCATGGTATACGCATTGGATTTCCCACCATGAACCAAGAACCTCAAGCCGTGCGGATTTTAAAAGCCATCATCATCGGCTCGGTGGTGGTTCTCATCCCGATCTCGTTCTTCATCGAACAATCAGTCACATTGAAGATCGGTCATGGGAACGTCAGTTTGAGCGCGTTCGAAATTTTGTTGCTCGCCATCCCGATGATCGGGCTTCTGTTTGTTTATGAATGTGTCCTTGGCGTGGTGCTGGTGCTGAAAAAGCGGAAGATGATCGCCTCAGCGGATGATGCGTTCATTGCCCGGCTCGCCAGCAGGTCGGCGCCATCTGACCGATCCACACATCAACATTGATGAACGGACCACTTCCATTTTACTGGAGGGATGCGGGACCCAATCCTCTAACCGGCACCGTGATCGTCGGAGTCTTGCTGCTGGCCACCGTTTTTTTGCGACGGGCTTTGAGGATCGCATGGCCGCTGATCGTGCTGAACGGAGCGTGGATCGTTTTTGTGATCGGCTTGTTCCTCGGCAAACGGCTGTGGCCTGACGAACTCCGGATCGAGGAAAGCGGGTTGCGGGGGCGTTGTGACTTCTCGGCGTTCGAGATCCGGGCAGCGGAGGTGAGAGGGATGAAATTCACCCGGCTGTCGAAAGGCGGTGCCAGCGTGCACGTTTTTCTCGATTCGCGGCAGCAAGCGGTGCGGATTCCCATCGTCCATGACGGACAAGAGAAAGCCTATCAGGACGCGCTGGCGGAATTCAACCGGCTCCATGGGCTGAAGCTGGACTGACCGAATGGATCAGGGGAGAATAATCCTATGAAGCAAGGAGACGAGTCGTTGGATTTCCTGAGCGGTTTTCCTCCCGCGGAGGAACCACGGTTCTGGGAGATTTCTCCGGGGCGGTGCCTGGCATGGAATGAATACGGCGACCCGTTAGGGAAGGCGGTGATGTATTATCACGGCTGGCCGAGTTCCCGTCTTCAGGCGAGGCTGGCGCATCATCTGGCGAAGGAGCGCGGGCTGCGCCTGATCGCGATGGACCGGCCGGGGATGGGGCAATCGACGTATGAAGGGGGCCGCTTGCTGGAGTCGTGGCCGGAGATGATGGGGAATTTCGCGGATGAATTGGGAATCGCTAAATTCGGACAGTTGGGAGTGTCAGGCGGCGGACCGTATGTGCTGGCCTGTGCGGCGCGGATCCCTGAACGATTGTCGGGTTCGGCAGTGCTCGGCGGAGCGGTACCGTTGGCGGCGATTTCCAGCGGTTTACGCGGACTGCATCCGGTTTATCGGATATTGATTCCGTTCCGGAAATTGCCGGGAGCGGTATTCTCGCCGATTTTCCAAATGGCAGCCATGGCATCTTACTGGAAACCCGGCTGGCCGCCCTTGTCATGGATGATGTGGAGCATCGGCAACGAGGACGCCCGCATTCTGTTGGATTTTCCGGACCTGTGGGCGGTGCTGACAAAGAGTTTCCAGGAAGGCGTGAAAACCGGCGGGCACGGAGTGATGACGGACGCGGACATTTATTTCCAACCGCTGGCATGGGATCCGCGAGACGTCCGGCATCCGATCCGCTATTGGCACGGCGGGGATGATCGGAACATCCCCGTGGAAATGGTGCGGGAATTCACCGGGAAAATCAGCGGTGCGCAGCTCGATGTGGATGAAACAATGGGGCATTTCTCGCTGGTGCTGCGGAAGGCCCCGGTAGCACTGGATTATCTGGCGACCTGCGCGGCGGAAGGTGGCGATTGACGGATGGGAATGCGGGTGAATGGTAGTGGGCGATCCGGATATGCCGGGCGGAAGGCGACCCCATTTTCATGAACGAAACGGATCAAATCAGCACGATGGACGAGTGGGTGCACGTCGGCCATTACCCGACCTTGGAACAAGCGTATGACCACGGGCTGGTGATTCTGGCGATGGGCGAGGCCTGCCGGGTAGAAGAAGCGGCGGTGCCGGGCGAATTCGATTTGCAGGCTGAAGCGGTGCCGGCAGCGAGAATTTCCGCGGAACTGGATGCTTACGGCAGGGAAATCGCAGTGCCGATGCGTCTACCGGCCGTCGGGCGGGAATGGGCGCGGCATTCGGCGGGCTGGTCGTTTGTCGGCGTGTGGATACTGGCGCTGATGGCGGTGTTTTATTGGCAGGGCGAGGATGCGACGCTGGTGGACCGGGCCGCTTCATCAAGCGTGGGGATTTTCGGCAGGAACGAGTGGTGGCGGCCGTTCACCGCGCTCTTCCTGCATGCGGACGTGCCACATCTGGTAGGAAATCTGGTGGGCGGAACGATCTTCGCGACTCTTGTTTCCAAGGCTGTCGGACCGCTACGGGCATGGGCGATGATCCTGATTTGCGGCACGCTGGGGAATTTTCTAACAGCGCGGATCAACTATCCGGACGCGTTTCTATCGATCGGAGCATCGACGGCGGTCTTCGCCGCGCTGGGGATTTTATCCGGCCTTGGAATTTCCGAAACGATGCGCGAGCGGGCGAGGCTGCCGTGGGCACGGATCACGGCTCCGGTGCTGGCGGGCATCGTCCTGCTGAGCTGGCTGGGCAGCGGAAACGGATCTAACACGGACGTCATGGGACACGTGTTCGGATTCGGTTCCGGGCTGGTGGCGGGCGTCGCGACCGGAGCCTTCGAGGATCGACGCGACCTTCCGGCGTGACGTGGCTGTCACGTTTGCCGCTTGTCAGCATCGTGCGTTTTCCGCTAGTTTCACATCCGTGAAGCAACCCCTTCCTAAACGAGTCCACCTCGCCTTGCGCACGCGATTGCTGGATGGATCCCTGCCTCCGGGAACGCGACTCGACTACAAGCAGCTCTCGGTGGAGCTCGGAGTATCGACCACTCCGGTCCGCGAGGCGGTCACCCAACTGGCCTCGGAAGGGTTCGTGGAATTGATTCCAAGGCTCGGGGCGGTGGTTCGCTCGCTGACCCGCAATTCGGCGATGGAGTTCTACGAAGTGCGGGAAGCGGTGGAAACCTTCGCCGCGATGAAGGCCGCCGAACGGCTTTCCGCCCGCCATCTGGAGCAACTTCGCCAGCATCTGGCCACGATGGAGCGGCTTTTCAACGAAACCAGAGAGCGTGGAGACAACCATCTGGCCACCTCCGATCTCCACACTTTCCTGGATGCCGACATTTCCTTCCACAAAACCATCCTGCTCGCCGCCCGCAATCCGGCGCTGGCCCGCACGGTCGAGGAAAGCCACATCCAGTCGCGCATCTTCTACGCCGACCGCGGTGTGCATGACACCATCCGCCTTTCCCTCGCCTGCAAGCAGCATGCGGAAATCCTCGCGGCGTTGGAAAAACGCGATGGCCCGGCTGCGGCGGAGGCAATGCGCACCCACATCCAGACTTCGCTGGATTTCACGCTGGAGCACTTGGAAGCCGCCTTGGAAGTTTGATTTCCGGACGGGATCGAGGAAATCGGAGAAGGCTGATTGAAATTCTGGATTGTTGGCTTCATCCCCGTCCTTGAATATATTTGACAATATCCGGATACAAAACAGCATCACCGCACGCTCCGAGTTGCTTCGTTCATCGGATTCCAGTGCTCGCCATGGACGCTGAAATCACCTAGCACAGCCTTCACGAATCGCCTATTTGCCGTAAACCCACTTCTTCATGCGCATTTTCGATCTCTCGATCATTCTGATTTATCTCGCGGTCGTTTTGTGGATCGCAATCCGGAGCAGCAAAAATGCGGGGGATTCCACCGCGTTCTCAACCGCCGCCGGACGCCTGCCGGTGTGGGCAATCGGGCTCTCGATCTTCGCCACCTTCTTCTCGTCGATCAGCTTCATCGCGCTGCCAGGCAAGGCGTTCTCGACCAACTGGAATCCGGTCGTTTTCTCGCTTTCCATCCCGCTGGCCGCCTGGATCGCGGCGAAATGGTTCGTCCCGTTTTACCGGTCGTCCGGAGAAATTTCCGCCTATTCGCATTTCGAAAAACACTTCGGCACCTGGGCGCGCATCTACGCGGTGGCGTGCTACCTGCTCTCCCAGTTCGGGCGGACCGCGACGATCCTCTACCTCCTCGCGCTGCCACTGGCTCCGCTCACCGGCCTGTCGGTGCCCGTCCTCATTCTCATCGCCGGGGCATTCGTCATTCTCTACACCCTCATCGGTGGCGTGGAGGCCGTCATTTGGGCGGATGCGATCCAGTCGGTCATCTTCACGCTCGGCGCGATCTTCTGCCTCGGCACGATTCTAACCGGCTTCCCCGAGGGACCGGGCCAGGCATTCCGCATCGCCGCCGCGGACCACAAGTTTTCGCTCGGTGATTTCTCGCTCAATTTCGCAGCTCCCACGTTCTGGGTCGCGCTGGCTTACGGACTTTTCGTCAATCTGCAGAACTTCGGGATCGATCAAAATTACGTCCAGCGTTACGCCTCCGCGAAGAATGAAAAGGACGCGACCCGCTCGCTCTGGCTCGGCGCTTTGCTCTATCCTCCGGTATCGGTCCTTTTTCTGCTAATCGGCACCGTGCTGTATTCCTATTACAAGCTCCACGCCACTCCAGGTGTTCCCTCCGCGCCGGACAAGGTGCTGCCGTTTTTCATGGCGGGAAACCTGCCTCCCGGCTTGTTGGGATTGCTGGTCGCGGCATTGTTCGCCGCCGGCCAATCCACAGTCGCGTCATCGATCAATTCCTCGGCCACGATCATTCTCCACGACGTTTTCAAACGCTTCATCCGCCCGGATGCCGACGAAGCCACCTCGTTGCGGGTGTTGCGCGTCGCCTCGCTGGTCTTCGGTGTGTTGGGAACCGCCACCGCGCTCGCGATGATCAATGTGGACTCCGCGCTGGATGCCTGGTGGAAAATGCAGTCCATCTTCTCCGGCGGCATGTTAGGATTATTCCTGCTCTCGCTCGCCTCGAAACATCCGGCCGCCGCGCGGGCGCTTACGGCGACGATCCTCGGGCTGATCGTCCTGCTGTGGATCTCGCTGCCCAACGAGTTTCCGCATCTCGCTCCCTGGCTGCCCAAGCTGCCGCTTCATTCATTTCTTGCCATCGTCTTCGGAACGCTGGTTATTCTGTTAGCGGGACTGCTGCTTCCGCCCCGCAAATCCGTTGCTCCCGTAAAATCATGATTCCACTCCGCATCCACGGTGTCGTCCCGCCTGTTGCCACGCCGCTCACTTCCTCCGGCCGGGTGGACGAGCCCGCCATTCACAGGATCATCAACCACCTCGTTGATGGCGGATGCGACGGAGCGTTTGTCCTCGGTTCCACCGGCGAGCTCGCTTCCTTGAACCGGGAAAGCCGGGAAATCATCATCCGAGAGTCCGTTAGAGCGGCGGCGGGACGCATTCCTATTCTGGTCGGCATCGCGGACACCTGCCCGGAGGCAACGCTTTCGCTGGGCCGCCTCGCCAGTGATCTGGGAGCGGACGCGCTGGTGATGGCGGCTCCGTATTACTACGATCTCGCTCCGGACGAACTCGAACGCTACTTCACCTCGATCCTACCCGGACTCGACCGCCCGACGCTGCTCTACAACATGCCGTGGCTCACCGGCCACGTTCTTGGCATGGACTGTCTCCGAAGCGCCTTGGAGCACCCCAATGTGATCGGCTTCAAGGACTCGTCCGGCGACATGGATTATCTCAAACAAATGATCGGAGTGGCGGCGACCCGCGAAGGAACCACCGTTCTGGTCGGCAACGAGTATTTCTATCTGGAAGCTCTCAAGCTCGGCGCCCATGGAGCCGTGGCCGGCGGCGGCAATATCTATCCGACGATTTTCCGTGCCTTGCAGGACGCCTTTGATCGCGGCGATCTCGATGTCGCCGCAACCCTGCAAGATCGAATCACCCGCTTGGGAGAACGGTTGTTCAACATTACCGGACGCCCTACGTCAGTATTCTGCGCCGTGAAAGCCGGGATGGCCGCCGTCGGGCTCTGCGAGCATCACATGGCCCCGCCGCTGACGACTTGCACGGAAGCGGAAATGGAGCGCGTCCGCGAAATTCTCGCAAGTCCGGACGCGGCGCATGTCCAGCAACTCGCCACCGCTTTCGTGTGAAGCCGGTTTTTCCAGCGCTGCTCTCCTTGCTAACGGCTTCTTGGACGTTCGCCGGGGAGCGGATTCTGACACACAGCCCGCACGGCCACCTCATCCACAATTCGCAGGTCTTTTCCCGCGATGGAACGCACATCGTCTTCGACTCGCGGGATGACGAAACACTGCTCGCCACCTCGACGGCCATCGGAATGGCCGACGTCGCAACCGGCGAGGAAACGGTTCTCTATCAAGTGCCACACCCCACGCCGTTCGGCCCCGGCGTCGGTGCGGCGACATTCAGCCCGGTGGCGGATCAGGTGATCTTCATCCACGGTCTCGACGACGCATCGCAGGCCGCGCCATACGGCCCGCAACGCCGCGGCGCGGTGATGATTTCCTTGGATCATCCGGGTGAATCCGTCCACCTCGACGCCCGCGACATCAGCGAACCGTTCACCGCTGGTGCCCTGCGCGGTGGAACCCACGCTCATCATTGGTCGGGCGACGGCAGGATGATTTCATTCACTTACAATGACGCGATCATTCCCGGTAGCAGCGCGACGGATCTTCGAACCGTCGGAGTGATCGCCAACGATCAGCCTGTTAGCGTGACGGATCCAAGGCCGGATGAGGAGTTTTCCGGAAAGGGATTCACGGTGATGGTCGTCCCGGTTTCCGCGGATCCAAAACCAGGCAGCGACGAACTCTCGCGAGCCTGTGAGGAAGGCTGGGTGGGCATCAACGGCTATTTGAAGCCGGATGGAACCCGCCAGAAACGCGCCCTCGCCTTCATCGGCACCATCGCGACAGCGGATGGGAAATCAAATACCGAGGTATTCATCGCCGATCTGCCGGACGACATTTCACAGCCTGATTCATCGGGTCCGCTGGAAGGCACGGCCCGACATCTCCCCTACCCGCCGGCGGGAGTAAAAATCCGCCGTCTCACTCACACCGCGACGACTTCCCTGCCCGGCCTCCAAGGGCCGCGACACTGGTTGCGGGCATCACCGGATGGAACGACCCTCGCATTTCTCGATCAGGATGACGACGGCGTGATCCAGATTTTCGGGATGTCACCTAACGGCGGAACCGCACATCGGATTTCCCATTTTGAAAAATCCGTAGATACGCCTTTCACCTGGTCGCCGGATGGCCGCGGCATCGCTTGTTCGAGCGGAACGAGGATCGCAGTGATCGATGTGAAATCCGGAACCACGACATTTCTCACTGAAATTTCGAAGAACAGCCAGCAACCGCGAAACGGCGTGGTGTTTTCACCGGATGGAAAACGGGTCGCCTACAATCGATTGCTGCCCGACCCGGATGGCGGCAACCACTTGCAGATTTGCCTGGCCGACGTCCCCTAACGAACCAGCGACACCTGATAGAAAGCGTGGTCCGGTGGCGACGCCTCGAGATACTCGCCGGTTTGTCCTGCCGTGGTGACGGTTCCCTGGAGCTGCCAGTCGTTCGACAGACTCATGCTCCGATAAACCCGGTAGGATCTTCCGGGAATCGCACGCCAGGTCACACCGTAATCATCATTCGAAGCTTCCGTTCGCATCCCGGCAGTCAGTGGCTCACCGGCAGCCGGCACGCGGTCGGGATCCAGCACCATCGAAGCGATTTCAGCGGCACCGAGAGCGGTATGGTGGATCTGGATTTCATCCAGCGAGCCTTGGAATCTGGGATCCGCGGCGCTGCTCGCCGTCTGCGCGCCGAAGCGGAGTGACGCCGTGGTATCGAGGATGACCGGAGCGGTTCGCCGGGCCTGCTCGGCCCCATCAATATAAAGAATCATGTTTTGACCGGGCACCAGAGTGACGGCGAGATGATGCCAGAGCCCGTCGTTCACAGCGGAGGTGGAAACGAGTTGGTCTGCGGCTGAAGACGCGACAAAACTCGCTTTCCCTGAAAGGCCGGGAGAATTCACGGTGAAAACATAACCGCTGTAGGAACCGGTCGAGAGTTTCGAGAGCGGTATCCGATAGGTCGTGTCGCCGGTTCCCAGTTTCATCCAGAAGGCAATGGTGAATGGCACCCGGGTCAGCGGAAACACGTCGCCGAGATTCACATTCTGCCCAAGTGTGAACGCAAGGGCATTTCCCGAAGGACCATTGGCTACAGGAACCGGAGGCGGGGTCGATGGCACGCCGTGGGAGTTATACAAATGGTCCGCGACCGCCGTGCCTTCGTAGTTCGATTCGCAGCGCCACCATGCCACCGGTCCCGGAGCCGGGGGTGAAAGCAGGAGCGTGCTGTTCCAATTGGTTTGCGAGACAGCAACCTGCTCTCCACTTTGAAAATCACGCTGATAGATATACATCCGGGTTTTGCCGGTATCCGAGTAATAGAACGATTGCCCGGTCGCGGTCCAGCCGGTCAGGTCCGGAACCGGAGCAATGATCGATGCGGCAAGATAGGCTCTTACCGGAGCAGTGGCTTTGAGATTGAGGATCGGATTCACCCCTCCGCCGGTGCGGGTCATCAGGGCGTTGGCGAATCCGGATGGAACTTCGCCCCAGATGTAAGTCCGGTTGGAGTAGGCAACATTGCCGTCTTCCAACAGCCCCGGAGCGAAGGAGGTCCCGGTGGCTTCGATGCCGGGATACTTCCATTTCACATCACCTGTCGGAACGGAATCGGCGGGGGTCAGCGTGCGGAAATTCGCGAACCGGTGGAAGGTCATGAGGTTCGCGTTGTGATAGCTGTTCCCGTCCCAAGAAGTGCGGGAGGCGGCGATGATGTCATCCCCGTCGAACTGCCAATCGAGGTATTGAAAAGCATGCTTCGCGACATCCGGATGGAACAACAGATAGGCGCGGGTATCCCAGGTTCTGAGATCCGTGGAATGCATCAGCGCCAGCGTGTTCCGGATGTCTCCGGGAACGGACGCCGCCCACGCCGGCAGGACCGGATTGGTTAGAGCCCAATACTCGTTGGTGACCGGATCGCGGCGGATCGAGAACTTCGTCGCCCCTCCGGGAAAATCGATAAATCCTGATAGATCGGCCGGATCGGTGGCCGGTGTCCCCGCGGGATCGAACGTTCCCGCCGCGCCGGTGGTTCCGAAGTCGATGATGGCCGCCTTTCCCGGAGTTCCCGCCTTCGTATCGGCGCGCAAGATATCGACGAGGCGGTTGTCGGGAGTGAGGACCACGTTTCCTTCGAGCCAGCCGTTGAATTGAGAGTTCAGCCAGGTATTGGACGAGGCAACGCTGGCGGTGAAGGTCCAGCTCGCGGCGTTCAAAAGATCCGCCCCTACCGGAGCGGACATCAGGAAAGCGCGGAAATGCCGCGGCCAGCCATTTCCTGCGGCGATGTCTTCGAAGGCCCGCCAGATGCGCCCGTTGTAAATGATGACCGGCATCGGTGCCGTGTGATATTGACCGCTGCGGAGGATGCCGGTGGTCGCACTCGTCGGGTTGGTCCAAGTCAGTCCGGCGTCGGTGGACTTGCGGATGACCAAATTTCCGTAGGAGTCGCTGGTTCCCGTGAGATAAAGCACGCCGTTATGGACGAAAAGGTTCGACCAATAACCCGGAAATTCCGTTCGGGCGGTCCAGGTGATTCCCCGGTCGGTTGATCGGTAAACTTGGATTTTCACGGCCGCTCCACCGCCGAAATTGTCGTTGCAGGCGACGTAAGATCCGTCCGGCAGAATCGCTATGGACGGCGAGCCAAGGTAGATCGTCGCAGGATTCGGCGAGCGCCCGACCACCGTGCCGGGGATCTGAACATATGGGTCCGCAGGTGGGCCAACAGGAGGAATTTCCAAGGCCATCCCGATCCCTACAACTGCGAACCAAAGTCCGAGGCAGTTGCCAATCAGCTTCAAAAAACCGCAATCGCGCATGAGCACAATTTGAATATATTCGAATCGATTTGCAAATTTAATTATTTCAAAGGCTAACCGAGGGCCCAACGAGAAGCCAATTTCGAGCCCCGGAACGACCGCCTCTTGACGGGCCGGAATGGGGCAATCAGCGTGACCGGCATCATGGAAGATGCGCCGCGGAACCCCACCACCCGGTTTTCGGACAGGGTCGATAACTACGTCAAATATCGTCCGTCCTACCCTCTGGAAGTGATCGATGCCCTGAAATCGCACTGCGGGCTGACTCCTTCAACAATCGTGGCGGACATCGGTTCCGGGACAGGTATTCTGACCCGGTTGCTCCTTCAAAACGGGAATCACGTTCTGGCCGTGGAGCCGAATCTGGAAATGCGTGTAGCCGCCGAGAGATTGTTAGTAAGTGAATCCGGATTCGAAAGTCGCGACGGATCCGCGGAAGAGACCGGACTCGCGAATGGTTCGGTGGATCTCATCGTCGCAGCGCAGGCCTTTCACTGGTTCGACCGCGAGCTTTCGAAAAAAGAATTCCGCCGGATTCTCCGGCCCGGCGGGTGGATCGTATTGATTTGGAACGAGCGCGAAACTGAGACTTCGGAGTTTCTCGCTGCCTATGAATCGCTTCTCGAACAACACACGATCGACTATCAGCGGGTGAATCACACAAACATCACCGACGACGTTTTGAGCGAATTTTTCAAACCCGGGATTTTCGAAACCCTCACCTTCCGGAACTCGCAGCGATTTGATTTCGAGGGACTCAAAGGTCGATGCATGTCGTCATCCTACATACCCAATGAGGGCCAGCCTGGGCACGAGCGGATGATCTCAAGCTTGGAGGAAATCTTCGACCGATACCAAACGGAGGGGTGGGTGGAATTCGAATACCGGACGAATCTCTATTTGAGCAGCTTCCTGCCGGAACGGTGATTGAAGACGGAAGCATGCTCCGGTTTTCATGATTCGCCCGGGCAGATCCGTATCAAAATCCCGACGAAAACCGCGCGCAATCGTGCCGGGCGACTCAAAATTTCCCGGCTCTCACGCGGAATTTTTATCCAAACATGATGACGGGCAGATTTCGAAAATTCGTGAATGCACGCGAATATATTTGACCTGAGGCTAAAATCGGCAAGTTTGACACCGATAACTCAAACCCTAAAACCCATGAACTGCCAAAAGCTTCCCTGGATGGTTGTCGCCATCGGAACTATCGCCGCCCTGACCGGCCGTTCCCTTGCCGATTCCCTTGTCGCCGTAACGCTCTCGAACGGCGACATTGACGAATATTATGTGGCCAAAGGAACGTTCAACGCGAACGCCACTTGGACCAAGGCGAGGACAATCATCAATCTTCCGAACGTTCACGGCATCGCCTACAATTCCACGGATGGAAATTTCTACACGACCACCTCTGCGGCGCCCGTCAAAATTTCCAAGGTCACACGAGCCGGAGTTGAAACCGTGCTCGCGACGAGAGGCGTCAGCACGACGGGTTGGACGGATTCCAACTCCAACGGAATCCAGATCGGGCCGGACGGTAAGATCTATTTCACCACCGCTTTCGGAGCGGCCGGAACGAATGGAGTTTTCAGTCTTCAAACCAACGGCACCGGCTTCACTCAATTCATCGCTCCCTCCGCAGCGAGCCTTGGTGCTGCCCGCGATCTGTTATGGGACAATTCGTTTCTCTACGTGACCTCCAGAACCGCGAACGCGGTTTACAAATTTAACAGCTCCGGCGTCTTGCAGTCCACGCTCACCACCGCCTGCACCGGAGCTTCATTCCTCGGCAAAGACGGCACCACTCTGATGGTGGGAACCAATCAAGCCACCGGTCCGAACGCTATCCGCAAAATCGATGCCTTCGCCACCGCCCCGGTGTTGGGCTCCCTCACAGCGACCGGGAAAGTCAATGCCTTCGCCCTTGAAGTCATCGAAGGGCAGCGCCACTACGTAACCTTCAACGCCGGCACCGGCGGAGCCGCCGACATCGACCGCCTCAATACCGACGGCAGCTCGACGGTGATCGTCACCTTCAACACGCCAACCATCCGGACGGCTAACGATTTCGTGGTCTATCCACCCGTGGATACCGATGGCGATGGTCTATCAGACGCATGGGAGATCTCGAAATTCGGAAATCTCGCCCAAGGTGCTTCCGACAACATTTCCGACGCCGACGGTCTAACCAATCTTCAGGAATACCTCGCGGGAACCGATCCAACCAAGACCGATACCGACAACGACGGACTCTCCGATTCAGCCGAAGTCAACCGCATGGTTTCCGGCTCCCCCGCTCCCACCAATCCCACCCTGGCCGATACCGATGGCGACGGACTCATCGACTCCGCCGAAACCAACACCGGTGTTCTGGTCTCCGCTGCCGACACCGGGACAAATCCTCTGTTGGCAGACACCGATGGAGACACGTTCAAGGACTATGTGGAAATCGCCCGCAGCTCAAATCCATTTCTCAACACCAGCACTCCCGGTGCTTCGTCCACCGCGCCGATCGTCAGTCTGAGCGCGTCGGCGCTGTCCGCAGGCCCCCTCTCTGCGTGGCCGAATACCGGCACCATCGGCAGCACCTTCAATTCCGGAGCCACCCAACCCGTCGTCTCATTGATCCGCGGAGTCAAAGGAGTGACATTCACCGGCAGCGAATCCCTAACCGGCGTCGCCGCGCCCCCAGTCCTCACCGGCAATAGCGCCCGCACCATCACCGCATGGGTATTGAATCCAACGACCGAAACCGAAGAGACCATCGTCGGCTGGGGACGGCGCGACGGGCCTAACAGCACCTTCTGCGCACTTGGCCACGGCACTTCCACCCAGTTCGGGGCCGTCGCCCAGTGGGGAGCGGATGCCGACATGGGCTGGGGTTCTTCCGGTAATGTGAAGAAGAACCTGTGGACCTATCTGGTCTATACCTATGAACCCGCCACCAAGGTCGGCACCGTGTATGTCGATGGGGTCCAAGCCAACCAGGAAACATTCGCCGCCGTTCTCAACACGTGGGGCGTCGATAACACCCTTGCCGCGAAGCCACTCCCGCTGCGCGTCGCCGCCAACAACGCCGCGGATGGAACCATCGCCAGCACCGGAGCCGCCACCACACTCACGATTGCCAACATGAAAATTTATGACCGCGTCGCCACTTCCGCGGATCTCGGATTCACGGACACCGACGGCGATACCATCCCCGACTGGTACGAGGTTTTCTACGGAATGAATCCCGCGGTCAACGATGCCGGGCTCGATCTGGACGGCGATACCCTGACCAATCTTGCGGAATTCACACTCGGGACAAACCCCGCTTTCAACGACACCGACGGTGATGGACTGCGGGACAATTACGAAACGAACGACTTCACCTATTTGTCCCCCACCTCCACCGGCACCAACCCATTGCTGGCCGATAGCGATGGAGACGGCCTATCAGACGGAGTGGAGAAATACACCGGCGTCTATGTTTCCACCTCCAACACCGGAACCGATCCCAATGCTTTCGACACGGATGGCGACGGCATCAGCGACGGGCTTGAAGTCCTCACCTACGGCACCGATCCCAATAGTGACGCGGACAAGGACTCCGACGGTCTGTTGGATCGGGAAGAAATTTTCACCTATCACACCAATCCATCGCTCGCCGATACGGATGGCGACAGTTACGGCGATCAAGTTGAAATCAACGCCACTTCAGACCCCAACGATCCGATTTCCACACCCACCAACATTGTCGGCTATAGCGGGACTCTTATACATCGGTTCAAATTGGACGAAACCTCGGGGACTGTTTCCACCGATAGCGAAAGTGTCACCACGGCTGCCATCGGCTCGGACGTCCTGATCGGGCAAAGCGGCCGCGACGGTAAATCCTACCTGTTTCCTGCCGTCTCCACCGTCAATTCGAAGGTTCTGATTCCAACTTCGGTGGTCCCGGCGACCACCGCCCCGTTCACCATGACCGCTTGGGTCAGGCTAACAGCGCCGATTGGCAATGGCGGCCAAAGCCAAATCATTTCCGGAAACGACGGAAACGCCGGCCGGTGGAATCTCGGCATCAATGATTTCGATGCAGCCGCCACCGTCGATGCCGAACTTTTCTGGTTCCACAACGGAGGACTGAATTCAGTCCCCCTAACGGGATTCAATTTCAACGATCACATCAACGAATGGGTCCACGTCGCGGTCACCCGGTCTTCCACCGGACTGACCACTCTCTATCTGAACGGCGCGGGAACCAACATCGGCACCAGCAAGGCGACACTCAACCCAGGCGTCGGAATCGCCCTCGGAGCAAGACCCAACGCGATCCAGTTCCAGTTGACCGGAAACATCGACGATGTCCGCTTCTACGACGGAGGACTGTCCCCCGCCAATGTGCTCTCGCTCTACAACTCCTACGTTTCCCTCTACGACATGTGGGCCGGGGGCTTCGGACTCGATCCTAACGGAAACGGAGCTCCCGGTGCCGATGCCGATGGAGATGGAACGATCAACCAGATCGAATACCTCCTCGGCCTGATTCCTAACAACGGTGCATCCCGCTTCGCCGTCACCTCCACCGGGAATCCGTCCACCGGCATCACTCTGACATGGCCATCCCAGCCGGGAATCAATTTCACAGTGAAAAGCAGTCTCGCCCTCGACTCCTTTGGCACAATTGAAGCGGCGGTCGTCCCGGCTGCCGCCTCTCCGGCGACCACCACGAGTTGGACCAGCCCGCCGCTCGCGGATCCCCGTAAATTCTTCCGGGTGGAGTTCCAACACTAACCAAACCTGGCAACACACGGCGCGACCATGAAACCCAAGCATTTGAAAATACCCGCCTTCCTCACGCTCGCAATGGCGTCTCAAGCCTTTGCGACCAGCGACTCTTGGAAAGCCAACGTCAGCGGAAACTGGAATGATGTTGCGAGTTGGACGGCCGGTAACATCCCCGGCTCAACCTCCCTCATCAACAGCTCTGACGTCGCTACGTTCGGTTTCACCCTCGCGACAAACGGCAAAACCGTCACCGTCGATACCAACCGCAACATCGGCGGCATCACCTTTTCCAACACCTCGGGGTTCGGCTACACCCTCAGCAGCGGCAATCTGCTCCTAACCAACGGTGGCGTCATCCAGTCCACCGGAACCACCGGCGCACATGCCGACACGATCAGCTCCGCCATCGAAATCCAGGGCGACGGAGGAACCGCCAGTTTCACCAACTCCAACACGCTGACCACCCGCCTCATGAGCATCGGTGCGGTCACAGGAGTTTCCACCCTGTCGAATGTCACCAACCTCACCCTGAACGGAGCCAATACCGGCACGAACGCGATGACCGGAGTCATTGGCGACGGCGGCGCAGGCGGCAAACTCAGCATCACCAAATCGGACGCTGGCACCTGGAGTCTTCAAAACAATGGTAATTCCTACAGCGGTGGCACGTTCATCAACGCGGGCATCCTCCAGGCCCTCGCCGCAGGCTCACTCGGCACGGGCACCATCACCCTCGCAGGAGGACAGCTACACCTGATCAACGCCAACAACACCGCATATAACAACAATACCATCGTTTCTGGAAACACCCAGATTTCCGCAACCCGCGTCTCGGGATCGGGCGGAAGCGCCACCCATACGCTCGGCACCCTGAGCATCGGCGCCAACACGTTGACCCTCGGAGTTTTCTCGGGAATCACCGGGGGGTTGATCTTCGGTAACACCACTCTCACCGGCAATGCCACCTTCACCACAAACCCCAGCACCACCCTGACCCTCGGAGCCACCAGCGGGGCTTTTTCCATCACCAAGACCAACACAGGCACGCTCGTTCTGGGAAGTTCCAATTCCTACAGCGGCGCGACCAACATCAACGGCGGGGTCGTTAGAATTAGCGCTTCCAACAATCTGGGAGACGGCTCCGCGACCAACACCATCAGCTTCAACGGCGGAACCCTCCAGTCCACCGCCAACACTTACTCGCTGGGCACGAACCGCAGCGTCACCATGACCGGTGCCGGCACCGTCCAGGTCGATGCCGGACAACTTACCATCGACGGCAGCATCACGGGTGCGGGAAATCTGGCGAAAACCGGACTCGGCAACCTGGTCATCACCAACTCCAGCCACACCGGCAGCACCCTGATTCAAAACGGCGTGGTGCAAACCAACAACACCGCCACCTCCAACATCGTGCTGGGCACTTCGGGTTCCGCCTTCAACTATGGCATCCTCGGACTGACCGCGAATTTCACGGGAGCCTTGGGAACGGCCGCGGGCAACGTTTCCTGGGCCACCGGCATCAACACGTCGGGTGGTTTCGCGGTCATGGATGCGACCACCCGCTCGGTGAACATCGGTGGCAATGTCACTCCCAGCACGCTTACGCTGAACACCGGCGGATTCGTCGGCGGCACCTTGGGCAGCAGCAACTCCCGCATCAAATTCGGTGACGCGAACGGCACCGCCCTCGGAACCGTTGATTTCAAAAACTCCATCAACCTCGGCTCCGGCGACCGCAGTCTGATCTTCGTGGTCGATGGTGCGGCCCAATATTCCGTTAACGTCAGCGGCAACCTAACCGGTAGCGGACTCGCCAGCGGCACCGGGGACGCGGTGGTCAAATTCGGCAACGGCAACATGATGCTTTCCGGCACCAACACCTACACCGGACGCACGATAGTCGGAGGTCAGGGAGCCGTCATCCTCGACTCCGCCGCAGCCTTCAGTCCCAACACCTGGATGTCACTGGACGGCGGAGCGGCAGGAACAACCGGTGGCATTCTCGGACTCCGTTACGACCTGGCCGCCGATCTCGGTGTCTCGGGCGGCAAAGTCAATGTCGCCACTTCGGGTGGATTCGCCGCGTTTGGAGCCGACCACTCAGTCACCCTCAACAGCGGCGCGGCGCTTGTGTGGGGATCGACCACCAGTTTCGTCGCGACCGGCCAGAATCTGATCCTCGGCCAGGCCAAGGCGGATGGGAAAATCACCCTCACTAACAACATCGACCTTGGAACCGTCGTACGCACCGTCCAAACCAACCGCGGAACCGCCGCTGTGGATGCCGTCCTGTCCGGAGATCTAACTGGAACCAGCGGAGGCCTGACCAAAGCCGGCACCGGCATCCTGAGCCTGGCCGGTAACAGCTCCTATCTGGGTGCCACGGCGGTTTCCGCCGGAACCTTGCTCGTCAACGGATCGCTTGGAAACACCGCGGTTTCCGTCTCCACCGCAGCCACCCTGGGGGGGACGGGAACGATCGCCGGCACCGTGAGTGTCACCGGCTCGCTCTCACCCGGAGCCAGCATCGAGTCGCTGGCCACAGGCACGCTATCCTTCGCCAATACCTCCACCTTGATTTATGAAATGAGCGCCGCGAACTCCGATCTAGTCGATGTTTCAGGGCAATTGAATCTCACCGGCACTGTCACCCTGAGTCTAACGGGTGCCGATGGAGTTTGGACGCTCGGGGACAAGGTCACGTTGATCAGCTATTTTGACATCGACGGCGTCACCGCCGGTTGGAACGGCGGCCTCTTCACGGGAATCGCGGATGACTCCGAACTGTTGGCAGGCTCCAACACGTGGCTTTTCAATTACAACGACACGACCGGCGGCTCCAACTTCTCAGGCGAGCAGGCCACCGGGCCCACCGCCCGATTCGTCACCATGACGCTGATTCCAGAGCCATCGGTGTCCCTGCTAGGTGCCGTGGCCGCCATCGCTTTGCTCCGCCGCCGCCGCTAATCCAGCTCACATGCCCCGGGAACTCCGCACCTTCGCAGGCCTTTGGACCTTGCGTGATTATCCAAATCCGATCAATGATTGGTCGCTTGAGAAGAAATTCGCAGCG
The DNA here is from genome assembly GCF_039920825.1 of Luteolibacter sp. Classification (GTDB taxonomy): domain Bacteria; phylum Verrucomicrobiota; class Verrucomicrobiia; order Verrucomicrobiales; family Akkermansiaceae; genus Luteolibacter. The sequence goes on along the minus strand of NZ_JBDSCX010000049.1, from coordinate 35,226 downwards.
GTGAAGGAAGCTGGCTTCGACGGCATCGGCGGCCTGCTCATCCCCGAGACGATCCCACTCTGCGGAAAATACGGGCTCGAATACATTCTCTATCTGAACGCGGACGCCTCCACCTATCGGGAATCCCTCCGCAAAGCCGTCGATTACCAACCGAAGCGGATCAACATCCACCTGATGGATCACGACACCCCGCCGGAAGAAGCCGTGGCAACGTGGATTGAGATGGTGAACCTCGCTGAGGAGCTTGGTCTGAAAATCGACCTCGAAATCCACCGTGACACAGCCACAGAGACACCGGAGAAATCCGAACGGATCGACCAACTGTTCCAACAGTTAACAGGAAAGCGGATCATCTGGTCGCTGGATCACTCGCATTTTGCCACGGTGAAACACCTGAACCCGCCCTTTGCTCCGCGTCTGCTCGGCTCGCGTGAAATGACCTCGCTCGTGAGGCACATTCATTTCCGCCCGTTCAACGGCCACCATGCCCAGATCCCGGCAACCGACGGGAGGAGCAATCGCACTCCGGATTTCCTTCTCTACCTCGAGTTCGCGGAAGCGCTCCTGAAACACTGGCTCGACTCCGCCCCAGACGACGCAGTGCTCCATGCCTGTCCTGAAAACGGACCGCGCGGCAGCGGCTACGCCCTCTCCTGTTTCCCGGACGTCTGGCTCGACGCCATCGTCGTCCGCGATGAAATCCAGAAAATCTGGAGCCGGCTGATTTCCTAGCAGATCATTCCCATCTTCGCGGCGGGACCGTGCCCCACCACTGTCTCCCCCACCCAGCGCGGATCGATCGGTTCGGACGCAAGCTGATAGCGGTTGTCCACCGACAGGCGGATCCGATCAGTTTGGTTGTCCAAGCTTCCGTGCACCATCGACATTCCGAAAATCAGCGCGTCGCCCATCCGGAATTCCGGCGAGGTCAGCCAACGCGATTCGAAACGCTGCCGGACCGCTTCGGGATTTTTCGATAGCGATCCGTTCCATCCCTTCGCACCGCTGGCATGAGCGTCCGCATCCCCGCGGTTCGTGCAATACGTGTCCACATCACGCTCCAAGTAGTTTCCCAACAGGTGTCCCTTCAGGTGCGAGCCTTCCAGGATTGTAAGACCTCCCATCCTCGGATCGATGTCTCCCAACGGCGTCCACATCGTCAGGAGATTTCTCGATCCGCGCCCCATGTAAACGACATCGCAGTGGACATCGCTGCCGTGTCCCGTGCCCTTGGTCCGGAACCAGGTAAAATCAAAATGCGCGGCCGCCCCACCAAACAATCGCTCGTAAAATCCCATTGTCCGCCCCCCGAACAACAATTCCCGCAACGCCGCATCCCTCTGGTCCAGCGGATGCGCCCGTGCTTGTGCGGGAGGCGGATTCTCCGGATCGAAAACACCCTCATCCAAACGGGTCATTTTCTTCAAATACCCCATGCCATCAAGCTGTCTCAGGATTGTCATCCGGACTTCCTCAACCTTGGCCCGGTCATGGAACCCCGGAAGGTAGATGTATCCGTCCGTACGCAATCGGGCCATCAATTCGGCCGGATTCAATATCGCATCGTCCGAACGCCGCAGCCAGCCAAACTCGTCCTCGCCGGTCCCCAGCTCATGGCCCAGTGAAAGAAAGGGGTAGATAATGGCGGCATCGGCGTCCATGGGATTGAAGGAAATGCTTGTGGCGAGCCGACTAAGCGGCTTTACATTTGGCTATATCCGGATATTTTGCAAACTTTTTCCAGAAGATTTGGAGGAAAACTAGCGAATCCTTTTAAAGGTCCGCAGCTCGGCGTCTTGGAGGATTCCTCGAACCATGTGCTCGAAGCTGACGATTCTCGCATTCATCCAGCTTGGCGAAAAGTTCTCCCTTCTCCAACTCCCCCACGCCGAAGTCTTCGTCTTGGCCGGATCTGTAGCAGCCATAGCAATCGCGGTCTGCACTGTCCGGCTCGCCAAGAAATCCCCCCCGATACATCGGTCTAACCCCGCCGCTCCAACAATTGCGCGGCGATGCTGATCGCGATTTCAGAAGGATCATTTCCCCCGATCGGCAAACCGACAGGGCAGATGATTTCATCTATCAATTCCCCCGCAATTCCATCCTCGCGGAGTTCCCGCATCAGCACGGCCCTTTTCGAAGCGCTGCCGATCACACCGAGAAACGGAATTTCGGGAAAACGCCGGAGCACCTCGCGCAAAACCGGGCGATCACTTGAATGCCCCTGCGTGATCGAAAGAACGAACGAACCCGCTTGGAGAAATTCCACGCCAGCTTCGAAGGTGGACAAGGAATGGAGCACCACGTTTTCCCGATTCTGGAATCGGTCTAACCAATCAGCCCGCGTGTCGAAGACATCGATCCGGCAAGCCAGCGTGGCGAGGACCGGCACCAGCGCTTGGGAAACGTGCCCGGCCCCGAAAATCGCGATGTGCCAAGGCTCGCCCGCGGTGACGCGCTCGAACAAAAACGTCATCTCGCCGCCGCAGGTCATCCCGACATCGCGCTGGAGATTCCATGTGGTTTGGACGCACGATTCGCCACCTTCCAGCATGGCCACCGCATGATCGATCGCCTTTGCCTCCACTTTTCCGCCGCCGAGATTTCCTGAAATCAATCCACCCGCGGTGATCACTGCTTTTGCTCCGGCCTGTCCCGGCACGCTGCCCCTCACCGCTGTGATGGTGACGACGACCGCGTCGATCCCTTCCCGGCGCAGCGCGGCGATTTGTTCCCATGCATCCATTGGCATCCTTGAAATTTGCTGAAAACCCGGCCTAACTCCGGTGAAATGATCTCACTCGCTCAGTTGAATGCCGCGCCTGCCGGGGAATTCGTAGCCGCCCTCGGCGGGATTTACGAGCATTCTGATTGGGTTCCACAACGGATCCTTCAGCAGCGCCCGTTTCCGGATCAGGACCATTTGCGAAAAGCGATGGGCCAGACCGTTGATCAAGCAACCGACGAGGAAAAGCTCACCTTGATCCGCGCCCATCCGGACCTCGCCGGGAAACTGGCCCGCGCGGGCGCCCTCACTCAGGAATCCACCCGCGAACAAGCCGGCCTCGGACTCGACCGGCTCAAGGACGAGGAATACGAAGAGTTCTCCGAAAAAAACGAAAGCTACCGCGAAAAGTTCGGCTTCCCCTTCATCATCTGCGCCCGCCTAACAACGAAGCAGGGCGTGCTTGATGCGTTTGAGAGGCGATTGGGAAATACCCAGGATGAAGAGATTTCCGAAGCATTATTTCAGATCCATCAGATCGCCCGGCTGCGGTTGGAGGATCTTGTTGGCGGATAAAAAACAACCGCGGCGGGAGACCCGCCGCGGTTGCGCACCAGAAACAAAACACACAGAAAAATCAAGCTTCCGCAAAATCGCCGATCACTGGCTTGGGCATGGGCTTTTCCTTCTTGCGAAGGGCGCGCCGCATTTTCGTCAGCGCCGAGTTCTGAAGTTGGCGGATGCGCTCGCGGGTGACCCCGAATTCGCGTCCGACTTCTTCCAAAGTCAGCGCCTTGCGACCGTTCAGGCCGAAACGTTCATCAATGATCCGGCGTTCGCGTTCGTCGAGAACCGAGAGCAAGCCATCGAGCTCGCCGTGCAGGTTTTTGTCGGAAAGCATGTCCAACGGATTCACCGCGCGCTCGTCGCTGATGACTTCACCGAATTCGGTAGCTTCACCTTCATTGATGGGCGCGTCGAGCGATGTCGGGCGATACGATGCCTGACGAAGCAAGGCGAGCTTGCGATGGGGAAGTCCGACCTCGTCGGCCAATTCCTCGTCGGTCGGCTCGCGGCCGAGGGCTTCGGTAAGAATGGCCGCGATGCGGCGCATTTTCGCGATCTTATCGACCATGTGGACGGGCAGGCGGATGGTCTTGGATTGGTTGGCCAAGGCGCGCTTGATCGACTGCTTGATCCACCAAGCGGCGTAGGTTGAAAGTTTTCCTCCTTTTTCAGGGTCGAAACGCTCGACGGCTTTCATCAGGCCGATGTTGCCTTCGGAAATGAGGTCCGTAACGGGCATCCCGTAGTTGGAGTAGTCTTGGGCGATTTTCACGACCAAGCGCAGGTTCGCACGAATCATGTGGGAACGAGCCTCCGGATCACCGTTCTTGATGCGCTCCGCAAGGGATACTTCCTCTTCGGCGGTGAGAAGAGGCGTTTTGGAGATCTCCCGCAAGTAGAGCTTCAGGCTGCTGTCTGATTCGTAGGCCATGTTTTTATGGGGTTGGTTAATTATTAAACGTCGCGCGAGAGGGTTTATTCCTTTTTTTCTCAAATATATTCATTGTGAATACATTGTCAATACTTGGAGAGTCGCTCTGGCGTGCCGAAAAACAACATTCTCATTTTAGCAATCCGCGTACCTGCGCTTTTCGGATCACAAGTCTTTGATTTTTAGCAAAACTCTATTTCCGGGCTGTGACAAAATGCACGATCATTGCAATTTTCGCACGGGGAGCGCCATTTTGGCGCATGAGAGATTCGACAATGAGCGTTGCGTGAATCAGTTTTTGTCCGTGTTTGACGCTATTTATCCCATCGCCCGCTCCGGATTATTCCGTCTCGATGCGGAAGTCGCCCACCATCTGAGCCTGTCCGCCCTGCGGATGGCGGAAAAAACCGGTGCCCTAGCGCTGGCTTCACCTGCGGATGAGTTTGTCTCTCCAGTAGAGGTGATGGGGCTGAAATTCCCGAATCGCGTCGGTCTGGCTGCGGGATTGGACAAGGAAGGCAACACCATCGACGCGCTGGGTCGCCTCGGATTCGGCTCTATCGAAATCGGCACGATCACTCCGCGCCCGCAGGCCGGGAATCCCAAGCCTCGGTTGTTCCGGCTGATCGATCATGAGGCGATCATCAACCGCATGGGCTTCAACAATCCGGGCATCGACGCCGGGGTGGAAAATGTCCGGGCTGCGAAGTCTTTCGCGGGAATCGTCGGTTTCAATATCGGCAAAAACAAGGATACGCCCAATGAAAACGCGGCGGACGACTACATGGAATGCCTCTGCAAAGCCTACCCGGTGGCCGATTATGTGGCGGTGAATCTTTCCTCTCCCAACACCCCGGGTCTGCGGGACCTGCAGGGAGCGGAGGCCAGCGCCCGCCTGCTCGACACGCTCAAAAAGGAACAACAGAGGCTCGCTGCGGAGCATGGCAAATCGGTTCCACTTCTTTTCAAAGTCGCTCCGGATTTGGACGAAACGCAGATCCGCGATCTCTCCCAAGTCTTCCTCGACGGCGGTCTGGACGGGCTGATCGCGACGAACACGACATTGGACCGCGACCGGGTGGCCGGCCATCCGCGCGCGGCGGAGGCTGGCGGGCTTTCTGGCAGACCGGTTTTTGAAAAAAGCACCGCCACGTTGGAAATTTTCGCCAGTCATCTCGGATCGCGCATTCCCATCATCGGCGTGGGCGGGATTTCATCGCGGCAAGACGCCGAAGCCAAGATTCAAGCCGGTGCGGCGCTGGTGCAGATCTATACCTCGTTCATCTATCAGGGACCGGCGCTGGTCAGGGAGCTTGCCCGATCTCTCTGATATTCCGCGTTCTGGCGGAAAATGATTGGTGCGCCATGCAGTTCGCGGTTTTCTTTGAGTGCGAGGGAAAACCTCGACGGCGTTGCGCCTGCGAGCTGAAATCCATTGATCACCCATGAGTATCCAAGAAACCGCCTCCCGCCTCGAAGCCGCCGTTTGTTCCGTCGTCCGTGGCCAACCTGATGTGGTGCGGCGGGTGCTGGCCTGCATGATTTCCGGCGGCCATGTCCTGCTGGAGGATTTCCCGGGAACCGGCAAGACCACCCTCGCCAAGGCGATCGCCAAGGCCGTCGGTGGTGCGAGGTTCAAGCGGGTCCAGTTCACGCCGGATCTTCTGCCTTCCGACATTCTCGGAGTCTCGATCCTCGATCCGCGGTCACAGGAATTCAAATTCCATCCCGGTCCGGTATTCACCGACATTCTGTTAGCCGATGAAATCAACCGTGCCTCGCCCCGAACCCAGAGCGCTTTGTTAGAAGCGATGGGAGAGCGGCAGGCGACGATCGAAGGCCAGCGCTACGATCTCGACGGACTGTTTTTCGTCATCGCCACACAGAACCCCGTGGAATTCCGTGGAACCTATCCCCTGCCCGAGGCGCAGATGGACCGATTCGCGATGCAGTGCTCGCTCGGCTACGTGAGCGCTGCCGAGGAAGCCGCCATTCTCGCCGATCAGACGGAAACCCACCCGGTTGAAGTGTTAGAACCGGTGGCGACCCGCGACGAAATTCTGGAACTGATGGCCGCCGCCCGCAAAGTGCGTTTCAGCGACGAGCTCCGTCACTATGTCGTCGCGCTGGTCGGAGCCACCCGTGGAAATCCGGCCGTGCAACTCGCGGCCAGCCCGCGCGCGTCATTGGCGTTGATGAAGGTCTCGCAAGCGCTGGCGATTTTCGAAGGACGGGATTTTGTTTCACCCGAACTCATCCAATCGGTCGCGGCCGATGTCATCGCCCACCGGATGGTGCTCGCTCCGGAAGCGAAATATTCAGGCGGAAACGCCCGCCAGATCGTCGCCGATCTCATTGAACAAATCCCGGTGCCCGCTTAGGTTTCACCAATCGATGAAAACCCTGCCATCCAATTCGGTTAGCGCTCCGGAAACCGGGCGTCTGGAGCGGTGGCTTCACGCCATTTATTTCCGGGGCGCGGGCATCCAACATTTTCTCGGCCGCCGCCTGAGACCTGCCGGCGTCGGGCTGGGTTTGGTGTTCGTCCTGGCGTCTTGCCTCGGTATCGGGCATAACAAGGCCCCGGTCTATCAGCTTTTTTCTTTGAGTCTGGGGATGATCGTGATCGGCATCCCGTGGGCGATGTCGCGCCGGGCAAACGTCGAAGCGAAGCGCGAACTGCCGCGCTTCGGCACTGCGGGAGAGCCGCTGCGCTACACCGTGAAGGTCAGCAACCGCGGCCGCCGCAAGCTGACCCGGGCTTGGATTTCGGATACGTCGCCGGATCCGCGGCCGAGCATTGAGGATTTCACTCTGCTGAGAGAACCGGGCGAGGAGGAACGGAATGCTTACGACCGCCGCTTCGCTTATTTCCGCTGGCAATGGTTGATGATGGGCAACCGCTTGTTCTCCGGCGGAATTTCCACCGATGACCTCGACCTCAAGCAAGGTCAGGAAGCGCGCGTGTCTGTCGAAATGACTCCGCTGCGGCGCGGCGTAATCCGCTTCGACGATCTGCGGCTGTTGCTTCCCGATCCGTTCGGTTTGTTCCAACGATGCCGCAAGGTGAGTGCTCCGGCATGTACCCTAACGGTTCTCCCACGCCGCTTCCCGCTGCCGCCCATCGAGCTGCCGGGTGGAGCCGCTTTTAAAATCTCCGGTGAGGCGAACACCAATGCCATTGGCAACTCGGGTGAGTTCGTCGGCCTGCGCGACTATCGACCCGGCGATCCGCTGCGGCAGATCCATTGGAAAAGCTGGGCGAGAACCGGACGCCCGATCGTCAAGGAGCTGGAGGATACTTTCTATCCGCGGTACGGCCTCATCGTCGACACCTTGTCGTGCGACCGGACCGACCACCAATTTGAAGAGGCCATCTCGGTGGCGGCCTCGTTCGCCGCATCTCTGGATACCAGCGAATCCCTGCTGGACCTCATGTTCATCAAAAACGAGGCCCACATGGTAACTGCGGGACGTGGCATCGAACGTGCGGAAAAGCTGCTGGAAGTTCTCGCCGGAGTTTCACCGGAGCGGACGGAAAATTTCACCGCGCTCGCCCAACTCGTCCTGCGCCATCGTGACGACCTCACCTCCTGCCTCGTGATTTTCAACGGCTGGGACGACGTCCGCGCGGCTTTCCTCCACACCCTCACCCGTGGCGGAGTGGTCTGCGCCCCGGTCATCATCGGAAAAGGGCCGGCTCCCGGAGACGTGCCCGGGCATTGGCTGGAGTCGGGACAAATCGCCCGCGACCTCCAAAAGCTTCCTAACAAACTCATCGCCCTCAACTAACCGCCTTCCCGCCATTCACCAGACCCATCCACCACCCCGTTTTATTCTCGGCGTGTCGCTGCTCTTCTGGGGAGCGATGACCGGGCGGCCCGTGATCGGTCTCATCCTCGCCCTGGTGGTGGAGATTTCCCACTGGGTGAAAATCCGCTGGGATTTCGATGAAGGCGCCTACTCCACGGCGTGGCAGCTCACCACCGTGATCATCGCGCTCACCGGGGTGCTGATCTATCTGGACGGCAGTCCGTATGTGGCGTTGCCCCAGCTTCTGACGTGGCTGCCATTGCTGCTGCTGCCCATGCAGTTCGTCCAGAGCTTCGGCATGAACGAATCGATGCCGCTGATTACGTTTTCATTTCTAGCAAAACACCGGCGGAAACGGAATCTCCGCCTCGGTCTCAACGAAGCGGTCATCCACATCCATTTCGGAAACGTCTATTTCGTCGCCATCCTCATCGCCAGCACCCTCGGCGACGGTTCATCCACCTGGCAGTTCCTTCCGGGCATCATCATCCTGACAGGCTGGATGCTGCTATCCGCCACCCGCAGCCGGCCAACCTCGCTCATCGCCGCCCTGGCCATCGCCGGCGGCATCGCGGTGACCGGCCGTTACGGACTTGAGCGTCTCGACGACTGGCTCACCAACCGCGGCCCGGGGGGGGCCTCGTTTGATCCGGATTCCGTATCCACGATGATCGGCAGGATCGGAACCGTCCAGCAATCGCCCGACATTGTCTGGCGCCTCAAACCGGCAAGCGGAATGCCCCCTCCCCGGCTATTGCGGACCGCGACCTACAATTCCTATCAACCCAGCTCGTGGATCATCGAACCGGCGACCGCACGAGACTTCCGGGACCTCGACCTCTTCACCTACGAAGGCCAACCCTACTATCGGCTGGAGCAAACTACCGAGGGCTCGAAGCCCATACGGGCGGTCCGCCCGAGCCTGCCCAGATTCCAGATCCGCGGCTCGGCATTCGCGCAAACGCCGTTGTCGCTGCCCGGTGACACTACCAGCCTGTTCGACTTCCAGTCCGACGCCATCGAGCACAACGCGCTGGGCACCGTCCACGTTTTCCCGAGGCAATCGGTCGTCGAGGGAACCGTCCTCTGGCGCGGAGACACCAACACCGAGCGAACTCCGTTAGATCAGGATTTGGTCGTGCCTTTCCGGGAACGAGCGACGCTCAACGCCGTTCTCGCCGAACTCAAGCTGAATGAACAACCGACCCTCGAGGATAAGCTCAAGGTCATGCAGGCGTGGTTCATGAAGAATTTCCGCTACACCCGGGATCTGAAAATCAAGAGCTGGACCCAGGGATTTTCGAATCCGACCGCGCTCACGCAATTCCTAACAACCAACCGCTCCGGGCATTGCGAGTATTTCGCCGCCGCCGTCGTCCTGCTGCTGCGGGAGGCGAAAATCCCCGCCCGCTACGCGACCGGCTACGTCGTGGTGGAACGGGATCCGAAACACGGCGAATACGTCATCCGCGGCACGCACGGCCATGCCTGGTGCCGGGTGTGGGATGCCGACAAGAAACTGTGGATCGATTTCGATACGACGCCCCCCAGTTGGACCGACATGGTGGCGACACTGAATCCTTCGATGCAGGCGTTCAATGATGCACTGAAGCGCTTCCGGGAGGATTTTTTCCTCTGGAGAAACCGTCCGGGTAATCGGCTCGGAGCATCCGTGGTCATGTTCACCATCGCCCTCGGCGTAATGGGATTCGTCTTCAAGCGGCTCTGGAAAACCAAGCGGCGGTTGGAGGAAATCCGAAGATCGAACGGTTACGATGGACCGATCCGGAGAACTCCGCTCAACGCCCTTGAAAAGCAGGCGGAAAAGCAACTCGGGCCTAGGCCGTTAGGCCAGCCGTTCGGAGCCTGGTTCATGAAGCTGCGTCCCACACTGCCGGATTCGGCTACCCTTGATGAAGCCGTCGAACTTCATCAGCGCCTTCGTTTCGATCCGACTCCCGCCGCGCCGAACGAACAAGACCGCCTGGCCGAGCTCGCAAAGCAGTTGGAATCCGCGATCAAGCGCGGATCAAATAAGGAGTAACAAATTGGTTCAATCTGGTAGGCCCGTCGCGTCCGGAATTTCGAAGGTCTTGAAGCGCGAGGAACCTCCTTTTTCGAGAACCACCTTTGATTTCGAAAGGCCTAACGACTTCGCCAGAAAATCCCTGAGCGCGGCGTTGGCCTGACCATTCACCGGTGCCGCAGCGATGCGGACACGAAGAATTCGCCCGGCCTGTGGGTCATCCTCCCAGCCGACGATCTCGCTCTGTCGGGCGTTGGGAGTGGCACGAACGCGGAGTTTCATGGGCGATAAACAAACAAGGCCCGACCGTCTGGTCGAGCCCTGTTGGATGGAGTTGCTAGCAGACCGGAATTTACTTCGCGGCAGCGACCACGGCGTCCTTGGTGATGCCGAGTTCCTTGAACACGACGTCACCAGGAGCACTCATGCCGAAGCGGTCGATACCGATTGGCTTGCCTTCGGTGCCGATGTACTTCCACCAGAGATCGGTGATTCCAGCCTCGATGGAGACGCGCTTGGTGCAGGCTTTAGGCAACACGCTTTCACGATACTCGGCACTCTGACGCTCGAAGCGTTCGAAGCATGGTAGGGAAACGACGCGGACGCCGTCACCGAGTTCGGTAGCAGCGGCCATCGCGTATTGGAGTTCGGAGCCGGTCGCGAGAAGGATCGTGGTGAGGGCACCGGTTTCCTTTTTGGCGATGTAACCACCGCGCAGCACGCCGTCGCGGCGGACGTCGACGGAAAGGTCGTTCATCAGCGGGATCGCCTGACGGGTCAGGATCAGCGCGGTCGGGCCATCGGTGCGGGACATCGCGGCGACGAAGGCACCGGCGGTTTCCTCGGCATCGCCGGGGCGGATGACGTCGAGATTCGGGATCACGCGCAGACCGCTGACGGTTTCCACCGGTTGGTGGGTTGGGCCATCCTCACCGACACCGACGGAGTCGTGGGTGAAAATGTAGGTGACTGGCAGGTGCGACAAGGCGGCGAGGCGGATCGAGCCGCGCAGGTAGTCGGCGAAGACCAGAAAGGTCGCGCCGCTCGCACGGAAGATGCCGTCATAGGCGATGCCGTTGCAGATCGCGCCCATCGCGTGTTCGCGGATGCCGAACCAGATGTTGCGGCCGAGCGGGTTGGCGGTGGAGTAATCGCCGGCGTCCTTGATATAGTTTTTCGTGGAACCGAAAAGATCCGCGCTGCCGGTGAGGAATTGCGGGATTTCCTTGGCCACCGCGTTGATCACCGTGGAACCGGCGGAACGGGTCGCGTCCTTGTAATCGGCGGGGAAAGCCGGGATTTTCGAACTCAGGTCGAGCGGCACGGAAAGCGCCACACCGGCGGTCAGCTCGGCGGCGAGTTCGGGATTTGCCTTGGACCATGCATCGTAAGTGGCCTGCCATTTTTCGAACTCGACCTTGGAAGCGGCTTTTTTCTCCGCGAAATAGGCCTGCGTCTGAGCGGAAACATAGAAATGCTCGTCGGCAGGAAGTCCGAGTCCGGCGCGGGCGGAATCGATGAATTTCGCACCGCCTTCGCCGTGGCCCTTTGCCGTACCGGCGACTTCGGGTATGCCTTTCGCGATCAACGTTTTCGCGATGATGACCTTCGGGCGGGCGTTTTTGTTGCCCTTGGCCTTTTCAATCGCCGCGGCGATTTCGTTCAGATCCTGGCCGTCGATGGTGACAACATCCCAGCGCTGGGAAGCGAAATATTTCTCGGCATCCTCGCCTTGGGTGAGGTCGGCCATGGCGTCCAGCGTCACGTCGTTGGAATCATAAATAAGGATCAGGTTATCCAAACCGTTGTGGCCGGCGAAGGCGATGGCTTCCTTGGCAACGCCTTCCTGAAGGCAGCCATCGCCGTGGATGGCGATGACGTGGTGGTCGAAAAGCGTGTGCTCCGCGGTGTTGAAACGGGCGGCGGCGCGCTTGCCGGAGAGGGCATAGCCCACGGCATTTCCCACACCTTGGCCAAGCGGACCGGTGGTCGCCTCGACGCCGGGGGTTTCATGGAATTCCGGGTGGCCGGGAGTGATGGAGTGCAGCGCGCGGAAATGTTTCACGTCGTCGCGGGAAACCGCGTAGCCGGAAAGGTGCAGCCAGCCGTAGAGGAACATCGAACCGTGGCCAGCGGAGAGCACGAAGCGGTCGCGGTTCAGCCATTTCGGCGCATCCGGATAGTAGCGCATGGACTCACCGAAAAGAACGGCACCGATTTCGGCGCAGCCAAGCGGAAGCCCCAAGTGGCCGGAGTTACAGGCGTGGACGGCATCCATGGCGAGGCCACGGGCTTCATTGGCAGCTTGTGCAAGCAGTGTCGTGTTCATGAGATCATTTCTCCGTGAAGTTTTAGAAGGGGACGGAGGGCGCAGACCTTCAAGAATCCTCCTCCGATTGACAAGGGGGTAATCGCGACAATCACTTGATGTAACGCGAATGGTGTTCATTTCCGGCATGAATTCCGCCCTTCGGAAAATTTTATCCAAAAAAACCTTGCACCGGGTCGGTCGGTAAGGTTCTTTTCCGCCCGCGACCGCAACGCACGACCCGTTCGTCTATCGGTTAGGACTCCAGGTTTTCATCCTGGCAAGAAGGGTTCGACTCCCTTACGGGTCGCCATTTTCAAGCCTCCGCTCCGGCGGGGGCTTTTTTGTTTACGCAAACGCCGATCTTTCGTTTTTAATTGGGCCTCAAGCCAACGTGACAGCCCTTCAAAAAGCCGAAGCCATCCGTCTCCGAAAAGGAAACCGCCCCATCGCGGCGCTAACCGCATACGACTACCCCACCGCCCGCCTGTTGGACGAGGGCGGAGTCGATGTCCTGCTCGTCGGAGATTCGCTCGGCATGGTCGTGTTGGGCTTCCCGGACACCACGCATGTCACTCTGGAGCACATGCTTCATCACGTTGCCGCCGTGGCCCGCGCGAAACCCACGGCACTGGTCGTGGGCGATCTTCCGATCCACACCTACGACACGCCGGAACAAGCGCTCGATACCGCCCGCCGCCTCGTCGCCGCCGGTGCCGAAGCCGTGAAGCTCGAAGGCGGCGTTCGCCAGGCGGAAAAGGTTCGCGCCATCACCCAAGCTGGGATTCCCGTCATGGGCCACCTAGGCATGCTTCCCCAGCGCGTCCTCGAAGAAGGCGGCTATCGGAAAAAGGGCAAAACCCCCGAGCAAACCGAAGCCATCCGCGAAGGAGCCCAAGCGATCATCGACGCCGGAGTCTTCGCCATCGTCATGGAATCCATCGTTCCCGAAGCGGCGCGATTTCTGACCGCATCTCTCTCCGTTCCCACCATCGGCATCGGCTGCGGCCAACACACCTGTGATGGCGAGGTCGCGGTGGTCACCGATCTGCTAGGCTCATATCCGTGGTTCGTCCCGCCCTTCGCCCGGCCCGAAGCCGATGTCGCCGGAGCCACCCGCAATGCTGTCGCCCGCTACCTGTTGCAAGTCCGGGGATCCTGATTGTGTTCCGACGGCCTCAGTCGGATCTTGCCATCACCCAGCGCCCGACTGAGACAGTCGCGACACATTCACACCCGCCTCTTGCTCCTCTACCTCCACATCCCCTTCTGCCACCGAGTCTGCCCCTACTGCTCGTTTTACAAGCACACTCCCGGCTCAACATCCATCGGCAGCTTTGTCGATGCGCTGGCCGTGGAAACCAAACAACGTCTGACCACCGCCCCACGCACGATCTATCTCGGCGGCGGCACTCCGAGCATGCTTTCGCCCAGCCACCTCACCCGGTTGTTTGACGCGCTTCACGAAACCGTCAATTTTTCGAAACTCGACGAAGTCACGATGGAAGCGAACCCAGCCACCTTCGATGCGGCGAAGGCCCGGTTGTTCCGCGAACTCGGCGTCACCCGTGTTTCGTTAGGCATCCAATCATTCACCCCACATGTGTTGGAAATCCTCGGCCGCGAACACTCCGTCGAGCAAGCCAGCGAATCCGTAGGCATCCTCCGCGAGGCTGGAATCCCATCGATCAACATCGACCTGATGTTCTCCATCCCCGGCCAATCGAAAGACGATTGGAAAAACACGTTAGAGCATGCCATTTCCCTGAAGCCGGACCACATCTCCGCCTACAATCTCACCTACGAAGAAGACACCGCCTTCTTCGAATCGCTCCGCCGCGGCGAAATGCGCGAGAATGAAGACCACGACGCCGAGTTCTTCCACCTCGCCGACGAACTTCTATCAGCCGCCGGATTCGATCACTACGAAACCTCCAACTACGCCAAGCCCGGCCACCACTCCACCCACAACCAAGGCTACTGGAAGGGAGAGGATTACCTCGGACTCGGACCCTCCGCCGTTTCCACTCTCGACGGCACCCGCTGGAAAAACGTCGCCGACACCGCCCGTTACGTTTCCCAAGTGCAAGCCATCGGCAACGCGCTCACCGAATCGGAGACCCTCGATGCCGAAGCCCGCCGCCTCGAACGCATCGCTCTCGGCCTGCGGACCAAGGAGGGTATTTCACTCGATCTCCTCAGCCAGGAAGCTCGAGAACAAGCCGCCCATTTCGCCAGCGAAGGTCTCGCCCACATCGAAGGAAACCAACTCATCCTCATCCACCACGGCCGCGCGCTGGTAGATCCCATCGCGGCGGAGCTGGTCTGATAAAGGGTGGGGACCTCTCGTCCCCACGCATGGACGAGACGTCCAGGCCCCTATCACTCCGGCCAAGTGATCACAAATTTATCGCTCGCACTCCATACTGGGTTCGTGGGATCAAGCAGGTTTTTGCCAAACATCATCACGTGACCATCCTTTGCGATGGGCATGGACGTCACGCTATTGTTCATTTTCAAAACAATCGCCTTGCCATCAAATTTCGTGGGATCAAATCGATCGGTTCCAGGAATCAAGGGCGTGACGATGAGCGGTCGGGACGGGTTACCTTCGGAACAAAGCCCCGCCAGATAGGAAAATCCGCACTCTCCTTTCTTCAAAGCCTCTCCTTTGCTAACAACACCGTCGGGTTTCCGTATGCGGTCGATTTTCGCGTAGAATATCCGTTCATCCTGAACGATCTCTGCAGAGATCAGTTGCCTGAAAATTTCGTTCGATGACTTCTTTCCCAGCTCCAAGTCCGTTTCGGTCTTCGCTTGAACCGCTGCAACCGTGCTCGCATCCGGAAACTTTCCGAACTCGGAATCAAACTCAAACAGAGCGATCCCGATCTGGCGCGCATTGCTCACGGCTTCAGCTTGATCGGGTTTTCTGTGACTGCGAATCACCATGGGGGCTGATAACAGCAGGTATAAGAGCACTACCGATACGACACCAAGCCCCCAAAGCCATTTCCATTTCTTCTGCGAGAGGAGCGCGGCTTCGGACGCCGGCGGAGCTGGTGCGTCAGGTAATGGTTGAGCTTGCATGGTCACGACGGTTGATTTCAAAGATCAGGCCAGGCCACCACCGGAGGATGTCCGTCCCAAATCGGATTTGATGGATCCATCAGATCCAGGCCACCAACCATGACATGGCCGGTTTTAATGATGATCGGCAATGAGGTGACGCTGTTGTCCGCTTTCAAAATCACGGCCTTGCCGTTGAATGGTTTGGGATCAAACTGATGAGTGCCGGGAATCATCGGTGTCACCATGATCGGACGACCGAGATTGTCCGTCTTGAGCGCTCCGGTGAAATATGTGAACCCACACTCCCCCTTTTTTAGCGCTTCGGCTTTAGTGAAAATGCCATCCGGCTTATGCGTTCCCGCAATTTTCGCGTAAAACATCGGCTCACTTTGGGTGATCGCTACAGCCATCAATTGACGGAAGAAATCATTCGATGACTTCGTGCCGAGATTCAGGTCGGTAGCAGTGTCTTGTTTCACCAAAGCAATCGTAGTCACGTCGGGCATTCTGCCGTATTTCTCCTGAAACTCGAACAGCGCCATGCCGATCTGCCGGGCGTTGTTCACGGCTTCGGTTTGATCGGGTTTCCTTCGACAATGGGTCGTCATCGGGGCAGTCAGTCCACAAATTGCTAGAAAAATTATCCCAACAATCCAAATGCCGCTTTTCCAGCACCAGATGAGTGAACCAATCACGAATGATTGTATGGAACGACTGGCGGGCGCGTCCGATGGGAGTGGTGATTGCTTACTCATGACGGTGGGTTTTGAAAGCCCGCCCGAACTATCATCACCGATGTCGAACAAAAGTCGTCGAATCAGATAGACGGGCGATAGCGATAACTATTACCCCGACCGTCAGTGGATCGCTAGATATTACGAATCCTTCACGTCTTTTTCACAAAGCACCTGTGAGAGCAGCCCGATCATCGCCGAGGCCGCCTGTTTCCCGGTTTCGAGAACTTCATGGTGATCGAGATGTGCGGAAGTGACACCGGCTGCCCAGTTGGTGAGGCAGGAAAATGCAACGACAGGCAGGCCGAGCGAACGAGCCTGGATGGTTTCCAAAACGGTGCTCATGCCGACGGCATCCGCGCCGATGACTTTCAGCATTCGGATTTCCGCCGGAGTTTCGTATTGCGGGCCGCGCAGGCTGGCATAGACGCCTTCGTGAAGGATCATGCCGATGGCAGCCGCCGTGTCGCGGAATTCGGCGCGCCAATCGGCATCGTAGGCGACGGACAAGTCGATGAAGTCCGCACCTTCGAGCGGCGAGGAGCCCGTCAGATTGAGATGATCACTGAGCATCATCCAGGTGCCGGGAGCGAAGTCGGGATTCAAGGTGCCTGCGGCGTTGGTAAGGATGATTTTTTCAACTCCCTGTTCCGCCATCCAGCGCACGCCCGCTGTGACGAGTCTCGGGCCGTGACCTTCGTAGAGGTGGACGCGCCCCTTCATCAGAATGACGGGTGCTCCTCCCAATTTTCCGAAGACGAATTTCCCCGCGTGACCCGCCACCGATGAGGCAGGTAACCCAGCTTCCGAAAACGGAACCTCGCGCTCAACTTCCACGGCGTCCGCCAACGGCCCCAATCCGGATCCCAGTACGATTCCAATCATGTCCGTTCTTTAGCAGCTCGCAGGCCGTTGTTCAATCAACTCCGGCGGGCATTCATCAGTTCCTCGATCTCCCCGGCTTCGATCGGGATCTTGCCCATGAGATCGAAGTTCTTGTCCTTGCCGATGACCACATCGTTTTCCAAGCGAACGCCCATTCCTTCCTCGCGGATGTAGATGCCGGGTTCGATGGTGAAGACCATGCCCTCGGCATAGGGCTCGTGCGGCGGGCAGACGTCGTGGACGTCGAGTCCGAGGTGGTGCGAGGTGCCGTGCATGAAATACTTTTTCACCAGCGCCTTGTCCGGCCCCTGCTCACGGGCTTCCTTGGCAGTGAAAAGACCGAGATGGACGAGCTCGCGCTCCATCAGCTCGATGACCTGCTTCTGGTATTCCATTGGCGTGTTGCCGGGGCGGAGGATATCGTTCGCGCCGTGGAAGACGCGAAGCACGGAGTCATAGACCTCGCGCTGGCGCTTGGTGAATTTTCCATTCACCGGCACGGTTCTCGTTAGATCCGAAGCCCAACCGGCATACTCGGCGGCGACGTCCATCAGGACCATGTCGCCGTCCTGGCAGATCTTGTCGTTTTCGACGTAGTGAAGGACGCAGGCGTTTTTCCCGGTGCCGATGATCGGAGCATAGGCGAATCCCCGCGAACCACGGCGGACGAATTCGTGGAGCAACTCAGCCTCGATCTCCCACTCGCCGACGCCGGGCTTGATAAATCCTAGCAAACGCCGGAATCCCGCCTCAGTGATGTCGCAGGCGCGCTGGAGCTGCTTGAGTTCCTCCTTGTCCTTGGTGATCCGAAGGCGGTGAAGCAACGGCGCAAGCCGCTCATAGCGGTGCAGCGGATAGCGGGCCTGGCAGTCCTTGATGAAACGGGCATTGCGGGTTTCCACGACCACGCTGGCACGGAGATGTTCGTTGGTCGCCAGATAGATGTGCTCCACCTGGGGAACCATGCGGTGCAGGAATCCATCGAGCGAACTGGACCATTCGATCCGCTCGACACCGGTGGCGGCGCGGGCCTGCTCCTTGGTCAGCTTCTCGCCCTCCCAAATGGCGATGAGTTCGCTGGTTTCCTTGACGAAAAGGATTTCCCGTTCCTTGGGGTCAACGGCATCCGGCATGAGGACGAGTGTGGTTTCTTCCTGATCCACGCCGGTCAGATAGAACAGGTCGCTGTTCTGCTTGAAAGCCATCGTGCCATCCGCATTGGTCGGATAGATGTCATTGGCATGGAGGATCACCATGCTGTTTGGCTTCAGAAGTCCCCGCAGATTTTCGCGGTTGCGGATAAAAAATTCGGGTGAAATCGGTTCGTAACGCACGACCGGACTTCAAGGCATCCACCGCCAGAGGGCAATCCGCATTTTGGGGGATTCCCGGCTTTTCAGTGATCTTGGCCGGGGACCACCTGCAACAAGGGATCGTCGGGAGAAATCGCTGCCAATTTCGCTTTGGCGAGGGTGCATTCGGTTTGCGCACGAGACAGCTCCCGGCCCAACCGGGAGGCCTTCGCCTTCCATGTTTCAAGGCTTCCGGGAACCGACGTCTGGTTGCCATAACCTGCATTTGAGGACGCTTCCGCGCGTTCGGCCTGCAATCGGCTAACCTTCGACTTCCATCCAACAACCAGGGTCCGAAGCCGCTCCAGATTTTCCGTCTCCGCCGTATCGTCCACCTTCCGCACGGCTACCCTCTTTGAAGGCGCGTTGACGGGTATTTCAACTTCTTCAACGGGCCCTTCCGACGGATCAACGTCCGCAACCAGCGGGGTGGGATCCAAATTATCCGATTCTTCCTTCAACCGGGCCCGGCGCTCTTCGTCGGTCCACTGGAACCGATCCTGCCATTCAGCATCGAGATCCGGTGCCTGAATCCTGGCGATACCGTGCTCGTGCCTGATCTCGAGGCCGACGTCCGTCACTTTGGTGATGGTCACCTGACGATACTCGCGACCACCGCGGATGGCAAGGTTGCCGACTTCCTGCCCGACAGCCTTGGCCCACGTCTTACGGCGGTAGTCGGCGCGGTAGTTGGCAAACGCCGCATCCATCGCCGTGATCGCCCCACGCAGATTGTCCTTGGCAGCCAACAAATCCGATTTCCGCTTGGCCGATGCCGCAATGAGTGCCTCGGCCTGCTGCCGGACCGCCGCCAACGGTCCGCGTTTGGTCTGCTCTTCCAGCAGGGTTGCCGAGCGCAGTTCATATCTAGCGGAAAGGTCGGCGACTTCCTCAGCCTGGAGCGCAACGTCCCTTTTGATTTCGCCCGCGCCGGACGAGAATTTGAACCGTTTGTCCATCATCGTCGACAGCCCGACCGCGGTCATCACGATAACCACTATTCCGACCAGGAAATAAAAAATCCCGGGATGATCTTCAGGAGACAGCATAGACAGCCAAAAAGTATTAGAGACGGCCCTTCATCTGGCTGACCTCAGCGCGAAGATTGGAAAGTTTGGTCTGTTTCGACCGGATTTTCCCCGTGATGTTGCTCGATTTGTTAATGTGCATCCGACCGGCTTGCCTGGCGGCATCCGCCTCGGTTTCAGCACGGGTTCTTTCCTGCTCGAGCTCCCTGATATCAGCCTCGATGTTCACCATCTGGCCTTCCTTTTCGAGGATATCCCGCGAGAGCTTCTCCTTCGCTTCCACGGCGTCCTGAGCTTTTTGCGCAGCCATTTGTTGTTCGACCTGATCGCCCGCCACAGCCACGGCGGCATCGTGCTCGATACGGACAGCGGTCTCCTTGGCGATGGCTATATCTTTCTGCGCGGGATCAAACTGATAGTAGTCCTGCATCTCGTCGGAAAGCTCCTCGAACGCGATTCGCTTCTGGCCTTCGTCATGGCGAATCTGGATGCCCACGGCGGAGACTTCACGAATGTTCACGTTCTTGTAAACCACGCCGGTGCGGGTTTCGAGTTTTTCAATAGTCTGCCCTTTGGCCTTGCCGCGGATGAACTCGCGGTACTGGTCCTTGTAAGTTTCCCATGCCGTGTTCATGGCCACGATGTCGGCTTTTCCGGTTTCGAGACCTGCCTTCAAGGTGGCGATTCTCTCAACGACTGACTGGTTTTCACGCTTGATGCCGGCCAGAGCTTTGGTCGCGGCGATGCGCCCGGGTGCCAGAGCCAGCGTGGACTGTCCCTTTTCGATTCCGCCCTGGCAGTTCTCGATTTCCTTCGCTTGCGAGGCGATTTCCGATTCGATCGTCGCCCCGCCACCTTGAAATCCTTCGTCGAAGGCGAACATGAACAGCAGGCCGAAACCCACCAACACAACCAAGGCCATCAACATCCCGATCACTCCCGGCCCGCGGCCGCTCGACATCATATCACTGAAAGACATAGGAAAAAGTGTTGGCGCTTATTTGACCTGATACTTGGCCTGATAGATTTCGTAGTCCTTTTGCAAGGAACGCTTCTTGGCTTCAAGGGCCGCCACGTCGGTTTCCAAAACCGTGACTTCGGCGGATTGCTTTTCGGAAACCTTCCGGGCGTCGTCCAATTCCTTGGAAACATCCGGAGGAAGATTCTTCATTTTCTCGTCGATGAGTGCGAGTTCACCCTTCAGGCGGGTGATCTCGGCTTTTTGTTTTTCACGTTTTTCAACCAGCTTGGGGTCCTCGCTGCAGGAGGCACAGGTGAGGGCCAACAAGAGGGCCAGGGGACAGGAACGCAAAAGTAACTTCATGGAACGGATGGGATGGTGGTGTTGGCGAAGGAGGTTCGATGCTGGATCACAACCGGAGTGTAATACCGGCTTGTGGATCCATAACAAGACCGGGGAAAAGCGGGCCGATAGTAGTTCGGAGTGTAATAAACGTAACGGTAGTAAGTGGGGCGATAGCTGCGATAGCTATGGTAGCCAGAATAATATCTCGAGCTGCCCGATCCGACGGAGCTGGCCGGTTTGGCAAGCGCTCTGGTATTCGCCGCCACCACTTGACGGGCGGCCACACTCGAGCGGTTGGCTTTGGCTATCGCCGCGTTGCGCTGGTTGAGTTTCGCCGTTTCGTCATTTTTTTCACCAAGGGCCACCATCTGGTCGTCGATCCAGCGTTCGTAGGCGGCGGCATTTTGGGATTCCCTTTCAACTGCTGCGAGAGCGGGCTCCGCTTCCAAACCGAAAAACAACTGCTGCTTGGCATCAAGATCCTGATATCTCAACCGGGCCGTGCCGTCGATGTGGTGAATGGCGACCCCGGCATCATCGATCGAAGCCACGGTCACGCCCCGATAAGTTCGGCCCGAAAGAGAAACCAGTTCGGGAAACGATCTGCCGATCGCCCGGTTGCGCTGATTCTGGATGGTCGCCTCGTGGAAATCTTCCAGATTTCCTTGCAGATCCTCAAATTCCCCATTCAGCGCTACCTGCTGTTGCTTCAAGGATTTCAGGGAAGCCGCAGTCGCCTGATTGGCGCGGCGGAGTCTCTCCAACTCCGGCAAATCGCTGGAACCCAATTGCTCGTAGCGGAATTCCTTGAGGGCCAACTGGTGGCTCAGCTCGATGCGTTCCTGCTCGCCCTGCCACCAAGCAATGTTCCCGTCCTTCTTTTCGCAACCTGCCGCCAGCAACGCCACCGCAAGCGCGGCAAATCGAAGCGAGGCGTGTGGAAATTTAGTGAACATGTTGCTGGGTTTGTTAGCTGATTTCCCGTGCCGTGGTCAATGCAATTTATGGGATTTTTTCGTTAGGAATCGGGTGAATCGGCTGGAAATCAGGACAATCGGACTTTT
The DNA here is from genome assembly GCF_039920825.1 of Luteolibacter sp. GTDB lineage: Bacteria > Verrucomicrobiota > Verrucomicrobiia > Verrucomicrobiales > Akkermansiaceae > Luteolibacter. The sequence goes on along the minus strand of NZ_JBDSCX010000049.1, from coordinate 13,415 downwards.
GGCACAGGCCCACGCAAGACCGTGGAACTTTGGAACCTACAAGCCATTGATGCAAAATGCATCACGGTGGCGAAAGTCCGTTGCAAATGCGGATCGGGCACCGAGGGAAGCGGCGTGAAAAGCCCCTTTTTACAGGGTTTCCAAGGTGGCACCCGAACTGCGAAGGAGCAGGAACCGACCGACTGATGAACACCACCGACGAACATTGCCTCAAAATCTGCAACGGTTTGCTGCGCGGCGAGCTCTCCGCCGTGGAAAGCTATGGCCGGGTGATTGAGATGATTGACAGCTCTTCGGCGAAGGAGGGGCTGCAGCGGATTTCCAACGAACACTCGCAATCCGCACGCTGGCTCTCGGCATTGGTCAGGGCCATGAACGGTATCCCGGAAAAGAACTCCGCTGTTTGGGGGCAAGTTCCCGGCGGTCAAATACGCACCGAGGTGGCCGTTCAGATCCTTCGATCGGGAGAGGTAAGCGTTCGCAACGGCTACCAACGCGCATTGCTCGATGATGAGGTGCTGACCGACTGCAAGCTGATGATTCGGGAGGACATCTTGCCCAAGGTGATCCGGCACATCGACTTTCTCGAAAGACTCCACTTGGAAGTTCCCTGACCTCATGGCAGCCCCCATCAAGAAAAGTTTGCCAGCGGATTCGTTGGCGACGATTGCCAACATCCTGCTATCGACATTTATTATCTCGGCACTGTTTTTTGGTCGTGAGATTCTCGTCCCCCTGGCGTTGGCTGCCTTGTTGACATTCATGCTCGCGCCCTTGGTGACGAGACTACAACGGCGGCTCGGGCGGGTCTGCTCCGTTTTGTTAGTAGTGCTGATGATGGTCTTCGCCACCGGAGCGGTGGGCTGGGTTCTGACGCGCCAAGCGGTTGACCTCGCCAATCAGCTCCCCAGCTACAAGGAAAACATCCGGACGAAACTGCGGTCCATCCAGCTCACGCGTGAAGGACCGCTTTCAAGGATTTCCCAGACTCTGGATGAATTGAAAAAAGATCTGCCCGGAGGCAACAATGATTCTTCCCTGCTTAGGACGGACGCCGCCAAACGGGCGGACCAGAAGGCGACTCCGGTGGAAGTAATCAGCGGAAAGGACGAGCGGTTGGAATTTGTTCAGGGGGTGCTGGCTCCACTGCTCGGGCCGCTGGGAACGGCCGCGCTGGTGTTGCTGCTGCTGGTTTTCATGCTTCTACAACGGGAGGATTTGAAGAACCGGATGATCCGCTTGATCGGTCAGGGACGCATCAGCGCGACGACCAGCGCGATGGATGATGCCGGCTCCCGAGTATCGAAATACCTGTTGATGCAACTCGTGGTCAACGTGACCTACGGCATCCCGGTGGCCATCGGGCTGTATTTCATCGGCGTGCCTAACGCATTGCTATGGGGCGCATTGTCGACGGTGCTGCGTTTCATCCCTTACCTGGGACCTTGGATCGCGGCAGCATTTCCGATCCTGCTGTCGCTCGCGGTATCGCCGGACTGGATGGCGCCGGCGCTAACAGTCGGACTCTTCATCGCGCTCGAATTGTTCAGCAACAACGTGATGGAGCCATGGCTTTACGGATCCAGCACCGGCGTTTCCCCCATCGCGTTGATCGTCGCCGCCTTGTTCTGGACCCTGCTGTGGGGTCCTGTGGGACTGGTGCTGGCCACTCCGCTAACAGTTTGCCTCGTCGTCATGGGCAGGCACATTCCCAAACTGGCGTTCCTCAGCATTATCCTGAGCGACGAGGAAGCTCTCACCCCCGCGGAAGAATGCTATCACCGCCTGCAACGGGCGGGAGAACACGACGAAATGGAACTCGTGGATGCCTATCTGAAATCAAATCCACCGGAGGCCTTGTTCGACTCGGTTCTCATTCCCGTGATCTCCCATGCGGAGACCGATCACCGGGCGGGTCTTCTGGACAGCTTACAACTGGATTTCATCAAACAAGGCCTTAACGACATCCTCGATGAACTGGATCTCCGCCTCGAATCACCGCAGCCTGCCGAGAACGATCAACCGCTGCTCGTCTGTTGCGTTCCCGCGAAAGCAGAACGGGATGAATTGGCGGGTGAAATGTTCGTGCGGCTATTGCGGCAAAAGGAAATCCCCGCAAACAACACTGCCCGAATGCTGACTGGCGAACTCGTCAACTGGGTCAAGTCCTCCGCTCCGCAGGTCGTTTGTATCTCAGTGGTCTCCCCTACCACGATCATTCACGCCCGCCACCTGTGCGCGAAACTGCGTGCGGCGTGCCCCGAATTGAAAATCCTCGTCGGCATCTGGGGTGGCGAAACAGGCGCGGCCAACGCGGTCCAAGCGCTCCGGGATTCGGGAGCGGATGAAACCGTCACAACGCTAGCAGAAGCAACGGCGTGGGTGGAATCCCGAATCACGCGCAACAAGCAGTCAGCGACGGAGGAGTTCGCCTCTGCTTGAGGGCATTCTGCCACATCCCTCATTGCAATATTCCGAATTTTCGCCCGCCCTCCACTGCCTTAAATCCTACACAAATAATTGAAAATCAATCAATTAATTCAACCCACAGGCCCGGCACATCGACTGCGATACACTTCACCGCTATGAAAACCAACCCATTCCATACCACATCAGCCTCAAACCATTTCAAAAATCTGCCCGGAAAGGTGGGATGGATCCTGCTATGGCTCATCGGCATCCCGGTGCCCGTGCTTCTCGGTCTGTTCCTGATCCGGGGTTGCACGTGAGCCTCTTCCAAGCGTCTAATCGACCGCCATCTCATTTTATGAAATTCCAAGTCTCCTGCGAGCTCGACTACACGCTCCAAGATCCCGCCACATTCCTGTTCGCCTTGAAATGCATCGAGACGCCCGGGCAACAAATCCTCAATGAGAGGATGGAGGTGGATCCGTTCGTGGACGTCGAGGATTTCACCATCGGCACGGGCATGAACCGTTTCTCGCGGCTGAAGACTCTCAATCCCGGCACGCTCAGGGTTTCCTATCAGGCAGAAGTCCTCACCTCGAACCGCGTGGTGCCCGCGAGTTCGCTGAATGTAGATTCCCCCGGCGATCTCACGCCCGAGGCGATCTCGTATTTGTTTCCCAGCCGCTATTGTCAATCGGACCGTGTCCGCCAACAGGCGCAGGATTTGTTCGGCCATCTCACAAATACCTACGCCATCGCATCCGGCGTCAGTGACTGGATCTTCGAGCACGTCGCCTACGTCAGCGGCAGTTCGGGGGAAACGAGTTCCGCCATCGACACGATGGAGCAGCGGCAGGGAGTTTGCCGGGATTTCGCCCATCTCGCCATTGCGCTGTGCCGCTCGATGAATGTTCCGGCCCGATATGCCACCTGCTACGCCTATCAGCTTAATCCGCCGGATTTCCACGCTTGTTTCGAGGTCTTCATCAACGGCTGGTGGTATATTTTCGATCCCACCCGTCTCGCCCCGCTCAACGGACTCGTCCGTATCGCCACCGGTCGCGATGCGGCGGATGCGGCGGTTTGCACGATCTTCGGAAATCCGGAATTGACGTCCAGCATCGTCAACTGCCACTCCTTGGATCCCAACTTCATCCCGATCACCCGGGACAGCTTGGTCGCTCGACAGGAAGCCATCGCCTTGCTTTGATCCGACAGATTTACCCATGAAGATATTCGAAACCCCGCCCGATTCATGGGAAAAAATCCACCTGATCCACGAGACGAGCTACACCTACTCGCAGCCCGTGCAGTTTCTCCCGCACCGCCTCGTCCTGCGGCCGCGTGAAGGCCACGAAGTGAGACTCATTTCGCTGAATCTAACTACGACTCCGCCTTCGATCATCCGCTGGAGCCGCGACATGTTGGACAACTCCATCGCCCACGCCATTTTCGATCAGCCCGCTGCGGAACTGCAGATCCACAGCGAATTCATCGTGAGTGTTCCGCCCCTGCCCGAAGAAGGACTGCCACCAATTTTCATCCCCCACCCGTCCCAGATCGCGGGCATCGAGCAACTGGTCGCCACGCCCTACCTCCAGTATATCTATCCGCCCGAAGTGTCCCAACTGCGCCAGTGGTTCACCGCGACCGGCCTCGCCCCCTTACCCGGAAAGACGAGCGCGATCTTCGATGACATGGCCATCCTGATCCATCGGACCATCGGCTACAACCGTCGCGAGGAAACCGGCGTCCAGTCCCCTGTCGAAACGCTCCGCCTCGGCACCGGTTCCTGCCGCGACATGGCCGTGCTGATGATCGAAACCAGCCGCTCGCTCGGTTACCCCGCCCGTTTCGTCAGCGGCTATTTGGAAAGCGCGAACTCCAAGGTCGGCCGTGGCTCGACCCACGCCTGGGCGGAAATCTATCTGCCGGAAAGAGGATGGACCGGCTTTGACCCATCTATCGGAAAACGCGTCGGCCCGGGACACATCGCGGTCGGTGTAAGCCATCACCCTCGCGGTGTCATGCCTGTGGCCGGCGGTTTCAGCGGCCTTTCCGGCATCGGGAGTTCGCTGAAGGTGAAGATCACGACGCAGCGATTGCCTCCAACCACACCGGAGGCTCCGGGGCAAATGCCTGCTTGATGGGCTTCAGCGCTCGGGCTTGAGAAGCGGTATCACTTTCCGTCGGGATTTCCGATAGACCACAAAGTCCGAATCCAGTGTCATCACTACGGAACGTTCGTGAATCTCCGACATCCTCACCAAACAGGCATCCGCCAGCGACATCGGAATGTTGCGGTAAGTTCGCATCAGATGTTGGATCGCCTGAATTTCAGCCGCCAGGGAAAACTCCGGCACGACCAGACCACGGCTGATCAGATTGAGGAGACCGTCCGGATTGATTCCGCCCCGCCGCAGGAGAAAGAGGGATTCGGCAATCACCGCCTCGCAGGTTAGAAGTGGCTGTGTCACCTGCATAAATCGGTCTTTGGCCCATGCGTGATCCTGATCGCTTCGGTCCAAATAGGCGACTAACGGCCCGGTATCGACAATGATCCCGTTCATGAACCAAACCCGTCGAGATGCTTCGAATTGGACGCCAAATCACCCAAACCACTCTCGCCCGATCCGCACAGATCCGCACTTCGTTCATAAAGACTTGGCGAAGTTTTCAGAGCGACTTCCTGCAACTTCTCCTCAAGCGCCTCACGAAACAATGCGGATCGACTCGTCTGGCGAGCCCGGGCCACAGCATCCAATCGTGACACCCATTCGTCGGGAATTTTCAGTGAAACGGTCGTCATGCGAAAAAGGTAATACCAAAAACGCAGATCCGCAATACCCGATCACGGCGAGACAGCCAGCCGCTCGGTCGTCGCCTCGCGCTCGAACAAGAAGCCGTTTTCCTTGTAGGTCTTCAGGCGGAAGTGAGTGGCGGTGGAAATCACGCCGTCGAGCGAGCTGAGCTTTTCGGAAACGAAACGCGCCACTTCGCGGAGATCTCCACCTTCGACGACAACCATCAGATCATAACCGCCGCTCGCAAGGTAACAGGAAACCACTTGGTCGAAGCGGGCGATGCGCATCGCCAGCCTGTCGAATCCGCCGCCGCGCTCGGGTGTCACTTTGACCTCGATGAATGCGGAAACCGAGGTGTCGCCAGTGACCTCGGGATTGACCACCGCATGGTAGCCGAGAATCGTGCCGTCCGCTTCCCATCCGGCCACGCGGACGGCGACGGCATCCTTGTCCAAGGAAAGAAGGTCAGCCAGTTCCTGATCGGAAAAACGGGCTTTGCGGCGGAGAAGCTGGAGAAGTGAATCGGAGGACATGGGAAGAGGTTGATGGTTGAGAGTTAATGGTTGATAGCGAAGAGGAGAAGGCGGGAAGAGTTTTCGAGCTTTAGTTCTAACTATCAACCATCAACTCTCAACCATCAACTTCTTCAGTCCCCAAGACAAATGCCAACGGCCTTCGCGGCCTGCACGAGTTCGCTGTCCGGCTCGACAAGGCGGAGCTGGTGGACGGCTTCCTCGATTTCCACCGAGTCCACGTGATAGGCTTGGTAGCTCACCATGCGGCCGAAAGCACCTTCCGACGCGAGTTTCACGGCCATGACGCCGAAACGCATGCCAAGAATCCGGTCGAGCGATGTGGGTGATCCGCCACGCTGCAAGTGACCGAGCACGCAGGCCCGCGCGTCCTTGCCGGTGAGCTGCTGGATTTTCGCCGCCACCCGCTCGCCGATGCCGCCGAGGCGGACTTCTCCGGCGCAGTTGGCGTCGATGGTGACAATGTCGCCGTCCGGCATGTGCGCTCCCTCGGCCACGACGACCAGCGTGCTGTGATAGCCTTGGGCGTCGCGGTCATTGATGAAATCGGAAATTTTATCGAAGGAAAAAGGGATTTCCGGCAGCAGCACGACGTTGGCTCCGCCAGCGATGCCGCCCCAGAGCGCGATCCAGCCAGCGTGGCGGCCCATCACTTCGAGGACCATCACGCGCTTGTGGCTTTCGCCGGTGGTGTGGAGGCGGTCGAGCGCATCGACGACGGTGGAAACGGCGCTGTCGAAGCCGAAGGTGAACGCGGTGGCGCTCAGGTCGTTGTCGATGGTTTTCGGCACACCGATGATCGGCCAGCCTTCCCTATAGAGTTGCAGCCCGGTCGTTAGAGAACCATCACCACCGACGACGATCAGTGCGCTGATTTCGAGCTGCTCCATCGTCCTCTTCGCCTTGGCGACGATTTCCGGCGGGACTTCCGCGATGTCGCCCTTGCCGACCTTCGCGGCGAAATGGCCTTTGTTAGTGGTGCCGAGGATGGTGCCCCCCAGTTTTAAAATGCCGATGGTATCCTTCGGCTTGAGCACGGTGTAATCACCCGGTGGCAGCAGGCCTTCGAAACCATCGCGGAAGCCGATGACCTCCCACCCGAGTTGGTCCGCCGCGCCAACGACGCCGTGGATGACCGCATTAAGACCGGGACAATCCCCGCCGCTGTTCAGGATTCCGATTCTCATGATTTTGTTAGGAGGAAAAAACTATTGGGGCACCGGCATGGTCAGGAACTCGCGCGTGCGATCCTGCACCGGCGCGCCAGACTCCAGCCACGGATCGTAAACTTCCCAGCCCTGACGGATCAAACCGCGGGCGCGGTTGAAACGGTCCGGATTGTTCAAAACGACCACGATCAGGCGGCGCGGCGTGGCGCCTTTGGTTCCATCGGGTTTCATTCTAACGAGAGGTTCGCGGTCCATGCAAATGGAGACACAAGGTCCGGCGGCAGCCGTCGTGCCCGTTTTCACTCCGAGAATCCCCGGCTCGCCGATCAGTTCGTTCGTGTTCTTTACCTTGAAACTTTTCTTCCCCGCCGCGGTGGTGACCCCGACCTGCCGCTCCTTCTGGCGGACGATGAAATTGAAGGCATTCCGTTTCATCGCGTAGGCCGAAAGCCGGACAACATCCGCCGCCGTCGAATACGCCTTGGTCCCCGGACGCTCCAAACCGTGGGGATTGGCAAACCGCGTCGAAGTCATGCCCAGCGCCTTCGCCAGCTTGTTCATTTCATCGACAAAAACCGCGACGGGATCCCCGCTTTTTCCGCGACGGGTCGAAATTTCACGGCCCACGTGATCGGCGATGCACAGCGCCGCGAGATTGTCCGAGCCTAGCAGCGCCGAGTAGAGCGCGTCGCGCATGGTGAGCTGGTCACCGGGCTGGAGGTTCATCGGATTCGGCCCGCCCACCAGCGTGATCGTTTGCGGAACGGTGATCATGACGGTGCCCAAGTCCGAGTCCGTCGCCGTTGCCCAATCCACCGTCACCGCGGCGGTGGCGATCTTCGTTAGACTGGCGATCGGGCGCTTCGCCGAGGCGTTGGATGCCACCAGGATTTTTCCCGAGTAGGACTCCACCACCATCACGCTTTCCGGCTCTTGGGCGGAAGCGAATGCGGGTAGCAGGACGGCGGCGAGCGCCAGTGTTTTGAAAATCGGGAACTTCTTCATGGAGGTCAACGCGCGGAGAGTATCGTGCGGAAACCGCAACTCAACACCAAAGCCATCCCCCGCCCCGCCATCTCACCAGCCCGTCCTTTCGTCCCGTTTCACGAATTTCTCCGCCTCCGGGCAGTTCGGCGAACGCATGCCCGGACCGTCCCACTCCATTTTCACCCCTTCGCCGACGCGCAGGGCGATGCATCCCAGCAGGATGATCTCGGTCAGGTAGCCGGCGATCTCGAAATTCGAATACGCCGGCGTCCCGTTCTTCATCATGTCGAACCATTCCTGATTGTGTCCGGGCGAACGCGGGATCGATTGCGGAATCGCGATGACTGCCTCGTGTTTTGCAGCCTCGGAAAATCCCGGCTCGCCTTCCAGTTGGATCAAAAACTTCGACCCGTAATCATCCGGCGAGAACACCTGGCCTTTTTCACCGATCACCAGACAGCCACTTGCCGGGAAATTACCACCCAGCGCCGCGACGCTGCGCACGATGTCCGGATACGGCCGCAGCGGTTTCTCGGCCGCTCCCGGCGATCCGTCATACCACCAGAATTTCACCGGCGGCAATCCGTCGCGCTCGGGGAACTCGAAACGGATGCGCGAGGTTAGCGGATAGGTTTCCGGATAGATCCGCGACGCCATCTCGCACTCGACCAGCGTCGGGTAGCCCAGCTTCAGAGCGCGGAACGGCATGTTCACCGTGTGGCACGCCATGTCTCCCAGCGCGCCCGTGCCGAAATCCTTCCAGCCGCGCCACTTGAACGGATGATAGGTATCCTGCAAAAACGGCCGCTGCTGCGCCGGTCCCAGCCACAGGTTCCAATCCAGACTTCCCGGCACCGGACTTTCTCCCGCAGGCCGATCCATCCCCTGCGGCCAGATCGGACGGTTAGACCACACGTGGAGTTCCTTGGGATTTCCGATCACCCCGGACTGGATGACTTCCACCGCCCGCCGCAAGCCGTCCCCCGCGCTGCCTTGATTTCCCATTTGCGTGGCGAGTTTCATCTCCCTTGCCACCCGCCGCAGTTCGCGCGCTTCGAAAACCGTCTGCGTCAGCGGCTTCTGGCAATAGACATGCTTTCCCATCTTCATCGCCGTTAGAGCGGCGATGCCGTGCAGGTGATCCGGCGTGGAAATCGTCACCGCGTCGATCGACTTGTCCATTTCCGCCAGCATCTTGCGGAAATCGACATACTTCTTCGCGTCCGGATATTTTCCCGCCTTCTTGTTGAGGGTGTCGGCATCCACATCGCACAGCGCCACGATGGTTCCTCCGCACTTCGCCGAGTCATCCACATCGCTGTCGCCTTTTCCACCCACCCCGATGCAGGCCACGTTGATCCGGCTGTTGAGATTCTGCCCGCGGACAATGGCCGGGAACCCGAGCAAGGCCCCGCCAGCCCCGAGTCCTGTAGTCTGGATGAAACGGCGACGGTTGAATGATGAGGTGGACATGGATGAAGTGGGTTAGAGGAAGTTGCCGTCCCCGGCCGACGAAGGAAGCCGCGGGACCCATCCGTTACGCAGCCAGTTCCCCCACTCTTCTCAAAAATCCGGTTCAAATTGATCATCTCCCGGCAATCCACCCCAAGCGGAGCGGAGAAAAACGCGGATCGACGCGGCAGTCCCCAACCCGCCATCCGTCCGCCGCGCACCGGGATATCTGCTAGCACCCCATGCCCCGACCTCTCGCGTATCCGCTTCATCCGTGAAACCGAACGATTCTTCCAAACCGTTTACCCGCAGCCCTTCCAATGCGGTTTTCCCCAAGCTTGCCTCAGCCAACTGGACTCGATATCGTCCGGGACGGACAGAACACACTGTTCGGCAGATCAAGAAATGAGAACCATGCTCCTTATTGTCTCAGGCATCGTGATACTCATCGGTATTTGGGCCGGCCCTCTACATGTTGTGATTCAAGTCCCTCCGGACAGCTCTCTTTTCCAAGCGCGAGGTGAATTCGAAGATCTGCCCCTTCAGGAAGCCGATGCTATTCGGCTTCGGGCGATGATAGATGAGGGAATCAGACGCAACCGCAACGAGATAAAGAGACTTTCAAGCGTTCTGGATTCCATTTATATTTCTTTGTTTTCGCTTGGTTGCGCTGGTTTGGTCTTCGGAATTTACGGTGCTCGAAGCAAGGCCACCCAAGCCGAACAAGGCGTCGCTCGGAATCGCTTGTTAGCGTCCAATTTTGATCCAACGTCTCCCGTTCGCGGTTCGGAGGACAAAAACGTTCGGTTGGAATGATGCCACGAGATGGTGAAACTCCTGTATCCCACTTTTTTGGTCAATAGAATGCACTCCAACGATGAATGCTGACTCCCTCTGGCAAAGCCGCATATTGAAAAGTTTTGTGATCGGCATCACGTTATATTGTTTTCTGGCAGCGCTTGGCTCTGTGATCTTTGTTTCGAAGTGGGCTTTCGTATTTGATAAGCCCCCGGTTTTAGTGCTGCCCCGGCTAACACTGTCCACGTATGGATGGTTTCCCGGCGGGTTGTTTTTGGTTTTCGCGATCGTCTTGGTAAGATTGATTATGGTCCGCAAACCGAGGGCGGCCTTTCTCTCGTCTATCGCAGCCCTGCTGCTTGGTGTTGCCGTCGACTGGATGACGATTCGTCCTTTGATCAAGATGATTCACAACCGAAAAACCGAACTAGCCGCGCCATCCGACGGCGATGAGTCCACAAATTGAATTCGTGCTTTCATCCCGCCGCGGATGCGCTCAAACATTGGCTCAAGAAATTTGACTATGAATTCAAAAATGATTTCAATTTTCAGCATCACTTTCACCATTATCGCGACGTCTTTTGCGATCATGAGGATAAATGGTTCTCGCGATGCTGATCTTCCAGCATTTGGGGTGCTGATCATGGCAATGATAATGGTCCAAATGCTCAACTCCCGGGTAATGGCTCTGGAGACGACTTTGAAAGAGTTGAAAGAAGGGATTGGATCCGCAAAGAGCAATTCAGACAACGCGAAGAGCTAACAAGCTGAGTCATCCGACGACCACCGGTCCCTTGTTCCCGACGATCTTTCGCAATTTCAACCTCAACCCCGTGTCCGGTGTGGGCTCCCGCGAGTGGAGTCGGATATGCTCCAGACGTTCCTCCTCTCAACTTCCCCTCACCCTCCTTTTATCCTGCAATCCGTGATGAGATGCCCTAAGTTTCTATGATGAATCTGAAGAGCGCGTTGAGGATCAGCTTCGTCGTATTTGCGGCGGGGGTCATCGCGTGGGTGGCGAGTTCTACGGATGAAATTATCCAGATCAACTCCATGACCGGAGCCTCGCGGACGAAAACATGCCGCGCCTTTCTGTTTGATACTCCTTGGATCGTGAACGAAAACTGGGTGGCCGAGTCTGCGAGGCGGCAAGGAATCCGGACCGGAGGAAGTTGGCGAAATCTCACCGTCATCTCGACTCGAGGCCCGTTTGGTTCGCGTGGCTGCTCACGCGCTCCGGCGTCCTACATCTTGGGCGGGGCGGGTCCGGATGCTTTTGAGCTGGAATCCCCTGCTCAGATGGATCAATTCGTCCGCGATTTCACGGCGGCGGACGAACCGGGGAGGAAGAAAATCCTTCGCCTTCGATCCGGCGGGAGCGAGGAAACGGGCGGCGCGGAGTAAAAGGCGGATTGGCGGGGCAGGCTGTCCATTTCCGGCCGATCCAGCCGGGTAAATCGGCATGGGTCCGCAAACCGTTTAAAATCAACGTCATTCAGAAACCCGTTCACCTGTAGCCTTCCACTGGCACCCATGCACCCTCCACTGGCACTCATGAACCTTCCACGGACACCCACGCACCTTCCACGGACACCCATGCACCTTCCACGGGCACCCATGAACCTTCCACGGGCACCCATGAACCAATGAGCTGTCCACGGAGTCCCGAGAATCTCCCACGAGGATCACCCTCACCGGCAAGCGCCAGAGCCGGGAAACCGCCGCCGGCACCTGGCGCTCCTCAAGCAGCGGACTGCGCGCCGCCGCCCGCACCCTGGACCGCCTCAACAAGGACTGGTATCAGGCATGGTCGAGCGAATTCCCGCCCGGCACCCCGGAAGGCGACGCCCTGGCCGGAGTGGACACCGAGTCCGGCACCGCCCCGCCGCAGGTCCTCGAAATCGCCGGGGTGACCCAGGAAGGACTCTCCCTCCGCGTCACCTACGTCCCGGATACCGGCAAGCACGCCACCGTCCTCGAGCTCGACTATCTGGTGGAAGGCGTGCAGGCGGATTTCCTGAGCGTCCCCGTCACCGTGGCCACCGGCAACCTCATCGGCCCCTTCACCCAAGGCCAGATCGTCCGCCTCCGCACCGACGTCGGAAACAGCCGCGACCACAGCGAGCTCGGCCCCGAGCAAGCAATCACCATCGGCCCCGCCGTTTGAACGGATGAACCCTCTTCCGGTCACGGGGCTCCACCAAGCCCCGTGACCGGAAGGAACCGGGGGGATATCTGATAGCTCGTCATCTTCCGACCTCCCGTGTATCCGAACCATCCATGAAACCGAACGGTTCCTGCAAACCGTTTACCCGCCGAGCCTCCAAAGCAGTTTTTCCCACGCTTGCCTCGGCTAACCCGACTCGATATCGTCCGGGACAGACAGAACACACTGTTATCGCAAGAAAATGAAGATCTACTCAGGCATTGCGCTGTTTCTCATGATTGTGATTTGCGGCTGTGAGAAGCCGATTCCTGCGTTCTTGAAAGCAAGCTACACTCAGGAGGATTACGACAAGGCGCTGACCAGTGGGATCAGTGGAATTGAAGTGGTTCGCGAGTTTGAATTGCTCTATCCAGACGCGGAACACTTTATCACTCACTACGCGAAGGAACTGGGAGGCTCAACTTGGAATTCCAAAGTCGGCCTTCAAGGGCGTTATGTGTTGACCGTTCAGCTCCCAATTGATTTCGACGAGTCCCGTCACATCCCATCCCGGTCGGGAGAGCCAAAGTTCCACTTCACAGAAGTGGAGAGCATTGAGACGCTTCCTGACGGGCGACTCCTGACCAAATACAAGGGCAATAACCTCCATATCGGAGCAAAGGAATGGGACGTTCTTACTGAAAACCAAGGTCGACTTGAGTCCATTGGTGTGGACGTGAAGAATGGTGGTCCCGTTCCTGGGTTTGAAACGGAATGGAAAAACTTGTAGAAAAAGAGCGATAACAAGTCGTGACGCGCCAACCGGCCATAAGCTTTTCAATTTCATCTAAACATCCCTTCAACCGCGCCGGTGGGCGCACATCAAACGTTCGTCAGAAAATGAATCATCGACTTCTTAGAGGCTGTCTTAAAATTATCTATCAGCCGATTCTGGCGAGCATTCTCTTGCTCATGGACAGGTAGATCATCGATTCCGAATGGCTTGTTTTCACCTCGTAGTCTCGCACCAGCCTGCGTGACTGGATGAGCCAGCCGAAGGTCCGCTCAACGATCCAGCGCTTCGGCACCACCTTGAAGCCCTTGATGTCATCGCAAC
>NZ_JBDSCX010000048.1:0-37099 GCF_039920825.1 Luteolibacter sp. | reverse complement strand
GAGAGCGGTCCGGAGTTCACGGTTTACCGTGCTCTTGAAGAGGCAATCTAAAGATTGAACTCCGGACAGCGAAACGAGGCTCATCACCGGGAACAGGTTTCGGCAATCTATTCTGGCAAACGGTCTAAGACGATTTTTAATCGCGGATTTCGCCGGAAATCAGGATTTTAGAAATGAAGTCCAAGGCATCATAATCCCATCCTCGTCCTCCGCGAAATTCACGGTTCAAATTCTTTCAAACTCCTTCGAGCGCTTCGTCGATGACTTCGAGCATGAAATCCGAGTCGGCCTGATGGATGCACATCGGCGGCTTGATGCGAAGCGTGTTGCCAAACAGCCCGCCCTTGCCGATGAGCAGCCCGAGGTCCTTGCATTTTTCGAAAGCCGCGGCGCATTCGGCTGAGGCGGGTTCCTTGGTGGCGCGATCTTTGACGAGTTCCACTCCTAACATCAGGCCCTTGCCACGCACTTCGCCGATGATGGAATGCTTTTCCGCGAGCTTGTGGAAGCCGGCGGTTAGGTAAGCACCGATCTCAAGCGAGTTCTTCTGAAGACCTTCCTTCTCGATCACGCGCAGCACGGCGCGGCCCTGCGCCATCGAAACCGGATTTCCGCCGAAGGTGTTGAAATGGATGCGGCTGGCAAGGACCTGCGCGATCTCCGGAGTGGTAATCACGGCTGCTAGAGGACAACCATTGCCGATGCCCTTCGCCATCGTCACGATGTCGGGCATGGCTCCCTGCGTTTCGAATCCCCAGAAATGGGTGCCGGTCCGTCCGAAGCCCGCCTGCACTTCATCGGCGATGCATAGTCCGCCGAACGAGCGGGCCTGGGCGTAGGCTTCCTTGAGATAGCCATCGGGGAAAACGACGGTGCCGCCGACACCTTGGATGGATTCGGCGATGAACGCCGCGATTTTTCCCGAAGTGGCGTAGCGGACGGTTTCACCGATGTCGGCCGCGTATTTTTTCCCGGCATCCGGATCGTCCATGCCGAACGGACCACGATAGCTGTCCGGCATCATCGCGTGATGGACGCCGTGGGAATGCGGAACATTGTATTTCCAAGTATGATGCGATGTTAGGGCCATCGCGCTCGGACTGCCGCCGTGATAGGCATTGCGCAGGGCGACGACATCGTAGTTCTGCGTGTAGGCGCGGGCCATCAGGATGGCGAGGTCGTTGGCCTCGGAGCCCGAGTTCACGAAATAACAGACCTTGAGGTTGCCCGGCATCTTCGCGGCAAGCTCCTTCGCGTAAAGCGCGATTCCGGGATTCAGATAGATCGTGGTGGTGTGGTTGATCGTCTCGTTCTGGAGCGTCGCAGCCGCCAACACTTCCGGGTGACAATGACCGACGCTGACGGTGACGATGCCGCCGAAACCATCGAGGTAACGACGGCCGGTTTCATCGAAAAGGTATTGGGCCTTCCCTTCGACAATCGCGATCGCCTTCTTGTAATAGTGGAAAATCGCCGGGTTCACGAACTGCTTGCGCAACGCGAGAATCTCCTCGGGTGAGGGACCCGTGTAGGGCATCGGGGTGTAGTCGAACGGAGGAAGCTGGGGCATTGGGGTGGTGAGTTAGAGTTTGATCGCCGTGGGCGAAAGTTTGCGGAAAACGAGATACAACACGAAGGCGATGACGAATCCGACGAACCAAGCCTGCTGATAGATGGCGGTGAAGGTCGGGTGGGTATTGGCGACGACGCCAATCTGGACCAGGAAGCCGGGAAGGCACGGCAGGGCCGCCAGGAGGAGAGCTGCGATGCCCGCATAACTGAAGCCGGAGTGATAGCGGTAAATGCCCTCTGATCGATAGAGATCTTCCGTGTTCAGCTTGCAGCGACGGATGACGAAGTAATCGGCAATCATGATCCCCGCAATGGGGCCCAACAGTGCGCTGTACCCGACGAGCCAGGTGAATATATAGCCGCTGGGAAGCGCGAGAAGTTTCCATGGCATCATCAACACGCCGATGATGCCGGTGATGAAGCCACCGGTGCGGAAGGAAATTTTCTTCGGCGCGACGTTGGCGAAATCGTTCGCAGGGCTTACCACGTTGGCGGCGATGTTGGTGGCCAGGGTGGCGACGCAGATCGCAAGCATCGACACGACGAGGACCACTGGATTCGTGAACCGGGTGAGCACCTGCACCGGATCCCAAAGAGGTTTTTCAATATCCTTGAAGATCACCAATGTCGCGGAAGTCACCGCCACTCCGATGAACGAATAGAGCGCCATCGTCGCGGGCAGGCCGATCGCCTGACCGAGCATCTGGTCCTTTTGGGAACGGGCGTAACGGGAAAAGTCCGGAATGTTCAGCGAAAGCGTGGCCCAGAAACCGACCATTCCCGTTAGAGATGGAATGAAGACCGAAAGGAACTTTCCCTCCTGCGGTTGACCCGGATCGAAGGCGGAGGGGGCGGCAAGCATCGGGCCGAAGCCGCCCGCCTTGTTATAAGCCCACCAGAGCAAAAGCAGACCAAGGGCGACGAGCAGCGGTGCCTTGATAGAGAGCAGCAGGCGGATCGTGTGGATTCCACGGTAAATGACCCACATGTTGATCGACCAGAAGAAGAGGAAGCACGCGAGCTGGCTGCCGGTGATGCCGAGGAATGGGATTTCGGTTCCTTTCGCCAGGGACGGCATGAAGACGGTGAGGATCTTGTGAATGGCATCGCCACCGATCCAAGTCTGGATGCCGAACCAGCCACAGGCGACGAGCGCGCGCAAAAGCGCCGGCAAGTTCGCTCCGAGCGTGCCGAAGGACGCGCGGCAATAGACGGGGAAGGGGATGCCGTATTTGGTCCCGGCGTGGGCATTCAGCATCATCGGGATCAGCACGATGACATTTCCCAAAAATACCGTTAGGACTGCCTGCCACCAGTTCATGCCTGCGGTGATCAGCGAGGATGCGAGCATGTAGGTGGGAATGCACGCGGCCATGGAAGTCCACAGCGCGGCGTAGCTCCACATCGACCATGTGCGCTTATCCGACGGGACGGGAGCGAGATCCTCGTTGATGAGATTCTGGTCGGCGGTGCGTGGCGAGTGCATGTCAGGACTTGGGCTCGCGGTGCAGGAAATTTCCCCAACCGGTTTCGCCGGTCCATTGGCCATCGCGCACCATGATCTTTCCGCGCAGAGTGACGAGTTCCGCGCGGCCTTGGATTTCGCGACCTTCGAAGGCGGAGTAGTCGGTGGCCATCGAGTGGATGGCAGCGGAAATTTTCCCGCTCCATTGCGGATCCCAAATGACGATGTCCGCATCGCTGCCGACTGCGATGACGCCCTTGCGCGGATAAAGTCCGAAGATTTTCGCTGCCTGTGTGCTGGCGCAGCGGACCAGCGTCTGGAGGTCGATCTTTCCGCCGCGGACACCTTCGGAGTAGAGGAGTTTTACCCGCTCCTCGACACTCGGGATGCCGTTAGGGATGAGCGTGAAGTTTCCGGCCTTGCCGCTGGGCTGCCCGTTGGCGTCCACACATTTCGCGGTATCGGGGTGGCCCATGTGTTTCTGCGGGGAGAAATCGAAGGGCGCGTGGTCGGTGCCCACGGTGTCGACAGTGCCGTCGGCGATGCATTTCCAGAGGAAGTCGCCATGCTCTTTCGCACGGATCGGCGGGCTCATGACGTATTTGGCCCCCTCGAAATCCGGCAGCTCGGCGTAGCTGCTGTCGAGCGTGAGATAGGGAGCGACAGTTTCGATCCATGCCTTCACCCCGCGTTTCCGGGCATCGACGATGGCTTCCACCGCGGGGATACAACTGGTGTGAACGACGTAAACCTCGGCTCCTGTTAGCTCGGCGAAGGTCATCAGGTGGTGGCAGCCTTCCGCCTCGACCGTGATCGGGCGTGAAGGCTCATGCCACTCGGGGCCGGTCTTGCCCTCGGCGACGAGCTTCTTCTGCGTTTCCGAAACGAGGTCCGCGTTTTCGCAATGGGCGGTGACGACGACACCCAGCTCCTTGGCCAGCGAGAGAGTCTGATAGAGTTCCGTATCCTCGATGCCGAACGCGCCTTTGTAAGCGAGGAAGACCTTGAATGAAGTGATGCCTTCCTCGGCAACGATGGCTTTGAGCGCGTCGGCGGTTCCATCATCAAAGCGGGTAACACCCATGTGAAACGTGTAGTCGCAAGAGGAAATCCCGGCTGCCTTGCTCTTCCACAGCCGGATCGCCTCGCGCGGATCATCGCTGCGGGACGGGCAGCACATTTCGATGAGAGTCGTCGTGCCGCCCATCAGTGCGGCCTTGCTGCCGGTCACGTAGTCGTCCTTCGAGAACGTGCCCATGAACGGCAGATAGATGTGCACGTGCGGATCGATGAATCCGGGAAAGACCAATTTTCCAGTGGCATCGATGATTTCGGAATCCGCCGGAGCCGATAGATCGGGACCGATTTCAGTGATCAATCCGTCACGACAAAGAATGTCTGCGGTGAACTGCGCGTCCGCGTTGACGATGGTGGCGTTTTTGATGAGCAAACTCATAACCTGTTATTTCGCCCAGATTTCGCCATCGCCAAAACCGAACCAGCGGGTGGTGGTGGTTTTCCGCTGGGTGTAAAATTCGACGCCTTCCTTGCCTTGGATGTGCAGGTCGCCGAAGAACGAATCGTTCCAACCGCTGAACGGAAAATACGCGAGGGGCGCGGGAACACCGACGTTGATACCGACCATGCCTGCACTCACGTTGCGGCGGAATTCGCGGGCGGCCTTGCCGGAGTTGGTGAAAATCGCGGCACCGTTGCCAAATGCCTGACGGTTTGCAGCGGCGATGGCGGCGTCGAGGGTTTTCGCCCGCATGACTGCTAGAACAGGACCGAAGACTTCGGTCTCCATCAATGGATTGGTTTCTTCCACATGGTCGATCAAGGTCGGTCCGAGGAAAAATCCTTCCGGGGCGTCATCCACCTTGGTCGCGCGTCCGTCTGCCAGAATTTTGGCTCCACCACGTTCGCCCGCATCAATCAGGCCGGAGACCCGGGTCTTGTGCTCGGCGGAAATCACGGCCCCCATGTCCGGTTGTGAAGATCTAACATCGGTCGGGCCGACTTTCATGGCCTTCACCAGATCGGCAAGAGCAGGCAGAAGTTTATCCCCCGCATCACCGACGGCGACAGCGGTGGAACCCGCCATGCAGCGTTCTCCAGCGCAGCCGAATGCTCCGTCCTTCACCGCTTCCACCGTGCGGTCCACATCGGCGTCGGGCATTAGGATGATGAAATTCTTTGCACCACCGGCAGCCTGCACGCGCTTGCCATTAAGCGTTCCCTTGCGATGGATTTCGCGAGCAACTGGAGTCGAGCCGACAAAGCTGATCGCCTTGACGTCAGGATGTTCAAGGATAGCATCCACGCACTCGCGGCCACCGTGGACGATGTTCATCACGCCGGGAGGTAGTCCGGCTTTTTCCAACAGAGCCACGACTCGCTGCATGGTGAGGGGGACTTTTTCGCTCGGTTTCAGGACGAAGGTGTTGCCGCAGGCGATGGCGATGGGCCACATCCACATTGGGACCAGCGCGGGGAAATTGAACGGGCAGATCCCCGCAACGACACCGAGCGGATGGCGGTCGGTGTGGCAATCAATGCCGCGGGCGATGTTTTCAAGGCTCTCACCCATCAGCAGGGTGGGGATGCCGCAGGCGTATTCCACCACTTCGATGCCGCGCCGAAGATCTCCGCGGGCTTCTGATAGGGTTTTTCCATGCTCGGTCGCGATGCCGAGGCAAAGCTCCTCGAAAGTGTCTTCTAACAAAATCTTGACCCGGAACAAGACCTGCGCCCGTTCGTTCGGCGGTGTGTCACGCCAGGCGGGGAAAGCGGCCTTGGCAGATGCGACGACCATATCCACCTCCACCGGGCCGCACATGGGGACACTGGCGATGACGGTTCCTCGCGACGGATTGAAAACGGAACTTCCGGATTTCCCGGTGGGGGTGATCCATTTTCCTCCGGCGTAGAGCGGGCAAATTTGGTTTTCGGAGGCACTCATGGATTTGATGAAACGGGGATTGGCACGATAGGAGCTATATCAGCGCATTCCGTGCCACTCCGGCAAGTCCTTAACCCGAAATAAGTCGCACGTGGAGTCGGGATCTCCCGCGAGGTTTTGAGTTTACGCTCCCAATGAATTGGGGATGATTGCTCAATCATGAGAACCATCCTAACCATGGCGCTGTTGGCGATGTTTCCACTCAGTGCCGCCGAGCCGCCGCCCCGAGTACCGCCCGGCAAGACTACCACCGTTGCGAACGTTGGCGGCCAGGTTCGCCGTCCGGGGCCGGTGGTGTGGAGGAAGAACCTGACGATCTTCGCCGCCATCCAGGATGCGGGGGGAGTCACCCAATTCGGATCCATGCGGCGGGTGAAAGTTCTGAGAAATGGAACAGCAACGGCTTATAACCTCAATGACGACAAAGCGAAAATGATCCTGGTTCAGCCTGACGACACCATCGAGGTACCTCAGAAAAACCTGCTCGGCCGCTGATCCGCCATTAAGACATCATGATCATTTTCTGCCCTGCTCTTGCCGCCACGATTGATTTTCCCGGTTATTTCCTCAAGGGAATCAACCCGGACATCCTTGTCCGGCTTGCTTTGGCCGGAGTGGCGGGAAGCTTGCTTGGGATCGAGCGCGAGCGGCACGGCCGTGCGGCTGGATTGCGGACGACCTTGCTCGTCTGCTTGTCCGCCTGCATCGCGATGATCATATCGGACGGATTCTACCTTCAGAGCTTTGTAAACCAAAACGGTCCCGTGGGTTGGCATCCCGATCCGGCGAGACTCGCCGCCGGGGTTCTATCAGGCATGGGATTTCTCGGTGCCGGGGTGATCGTCCGCCAAAGCAGCCACCTGATCCGGGGTGTGACGACGGCGGCGACACTGTGGTTTGTGACCATCATCGGACTGGCGTTTGGGGCCGGAGCCATCGGCATCGGACTGTTGGCGACGGCTGTCTCGATGTTGATCCTGATGGTGATTCCTCACGTGGAATCGATGATCAAAAACGACTGGTACTCGGACATCGGTGTTTCGTTTGCAACCTCGGAGTGTTCGGTGGACAAGATCGTGGAAGTACTCATGCCGTTAGGCGTGAAGGTGAAGGGCATCGACATCGAGGAAGACCTGGAGGTGGGCCGCTGCCATGCGACGTTCCACCTGCGCTACAAACGCCGGGGAACGGTGGTTTTCTCGGACACCATCACTGGAGTGATCCGAGTGTTGCCCGGAGTCAGGAGGATTTCGTTTCAGAGTTGAAACGGCGGCAGTGAAGGAGCTGGAAGCTCCTTGCACGGTCTGGAGCAGGGATGCTCCAGCCACTTTGGCTCAGCGTGACAGTTCGTTCGATTGCTTCACGAAATCATCGCCATCCCATTCCGCGTCGTTCTTGACCATGCTCGCACGTTCCTTGGCGGCGGCTTCCTCGGCCTTGCGGGAGGTCTGCATGCGGACGAGTTCGGCGTGGGTGGTGAAATAGGGGAGGCTGAGGCCCTTGAAATCGCTGATGGTGTCGAAACCTTTTCCCTCCATGAATTCAAGCAGACCTTCGCAGAGATCCTTGGCCATGCCATAGCCGAATTTCATGACGCCGGTGCAGACCTGCACCGTATCGCTGCCTAGCAAAATAAACTGCGCAGCATCGGCTCCCGTTTCCACACCGCCGAGTCCTGATAGAGTGCGGCCGGGGAAATCTTTTTTGATGAGCTGGGCGATCTCCATGACCATGCGCAGTGCGATCGGTTTCACCGCCTTCGAAGAGTAGCCTCCAGGAGTGGTGTAACCTTCGACGGTGGGCTCGGGCCTGAGGGTTTCGAGGTTCACTCCCATGACGCTGCGGATCGTGTTGATGGCGCTGACACCGTGGCAGCCGGCACGCAGGGCGGCGGCGGTCGGTTCCTCGATGTGAGTGATGTTGGGCGTCATTTTCGCCCAGACCGGGATTTTTGAAACGCCCATGACCCAGCCGCAGACTTCCTCAAGGATGGCGGGGTCCTGACCCATGGCTGCACCCATTTTGCGTTCGGGCAAACCGTGGGGGCAGGAGAAATTCAGCTCGAATGCATCCACTCCCGCGTCCTGGCAGCGCTCGATGATTTCGCACCAAGCGTCCTTGTTGTATTCCTCCATCACTGAGGCGATGAGGATGCCGTCGGGGCATTCGTCCTTGGCTTCCTTGAATTCGTCGAGCCAGATTTCGAACTTCCGGTCGCTGATGAGTTCGATGTTTTCCCAGCCGATGACTTCCTTGCCGTCGCCCGCCATGAGCTTGGCGTAGCGTGGACCGACGTTGACGACTTTCGAACAGTCGAGGCTAACAGTTTTCGCGATGACGCCGCCCCAGCCTTCCTTGAAGGCGCGCTTGATGACCTTGACGTTGGTACCCGGAGGTCCGGAGCCGATCACGAAGGGGTTTTTGAACTTCAGGCCGTCAACGGTGGTTTCAAGGGTGCTCATGGTTTTCCAGAATTAGAATCGAAAGATCCTACGTTAGCTGGATTCATGCCGAAAGCCAAAAATCAATGACTTCCGGAGCCGCTTGCAGCCGACTTACTGAAGGGGTGATCCGCCGTCCTGGAGATCTTCTTCCAACGCTTTCGGGAGCTTGTCCACTTCTTCGAGAAGGTTGACAATTTCCACGCCACGGACGGCGGAGGCGTCGTGATGGAAGCGTAGGACGGGAGTGGACTTGAGCACCACCCGCTTCATGACCTTGGACTGGATGGCCCCGTGGTCCTTGTTCAGCTTCACAATCACCGAATTCGCCTCGCCGCCTAACACGCCGATCCAGACTTTGCCTTCCTTGAGGTCCTGGGTGACCTCGACGTCGCTGACGGTGACAAGGCGGTTGTGCCATTCATAATCTTTCTGAATGACGCTGCCGATTTCACGGCGGAGGAGTTCGTTGACTCGATCGAGACGGCGGGACATGGGAGATGTTGATGGTTGAGAGTTGATGGTTGATTGAAAGGGAAGAGTGAGGTGCCGGGGAGTCGCTCCTTCCTGCTATCAACTCTCAACTTCCAACCATCAACTTCTTAGAGCGTTTGCGCGTATTTCTCGAGTTTGTAGCACTCGATGATGTCGCCTTCCTCGTATTCGTTGAATTCGCCGAGGCGGATACCGCATTCGAAGTTGGTGCGGACTTCCTCGACTTCATCCTTGAAGCGGCGGAGCGTGGACATGCGGCCGTCGAAGACCGGGATGCCACCGCGGATGACGCGGGCGTGGGCCTTGCGATGGATGCGGCCGTCCATGACGAACGATCCGGCGACACGGCCACGGTTGAGTTTGAAGATCTGGCGGACTTCCGCGTGGCCGATGACGGTCTCGCGGGTAAGTGGCTCCAGCAGGCCGAGCATCGCTTCACGCACCTGATCGATGAGTTCGTAAACGATCGAGTAGAGTTTCACTTCCACTCCCGCAGCCTTGGCGGATTTCACGGCCTTGGCTTCCACCTTGACGTTGAAACCAAGAATGATCGCGTCGGTCGAGGCTGCGTAGGAAATATCAGACTCGGTGATGGGGCCCGCCGCAGCGGTGATGAAGGAGGACTCAACTTTATCGGAAGTGATGGCGAGCACCGCTTTCTTGATGGCCTCTACGGAACCCTGCACGTCGCACTTGAGGATGAGCTTGAGCTGGGCTTTGCCGCCGCCGTCGCGAACCATCGAATAGAGGTCCTCCATCCGGTTGCGGTGCTGGGGCTTGAGACGGGTGAGGCGTTGGGCTTCCTGACGTTCGCTGGCGAGGGCTTTCGCCTCGCGCTCGGTTTTCATCTCGGTGAGATGGTCGCCGACGTTGGGAAGTTCCTCGAAACCGATGACTTCGACCGGCATCCCGGGATGGGCGGTCTTCACTGCCACACCGCGGTCGTTGATGAGTGATCTAACTTTTCCTGCGTAGGGACCGCAGATGAAAGGCGTGCCGACCTTGAGGGTGCCGGACTCGACGATGACCGTCGCGGTCGTGCCGCGGCCGGGAACGACTCGGGCTTCGATGACGGCGGCGCGTGCGGTGGCCTTCGGATTGGCCTTGAGTTCGAGAACTTCGGCTTGAAGGGCGATGAGCTCCAGCAGGTTGCCCATGTTCTTGCCGGTTAGGGCGGAAACTTCGGCGAACTCGGTATCACCACCGAAGTCGGTGGTTTGCAGACCGTTCTCGGCGAGTTGGGATTTCACCCGATCGACGTTAGAGGACGGAAGGTCGCACTTGTTGATGGCGACGATGATGGTTTTCTTCGCCTTCTTGGCGTGTTTGATCGCCTCAAGGGTCTGCGGCATGATGCCGTCGTTCGCAGCGACTACGATGATGACGATGTCAGTGATGTCAGCGCCGCGGGCGCGCATGTCGGAGAAAATGGCGTGGCCCGGAGTGTCGAGGAAAGTGATTTCCTGGTCGTTGTGAATGACCTGATAGGCGCCGATGTGCTGCGTGATGCCGCCGGCCTCACCGGAGACGACCTTGGACTTGCGGAAGAAGTCGAGGATCGAGGTCTTGCCGTGGTCAACGTGACCCATGATGGTAACGATCGGCGGACGGTCCTTGAGAAGATCCTCGGGTTCCTCCACCGGTGCTTCCGGCTCTTTGATGACTTCCTCAACCTTGTGGAATCCCTTGTCCTTGTCGCGTTTTTCGCGTTCGAAGACGAAGCCGTGGATTTCACAGACTTTCGCGGCGATGTCCGGCTCCAACGGTTGGTTAGGAGCAGGGAAGACGCCGATCTTGATCAGGTCCGCCATGATGTTGAACGGCTTCAACCCGAGACGGGCGGCCAGATCAGGAATCAGGATCGGGGGCTTGATGACGATCAGTTTCGGATCGTCCGAAACCTCGTCATCGGCAGGAACCTCAGCGACCGCTTGCGGACTAACAACTGCTGCCGGCACAGGAGCGGCGGCGATTTCCGCCGCTTTCACGGTTTCATCTTCTTGGTCGAGAATCTTGGAAATGGTGCCGATCACCGCTTTGCCGGTGCGTGCGGTCTTGCGGACTTTCGGTTTCTTTTCGTCGGTGAAAAGATCGAGCGCGTTGGCCTTCTTTTCATCCAAGGCGCTTGGGGCCGGCGGAATGACTTCAGCCTCCTTGCGCTGGCGCTCGCGGCGCGAAGGTTTCTTGGTCGTATCGAGTAGATCGAGAACCTTGGTTTTTTTTGGAGAGCTGTCGCTATTTTCGGGCATCCGGCTTGTCTGCAGAGTTCGTGGAAGTGATGTAGTGGAAATAAAAAGGTGGGGAAATTAGTCGTTGGAAGTGGCGGCCGCGGTGCCGCTGACGATGCCTTGGGCACGAACGAGGATCGCCTCGGCGGCTTCCTCGGTGATCTCCAATGCGGCGGCAATGTAGTCGGCTGGCATGTCGATGACCATCTCGGGATTGAAACCACCGGCGAGGGTAAGCTTGCTGGCGAGTTCGTCGGTGATGCCGAGTTGTTCGCCGAGAGTGTGGGCGGCACCGCCGATCTTTTCCTTGAATTGTTCTTCCTTGGATTCGTCGCGGCGGACCTGGACGTCCCAGCCCATCAGGCGTGAGGAAAGGCGGGCGTTTTGGCCCTTGCGGCCGATGGCCTTGCTGAGATCGATTTCGTCAACAGTCACGTGGACCGTCTTGTTTTCCTCATCGACGGTGATTGAGCGGAGTTCGGCGGGCTTGAGCGCCTCACGGACAAATTCTTTCGGATCCTCGCTCCAGCGGATGATATCGACCTTCTCGTTGTTGAGTTCGCGGACGATGTTTTTGACGCGGGCACCGCGCATGCCGACGCAGGCACCGACGGGATCAACCTTCGGATCGCTGCTCCAGACGGCGACTTTCGTGCGGAATCCGGCTTCACGGGCGATGCCGCGGATTTCCACGGTGCGGTCGGAAATTTCGTTCACTTCGGCTTCGAACAAGCGACGGACGAAGTTCGGGTGGCTGCGGGAAAGAATGATTTCCGGTCCACGGCCTTCATTTTCAACAGCGAGAACATAAGCGCGGATGCGGTCGCCGATGTTGTAGTCTTCGCCCTGCACGCGTTCGCGGTTCGGCATGATGCCTTCGAATTTCCCGAGGTCGATCATCACGTCGTTGCGCTCGAAGCGGCGGACGGTTCCGGAAACCACGTCGCCAGCGCGATCCTTGAACTCCTCGTAAATCATTTCCTTCTCCGCCTGGCGGAGGCGCTGCATCATCGTCTGCTTCGCGGTCTGCACGGCGATGCGGCCGAAATCCTTCGGCGTGACGTTGAACTCAAGAGGATCACCGACCTGGACTTCGGCGTTTTTCTTAACGGCGGTGGAGAGGGGAACTTCGTTGAATTTATCGGAATATTCCTCGTCCGCGACGACCGTGAGAGACGCATAAATCTTTGTTTCGCCCTTTTTCGTATCTACTGAAGCACGCAACGTTTCGATCGCGTCGGCACCAGGAACCATCTTGCGATAAGCGGAAATAAAGGCGAACTCGAGCGCGGCAACGACCTTCTCGCGGTCGATTCCTTTTTCTTTTTCGTAATACTCGATGAGGGCGACGATATCGTTGGTCATGGCGGGCGGTGGCTGCAGTGCTGCTGATGTCTGGAGACGCAAAAGAGTGGGTGCGAGACCCACTCCTTTCTTTCGTCAGAAGCTGTGCGGGCAGCTTTTAGGGCGGCGGGATTTCACTTGCAAGCCGAAACTCGGTCGTGGCAGGGCGCGCGGAAATGCCGTCTCACCTCGAAATCCGCATGGGATTCCAAAATTTGCGACTGAGGAAACCCGATTTCAAATTCCGCCAAACGCGTGTCGCCGTCGTAATTTTCGAAAACATGGCTCACCAGCAAATCGTCCAATTCCGGAAGAAACGCCGCGTAGATTTCCGACCCGCCGATGATGAATACCTGTCCATCGAGATCCGGCAATTTCCCGAGCTCGTCCGGCCGGTGAATCACCTCGACTCCCTCCGCCGACCAATTTTCGTCGCGGGTCAACACGATGTTCCGGCGTTTCGGCAGCGGGCGCCCGATCGATTCGTAGGTTTTGCGCCCCATCACGATCGGGTGGCCGGACGTCGTCCGTTTGAAAAACGCGAGGTCCTCCGGCAAATGCCACGGCAGGCTTCCTGCTTTTCCAATCACCCGGTCCGGCGTCATGGCGACCACCGCTGTCAAATGCAGTCCCATGATTCAAATGGCCACCGGAGCCTTGATGTGCGGATGCGGGTCGTAATTTTCCAAACGGATGTCGTCGATGGTGAAGGCGTCGATATCCTTCACTAACGGATTCAGCCACAGGGTCGGCAGCGCGCGCGGCTCGCGGCCGAGCTGGAGCTCCGTTTGCTCCAGATGATTCGAGTAAAGATGAACGTCTCCGAAGGTGTGGACGAAATCCCGGGCCTCGTAGCCGCAGACGTGGGCGACCATTTTTGTCAGCAGCGCGTAGGAGGCGATGTTGAAAGGCACGCCGAGGAACAAATCCGCACTCCGCTGATAGAGTTGGCACGAAAGTCCGGGTCTTCCGCTGTCGGGAGCATCGTGGACGTAAAATTGAAACAGCAAATGGCAGGGAGGCAGCGCCATCTGATGGATCTGGCCCACATTCCAGGCGGAGACGATGTGCCGCCGCGAATGCGGATCACCTAACAGCCCATCGATCAGCAGGTGGATCTGGTCGATCGTGCGTCCTTCCGGTGTCGGCCAGGAGCGCCATTGCTTGCCATAAACCGGGCCAAGCTCGCCTTCGGCATCCTCCCATTCGTCCCAGATCGTCACTCCGTTTTCCTTCAGATAACGCGTGTTCGTTTCCCCACGGAGAAACCAAAGAAGTTCGTGAATGATCGAGCGCAGATGCAGCTTTTTCGTCGTCATGCAGGGGAAGCCCTTGCGCAGGTCGTAGCGCGTTTGGCGGCCGAAAACCGAGATCGTCCCGGTGCCAGTGCGGTCGGCGCGCTTCTCGCCGTTTTCCATGACATCCCGCATCAAATCCAGATAAGCCTTCACCCCTTGATCAAGCCATCGGGCGCATCCTTCAGCAAGTCATATTGCCTCGATTTTCATTTCGCCTGAGTCCTTGACGCGCCGTTTTTGATCAGGCAGTGTCGTAGAACTTCAAAAGGAGAAAACTCATGGAAATTCACGGAACTGTATACGATATCCTACACAACAAGGGCGGTGAAATCCTGACCACCGGCCTCGACGGATCGGTCTATGACGCCATTCGCCTGATGGGCGAGAGAAACATCGGCGCGCTTGTTGCGATGGACCAGAACGAGGTGGTCGGCGTCCTTTCGGAACGCGACTACAGCCGCAAGGTGGTGCTGCAAGGGCGCACTTCCCGCGACACCAAGGTGGGTGAAATCATTTCACGTCCGGCGATCACTGTCCGCAGCAAGGATGGCATCGAGAAATGCATGCAACTCATGACCGGCAACCGGATCCGCCACCTGCCTGTCGTCGATGACGGACGACTCGTCGGACTTATCTCGATGGGTGACCTCGTCAGCTGGGTGATGCAATCCCAACGCCACACCATCGAGCAACTGCAAGGCTACATCTCCGGGGATTATCCCGGTTGAGCGATGTTAGAATAAAGTGTCCCGGCTGTCTCAGCCGGGAGCTTGGAGAACCGGCTGAGACAGCCGGGACACTTTCCAATAGGTGGCACCGCCACGGAGAATCACTTCTCCGGGATCGAGTCGTAAACCTGCTCTAGCGAAAGCACGGTGTAGGCGGTCACCAGCACGGGGTTGGATTCCATCCAGCGGCCGTTTTCGTTGATCCACGAACCGTCGCCGCGTTGGGTGGCGAGGAGTTTTTCACCAAGCTCCTTGCGCCAATCGACCTCCTGGCCGTTCTCGAGCTTGAGGCGGCTGATGTTCGCGACACTGAGCGCTTTGGACATGGTCTGATAGTAGTAATACAACCCTTGATCACCCATGCCCGGATTCTCCGCAGTGGTATAGTTTTTCCCCAGCCATTCCTTCACCGCCACCACGCGCGGGTCGGTCGCGCTGACCTTGGCGTAAATGAACGAAAGCAATCCGGCGTATGACATCGAACCGTAGGAGCGGAGTGCCGTGCGGCCGTTAGGAAGCTTGTCTTCGCCGGCCTTGGATTCGTTAGGTCCGTAAATGAATCCGCCTTTGTTTTTCGGATCATTGGATGCCCAGCCTTGGTCGTTGGTTTCCTCAAGGTTCTGCTGGCGTGAAAGGAAAGTGACGGCCGCATCCCAGTCGAGATCCGGCTGGTCGCCGTGCTTGCCGTCTTCGATCACCTTCTTGGAAAGCGCGAGCGCCTCGATGGCCATCCAGGTGTTCGACATGTCGGTGTGGTCGTTGTGCGAACCGTAACCGACTCCACCGTCGTTGACGTTGTCGGTTTCCTTTTTCTTGTCGATGTCCCACTGGTTGTCGATGAGGTGCTTGCGCGCCTTGACGATGGCACCTTCGTAGCCTTCGCGTCCGGCGGAGACGAGCGCGGTCACGGAATTGGCGGTGTTATAAACGGAAAGCCCGCGGTTGTAGATGCCGCCGTCTTCTTTCTGTTGGGCAAGCAGCCATGTGTAGCCCTTTTCGACATGTTCGGGAAACGCGGCCTTGCGGTCGAAATTCGGATCGCGTGTCGCGGCGGTTAGAGCCAGCGCGGTGAAGGCGGGAACGCCTTCGTCATCCCAATTGCCGCCGGGTTTCTGCTGGGTCTTCAGCCATGCGTTGCCGCGGGCGATCGCCTGGCGCATTTCTTGTTTGAGTGACTCGTAGCTCGGACTCGGGTCGGCGCTGGCGATGGCCGTGCCGAGGATGATCAATGTGGACAGGAGTTTCATGGTTTTGTCGGAGGTTTTGTCTTTTGAAAGGGAGCGATGATGACGGTGACATTGGTTCCTTCCGCAGGGACTCGTTTCGGAAACGGGGTCCAAACGTCGTCGTTGTCGCGGTCGTCGCCCGGATAATTGAGGATCGCGGCGTTCGAGAGGAAAATGGCTGCGACGTCGCCCGTCGTTTCGGGAAAATATTTCCCTTCGCCGAAACTGGAACCACCGTAAACCCACGGTCCGGCGGGCATCGCGGTCTCTTTCACGCCGTGCTGGATCCACTCGTTGACCGGGATGCGGCGCACCTTGCCATTGTCCATCCATTCAACATCGATGTTGACGCGGGCTCCGGCTTTCACCTCGGCGGGGACATCCGGCAATTTGGCGGGCTTGCCTTCATCGTTTTCCCCCACGGTGTAGAGTTCTCGGGATGGCGGATAACGCAGCAGAGTGAAAGCGAGATTGAGATGGGTGGGGGAGATCGTCGTGGACAACAGCGACTCATGGACCTTCCCGTTTTCGTGGACGATCAGGTATTCCAACTGACCCTCGATCATATTGACCTTCGTCGGGAAACGGATTTCGCGGGATTTCTTGTCGAAGGTGACCTCGCCGATTTGAAAGTTCGTCTCATCGAGTTGTTTCACCGACGGCTTCACGGGCTCCACCGGGGCTGGTTTTTCAACCGGGGCATCTTCCTCCGCCACGGCCATGGCTGCGAGCGCGAAACTAAATACCAAAAGGCGGGGAAACATGGCGGGACAGGTTGAAGGGTTGCCGAGGATCGTCTGAAACGTTCGGGGATTTGGGAAAATTAGGCCAAAATTCGAAATTATCCGCCCTTTTTCGGGGGAACCTGCAGCGAGGTGGCGAATTCGCTCCAGCTCAGCCGGGTGATGCGGAAACTCAACGCCTCCATCGGGTTTTCACCAGCTCCCAATTCCGCCGGCGGCGTGTAGGCGGTGGACTTGGTCAGGTAGGTGCGGATCAGCAGGAAGACGGTTTTTGAAATCTCGTCCTTGAGCTTGTCAGGCGAAGCCACGGTGAACGACAGCACCTCGGTGGACGGGGCCTTTTTCCCGGTTCCGTTCAGCCACAGCGCCACGGGCACCGGTCCTTTGTTGGCAGTGTTGGTTTTTCCGGCGGTGACGGAGGTTTTGATTTTCACGATTCCGGAAGACGCCCGCTCCAGATCGCGGGCGACGCTTTCGAGGATCGGGGTGAGGGTTTTCGCCAGCTTTTTTCCGGTGCTTGCCTGCAACTGGATTTGGATCGCCGTCTCGGGTTTCAAATTCCAATCCGGCAACGTCGGACGCAGTTGTTTGATGGCCGCGATGGCGGCGGCCGCCTGGCCCGCGTCCGGTTTCGTTAGATCGATGACGCGCTCCCATGCCAGCAGGGAACGTTGGAACTCACCCTTGTCCGCCAGCGCCTTCGCCAGTTCGATTAGATGGTCCGCGCCTTGTGGCGTGATGTCTCCGTAGTTTTGTAAAATGAGCGGCTGGGTCAGGTCGCCGAGATCCACGGTGGGTTTCGGCGGTTCTGGCGGCGGAGGCGGTGGGGGAGGGGCGGCCACTTCGGGAACCGGGTCCTTTACCTGATTCGCATGAGGAAACGACCCTTCGACCTTCTGCCGGATTTCCGCCAGCTTCGTATCGGACGGCGGCGTCATGAAATCCATGTGCCGCGTGTTTTTCCACCACGTCCCGCCGACAACGGCTAGGACGAACAGGATCACCAGTGGAATCGGCACGCGCACGCGCGCAACGTGGCGCGGACTCCCGCCGCCGGAAAGCGGAAATCACGCGACCGCGCAAAAACAAAACACCCCGCTCGGAAACCGGGCGGGGTGGCTTGAGGAAATGATCTGTTGGAGATCAGTTGGCGCTCTTCACAAGGAGGGCGCGCTTGCCAACGCGTTCGCGGAGGTAGTGCAACTTGGCGCGGCGGACCTTGCCCTTGTTGGTCACTTCGATCTTCGCGATACGGGGAGTGTGCAGCGGGAAAACGCGCTCCACGCCTTCGCCGTAGGAAATCTTGCGAACGGTGAATGCGGCGTTCACACCGGAACCGCCACGAGCGAGAACGATGCCAGCGAAGATCTGGATACGCTCTTTGCCACCTTCAACCACCCGGCAATGGACCTTCACGGTGTCGCCGACGTTGAACTCGGTGACATCCTGTTTCAATTGCTCTGACTCGATCTTCTTAATGATATGCATGGGGTCCTCCTTCGCGGAAAATGAATGTGCTGCCAGCGGTGTCTGTGCGGTGTGCCCTGACGCGCGGGGCGGGAGAGCTAGCGGTTCAATTTCACAATTGCAACCGCGAAATTGATCGAAATTCAGTGTTTCCCGTAAACTGCCGCCGGATCGAACGACTTTCCGCCGCCTGTCTGCTCCAATTTCGCCGTTTCTCCGGCCGTTCCAGCCACGACTTTACGGTAAAAACACGAGTTCCGGCCGGTGTGGCAGGCACCCGCGCCGATTTGCTCGACCATCAGCACCAGCGCGTCCTGATCGCAATCCGTCCGGATCTCCACCACCTTCTGGATGTGTCCGGAAGTCGCGCCCTTGTGCCAGAATTCCTTGCGCGACCGCGACCAGTAAACCGCCTCGCCGATTTCCAAAGTTCGCCGCAGCGATTCCTCGTTCATGTAGGCCAGCATCAGCGGCTCCTTCGTCGTCGCATCCATCGCCATCGCCGGGATCAGGCCGTCCGCGTCGAATTTCGGGGCGAAATCCGCACCCTCCTCGATCTCCGCTTTCCCGCCCCGCGGGGCAAACACGTTTTGCGTATCCATGCGCGGAACGTGAAACGGCCCCCGCAAGCTGTCCAGTCCGCATTATGGTCCGCAGGAAAACCGGGATTCAGATGGACCGCAAATGCGCTGAGGATCGCAAAGGAAGATTGGATTTTGAGATTTACCCCATCCAAACTTTGCGTCCCTTCGCGACCTTTGCGCCTTTGCGGTAAACTCTTCCCCCCTTTTTACAGTAGCAAAACCCCTTGTCGCCTGTTTCCCGGCCCGCTACCCGTTTTCCCATGAGCAAACCCATCACCCGCCGTTTCGCCCTCCTCGGACTAGGCCTCTTGAGCCTCGCGGACTCCCGCTACATCTGGCTTCAACAAATCCGGCAAACCCAAGATCCGCTGGATGGACCAATGGTCGCCGAAATAAAGTAGTCCAGGACTTCAGTCCGCATCCCCAACGCCTTGGCCAAACCGCTCCATGAAATCCTCCGATGAATCCGGCAGCCCGACCCACCTCATCCGGTGGTGCATCATTCTCACCGCCTTGTGGATGCTCAATGCCGCCACGCTGGTCTATTCGATTTACCCGGCGGGAAAACAGCCGGTCGATTCCGGCGACAGTCTTGCCGCACGCATCACTTCCACCGAAGACACGGCCAAGCAGAGGGAAATAAATCTCGGCCTGTTGAAGGTCATCGACCTGCGCACCGCCCGCACCGAATCGCTCAAGCACCGGGTCATCTTCCTGAGCGGAGGCGTCATCGTCACCGGAGCTATGATGGTTGGTTTCCTGATGCGTCTCCATCGCAGCGTCCGGCGTCGCATGGAATACGACCTGCGTTCCATCGCGGATCTTGAATCGAGCGACAAATAGCCTGTTGCGGGTCTTGTGAAGGATCCTTTTTCGTAATTTCAGGCCTATTCCGACCTTCCCCCATTCGGTTCCATCCACGAACCCGGACCGCAATCGTAGCTGCTCACTCGCAAACTCTCCAAAGCGGCTTTCCCGCACGCTTGCCTCGACTAACCAGAACCGATATCGTCCGGGCGAGGTAGGATATGCTGTTCGGTTAAAACGGAAGATCATGAATTTTCAAGGACGAGTGAGAGAAATTTATGTCGGCTCTAAGCGAGACGCCCCAATGAAGTTCGTTTCGACCGCGCAAGCTATTACAGGCAAAGGACTGGCTGAAGACCGCTATGCCAGTGGTTTAGGCTCGTATTCGAAATCCAAAGGCATTCGCGACGTGACCCTGATTGAAATTGAGTCACTATGGAGTTTTCTCCGCTTGTCCGGTATTGATCTTCACCCGGGCCTAACCCGGCGGAACATTATCACGGAGGGAGTCAGGCTTTCAGACCTCATTGGCTGTCCCTTTTCTATTGGTCCTGTTTCGCTTCTTGGGATTCGTTCCTGTCCTCCGTGTCAGCACCTTGCCAAGCTTATTGGGATTCCGGATGTTGTTAGTGGCCTCGCTCATTCGGGAGGTATCTACGCGCAAGTATTAAGTGATGGCTTTGTGAGTGTCGGTGATCCAGTAACTCTTTCCACCGCATTGCTTCTGTGACTTCAACCTCCAAACCGAAAAAGTCGTGGGTGGCGATTTCGGACAAGCTCCCTCGTTCGCTTTGCTCCGTGAGTTCTGTGCCGTCACTTTTGACATTCGGCCTGCTAATTCTCAT
The DNA here is from genome assembly GCF_039920825.1 of Luteolibacter sp. Lineage (GTDB taxonomy): Bacteria > Verrucomicrobiota > Verrucomicrobiia > Verrucomicrobiales > Akkermansiaceae > Luteolibacter. The sequence continues at coordinate 16,894 of NZ_JBDSCX010000048.1, read as the reverse complement.
CAGTCATGCTACTTCAAATCCAACCAATCCTGGGCACACGCGATTTCGCCAAAGGAGTCGCATTTTACACCGATTTGCTCGGTTTCAGGCTCCTCTTCAATCACGATAACAACTACGCGGGCTTTCGACGCGACAACGTCGAGATTCACATGCAGTTTCAATATGAACATGAAATGCAAACCACTCGATTGCGCTTCGTGGTCGATGATCCGGACGCGCTCTTCGCCGAATTCGAGGCACTGGCCATATTCCACGATCGCACCCATCTGGCCAACACTCCTTGGGGCACCCGTGAATTCTCCTTTTACGACCCTGATGGCAACGGACTTACCTTCTATCGCCACCTGTGACTCGGTCCGGGAGCGCTATTTTCGGAGATCACCATGACGACCGTGAACAAGATGAAATTCGCCCTTGTGGGATTGATTCCGCTACTTGGCTTCGCGCTGCTTCCGCCGGAAGTTTTTTCGCATTTCAATGCGGCAGGCGTTGCCGATGATTCTCTTCCCCGCGCCGCGGCGATTCTTGTTTTTTCAGCTCTGAGTGCTCTTCTAACTTTTGCGCCCGCGTTCGTCGGGCGGCTTCTCCCGCAGTCGATTGACGGACGAATCGGCCTATTCCTCAAATGCTATGGCCTGTGCTTTGGAATTTGGATGCTCTTGATGTGGATTCTAGTCACCATCGCGAACACACTTGGCGACGGCCGGATTTCGATCATTGGCGCATGGAGCATCGGTATGGTTTTGCTGCTTCCTTTAGGGGTATTCCTGATCCCGGCCGGGAATAGAAATAAAAGAGTTTAAAAAGTCTCCGTCCCTGATGAACTAGTCGCCGCGAAATCGGACTTTCACCCCTCCGCGGATGCTCTCGGAATGTTAGGCGTCGTCGCCCCCATGCTCTATGAAACGAAACTGGATTTGGCCGCTGTTGCTCGGACTCCTGATCGGAGTTGTCGTCGCATTGGTTTTATTTGAATGGCTGGAACGCTCCGTCCAGCCGAAGGGCACCGCTTTGCTTCGCGGGTTTTCTTTCGCTGACGTTGCGACAAATGCGGGAGGGACCGACTGGGAGGTCCTCGAAGACAAGGTTTACGAGCCCTTTCCCTCCTTGGGCCGTGCCACACGCATCGCACGCCGGATGGTCGCGCACGCCACTCTGCCCGGTGAGGAGCAGGAGAAGTTTGCCAAACGGTTCAGGCTGGCTGTCAGTGAGGCGCTTGCTTCACACGATGCGGTCATCAAAGGTCAGTTTGATTTGAATAGGAGTTCGGCGCACGTCGTTAACGGCTCCCCGGTCCAATCGTTGGTGGATTTGCCACGATTCTATTACGCCATCGGCGACATCCACGGCGTAGCCGATGCGTGGTGCATCGGCGAGGGCGGAGGATTGACGGTGATCGTCTCGTTGATTGAGGGACCTTGAAGGAGCTGACTGGCACTGGACGCCAAAAATTCAAGAGTCTCTCCGCAAAACGGTTCTGTCGTCGCTGTTGGATGCGTTACGGGAATATGGCGGGCAATCCGATTCCAGTTGAGATAAATCCAGATCAGCCGTTGCGGAGGACATTTTCCTCTTTTTCATTCAAGCGGACGGGAATGGAGTCGATGGGCACGATGACCCCGTCCGGGGTTCTAACGACGTTGGCGGGTCGGAGGTCGAATACCGCGATTCCGTCACGGACGAAGGCCAGTGAGTCTTGGTAGCCGACGGAATGCCGAGCAGGCAGAAGTTCAAATCCCAATTCCCGGGTCATCAGGTGGATGATTTCAGAATGATCCGCGGGCTCTCCGGGAATGTCGGCTTGGCGGGTGATGATCGTGGGTCGCACTCGCTGCCCGCCGATTCCAACAAAGGTTACTTGGTCGTTGAAGATCTCGTTCTGCAAAAGCAGTCGTTCGAGGTATTCCAATGGAAGCGCTGGTTCCAAGGTGGGTGCACCGAATTCAAACGAAACCACGTAGCCGGCGTGGGCGGGTTTGGTGAACTTCAGCCAGGAGGCGGTGGCTGGGTCGTAGGTCAGATCGTGCTCGCGCCCGCCTTCTTTCAGCGCTTGGAGTCCTTCGAAGAATCGGCCGGTTTCGCCTGTCCATGCGACGAGGCGGCGGAAGCTTTCGTCGTAAACGGACCATTCGTCGATTTCGCCATCCGGTCCACCTGGGCGTAAGCGTCTTCCGAAGTCCTGGATGACTTCGTAGAGCGGGCGGTCGCGATTCGGGAGAGGTAGTCGGTTTGTTTCATCCAAGTTGCGCAGCAGGATAGCTGGCCGGGCGGTGAAATTCCAGCGCGAAAATGCCAGGGGGGAAGTGCGGAAAATTTGCAGTTAAAGTTCGAGACACGGATTTCGGATTGCGCCCGATGACATAGCGGAGACGATGGCCCCGCATGGCGTATTTGGCAGACCGGGCATTCGAATTGATTTCCTCAGCGCACGAGCGGAAGAGGCTGGCGCACGCTTTCCTCATCAGCGGGGCGCACGGCAGTGGGAAGGAAAACCTGGCGGCACGCATGATCCAAATGGTGAATGGCGGCGCTGCGTCCGGCGGCTTCGACCTCTTCGGCGAGCCGGTGGTGGTGGAAACGCCGCCGCTGGATGAGCTGGAAAGCGGCTGGATCCGCATCGTCCGACCGCGCATGAAATCCCGGCGCATCGGAGTGGATGAAATCCGTGATCTCGAACAAACGCTCCACCTCGCAGCGCCGGGCGGAGCTTGCAAGGTCGGCGTCATTACCGAGGCGGACCGCATGAACGACCAGGCGGCGAACGCGTTTTTGAAAACCCTCGAAGAACCGCCGCAGAACACTTTGTTACTTCTTCTTACCGCGAATCCACAGCGCCTGCTTCCGACAATCCTTTCGCGCTGTGTCCGCCTGCCTTTGTTAGGCGGACGGGCGCTGCTGGCGGATGGTGGAGCGGAATTGGTCGCCGCGCTGAATGCCGCAGCCGCGCGTGGCTTCGGCACGCCGGTCGCCGCGCTGCATTTGAAGGCGGCGTTCGCCTCGTTTCTATCGGATTTCCGCGAGGAAGCGGATGCCGCCGCCAAGGCTGCCGAGAAAGAGGAAGTTGCCGCTTATCGAGACGGTACGGATGGCAAGTGGCTCAAGGAGCGCGAGGATTTCCACAAGGCCGCTGCCGAAGCGGAATATCTCGATGCCCGCAACCGGCTCTTCGACGTCCTTATGGCGTGGATGGCCGATCTACTCCGCATGAAAGTGAACAGCAGCGGCCTGGATTTCCCCGAATCCGCACCGGCCTTGCGCGGTATTGCCGAAGCGGAACCGGAAAGCAAACTCCTCAAGCGCATGGAAGCGCTCGACGCGCTGCGTCGGACGTTAGAGACGAATGCCTTCGAGCCGCTCGCCATCGAGGTTGGTTTTCTGAAAGCGTTCGGTTAGGCCTATGGACTGCGGTGGGAAGCGATAGCGCCACACCGCTTTGGATGAACCGGCCACCACCGTCTTCATCCGTCCGGCAGCCCTGGAAGAATCCAAAGCGGTGTCGGCGCTGCGCTCTGCCACCGCAGTCCAGAATGGCAGTTAGAAATCCCCCTTCGACTCTCCGGCTTCATCCGGGACGGCGATGGATTCCAACAATTGGTCCAGTCCGTCGAGCACCTGGAAAATCCCATCCGCCCACCGGCTGTTTTCCCATGCCGGGCCGGCGAGTTCCAGCAGGTGATCGAGCGCCTCGGTTTTTAAGAACGGCTCGAGGCCGTAGCCGGGCATGATCGCCGCTTCGCCGCGCGCCGGATCAAGCACGACGAGCAGGGCGTGGTTGTCCTTTCCGCGCTGGCTGTCGCCGGCGAAATTTCCGGCATTGAAGAGCCAGAATACGTGCATCGAAAACGGATGGTCCTCGGGAAACGAATTCACCACCACTTGCAGGACCAGATCAGGAAAACGCCGCTGGATTTGAGCGATCCGCTTTTTCATTTTCACTTGATCGGCAGCGGACAACTGCCGCGTGGTGTCCGCGACCACTGGAGCCAACCGCGGCATCGATCCCAGCAGGGCGCTGGTGCGGGGAAAAGTCAGGCGACAAGCCGCGCACTCGGCGGCATCGGCTTTCAAAGGGGTTTGGCAAAAGGGGCACCGCATGAACTGCCGGAGGGTAAGCACCCGCCGCCGTCCGCACGAAGCGAAAATCTCGGGATGTGACGAAATCGCCACTGAATGCAACCTGTCGAAGATGGTGGGATATGATGGGTTGGGTTGAACGTTCAGACTTTCACCCACTCATGAAAATCGACATCGTGACGGATACCTTCGCCCCGGATGTGAACGGGGTGGCCATGACTTTGGGACGCTTGACCGATGGCTTGAAAGCGCGGGGCCACCGCGTCCACGTGATCCACACCGGTGAGGTGGCCGGACCGGGCGAGACCTGTTCTGCTTCGGTGCCGCTACCCGGCTACAAGGAAGTGCGGGTCGGCCTGCCGGAGCCGTTCAAGCTGCGGGCGCGGTGGATGAAGAAACGTCCGGATGCGATCTATGTCGCCACCGAAAGTCCGTTAGGTAAATCCGCGCTCAAGGCGGCCAACGCGCTGGGCATTCCGGTGGCCAGCGGGTTTCACACGAATTTTCACCAATACATGGAGCAATACCGGATGGGCGGCCTGCAACCGGTGGCCATGGCCTATCTGCGGAATTTCCACCAGCGGGCCAACTGCACGCTGACGCCGTCGAAGGATGTCGCGGACAAATTGTTAGCCGAAGGTTTCACCAACGTCCATCTCCTCGGCCGCGGGGTGGATACGGCACTCTATCATCCCGCGAAACGCTGTGAGACGCTTCGCGCCGAGTGGGGCGCGACGCCGGGTTCTCCGGTCGTGGTGATCGTCGGCCGGGTGGCGGCGGAAAAGAATTTCGAGCTGGCGATGGTCGCGTTCGAACGGATGCGCGAGGCCGTGCCTGACGTGAAGTGCGTGGTCGTCGGCGACGGGCCGCTGAAGGAAAAACTGGCGGAGAAACACCGCTGGGTCCGCTTCGCCGGCACCCGCCACGGTGAGGATCTGGCAACGCACTACGCGTCGGCTGACGTGATGATTTTTCCCAGCGAGACGGAAACGTTTGGCAATGTGGTGTTAGAGTCGATGGCGAGTGGCCTGGCGACGGTGGCATACGACTACGCCGCCGCCGCGCTCCATCTGCGGTCCGGGGAAAATGGCCTGAAAGCGACTAAGGGAGATGCCGCGGAATTCTTGAAACAAGCTGTCTCCGCGCTTTCATTTCGTCCGGATCATCCGTTGCGCCGGTCGGCCCGCGGAGTCGCCGAGGTGTTGGGCTGGGAACAGGTGGTGGGAGATTTCGAATCCCGACTGGAGTCCATCGCGGGAATCGAACCCGAAGCCGATCCGCCGCCGGTGAAATCCTCGAAGCGGCCGAAGTATGACTGTCGCACGGTTTTTCTATCAGATATTCATCTGGGGACGCCCGACAGCAAGGCGAACGAGGTGGTGGATTTCCTGAAACACCTGCGCTGCCAGAAGCTGGTTCTCAACGGCGACATCATCGACGGCTGGGCGCTGCGGCGCGGCGGAAAATGGAGCGGACGTCACAGCCGAGTGATCCGCAAGTTTCTCAAGATGACGGAACGCGACGACACCGACGTGATCTATCTGCGGGGAAATCACGATGAAATCCTCGAACGTTTCCTGCCGCTTGCCTTCGGTAAAATCAAGTTCACCAAAGAGCACATCCACACAACAGTAGAGGGCAGGCGCTACTTCGTGGTCCACGGCGACGGGTTCGACAGCGTTTCCACGAATCACAAGTGGCTCGCCTCGCTCGGCGCGGTCGGCTACGATTTCCTGCTCAAGGTGAACCGCGTTTACAACCTCTGGAGATCGTGGCGTGGAAAGGAATATTTCTCCCTCAGCAAGAGCGTGAAGGCAAAGGTTAAGTCCGCTGTTAGCTTCGTTGACCGTTACGAGGAACTCCTGCAGGACCTCGCCCGCCACAAGAAATGCGACGGCATCATTTGCGGTCACATCCACACGCCCGAGGACAAGCGGGTGGGGGACATCCACTATCTGAATTCCGGCGATTGGGTGGAAAGCCTGACAGCCATCATCGAGCATCACGACGGTCGGATGGAACTGGTGCGCTACGAGGAGTTCCTCAAGTTCGTCCGCTCGATTTGATTCTCCACCGGCATTTCATGAATCCTTCATCAGGGTTTCACGAGTGGGGAGGATGGGTGGTGCATGTCCGAATTCAACAAGCTGCTCGCGGTCTCCGCATTGCTATCCAATCTGGCTCTGGCAGGGCCGACGTTGGATCAGGCGGAAGTCAGATTACCCTACGGGGAATTGAAATCCCTGATCAACGGAGCTAACCGTCCGGTCGATAATCCGAAGCCGGATCCCGCGCTCCTGTCGGCGCGATTTCATCTATCAGTTATCGCGGGCAAGCCGCTTCTGGATGCCACGTTCCGGACCGCGACATTCGCCGATGGACTGGCGAAGGTTCCCTTGGTCGGCGGCAATGTCACGGTCGAAAGCCAACAACCGCAGGACGCCCGGGTTGTTGTTCAGGACGGAATGCTCTGTCAGGCCTTGGAGAAAGCCGGAGCGCAAATCCTCGAGATGAAGTTGCTGCCGGTGTTCGGAGCGGACTGCGCGGTGCTGGTGGTGCCTCCTTCTCCGGCTTCGATTTTCGAGACGGGAGATCTTGGAGAAGGGTGGTCGGTCGCCGTGAAAATCGACGGCCGGGAACAGGTGTTAGGATCGAATCGGCTGGTCGCCCTGCCGCTCGCCGGCGGAGATCTTGAAATCCGGATGCTTGGCGGCGAAGAAACCCGCGAGGCGCTGCGGCCGCCGGAACCGTCGGTGTGGACGTGGCAACATCAGGCCCTGGTCATTCCGGGAGACGGGGAAATCGTCTATCATGTATTGGCCAGCGCTTCGGCTTCCGGCGGCTCGGGAGTTTCGGCGCTTCTCACGCTGCCTGCGGATGCGCGCGAGGTGAAAGCGACGGGCGATGATCTAGCGGGCCAAAAACTCGTTCGCGGCGCGGACCGGTCGCTGGGTCTTCAGATCGACTGGAAAACCCGTGGCCTGCTGGAGCGTGAAATCGCCGTTTCCTATCAGCTTCCACTCCGTCCGCTGGACCGGAGTTGGAAACTTCAATCGCCGTCCGGTCCGGGAGAGAATTCGACCCGCACGCGGTTCATCGTAGTCGGATCGCCGGAGTTGTCCTATGCGGCGGATGGTTTGGCGGGGCCGTTTCCTCCCAAGGGTTTGCCATCCCGGTTTGCTGAGGAACTCAACGGTGCGTCCTGCTATCAGTTGGAAGCTGCGGCTTCCGCGGAACTCACGGTGAATCCGCTGCCCGTCGTGGCCACCGCCGAGGCCACCATCACCAATGCCTTGTGGCTGACCAAACTGGAGCCCGACGGGGCGATGTTAGTGGAAGGCGAGATGAATCTGGAGCATCGTGGCATGCTGGGCGTGATCCTCGATGTGCCGCCGGGGATGACGCTTCTGTCGTGCAATGTCGGCGGGCGACCGGTGACACCGGGGAATCTGGGGGACGGGAAACTTGAAATCAGTCTGCCCGCCGCCGCGCAGAAGACTGGCATTTCCTGTTCCTTCACAGGACGTGCCGCTGCAATCGATCCGGTGGAGGGGACTCTCGAACTGGCGTTGCCGAAAACGCCTTTGTTCATCCGTGCGCTTGCCTGGAAGGTCGATCTGCCAAGCGGCTATCAGGCGGAAACCAGCGGTAATTTGATCCGCGCGGCCGAGCCCGGCGATCCTCCATCGCGCATGACGCTGAAGAAAAACCTGTGCCGCGACGAGCGGCCGGTGACGAACGTTTTCTATCAGCGCTCGAATCTCAAGAATTGAAAATCAAACCTAACATCATCTTTTCATGAAAATCATCCATTTGATCGCCTCGGTGGCGATTGTCGGCTGCACGACCCTGGCGTGGTTCATCCTCGCCACCGCCCTGTCACAACGGACGCGGGAGTCCTCGGAAACCATGTCGCAGGAAGTGGCGGGTGTATGGAATCCCGCTTTGGAACAGAAGCATCCTGAAGCCTGGTTCGAGACACCCAACGCCCCGGGCGGCCGCGCGGCTTTGTTGCCTGCTTCATCCGATGTGCGCGTGGATTTGAAGTTCGTTCCCAAACAACGCGGCTTGTTCCGTCACCGGACCTATGACGTGGATTTCAAGGCGGAGTATGTGTTCGTCAATCCAACCCGCATTCCGCAGACGGTTTACGTTTCGTTTCCACTGCCTGCCGGGGCTGAGAACCTGGAAGGTTTTGAGTTCCGGTTGGATGATGAAAAGGAGGCGGAGCCATTTCGCCCGGGATCTTCGGGCGCGGCGACGCGGGCGGTGGTTCTGCCGGCATCCGGCCGGACCACGTTGCATGCCGCCTATCAGACGAGAGGAACCGGCAGCTGGGTTTACGGCTTTCCCGACAAGCGCCGGATCTCCGGATTCGTCCTCAGGATGCGGACCGATTTTACCGAGATCAACTTCCCGGTGGGAACCGGTTCGCCCAAGGACGTGAACCGGAAAACCGATGGCAAAGGCTGGGACCTGACATGGAACTACCCGGACGTGCTGGCGGTGCCGTCGATCGGGATGGACATGCCGAAATTGTTGAATGCCGGGCCGGTGGCCGCGCGGATCGCGTTTTTTGCTCCGGTGTCACTGGTGTTTTTCGTGACGGTGGTGTTGTTAGTTGGCGGTCTCAAGGGAGTGCCTTTGCATCCGATGCACGTGTTTTTCGTTTCAGCGGGTTTCTTCGCGTTTCACCTGTTATTTGCCTATTTGGTGGATCTGGTGCCGATCTATCCGAGTTTTGCGATTGCAACCGTCACGTCGCTGATCCTGGTCTGCGGCTACCTCCGGGCTGTGGGAGGAAACGCCTTGTTCAAGGTCGCCCTGCCCGCGCAGCTCGCCTATCTGGTTTTGTTCAGCGCGTCGTTTTTCTTCGACGGCTTGACGGGCATCACACTCACGGTGTGCGGAGTGGCGACGTTGGCCTTGCTGATGGCGCTCACCGCGAAAGTCGAGTGGCGCAGCCATTTCACAAGGCGCGAAAAGGCTGTCCCTGTTTCGGTCTGAAGGTGTGTTGGATTCCTCGCCGCCAGCGCTATTTCTGCGCGGCGAGGAATTTCAGAACGTCTTCCGCCTGTTTCTCGGTCGCGGCGCTCATGTCGCTCCAGACGAGTTTGGCATCCTTGAAAAGAAACGCCTGGCGTTTGGCGAAGCCCATGGCTTTTGGAACTCCGAAGGCATCGACGACTTTGGCATCGGTGTCGGCGAGCAGGTCGAAGGGGAGTTTGTATTTGTCCTTGAAGGCCTTTTGGGCGGCGACGTTGTCCAAGCTCACGCCGAAAATTTTGACGCCTTTGTCGGTAAGAAGCGCGTAGGAGTCGCGGAGGCTGCATGCCTGTTTGGTGCAACCCGGGGTGTCGGCTTTGGGGTAAAAGTAAACCAGTGTGTATCCTTTGGCTCCGGCCTCAGCCAGTTTCACGAGCTGATCGTCCTGGTTTTTCTGTTCCACGGACGGGATCGCCGCGCCGATGGCGAGGGCTTCGGCGGACGCGTTGGTGGCGAAAACGCCCGCGGTGACGGCGGTCAGGATTTGGGTGATACTTTTCATCGGGACGAAAGTTGCACGCAATTTCAAAATAACAATCCCCGTTCCGCGGTTTTACGGGATTTTGCAGCTCCGAAGAGCAGGCTGAACGTCCCGCCCGAGAGGGAAATTGTGTCTTGAACCCATCCCCCGGATGCCGTCATGGTGTCGCCAGTCCATGCCGAAAACCGGATCTGAGAACGAAATCATCTACGAGGGAATCCCAGCCTCTCCCGGTATCGCCATCGCCCCGGTTCACGTGATCGCCCGCGGATTCTCGGCCCCTGAGATTTATGAAATCAAGGAGGAGGACGTCGAACGCGAGCAACTGCGGTTCAAGCAGGCTTTGGAAATCACCAAACGGCAGTTGATCGAGTTGCAGAGCCGGCTTGAGGATCTTTCGGGCGACAACGAGAGCGGGATCTTCGAGGCGCACGTCATGATCCTCGAGGATCGGTCCGTAGTGGAACGCGTGCTTCAGGCGATTCCCCGGCGTTTGCAGAATGCCGAGTATGCCTACTACGCGGTGATGCAGAATTTCCTCGAAGCGATGCGCCGGATTCCGGATCCCTACCTGCGGGAGCGCACGGCGGACATCGAGGACGTCGCCCAGCGGGTTTTGAGGAATTTTACCACGGAAGGGGATGTCCGGATCATGGGGCCGGAGGATCAGCATGTCCTTGTGGCTTACGATCTCGCTCCTTCCGATGCCGCCTCGATGAATCGGCGGCATGTGTTAGGTTTCGCGACCGAGCAGGGCAGCGTAAACTCCCACACTGCGATTCTCGCCCGCGCTTTCGGCATTCCCGCGGTGGTGGGGCTCGACGGCGCGGTCATCGACATCATCGCGCTGACGCCTTCCATTCTCGACGGCTACACCGGAAAATTGATTTTGTTTCCCTCGCCGGAAACGCTGGAACGCTACCGGAACCTGACTCTCGCCAAGGAGCGGGTGCGCAGCTCGCTGGACGCGATGAGCGGTGCCGCTACCGAGACCACCGATGGACGCGCGCTCAAGGTTTCGGCCAACATCGAGATCGTCGATGAACTGCCGCCGGTGAAACGCAGCGGAGCGAAAGGCATTGGTCTCTATCGGACGGAGTTTCTCCTGCTCAATGGCGAGGAAATGCCGGACGAAAAACGCCAGGCAGAGGTTTATTCCAAGGTCGCTACGGAAATGGCGCCGCACACCGTCATCATCCGGACGCTGGATGCCGGTGGTGACAAGCTGCCCGTGGAACCTCTAACCGACCCCGAGCCGAACCCCTTCCTCGGTTGGCGGGGGATCCGTGTTTCCTTGGCGCGTCCGGCGATGTTTCGTGAACAGATCCGCGCGGTTCTCAGAGCCAGTGCTTATGGCAAAGTCGCCATCATGTTCCCGATGATTTCCGGACTTTCCGAGGTTTGGCGCAGCAAGGATATGGTCCGCCGCTGCATGGATGAATTGGAAAGCGAGGGAGTGCCCTTCGATCGCAGCCTGCCTATCGGAATCATGATCGAGGTGCCTGCGGCGGCGATCTGTGCGGATTTGCTCGCTCCCGAAGTGGACTTTTTCTCCATCGGCACCAACGACTTGATCCAATACACGGTGGCCGCCGACCGCGTAAACCCTCATGTCGCCGATCTCTATCGGCCGACTCACCCTGCTGTCATCCGTTTGATCAAACGCACCATCGATGCCGGGCGGGACAACGGCATCTGGACCGGGATCTGCGGTGAAATGGCTGGCGATATCCGCCTGACACCGCTGCTTCTGGGGATGGGCGTGGAAGAACTTTCCGTTGGACCTCAGCAAGTCCCGCGGGTGGGCCAGGCGATCCGGTCGCTGAGCCATGCCGAGTGCGCCGCCATGTCGGACGAAGCCCTCCGCTGCTCCCGCAGCCAGGGAATCCTCGATCTCTCACTGGAACTCGCCCACAGGCACTACGCGGAATTGTTAGACTGATCTGCCGAGGATGTTCCCGCGTGCATGCTGAGACTGACGAAATCGCATTATGCGCCCGGCCGGATTCCGTTATGATGGCGGCATGACCACGAACCTCAAACTGAATGTCCGCCGTGCCGATGAGCGCGGCCATGCGGATCACGGCTGGCTCGACAGCTGGCACACGTTCTCTTTCGCCGATTATTACGACCCCGCCCACATGGGATTCCGCTCGTTGCGGGTGATCAATGACGACCGGGTCGCCGGTGGCGGAGGTTTCCCGACACATCCTCATCGCGACATGGAAATCTTCTCCTACCTTCTTGCCGGCAAACTGGCCCACAAGGATTCCATGGGAAACAGCCGCGTCCTCAAGCCCGGCGAGATCCAGTTGATGCGTGCGGGCTCCGGAGTCCTGCACTCCGAATTCAATCCTTCAGCCACGGAACCCGCGCATCTGTTGCAAATCTGGATCACTCCCGATACCCGCGGCCTCACTCCGGCCTACACCGAGTGGACTCCAGCAGTGGGTCGTGAGAGTGAAATCAAGACTCTCGTGATTTCAAAAGATGGTCGTGAAGGATCGGCCACCATCGCCCAAGACGCCTCGATCTATCTGTTGAAGCTCCAGCCTGGAACCAAAACCCAACACGAACTCGTCACGGACCGTGGCCTATGGCTCCACGTTGCCAAAGGAGCGGTGATCGTCAACGGCATCACGCTTGCGGCAGGTGACGCGCTATCCCTTGAAGAACCGGGCGAAATCGAAATCACCGCTACAGATGAAGCATCCGAGGCGATTCTCTTTGACCTCAAATAAATCCGAGTAACTTCCAACATTCTCAATTCCAACAAATCAAAATCATGAAAACCAAATACCTTGCATTCGCCGTCGCCGCCCCGCTCGCATTCGTTTCTTGCGAAAATCCGGCTGACAAAACCACCGACGCCAAAGTGTCCGGCGCCGTTGAGAAAACCGCGAGCAATGAAAGCGGCACCAAGTATGTTTTCACTCCGGCGTCGCAGGTGAACTTCATCGGCTCGAAGGTCACCAAAAGCCATCCCGGCGGCTTCAAAAGTTTCACCGGTTATTTCACCCTCAAGGACGGAGCTCCTGTTGGAAACGATCACAAGGTCGTCATCGACATGAAATCAGCATTCGCGGATTCAGAGAAACTCACCGGCCATCTCAAGAGTCCGGATTTTTTCGACGTCGAAAAATTTCCTGAAGCGACCTTTGACGTGACCGGTTTCAAGAAGGATTCGGACACCACCTACACGGTTTCCGGCAACTTCACGCTTCACGGCCAGACCAAGAACATCAGCTTTCCGACCACGGTCAGCCAGACCGGGGACACGGTGAAGATCGATGCGAAGTTCGACATCAATCGCAAGGATTTCGGCATCGTCTATGCTGGCATGGCGGATGACCTGATCCGTGATCAGGTGGTCATCGAACTCAAGCTCGAAGCCAAACCGGAAGCCTGAATTTCACTAACAAAATCATGTCAGATCCACTTTTTCAACCGCTCCACGCCGGGGCGTTCACCTTCCCTAACCGCATGGTCATGGCTCCGCTCACCCGGTGTAGGGCTTCGGAAGGGCGCGTGCCGAATGCGATGATGGCCGAATACTACGTCCAGCGCAGTTCCTTCGGCATGATCCTCACGGAGGCCACCTCCATCACACCGCAGGGCGTCGGTTATCCTAACACCCCGGGCATCTGGTCCGACGAGCAGGTCGAGGGCTGGAAACTCGTCACCAGCGCCGTCCACAAGGCCGGGGGGCAAATTCTTCTCCAGCTCTGGCACGTCGGGCGGATTTCCGATCCCGTCTATCTTAATGGCGATCTTCCCGTCGCACCCAGCGCCATCGCTCCTGCCGGGCATGTCAGCCTTGTGCGTCCTCTCAAGGATTTCGTCACACCGCGCGCCTTGGATATTTCGGAAATTCCTGGAATCGTCGAAGACTACCGCCGTGCTGCCGAGAACGCGAAAGCCGCCGGATTCGACGGAGTGGAAATCCACGGAGCGAACGGTTATCTCATCGACCAGTTCCTCCAGGACTCGTCCAACAAACGCACCGACGAATACGGCGGGCCGATCGAAAACCGCGCGCGGTTCCTGCTGGAAGTCACCGATGCCGTCGTCTCCGTCTGGGGCGCGGATCGCGTCGGCGTTCATCTCGCTCCGCGTGGCGATGCCCACGATGTCGGCGACTCCGACATTTCTTCGGTCTTCCACTACGCCGCGCAGGAACTCGGAAAGCGGAAAATTGCCTTCCTCTGCGCTCGCGAATCCTATGACAAGCCGGCGCTCGGACCATCGCTCAAGCAAGCCTTCGGCGGCGTTTACATCGCCAACGAAAGTTTCACCGCCGAAAGCGCCCGGGAGGCGATCCGGTCCGGAAAAGCCGATGCCGTCGCCTTCGGAAAATCCGCCATTGCCAACCCTGACCTCGTCGAGCGCTTCCGCACCGGAGCGCCGCTCAACGCGCCCGAGCCTTCCACCTTTTACGGTGACGGCCCGATAGGCTACACTGACTATCCGTCCCTCGAAACCGCTTCCATCTAACTATCATGAAAAAGCCACGCATCCTCGTCTTCGGCGGCAGCCTCCGCGCCGAATCCTACAACCAGAAACTCGCCACCATCGCCGCCAACGCGGCCCGTGCCGCCGGAGCGGAAGTGACGCTCATCGCCCTGCGGGATTTCCGCATGCCGCTGTTCGATGAAGATCTCGAAAAAGAAGAGGGCATGCCCGAAACTGCTTCGCGGTTGAAGGGATTGTTCTCTGAAAACGACGGTCTCATCATCGCCTCGCCCGAGTATAACAGCACCATCACCGCCGCCCTCAAGAACGCGATCGATTGGGTCTCCCGTGCGACCGCTCCGGATGAACCGCCACTTTCCGTTTTGAAAGGCAAGAGCGCGGCAATCCTCTCGGCCTCGCCCGGCGGTTACGGTGGAGCCCGCAGCCTTACGCAGCTCCGGCCGTTTTTGGAAAACATCGGAATCTCCGTGTTGGCCGACCAGGTTTCGATTCCGAAAGCCTACGAAGCATTTGACGCCGATGGAAATCTGGCGGATGCCGCGCAGGCCGACGCCGTCAAGGCGCTTGCCGCGGCACTCGTTGCAAAGATGTCCTAACCGAAAGGCGGTGTTTCGGTCATCGGCCCGCGGAGCCCGGCAGCGATCCTCCGGCAAATCGCAACCTGAGAGAATGTGTCCCGGCTGTCTCAGCCGGGCGCCTAAAAGTGGCTGGCGCGTCTCGCGCCAGACCGTTGCCGAGGCGTCTCGCCTCGCACATCCTGCCTCCGGGCGAGACGGCTCCAGCCAACTTTTCCGCCCTTGGTCTCGTAGCAATCTCATTGCATGAACTCGCGCCTTGACGGCTTGAATCCATGTTGCTAATTTGACAACAGATTTGAATGAGGATCATCACCAAGCGCCGCATCCTCGACTATGCCAAGCAGCACCCGAACGCCGCCGCCAACCTCAGTGCATGGATCTCCGTGGCTACCGCCGCCAAGTGGCAATCCATCGCCGACGTCCGTAAAGTCCTCCCTCATGCGGACCTAGCCACCGTCGGCAGTTCCAAGACCGTCACCATCTTCAACATCGCGGGGAACCACCACCGCCTCATCACCGCCATCCATTACAACACCCGCAGCATCTTCATCCTGAAAATCCTCACCCACGCCGATTACAGCAAAGACCGCTGGAAAAACGACCTCTAAGCCGATGAACGCCACCAAGCCAACCCTGCCCGGTTTCGCCAAGTTGCCGAAAACCTACGAAGCCCTCTGCCGCCTGCACCTGCCACGGACGCTGCATGATGAAATCGAACTCGATGCCGTCACCGGGATCATCGACCTCATGGCAGGTCACCCGTTGACCGCCGATCAAGCCGACTACCTCGAAACCCTCGCCGAGCTTGCCGCAGCCTATGAATCCGCGAATTACGAAGCGCCGGAATCAATGCCACCGCATGAGTTCCTCGCCGCCCATCTTGAAAACATCGGCATGACCGCCACCGGGTGGGGCAAACTCATCGGCATCGACCGCTCCACCGCCTCCCGACTTCTCCGTGGCGAGCGCAAGTTCAACACCGACCACGTTAGGAAAACCGCAGAGGCACTCAATCTCGAAGCTTCCCTCTTGATCTAGGCCGTTCAGGGAGGCCGTGGAAACGCAATCTCCAATCCCATCACGGCCCACAACTTGCCAAGAAATCCATCCAGGCTGCCATGGTGAAAATCCTCCTTTGCCAGGCGCGGTGAATGCCATTCCGCGTCACCGGAAAAGACTCGTGGCGGCAACCAGCCTCAGACCTTGTTCAATGCTTGTGCTCGATTATCGAGACCCTACATCGACTGACCCTGTCGATGTAGCTTCCAGGGAGCGGTTCGACGGCGTCACTCCACGCTTGTTAGTCGGGACTGCCCCCGGCGCAGTCTCTGTCATGCAATCCGGTTTAACGTCTCCGGCGTATCAACATCGCACCGCTTGCAAGCATCGTCAGAAGAAGGGTAGTTGGTTCAGGAATGCCATAGACGACTCGGAACCCTAAATCCAGTGATTCGTCCGTAGGTACAGCCAGACCGCTAGAGTCTGTGCCAATAGGTCCCGGGTCTGTATACAGCCAAGCGCCGCCCCGAATGCCTCGGTATGAATTTGAGTTAATAGTGTCGATCAACTCCCAGACGTTCCCGCTCTGATCGTTCGTTCCATAATAACTCTCTGAATCAGCACCGTAGGCTCCTACATCGCTCAAAGCTGACGGGAGACCATTTTGCACTTGCGCACTTTTCGCGGTATTTATGTTTCCCCAGTAGAGGTTCGCTGCACCTGCCACGGTCATATCATTGCTCGTCATTGTATTGCTCTGGGTGGCATACACCCAGTAGCCGCCCCCACCGGCGTTCATTGTTGCATCGTAACTGGCCGCTTTATACCATTCGCTTTCAGATGGTAGCCTTACGGTAATTCCCTCCTGGACGGTGAAGATCCCGCTGGACGCGCCATTGAGATTATACGCGCCCGTCTCCGTGCTACCCGCACCTTGTCCGTTCTGCAGCCAGTTACAAAAACGTGCAGCGTCGAACCAGCTCACGTAGGTGATTGGCCGGTCACCACTGCCGATCACCGAGTAAGTGTAGTTGCCGGCGCTGCCGTTGCGGCTGATGCCCGCGATACTGGCATTACTGCCCATGTTCGGGTTATAGAGATTGTAAGGGTCAGTGGTGAATGGCACTGACTTAAGCGAGATTTCGGCGAAAGGAGTGGTCGGAAATCCGGTGATCAGGTTGCTTCTCGTGTGACCTCAAACCAACCCTTCCTCACCGGATTTCCTACGCAGATTTGTGGCCGG
>NZ_JBDSCX010000047.1:0-59686 GCF_039920825.1 Luteolibacter sp. | reverse complement strand
GTCTTTTTTCCAATGGCTCCGCCACCAGATCTTGCATTTCCTGAGCCGTGGCTCCGGGCCATACCGCGCTCACCGTGAGGACTTTGACCGTGAACGATGGGTCTTCCGCCCGTCCCAATTGGAAGTAGGCGAAAACACCTGCGACCGCAGTGGCGATGATGAAAAATAGAGTAATGGCGCGCTGCCGGACCGCCATCGCGGATAGATTGAATTGATTCATTGGATGTGGTTCCGGTTATTTTTCAATAGTCACGACTTGCCCCTCGTGGAGAAGGTGTGGCCCGAGTGCGACCACGGTTTCATCGGCATGCACCCCGCTGGAAACGACGACTTCCTCGTTGCCGATCGAGGCGATCGTGATCATGCGATAGGAGACCTCCGATTGATCATTGACGATCCAGACACCGGGTCCGGCTCCTTTGTCCTGGATGGCTCCGACCGGGACGACGACTGTCTGGCCGTCGGTGGATTTTGTGCCGGACCATTTGATGCTAACGGTCGAACCGATCGGTGCGGAAGCTGCTTCGCCATCAAGAACGAACCGCGCCTCATAGGTCCGGCTCGCTGGGTCCGCCGCATCGGATAGCTGTCGTAACACGGCTGGATAGGCTTTTTCCTGTCCATAGAGTTGGGCCGAAGCGACCGCCCCATGATCGGGCCGCACACCTTCGGGTAAATGGATCATGGCCTCCCTGGGGCCATCATGCGCCAGTTGAATGACCGTTTGGCCAGCGGCCACAACATAACCTGGTTCAGCCAGCGTGCCGACAACCACTCCGTCCGCATCCGCCAAGAGGGAGGAATACCCGCTGGAGTTGCGAGAGACATTGGCCTGGGCCTCGGCGGCCGCCAGTTGTGCATTGGCACTATCCAATGCCGCCTTGGACTGATCGTACTCCAGGTGCGAGACCGCTCCCAAGTTGGCCAGAGCTGCCGCGAAACGTGCTTCGTCCGCTTTCGCTTGGACGTATTTGGCACGGGCTGCCTCGACGTTTGCTTCTTGTGCTGCCAACGAGAGATCGAGATCCACCGAATCGAGGCGCATGAGAAGCTGACCTTTTTCGACGTGCTGACCGAGGTCCACGGTTCGTTCCAGGATCTTTCCGCCGATCCGGAAGCCGATGTCACTTTGCACTCTGGCAGCCACTGTCCCGGTGAAACTCCTGCTTCCCGGTTCCGCGGTTTTCGCCTTGAAGACGTCCACTTTCTGGGGTTGTAGGCGAGGATCTTCCTCCTGCGGCTTTGAACATCCGCCCGTCATCAAGGCCACCATGAGCCATGATGCAGGCAGAACGGTGGGCTTCAATGGTGAGAGAATCGCCTTCGCGAAGTTAGGAAGGCTTGATCTAAATTGTGTGTTCATGAAATGGATAAAATGAAAATTCTGTTATTTGAGTGAAGTCTCACCAACCGCCGCCAAGGGCTTTGATGAGCTGCGCGGATGCGATGAGTCGCTGCCCGGAAAGTTGGGCCTTGGCCTGTTTGGCCTGAAGCACGTCGCGATTGGCATCGAGGACCTCCAGATGGCCGACAATACCGGTGCGATAGCGAGTCTCGGCAAGCTCTGCCGCGCGACTTGAATCGACTACGGCGCGATTTTGGGCAGCGGCTTGTTCCTCCAGAAAGCGGATCGTTGAAAGGCTGCTTTCGACCTCACCAAACGCGACAAGGATCCTTTGTCGATAGAGGGCGACAGTTTCAGTATAGGCAGCCTCCGAGCGTTTGAAGTTCGCCTGATTTCTGCCACCCGCAAAGATCGGTAGTGAAACGCTCGGCCCGATCAACCACGCGGGACTATCCCAATTGAACATATCTCCAATATCGGCGCTTACGTATCCGGCCGAACCCGTGAGACTCAACGAAGGGAAAAAGGCAGCCTTTGCCACGCCGATTCGGGCGTTTGCGGCGGCAAGCTGGCGTTCGGCTTCAGAAACATCCGGGCGGCGCTCAAGCAAATCCGCCGGCAATCCTGCGGGAATCCTGGGCGGAGCCGGATCCCATTTTGCGAGGCGATCCGAGGATGCCGCTGCGAACGTAAACGTTGAAGGATTCTCGCCGATGAGAATGGCAAGCGCGTTCTCCAGTTCGGCACGCCGCTTTGAGAGAGATGCGATCTGAGCTTCGGCGAAATCCAGATCGGCTTTTGTGCGCGCCAGATCCAATTCATTCCCAACCCCGGTCTCGAAGCGGGACCGGACGAGTTGCACTTGTTCCTTTCGCAGTCCAATAGCATTTTTGGTGACCTCGATTTCAGCATCGAGTGATCGAAGGGCGAAGTAGTTTTGTGCAACGTCGGTTTGAAGAACGAGCAATACATTGTGGTAAGCGGCCACGGAAGCCTGTGAATCGGCGGTGGCACTTTCGAAGCCCCTTCGGACCCGGCCCCACAAATCGACTTCATAACTCAAGTCCAACGGCGCCCGGAAACCGCTAACTGTGACTCCGCCGTTTGACTTCTCGTTAGATGTTAATCGTTGCCGGGTGAAGCTTGGATTTGCATCGAGGGTGGGAAGGAGTTCGCTGCGGGCGGTTCTTGCGGTGGCTCGGGCCTGGTCAACGCGGGCGATGGCTGCTTTGGCTTCCTGGTTCGCTCCCGCCGCACGACTTTGAAGACCGTTCAAGGCATCATCGCCGAAAATTTTCCACCAATTCCCTTTGGCTTGATGGTCGAGCGGCCGGCCTTCCTTCCAAGTGCCATGGGATCCGGATTTGTAGTTTTCCGGGACGTCGGTGTTCGGCTGCTTGTAGTCCGGACCTACCATACAGCCCGTTGAGATCAGCATGATAATAGAGGATGCCCCCAATAGGTTAGCTTTCATAAATTTTGTTCTTTGAATCAAGCGTTGAGGACCCGTGCTAGAACGGACTGATGCAGCCACCGCGGCGTTGCCCAGAAGAAGGCCGCCATGAATTTGTTAGGAATGCCCGGGACGACACTCATTTTTCCTGAATTGAGGGCGTGGATCCCTGTTCGGACCACGGGTTCGGGTTTCATCATCAGGAATTTCAGCTCAGCAGTGATTTTCATTTGAGCGGTCTTCGCGAATCCGGTGTCTGACAGACCCGGGCAAAGAGTGCTGACTGTGATGCCATCGCGTTTGAGTTCGCGGTGAAGAGCCTCGCCGAGGCGTAAAACATAAGCTTTGGCTGCTGCGTAAACGGCGAAATGCTCCACGCCCTGATAGGCTAGCAAACTCGCAACCAGCAGAATCTTCCCGCTCTTCCGTGTCCGCATGTCTTGAGCGAAAACGTGGGTCACTGCCGTCAGGCTCGCGATGTCCAGTTGCACCATCGCCATCGCGTCGTCCAACGGGCTATCCAGAAACGGGCCTTGCAGACCGTGACCGGCATTGTTGATCAGAATGTCGATCTCAATGCCCCGTTCGCGGAGCCGCTGATGCAGTTGGCTGATTGCGGCGACTTCCGATAGATCCACCTGTTCCACGACGACCTCGACGCGGAATTGCAGGCGGAGTGCTTCGGCGAGTTTTTCAAGCCGGTCCAACCGTCGCGCCACCAGAACCAGCGGATGGCCTTTTGCGGCATATTGTCGGGCGAACTCCTCGCCGAAGCCACTCGATGCGCCTGTGATCAGAACCCATGATTTGTTTGAGGTATTCATTTCGTTATTTGGTGATTGAAAGTGTATATGCACACCTAATTTTTCAGTTTTCCGATTTGTTGTTGGGGGTCTTTTACTTGTTCAGGGCAATGGCCACGGTTTCGAGGTCGGAGAGGACGGCGGACCAACGCTGTGCACCTAGAGTTTCGACTGCGATGTTTTGAGCAGACCTCCAGGCTGGCATGAATTCTTGGACCTTATTCCGGCCTTTGGCGGTGATGGACAGTTCCACCCGGCCGCCACGCCCGCCACCTTCGGCATGTGCCAGTTCATCCCGCTGCAACGGACGGAGATTTCTCAGAAGGGTGGTGCGGTCCATCCCCAGCCAATCACTCAATTCCGCCATGCTCCATTTCTCCTGGGCATTCAATGCCAGTAGAATCGACCCTTGGGTTGGGCGGAGTGCGTGGCGTCGCGCCTCTGCGTCGTAGAATTGGGTCACGATACGGCTCACCCTCCTCAAGTTGAAGCAGACACAGTTTTCAATCGCGGACATATCCAGCTCGTCAGACATGGTGTGTATATGCACTTATAAGGCTTGGCCGTCAATAATTTTTTCAGGTTCACGCGTCAGAGGAATCGTGGTCGGCGGGTTGGCCTTCCAAAGTTGGGGGGCGAGCGAGCAAAAGCCGGAGCGCGGAATCCGCCGCCCGAAATTGGATCGGACGACTGAACCCCGCGCTCCGGAGTTCATTGCGCTCAATGAACGCCGCCGCTGATGTAGAACATCTCGCCGGTGACCCATGATGAGTCGGAGGAGGCGAGGAACACCGCGGCGGTGGCGATGTCCTGCGGCTGGCCGATGCGGCCTAACGGAGCGGTCGCTTCGTAGAATTTCTTGAACTCGGCGTCCTCGCCGGCGATGCCTGCGGATTGCGTTCCCTCGGTATCGACCACGCCCGGGTTGATCGCGTTCACACGGATCTTGCGGCCGCCGAGTTCCTTGGCCAGCGCGCGGGTGATGGTATCGACCGCGCCCTTGGTGGCGCTGTAAACCGATGAAGCCGGCGGCGCGTAGGTGCTGACGATGGAGCTGATGTTGATGACACTCCCGCCATCCGTGCCGAAGTGGTTGAGCGCTTCCTTGGTGGAAAGGAGCAGACCAAGCACATTCAGATCGAACTGTTTGTGATAGTGTTCGGCGGTGACTTGCTCGAGCGGCAGCATTTCATAAATCCCGGCGTTGTTGACCAGGATGTCGAGCTTGCCAAACGCGGCCTTGGCCTCCGCGAAGAGCCCTGGGATTTCGTCAGGTTTCGATAGATTGGCGCCGACGGCGATTGCCTTGCCACCGGCGGCGGTGATTTCGGCGACGACCTTGTCTGCGCCTTCCTTGCTGGAGGAATAGTTGACGACGACGGATGCTCCTTCCGCGGCGAGGTGTTTGGCGATGGAGGCGCCGATGCCTTTGGAGGCTCCGGTGACGATGGCGGTTTTACCTGCTAGTTTGTTTGATGTGTTCATTGGATTGTGGGGTAGGGGAGAGTTAGATTTGGGCGGATCCGCCATCGACGAAGAGTTCGATGCCGGTGACGAAGCTGCTGTCGTCGGAGGCGAGGAATGAAACGACCTTGGCGATTTCGTCCGGAGTGCCGGAGCGTCCGAGTGGAGCGCCGGCGGCGGCTTGCGCCTCGAATTCAACGATCTGTTCGTCGGTCAAGCCAAGTTCGTTTTTGTAAGCGGGGGTGACGACGGTTCCGGGACTGACGACGTTCACGCGGATATTGCGGCCCTTCAGATCCACCGACCACGTGCGGGCGAACGAACGGATCGCGGCCTTGGTGGCGGCATAAACACTGAACGCGGGGAAGCCTTTGATGGAAACAATGGAGCCGTTCATGATGATCGAGCCGCCGGCGGGAATCAGTTCCAGAGCCTTCTGCACCGTGAAGAGCGTGCCCTTGACGTTGATGCCGAAGTATTTGTCGAAGTGTTCCTCGGTGATCTGGCCGAGTGGGGCGAACGCGCCGCTGCCGGCGTTGGCGAAGAGGATGTCGATGCGGCCGGCTTGTTCGCGAATGAGGGAGAAGAGCTGGTCGAGATCGGTGAGGCTGGCAATATCACTGCGGATCGCGGTGATGTTTCCGCCGATTTCGGCGACGGCCGCATCGAGTTCCGGTTGGCGGCGGCCGGTGATGAAGACGCGCGCGCCTTCCGCGACGAACCGCTTGGCGGTCGCGAGTCCGATGCCGGACGATCCGCCGGTGATGAGGGCTATTTTGCCCGCGAGTTTGTTCGATGTGCTCATGATGTTAGTTTGTTTGGTCGGAGAATGATTCAGAGATGGCGGACGATTTCCTTGCGCCCAAAGCGGACTTTCGGCGCGGTGGCGTATTTGTCCTCAGCAGACCGGTAGCCCAGAGTGACAACTGCGGCGGAGGCGAGACCTTGTTCCGTTAGGCCGAGGATTTTGTCATATTCCTCGCGGGAAAAACCTTCCATCGGGCAGGCGTCGATGCCGAGCAAGGCGGCGCTGGTAAGAAGATTTCCGAGGGCGATGTAGGTTTGGTTGAAGGCCCAATCGCGGCGTTCGGTTTCGCTTCTGCCGGTGACGATGCCCATGGCCATTCCCTTGAGTCCGGTGAGATCCTCGACGGAGACACCGCGGACTTTGGCCACGTTCGCGACATGTGCGTCCACGTCGGCTTCTGATAGGTCGAACTTGGTAGTGAAGACGACAAGGTGTGATGCATCGACGATCTGCGACTGGCCGTAGGAAGCAGGCTGCAGTCTGGCGCGCAGTTCCGGGTCGTCGATGACGAGGAAGCTCCAGGGTTGCAGGCCGACACTCGACGGGCTGAGGACGAGGGCTTCTTCAAGCGTGTTCCAGTCTTCGGTGCTGATTTTGCGGGTGGGATCGAATTGCTTGGTGGCGTAGCGCCAGTTGAGCTGATCGAGGAGTTGCTTCCGTGTGATGGTATTCATGGGATGGGCTGTTGTTATGAATGTGACTATTTAAGTAACAATAAAGGTCAAAAAACTCAGTGCTTTTTGATGTCGGCAAGGAGGTGGGCGAGGGTGATTTTCGCAAGGCTGTCTTCCATGCCTTTCTGGGTCTTGTTCAGCGCGTTTTCCAAGGCGGACTTGATGTTGCAGCTCACCGCGCAGGGGCCTTGGACTTCGTAGTGGTGGATGGAAAACGCTTTTGGCGCTTCGATGGCGAGGTAGATGTCGAGCAGGGAAATTTCCGCCGGCTTTTTCGCGAGACGGGTGAATCCATTTTTTCCTTTCGAGGTTGCGATCAGTCCGGCCTTCGACAATTTCGCCAAAGTCCGGCGGATGAAGCTCGGGCTGGTGTTCACGCTGGCGGCGAGCTGGGTGGAGGTCCGGTCGGTTTCGGTGCAATAGCCGAGACCGGCCATGAGATGCACTGCGATCGAGAACTGGTTGTTGGCGGCCACTGATGAGACTTTTAAAGTAACAATTCGGATGCGCAAGGAAAATTTTCCGGGGGTGCTTGCGGGATCTTTCCAGCCGCGATAGGGATTGGGATCATCCGATGATTTCCTCATGAGCGCCGCCAACAACACCAACGGATTCACTTTGCAGGATCTGGTTTCCCAACTCCATGGTTTGTTAGATATCCGTCCTGATGGTCCGACGCAGGAGCAGATCAGGGAAGCCTGCGACGTGCTTTACGCATGCAGTTTGCTCAAGGAAGAAGGCCGGCCGGTGAGGGCGCGGGTGATCATCGCGCCGCCGGATGCGTTCGCCGCGACGGAGGGGCCGCCGGATGGAACGCATGCGGTGCGGTTCACAACACCGCACAATCTCACGTCTAACGAGATCAAGCGGTTGAGTCCGGCGGCGAGTTTTTTTCACTCGGTGGTGGCGATCTGGCCGGACCGTGACCGTGGTTTTCGGATTTGGGGAATCCTCAACACGGGACCACGCTGGCTGAATCTGGTGGCAGGCGGACGCAAGCCTTTGGGAAATGAAATCCCGCATCCGATCATCCATGTGCGTGATCCGGGCTGGCTGCTTTTTTACAACGGCTACAACCTGTTAGCCGAGTGGCGGGGCAGGGAATTCCACGGGCCGCGGATGGATGTGTTTCAATCGCGTCTGCTGAACGAGCGTTTCGCCGCTCATCGCTTGCGGCTGGTGGAGGATCTGATGGAAGGCTGTCTGCCGACAACCTTGGCCACCGAGGCTTATGCGGATCTGGCGCATTTGATTTCGCTGCAGTTCGTCAAACGCGTCATCAATCTGGTCCGCACCAGCGGCCATGGGGGAAGCATGGTGATCCTGCCGGACAACCCGGAAGGACTGGAGGCGGCGACGCAATGGATCGACTGCAAATACTCGGCAACTCCCGATGTGGCGGGGCTGCGTTTCCGGAGCCTTTTGCAATCAATTATCCGGCGGGTCGGGATGTTGTGTCCCGAGGATTCGACGGTGGAGGACGCATGGCACGTTTTTCGCAATAACAGCGATCCGGAATTGGACAGGCTGGAAGAAGCGTTTTTCGAACTGGCGCGTTTGTTCTCCGATCTGATGCAGGTGGATGGCGCGCTGGTGCTGGACAAGAAGCTGGGATTGATCGGCTTCGGCGGGGAAATCCGGGTGGATCGCAACGTTTTACAGGTGGGACACGCTCATGATCTCGAAGGCACGAATATCACACCGTGGAACGTGCAGAGTGACGGCACGCGGCATCGTTCGGTCTATCGATTATGCTCGGTGGAGCCGGAAGTGATCGGGTTCGTCATCTCGCAGGACAGCCACGTGCGGATGATTGCGAACGTTGATGACTCGGTGATCTTCTGGCCGCACACGATGATCTGAACACAGCGCGGAAAACCAATGTATTCAGTGGCTGCCGGAACGTGTGAAAACTTGCGGCATGTCCGCCGTTGTTGATAGCGTCGTCGCGTGAGCAAGCCGCCTGACAATACTCTTTCCCTGTTGCGGGCTGGCAAACTGGCTGGAAGCGTGCGGCTCGATCTATGCTGTGGTCTTGCTGAATTTCCTCGTGAGATCTTTGAATTGTCCGATTCGCTGGAAATCCTGAATCTATCAGGGAATCAATTGTCCGAGCTGCCGGCGGACTTGTCCCGATTGCGCAAACTGAGGATTTTATTTTGCTCGGACAATCAATTCCGCCACCTGCCCGCCGTGCTGGGCGAGTGCGCCAGCCTGACGATGGTCGGATTCAAGGCGAACCGGATCGAGACGGTGGATGACGGCGCGTTTCCTGAATCCCTCCAGTGGTTGATCCTCACGGACAACCGCATCCAAAAGTTGCCGGGGACGATCGGAGGATGTGCGGGTCTGCAAAAGCTGATGCTGGCGGGAAATATGTTAGAAGACCTGCCGGATGAGATGGCGGCGTGTTGGAATCTGGAATTGGTCCGGCTGGCAGCGAACCGCTTTCATGCGTTTCCAAGTTGGTTGTTCGAACTTCCGCGGCTTTCCTGGCTGGGGCTGGGTGGGAATCCTTGGTCCGATCGCGCGACAGTGGACATGCCCTCGATGGAGGAAATCGATTGGGCTGATCTGACGTTTGGTGATCAACTCGGTGAGGGAGCGTCCGGCACCATCCATCATGCGCACTGGCGGACGGAATTGGAAAGCCGGAGTGTCGCGGTGAAGATCTTCAAGGGGGAAATGACCAGCGATGGCCTCCCTCATACGGAGATGACGGCATGTCTCGCGGCGGAACGGCACGAACATCTGATAGAGGTGCTGGGAAAAATTTCCAATCACCCGGATGAAAGATGCGCGCTGGTGATGTCGCTGATTGATCCTGGGTTCTCAGCCCTCGCTGGACCACCGGATTTCGAGTCCTGCACGCGGGATGTCTATTCCGAAGATCGCAGTTTCACTCCGGCGGCGGTAATGCGGATGGCTTTGGGGCTTTCTTCGGTGGGACGCCATCTGCATGAGCGGAGAATCCTGCACGGGGATTTCTATGCGCATAACATTTTGTGGAGCGGGGCGGGGGATTTCCTGCTCGGGGATTTCGGCGCGGCGTGTGTTTATCCGGGCGATGATAGGCTGGAGCGCATCGAGGTCCGGGCTTTCGGAATCTTGTTAGGAGAACTTCTGGAACGCTGCGCGGCCGGCAAGGATGATGCGGACGTGATGGACCGTTTGCAGAACCTGCAAAGGCGCTGCGTGACGGAAGTTGCTGCCGAGCGGCCGCAGTTCGCCCGGATCGTGGATGAACTCCACGGCGCCTTATCAGCTCTTTAGCGAGGGAACCGCGACGTTCGGATCCGTGTCCGCTGCGTAATCGACACCGCTGAGTCCGAAGCCGAAGAGGCGGAGGAAACTGGATTGATAGCCTTCGAAATCGCCGAACTCCGGGAGATTTTCCGTGTTCACTTCGTCCCAACGTTTGCCGACGAGGGATTGGACTTTTTCCTCCATTTCCCAGTCGTCCACGCGGATGCGTCCGGCTTCATCGGGTTGGGGATTTCCGTTATAAAGGCGATCGCGAAGAAGGCGATCCATTTGCTCGATGGTGTCCTCGTGAGTGCCATCGGCCTTCATCACTTTATAAAGAAGCGAGATGTAAAGCGGGACGACCGGGATGGCGGAGCTGGCTTGGGTGACAAGCGCCTTGTTGACGGAAACCCACGCCTTGCCGCCTAACGGAGCGAGCTTGGCGTCGAGCGCGCGTTGGGCGCGTTCGAGGTCTTCCTTGGCCTTGCCGATGGTGCCGTTTTTATAAATCGGCCAGGTGACAGATGGCCCGATGTAGGAATAGGCGACGGTTTTGACGCCATCGGCGAGGACTCCGGCTTCGAGTAGCGCGTCGGTCCACAGCTCCCAATCCTGACCACCCATGACGGCGATGGTTTGCTGGATGTCATCGCCCTCGGCGGGTTCGATGGTGACTTCGTTGACGACGCCGCTGGTCGTGTTGAGATTCTTGTTAGTGTAGCTTTCGCCGACCGGCTTGAGCACCGATTTGTAAACTTCGCCGGTTTTCGGATCCGTGCGGCGGGGCGAGGCGAGGCTGTAAACAACGAGATCGACCTTGCCGAGGTCAGCCTTGATCGCGGCGATGACCTGCTTTTTAATGTCATCGGAAAACGCGTCGCCATTGAACGAGCGGGCGTAGAGACCGGCGGCGGCGGCTTCCTTTTCGAAGGCGGCCGAGTTGTACCAACCGGCGGTGCCGCACTTTTCCGCTTCGGCGGGTTTTTCGAAAAATACGCCGATGGTCGCAGCATTGGAACCAAACGCCGCAGCGATCCGCGAGGACAGTCCGTAGCCTGTGGACGATCCGATCACGAGCACCTTCTTCGGGCCGTTTTCGATCAGGCCGCGGCTTTTCACGACGGCAATCTGCTCGGCGACGTGCTTGGCGCAGCCTTCCGGGTGCGCGGTGGTGCAGATGAATCCACGGATCTTCGGTGCAATGATCATAGGGCGCGAGGCTAACTCCGGCGGGCGGGGAGGCAACTGTTTTTGCGAATAGGCGCGGACGGTCGGACCCGCGCGGGACCCCCGCGTTTCTGGCGGTTCCAAGAGAGTCTTGCCGCCGGGGTTTCGCGACGCTATTTCCAGCCATGCCCTTGCTTCTCGGAGTCAACATCGACCACATCGCCACCCTGCGTCAGGCGCGCTACGCGAAAACGCCGGACTCGCCCAACGCCGAACCTTGCCCAGTAATCGCCGGCCAAGACGCCCTCGCCGGCGGTGCGGATTCGCTGACCATTCACGTCCGCGCCGACCGCCGCCACATGCAGGATGCCGACGCTTTCCGCATCCGCTCGGAAATCAAAGTGCCGCTCAATCTGGAAATGGGCGTCACCGAGGAAATGGTCGGAATCGCACTCAAACTCAAACCTGAGTTCGTCTGCCTGGTCCCGGAAAACCGCATGGAAATCACCACCGAAGGCGGTCTCAACGTGCTCGCGAGCTTTGACAAAACCCGCATGGTCATCGCCCGCCTGCAGGACGCCGGCATCCGCATCAGCGTTTTCATCGATCCGGATTTGAAACAAGTCGAAGCCGCCGGAGAAGCCTGCGCCGACATGATCGAACTCCACACCGGTGCCTTCGCCAATGCCACCGGCGACAACGTTCAAGTCGAGCTCGACCGTCTCATCGCCGCCGCCAAAGAAGGCCATCTCAGCCTCCAGGTGAATGCCGGCCACGGCATCAACTACATCAACATCGCGCAAATTCTAACGATCCCGCATCTCGCCGAGCTCAACATCGGGCACAGCATCATCGCCCGTTCCACCCGTGTCGGTCTCACTGCCGCGGTGAGGGAAATGAAGGATCTGATGGCCAACTATCCCGGCTGATCATGCGCATCTTCGGCATCGGCATCGACGTGGTGGAAGTGGAGCGCATCGCGTCCGCCATCGAGCGTCATGGCGAGCCGTTTCTAACAAAATTATTCACTGCCAGCGAACGGAGCTACTGCGAGGCGCAGAACAAGCCGGCCCTTCACTACGCCGCCCGCTTCGCCGCCAAGGAAGCCGTTTCTAAAGCCCTCGGCACCGGCATCGGCGGCCAGGCCGGTTGGCTCGACCTCGAAATCACCCGCGATCCGGCCGGTGCCCCGAAACTCCTGCTTCAGGGAGCCGCCGCCGATTTTGCCGAACAAAACGGCATCACCGAGATCCAGATCAGCCTCACCCACGCCCGCGAATACGCCGCGGCGAATGCGATTGCCATCGCCGGGAAGTTGATGGTTGAAAGTTGATGGTTGATAGGAAGAAAAAGAAGCTCCAAAGCGGACCGCAGGATTCATCCTGGGCTTTCATTCATCCTCTTACCTTCAATGTTCAATGTTGAGTGTTCGATGTTCGATGTTCATTCTTTCTCCATGAACCGCCCCCGCCGCAACCGCCGCACGCCTGCCATCCGCTCGATGGTTCGTGAAACCACGCTTTCTCCCGCGGATTTCATCCTGCCTGTTTTCTTTCATGAAGATGCGGAGGATACACCCATCGCCTCCATGCCGGGTGTCACGCGCTGGTCGCTGGTGAGTCTTGTTAGGGAGGCGGGCGAAGCCCACGCGCTTGGCATTCCGGCCATCGTGCTTTTCCCGAAAATCGGGGAAGCGTTAAAAACCCCGTTCGCCGAGGAATGCCACAACGATGCCGGCCTCGTCCCCCGCGCCATCCGCGTCCTCAAGGCCGCGCATCCCACGCTTTGCGTCATCACCGATGTCGCGCTCGATCCCTACAACTCGGACGGTCACGACGGCATCGTCCAGCGCGACGGGCGAGGAGAGTTGGATGTCCTCAACGACGAAACCGTCGCCGTCCTGTGCGAACAGGCGCTTTGCCACGCCCGCGCCGGTGCCGACATCGTCTCGCCGTCGGACATGATGGATGGCCGTGTTGCCGCCATCCGCGAGGCACTGGACGATGCTGGTTTCACCAAGGTTTCCATCCTCAGTTACACCGCGAAATACGCCTCCGCATTTTACGGTCCATTCCGCGGCGCTCTCGATTCCGCGCCCAAGGACGGCGACAAGAAAACCTATCAGATGGATCCCGCCAACTCGCGCGAAGCCATCCGGGAGACCCTGCTCGACGAGGCCGAAGGAGCCGACATGCTGATGGTGAAACCCGCCGGTCTCTACCTCGACATCATCGCGAAAGTCCGCGAGACCACCACGCTGCCCGTCGCCGCCTATCAGGTGAGCGGCGAATATCTCATGCTGAAGAGCGCCGCCGCCGGTGGCTGGCTCGATGAAAAGGCCATCGTCCTCGAATCCCTCACCGCCATCAAACGTGCTGGTGCCGACATGATCCTCACCTACTTCGCGAAGCAAGCGTGCCGATGGCTGTGACGATTGTCGGTGTTTGTTAGGTTTTGGTCGATGATTTCCGGCCGCTGGCACGGATCCTTCGGGAAGTTTCAGCATATGGCCCTATTTGGGGATGACCATCTTCATAACCTCTTCCATTTCCGCCATCATCCGCGCCAGTCGTGGGGATCGTGTCAGCGCCTGACCCGCGCAGATATCGATCTGGCACGCTAAACGCTTGGATCCGGATGTGAAAAATATTGGATTCCTACTCGACATGGATGGCGTGATCTATCGCGGCAACCAGCTCATTCCCGGTGCCGATCGATTTGTCGCACGGTTGCGCCGTGAGGGCATTCCCTTCCGATTTCTGACTAACAACTCACAGCGAACCCGCCGCGACGTTGCGTTGAAACTTCGTCGTTTGGGGGTGCCGGCCGAGGAGGACGATGTCTTCACCTGCGCCATGGCCACCGCGCGTTTCCTCGCCCATCAGAAACCGGGAGGCACCGCATTCGTCATCGGCGAGAACGGTCTTTCCGCCGCGTTGCATCACAACGGATACACCATTGTCGATGACGATGCGGACTATGTCGTTGTCGGAGAAGGCCGCACGCTCACGTTTGAAATGATCGAACGCGGTGTCCGCCTGGTGGAAAAAGGCGCGCGGCTGATAGCCACGAATCCGGACGCCACCTGTCCGACCGATGCGGGCATCCGTCCCGGCTGCGGCGCGATCGTGGCGATGATCGAGCGCGCGACCGGTCGCGAGGCATTCTCGGTGGGCAAGCCCAGCGGGGTGATGATGCGCATGGCCCAGAATGAACTTGGGGTGCGCTCTCACGAAACCGTGATGGTGGGGGACACCTTGTCCACCGACATTCTTGGCGGCGTGGGCATGGGCTATCAGACGGTGCTGGTGCTCAGCGGTCACACCCGCGTCGAGGATCTCCACCACTATGCCTATCGACCCGACTGGATCATCGAATCGGTCGATCACATGCCCGAGCAGTTGTTTCATGCGGGTGAGGAACTCCTCGCCATGGCGTGAGTGGGGAATTCCGAACCAAGGAGGTCGGACGCCCTCGTCCGACTCTTCAGGCTGTCCCGCTTCTTCTGAGATGAGCCGGTGTTGCGGTCACAAAGTTTGGACGAGGGCGTCCAAACTCCTCAGCCCTGCGACGGCTCCGCCATTTCCACCTGAAAAAACATCGCGAAAGTGGCTGGCGATTGGCGGAAAAGCTGATTAGCGTCAGCGCAGTCAATGGAGTCGAAGGAAACGCACAAAACCTTTAAGATCGAGCCTTTGCTGGGCGGAGTGGCCTTGCTGCTGCTTTTGATCGGGTGTTTTTTCGTTCTCAAGCCGTTCATGACCGCCCTGATGTGGGCGATCATCCTGGCGTATTCGCTGCATCCGCTGCAGCGCAGTTTCACCCGCTGGTTCCGCGGATCAAGGACGCTGGCGGCCTGTTTTGTCACGCTCACGCTGACCGTCATCCTCGCCGGGCCAATCGTCTTGATCGGTTTCAGCATCGCCCAAGACGGCAAGGATCTGGCGGACGCCACCAAGAAATGGCTGATGGCGGCACCCGAAAAAGCGCCGAAGTGGGTGGCGGAAGCGCCGATCGTCGGCGACCAACTCGCCAGCTATTGGTCGAGTTTCGCGGAAGATCGGAACCGCTGGATGGATCAGCTTGAAAAGGAAGTGAAGACCACGCCGCCGCGGCCGAAGATCGTCATCGAGAGTGACGACGGATTGATCGTGAAGGACGCACCGCCTCCGCCGGCGGATGCGGCGACTGAGAAAAGTGGGGAAGAGAAGAAAGCGGCATCGGCTCACGTGGTGGTGGTGTTAGGGCAGTTTCTGGTCTGGGCGCGAACGTGGTTGATCGCCGTGGGACTCGCGGTTTGGGCGGGCGTGACGCAGGTGGTTCTGAGTGCGTTCCTGGCATTTTTCCTGTTGCGAGATGCGCCGGTTCTATCAGAGCGGCTGGCCGTCGCTGTTGAACGTCTGGCGGGAGAACGCGGACAGCATTTGATCAAAGTCGCCGGCGGCACGGTGCGTGGTGTGATTTACGGCATCCTCGGAACGGCCATCGCGCAAGCGCTGGTGGCGGGGCTCGGCTTCTGGATCGCCGGGTTGCCGGGCGCGGTATTGCTGTCGGTGCTGACGTTCTTTTTCGCGGTGATTCCTTTCGGCCCGCCGTTGATTTGGATACCCGCGTCGCTCTGGTTGTTTGCCCAGGATAAGCCCGGCATGGGGATTTTCATGGTCCTCTGGGGTCTCTTGGGTATCAGCAGCGTTGATAATTTCCTGCGACCTTACCTGATCAGCCAAGGCAGCAAGATGCCGTTTGTTTTAATTTTCTGCGGTGTCATCGGCGGGGCTCTGGCCTTCGGGTTGGTGGGCGTTTTCATGGGGCCGACGATGCTCGCGGTGGCGTTCCGCCTGGTCGAGGAATGGTCGGCTCACCGGGCGCGGGAGGAGAGCGGATTGATTTTGGAAACCAGTTCGGGATTGCGCGGCGGGATCGCATCAGACACACAACCGCATGGCGGCAAGTCCATCGGTGTTAGGTAAGGTTCTCGAAGTCTTCGAGCGGAATTTCCGCGATCGGGGCGAGCTCGGCGCGTCCGTCAGCATCTGGTGGAATGGCAGCGAGTTGATTTCCGAAGGCCATGGATGGTGCGAAAGGGAGAAATCCCGCGAGTGGACCTCCGCGACCCTGGTGCCGGTTTATTCCGCGACCAAGGTCCCGTCGGCCGCGACCTTGCTGGTGGCTCTCGAAACCCACGGTCTATCAGCCGCGACGCCGGTTCGCGAGGTCTGGCCTGCGTTTCCAGTGGGGGATGCCAATTTTTCCCATTTGCTATCGCATCAATGCGGGCTCGCCGGACTGGATGAAAAACCGTCCATCTTTGACCATGCCGCAGTGGTGGCCGCCATCGAATCCCAAGTGCCCGCGTGGGCGTTGGGAGAGGGGCACGGCTATCATCCCCGCACCTTCGGGGCTTTGGTCGATGAACCGATCCGTCGTCTAACTGGTAAGCGTCTTGGAGAATGCTGGCGGGAAATGATCGCCGATCCGCTGGGTCTGGACTTCTGGATCGGCCTGCCGGAAAGCGAATGGCCGCGGGTTGCGCGGCTCTATCCGGGAAAAGTCGGCAAGCCCGAGCAGGAGGATTTTTTCTATCAGCAGATGGCAACGGAAGGGACGTTCACGCGCAAGGCGTTTTCATCGCCCTCCGGATTGCGCTCCATCCAGGAAATGAATGACCCGGTAGCCTGGTCCGCCGGGCTCCCCGCGCTCGGCGGGGTGGGGACTGCCTCGGCGCTGGCGAAATTCTATCAGGCGGTGATCGGCTCCATCGCGAGCCCCCTCTCCGCCACCGTGCGACATGCGCTGGCCACTCCCGTTTCGGCGGCGGATGACCGCGTGTTGCTCCGTCCCACCGTCTTCACCTGCGGTGCGCAGCTTGATCCGCTTGATGCGTCGGGGAAAAAAATCCGCAGCATCTTCGGTCCGTCCCTATCCGCGTTTGGCCATCCGGGGGCCGGCGGCAGCCACGCTTTCGGCGATCCTCTAACCGGTATCTCGTTCGCCTACGTTATGAACCAGATGAACCTCGGCGTGATGCCCGGCGTGAAGTGTTTGGAAATGGTTGATGCGTTGTTTTCCGAGATGTGACGACGGCGGATTACCCGCCCTTTTTGAGTTTCTCCGCCTCGAATGCCTTGCGGACCTCGATGGCGATGGCCTCGCCCCGGTTCAGGCCGATGGTCCATGCTTCTTCGTGGGCTCGATCAAACGAAGGATTATTGAACCACGCGGGATTGTTGAGAGGCTTTTCAGGGATGGCCGTCCCATTGCAAAAAATCGCGAGACCTTCGTAATACCCCGCCTTGCCGATTTCCCGCTTCAGCCCGGAATCCGCCAACGTATCCGCAGTCATGATTTTCTCCGCGAGGAGGGAGCCATCTCGGATGCCATCTTTGATGCGGGTCTCGACGGCTCCGGCGATTTCCCGTTCGACATCGGTGAACGGTTTTTCCTCCACCGGATTCGGGGTGATCCAGGCAGGACGTTCCAGATGGACCAGTGGCACTGACCCTTTCGTCAACTTGTGGGTCGCGGCATCCCAAACGAACTCGCATTTCAGTTCGATGATGTGTGATGAGCCGTTGTCTTGCCGGGTTTCCTGCCAACCCTCCGCGCTACGGAAGGCGGAATATTTGGCAAGGCCGGATTCCTCGACGTGGAAAGAAACGGTTAGCGGCTTTGCTTCGACCGGCTGTGCGGAAATCACGAGGCCGAGGATGCCGGCCGCGAGCGTGGCTGGTTTCACGCGAGGGTAGCTGAGCGATACCGTGTCGGACTTGTCACCGCAGCTTGCCGTGAAACGATTCGCACCACCTTCGGCGAGAAACGAATTGGCATCCGTGATCCCTACCCCGTGGAAACTTGAATAAAGCATGGGGGCCGGGTAATTGAATGCCTCCAGAACCATATCCCCGTTTCCCCAAACGGGAAACAAGCTCCATCCGGTATCTCCGTCACCGCCGCCTTCGTCCACAATGATCAACCCGTAGGCGGGTGGAGCGACGGCAGCTTTCTTCGTAACGTCAGCGAATACCACCCAGTGGGTCCCCTTGGCATCCGTTTCGATCACCGTCCCCGGCACTTTAGCAGGTGGGACTTCCTTCTCATCCTTGCCTGGGTCTGTGACGTATTTTCCGGAGTATTTCGCCTCCAGCGGTTTGTCATCCGGTCCTTCCGCGACCACCCGCACATCGAGCGGTCTTTCCGGCGTGCCATAGGTGCTGTGGAGCAGACACCAGAGTGTGGCTGCCAACACCTGTTCCTTCGTGTAAGGACTGTATCCGGGCGGCTTCCATGGCTTCACCCGCAGGGTCACGGGAAAAGCCATGATCTGAGTCGGGTCCTGCGCTTCCACCGAAATGCCGAAGACGCTTGCGAGATTCTGGTCGAGTTCCGAACCTTCCTCCCAGCGCATCGCGCCGTCAGGACAGGGGCGGGCTTCGTCGATCTTTCCGTGAATGCCATAGTCGTAATTGCTGATCACGCCCACGCGTCCGAGTGGGATTCGCTGTGGATCGGATTTCGCCCCGAGATTTACGGGTTGTTCCACGGTGGATATTCCGACCGAAGTGGCGAAACAGGAGGCTGGAACCATCCAACCCAGCAGTGTGACGACCGAAACAAAGGGTAGAATTTTCATGGCTGTTATAGCTTCCGCTACGCTGCTAGAGAAAGTTCCTTTCCGCAATCGTCAAAAGGGGACTGAAATCCGCTCCGCCTCCCGGACGGCTCCCGCAAGGAGGGCGAACGGGTGGTTTTCCAAACGGCGAAATAAGTCATATCCGTCCCATAATTCCTATTTCTTGACCGATTCCCCGCGCGGAATCCACACTCCGCGCCATGCGCATCCTCACCGGTCTCCAGCCCAGCGGAAAACTTCACGTCGGAAATTTCTTCGGCGCGATGGAGCCTGCCGTCCGTCTTCAGGAGGAAGGCGAGGCGTTCTATTTCATCGCCGACTATCACGCGATGACCTCGTCGCAGGATCCCGCCGCGCTGCGCGAAAATGTTCGCGAGCTCGCCGTCGATTTCCTCGCCTGCGGACTCGATCCCAAGCGCGCCGTTTTCTTCCGCCAGAGCGCCGTGCCCGAGGTCAATGAACTCGCGTGGATCCTCTCGACCGTTTGTCCGATGGGTCTGTTGGAAAAATGTCACTCCTACAAGGACAAGATCGCCAACGGCATTTCCCCGAACCACGCGCTCTTCGCCTATCCGGCGCTGATGGCGGCGGACATTCTGCTGTACGACTCCAACAAAGTCCCCGTCGGCAAGGATCAGAAGCAGCATGTCGAGGTCACACGCGACCTTGCCGTGAAGCTCAACGAAGCCTACGGCGAAGGCACCGTCATCCTGCCCGAGCCGATCATCCGGGAGGACACTGCCATCGTCATCGGCCTCGACGGTCGGAAAATGAGCAAGAGCTATCACAACACCCTGCCCATCTTCGGCGAGGAAAAGCCGCTCAAGAAACTCGTCATGAAAATCACCACCGACTCGACCCCGGTGGAAGACCCGAAGCCCACGGAAGGCTCGACGATTCTCGCCCTTTACAAACTTTTCGCCAGCCCCGCCGACCACGCCACCCTCGTTGCCGATCACGAAAAAGGCGGCATCGGCTACGGCGATTTCAAGAAGCGCCTTGCCGAGGCCTATTGGGATTATTTCGCCGCAATGCGTGCCCGCCGTGCGGAAATTCTCGCAGATCCCGGCTACGTCGATCAGGTCCTCGCCGCCGGTGCGCTGCGGGCCCGCGAGGAGGCTGGAAAGGTGCTGTCTCGTGTTCGCAAGGCTGTTGGATTGGCTTGAAACCTTGGGTTTCAAATCAATGCACGCTTGCCTTCACCGCACCCGTCGCGGATGTTCCGCCCGTCGTGCCTTCCGACCCCCGTAAGCCGTTATGGCTCATTCCCAACTTGCTGAGCCTGGATGCTCCGCTCGTGGCCGTCGCTTGGCTGTATATGTTCGCGAAAACCTGGCGGGTGGACTACCTGCCGTGGGCGGCTTATTTTTCGCTCGGACTTGTCGTCTGGGTCATCTACGTCGCCGACCGCCTGCTGGACGCTTCCATGGACTCCGGTTCACCGGGGAAATTGGAAGCCCGCCACCAGTTCCACCTCAAGCACCGGCGCATCTTCAAACGTCTCGTCATTGTCGCCGGCATTGTCGCCGTGATCCTCGTCGTCACCCGCCTGCCGTTCGCCATTTACGGCATCACGTTCGGCCCGAATGGATACATCGGCTATGCCATCATCGGCGGGCTCATGGTTGCCGCGTTTTTCGCCTTGTCGCTGTTTTCCGATCAAGGGCCCGATGAGATTCCCCATGCCAAAAACATCATTGCCGGCGCTGCCTTCGCCTACGGCACCGCGATGATCGCCTACGCCTTCACCAGCTTCGACTTCTGGGAGTTCATCAAATCCCGCCAGCTCATCTGCTTCGGCGTCCTCTGCGTTCTCAACATTTCGGCGATCGACTTTTGGGAACACGCCAACCGTTCCGCCGATCCGGAAATCAAAGCCACCGACGAATTGGCGCTCACCCTGCCGCTCATCTTGTTAGGTGCCGCCGCGTTGATCTTCGCCGCGCAGGATCACGAATTCACCACCCGGCCCTTTTTCTATTCCATTCTCACCGGAGCCGCGTTGCTGTACATTCTTAACCGTATCCGCGCCCGCTTCCAAATGGACGCCTTGCGAGTCCTCGCCGATGTCGCGCTGCTATTGCCTTTCGTCGTTTTTCTCGCATTGGCGCAATCCTGAAGCATCGACGCTTCTTCCCTTTCATTTCCCATGCGAATCATCTTCATCGCCACCGGCGACATCGCGCTGCCTTCCTTCCGTCACCTGTTGGCAAACGGCCCGTGTCCGCTCGCCCTTGTCACCCAGCCGGACAAGCCGACCGGCCGCCACCAGACGCTCACGCCGCCCGCCATCAAGGTCGAGGCCCTCGCCGCAGGCATCCCCGTCTATCAGCCCGAGAAAATCGGCGACATCACTGACGACCTCGCCGCGCTTGATCCCGAGATTCTCGTCGTCATGGCCTACGGCCAAATCCTGCGGCAGAACATCCTCACCCTGGCCAGCCGCGCCATCATCAATCTCCATGCCTCACTCCTGCCGAAATACCGCGGCGCCGCCTGCATCCAGGCCGCTATCGACGCCGGCGACGCGGAAACCGGCATCACCGCCATGCACGTCGTCCGCGCGCTCGATGCCGGCGACATGATCGTTTCCCATTCCATCCCCATCGCCCCGGACGAAACCGGCGGCTCCCTCCACGACCGCCTCGCCGATCTATCACCCGCTGTCCTCGCCGAAGCATTGGAAAAACTAACCGACGGCACCGCCTGCCGCGTTCCACAGGACGAAGCGGCCTCCACTTACATTTCAAAACTCGAACGCGAACATGGCAAACTCGACTGGACCCAGGACGCCATCGCCCTCGAGCGCCGCATCCGCGCCTACGATCCGTGGCCCGGCACCTACACCGTCGCCATCGAAGGCGGAAAGGAAAAGCGCTTGAAAATCTTCCCGCCTGCGACGGTCACGGATGAAGCTCTAACACCCGGCGAAATCGCGACTCACGACGGAGCGCTTACCATCGGCTGTGGCAGCGGCTCGCTCCGCCTGACGACCGTCCAGCCCGATGGCGGACGCCGCATGTCCGCCTCCGACTACCTCCGGGGTCGCAAGCCCACCGCCTTCGAACTTTAAATTTTCTTCATTCGCCATGCGTCTCAAACTCACCATCGCCTATGACGGCCGTCCTTATAACGGTTGGCAGTCCCAAGCCTGTGGAAACACCGTGCAAGACATCGTCCAGGCCGCGATGGCGGAGGTGGCGAAGCAGCCGGTGCGGCTCCATGGCTCGGGGCGGACGGATACCGGCGTCCATGCGCTGGGGCAGATCGCGCATTTCGACGCGCCGCCGGAAATTTCGATGAACCCGTTCAACTGGGTGCCGGCGCTCAATTGCAAGCTGCCCGCGACGATCCGGATCATGGCCTGCGAGGAGGTGGCGGCGGATTTCCACAGCCGCTTTTCCGCCATCGGGAAAATCTATCACTTCGATCTCTGCACCGATCCCGTGCTGCCGCCGCTCAAGGCCGGGCTGGCCTGGCATGTCCCGCGCCTGCTCGATGCGGACGTGCTGTGGGACGCGCTCGCGCTCTTCATCGGCCGCCACGATTTCCACGCCTTCGCCGCCTACCGCGGGAACGAACTTCCGGACATGGATTGGTTCCGGACGATCGAATCGGTGGAACTGACGACCCTGCAGGATGGCTATCAGATCACCTACACCGGCGATGGCTTCCTCTACAAAATGGTCCGCCTGCTCACCGGCGGAGCTGTCCATGCCGCGCAGGGCAGGATCCGTTTGGATGATTTCTCCGCACTGTTGGATCAGCCTCCCGGACTCCCGTTGGGGAAATCCCCGCTCTGCGCGCCGTCAGACGGACTGTTTCTTGAGAAGGTGATCTATTCCTGAGAGGCCGTCTGGATTTCCGGAGAGTTCAGCCTGTAGAATCAAACGATGAAAGATCGTTCGGTTCCCCTCGCCTTTAGGCCAGCCGACGACTCTGGGTCAACATCCTTGAAATGAATCGGATCTTACATTGCCTCTACTAAGCCAAATCGGTATAGGTTTCGTTCTGCAGTAGTATATTATTTGTCTATAAATGAAAAATTCGCATCGATGCATTTTATCAGCAGTCAGTCTGGTGCTTTTTTCTGCAGGCTATTTGTGGACATCGACAGTGGAAGTTCAGCTCAATGTCAATTCAGGAGAATTAAGAAAGCGTTATACGGCATTTGGAGTTCAAACTCACGTATCCGATTCTACAGCGAACGGATTGTCACGAGCTGCGAAGAGCGATGGATCCGGAGGCGAATGGCTTACCGTGTCAGAGAGATCGTATTATGGTCAGTCCTGCAGGGAGGACTACCGTAATCTGATTTCTTGTGTGTCGGCACTCCACGAAGCGTCGGCGGATAAAGGTGAGTCCGAAAAATTTGCCAGATGCGTGATTCAGGAATTGAATATCAGTCGTTCTCTCAGCGGGACCACACGCCATGTGGAAAGAGCATCTGAAGTGTTTACCGCAAGTAATTCACAGCACTCTATTCTCGAATGTTGGCAGTCCACTACACAAGATCCGTTGAAATGAGCGGAAGATGCCACTGCGTGACCTTTCACATTTGGGCTGAAATGTTTCAAGGAGCGAACTCGGAGTCACCGAAGCCCCGAGCCTCTGATTTGGTTTGCGCGCCGCTGGCGACTTGCTGGTGGCTTTCCTCGCCGTCGGCGGATTGTCCGGTGACGCCCATGGGGCCGTAGCCGGGGGCACAATGTGCAGGCCGCGTTCGCGGACGGGCATGGTTCATGGAATATGCTAGATCGTTTGCCAGGATAGATTGCCGAATCCTGTTCCCGGTGAGGAGCTTCGCTCCGCTGTCCGGAGTTAAATCTTCAGATTGCTTCTTCAAGAGCACGGTAAAACCGTGAACTCCGGATTGCTCTCCGATGGAATTTACCAAAGATGGTTTTTGGAATGACTTTTGGCAGAGGGTCCCAGCGGATGTTAGGAATGCGCTCAGCGGGAGAGAGCGGGACCACCTTCAGCCGGTGGCGTATGCATCGATCCGTCCTTGGCAGAGGATTCGAGGGTGATGGCGGCGACCATGGGGGCGGGTGACGTGTCCGCGCTGGAGAGGACAAGTTTTGCAATGGTGGCTCCCGGTTTCTTGAGATCGCGCCAGAGGTAGCGGATCTGGCCGTGGCTGGTGAGGTCGGTGCGCGCCGAGCCGGGGACGTCGATGGGACCGGCGTGGTCGGCGATGTCGATGCCGTTGGAGAAAACGAGATCCTCCGACGTGCTATCGGTGTAGGAAACGGTGATGGTGAGAAGGGGTTTCCGCTCCTGCACGGCGGGGAATCCCCAGCCGGCCACCGCTCCTAGCAGATGCAGCCGACCGGCCGCGAGGTTCACCGGGATCTCGACCTGCCGGGGCATCGTCTGGCTAACGGCGTTTTGATTCATGCCGCCTTTGAGGACGATGACGTTCTTTCCTCCGCTGGCTGTGGCGGGGTCCTGGAGTTGGAAGGGAATCCCGCGCTCTTCGACGAGGCCGTAGTTTTTCAATCCCACGCGATCGGTGGAGATGTTGTTTGCCTGATAGACGCCCTTGCTGCCGTCCGCAGTAGCCGCTTTGCCGAATGATACGGTGTGGAAACGTTGCTCGCCGGACCGCAGGTAGGCTAGCAAATCGCGGAGCCCCTCGCCGCCGAGTCCTTCAAAGCCTTCCGGCATGAGCGACCTTCCGGTGTCCGTTTTGCTAACAATCGAGTCGCGGGGGATTTCAACCTCACCACCAGCGTTCTTGATGAAAAGGCTGCCCGCCGTTTCGCGACTGAGGAAGCCGCTCTGGATCTGTCCGTTCCTGGTGGCGACATTCCAGACGTGGTAACTGGGCTCCACCTCGCGGTTGGGATCGACGATGTGAGTGAGCAATGTTTCCGCACCGTGCACGCCCATTCCTTCGAGCACAGGGCCGATAAGTGCTCCCTCGCCACGGAACGTGTGGCACACCGCGCATGCGGCGAAGAGTTGTTTGCCCGCCGCGACATCACCGGGAGCCATGACCTGCGGGAGGAGGCGGGCGATCACTGCGTCCTTCGCTTCCACCGCGCCGCGAAAGCGTTCGATGGTGGGAGCCGCGTGTTTTCTAACTTGTTCGTCCGGATGATCCGCAAGCCGTGCCAACACCTGAGGGCCTGCGACCGCGAACGGCACGCGGTTGCTTTCCAACGCGTCCGTCAGAGCCATGGCGGAATCGGCGCGCCCTAGCAATGATTCCAGGACGCGGGCCTTCGACGTGGCAAAAACGGAGGGCAGCAGCGAAATTTTCAGACTCGTCACGCCGGTGGAAGTATTGGCCAAGACAGCATCGAGCACGGGGGCAGCCGACTCGTCGGACAGGCCGATCTTTTTCTCCAGGAGGCCCGAAAGTTGATCCGGGAAAACCGGCAAGGTTGCGAGCGCCGCGAAGACATCGGCCTCTTGCGGAGACGATGCGATGATTTTACCGATCAAGGCGGGAAGACGTTTGGCTGCATCCTGCTCGCGCCAATTTCTAGCAGCGAGTGGCAGAGCTGCAGCGGCGAGCCGGGGATTGTCGCTGGCTGCGAGGTCCTCCAAGGCGGCGGTGAGTTCAGTGCCGCGTGGCAGGTCGCGTTTGCGGAGTGATGCCAGCGAGGCCAGTGAAATTTCGAGGCCGTCCGAACTGCGGAGTGCGTGCAACATCGATGCCAGTTTCATTTCGTCCTTCGAATGGGCGTCGAAGAGAAGCGCGGCAAGAGATGCCTGTTTGGCGGGTTCGGGAGCGGTTAGTGCGGCGGCGAGGACTTCGGTAGGATTGTTCCGCGCGAGCCGGGCGATGGCTGCGCGGGTCCATTTGTCTTCGGACTTTGCCTGGAGTTTCACAAGCAAACCGGGAGGCAAAACGGCGTCCGCTTGCGGAGCGATCAGGAGTTGGAGGATGACGCGAAGATCTTGCTCGTTATCAAGGCGCTTGCCGATGGCTGCGATCAATCCGGGATTGGCGAGTTCGGGATGGGCCGCGATAACTCTTGCTGTGGCGACGCGGACGGAAGCATCAGGATGATCTAGAGCTGCTAGCAGTTCGGCGGGTGTCAACATTTGCGCTGCCGCGCGGATCCAAAGCGCGTGGATTTTCGCTAGGCCGGAAGCATTCTCAATCATCCGTGCTGCGGCCGTCACGTCGCCTTCCTCGATCAGTCGCTGGGCGCGGAAACGCACCTCGCGGTTTGGATGGCTCAGCGCGGCAACGCGTCCTGATAGGGTCAGCAGATCCACTGGGGGAAGCGTCTTTGCTTCCTTGTGGCGATAGCGGATGATCCGTCCGAAAAAGTGATCTCTATCAGGACGGGAAGCCTGGTTGTTCCAAAGGTGGATCGGACCACGCGGATCATTGTGGAGGACCGCCTGGTTGTAGAAATCGATCACGTAGAGCTGGCCGTCGGGACCGACGCGGGTGTCGATGGGACGACTCCAGAAATCTCTCGTCGCCGAGAATTCCTCGTCGCGGGTTTTCTCCGCCGTGTAAGTCACACCGGATGGCGCCAGTTTCTCGTGATGGATGATGTGAACCGTCGGCTCCGCGGTGAAATAGCCGTTAGTCCATTCCTTCGGCCATGAACCGCCCTCGTAGATCGCACAACCGCAGGCGGCGGTGAACGAGCCGATGACATCGTTCGGTTGGTTCTCGACGATTTCCTCCCACGACATGAGCGGCTTCACCGGCCTGAGATGCACCATCACTTGCCACGAGGGTTCGGAGCCCATTCTGCCTTCCGCCATGATGCGGTCGGAGGCGGGCACGTGCATCACGAGGTCTCCTGAAGTCGGCTGGGTGAAGAAGAGTTCTCCATCCGCAGTGATGTCCACACCCCAACAGTTGCCGCTCTTGGCGCTGACCATTTCGATCACGCTGCCGTCGGGCTTGAAGCGGACGATGCCGGAGCCGATGGCTCCGAAATCCCGCTTGCCGTCGCCCGAAGTGACCTTGGGCGATGACGAATAACCGTGGGTGGCGTAGATCCAGCCGTCGAGCCCCCAGCGGAGATTGTTCAACACGGAATGACGGTCAAACGTGCCAAGGCCGGTGTAGAGGACTTCGCGTCTATCTGATTTTCCGTCGCCGTCGGTATCGCGAAGGAAAAGGATTTCCGGAGGCTGGGCGACGATGACACCATCGCGATGAAAGCAAAAGCTTGTGGCGAGATCGAGGTCGTCGGCAAAGACGTGTTTCTTATCCATCACGCCGTCGCCGTCGGTATCTTCAATCCAGGAAACTCGGTCGCCTGCGGGACGGTTGGCCGCAGCGGGTTTGGGAAGCAGCGTGTCACGTTGCCAGAGAGAATACATCGATTCCG
Organism: Luteolibacter sp.; assembly: GCF_039920825.1. Taxonomy (GTDB): domain Bacteria; phylum Verrucomicrobiota; class Verrucomicrobiia; order Verrucomicrobiales; family Akkermansiaceae; genus Luteolibacter. Next base: position 32,781 of record NZ_JBDSCX010000047.1, on the reverse strand, counting down.
GGCCGCCGCCTTGTTTGCCTTCGGGATACTCGATGCTTTCGATGACCCACAGGCGTCCATGGTCATCCCAGTCGAGATTCAGCGGTTTCGAGATCAACGGCTCGGCCGCGACGAGTTCCGGAGTGAAATCTGGATGGGTCACCAGTGCAGCAAGCTCTTCTTTTGGCGCGAGCGGACCACCGGGCGGATAGATCAATTTTGCGACGTCTTCCGGATTGGAAAATCTATCAGCCCCGGCATCCCGTCCGGCCCAGGCGAGGGCGCGGGAAAACATCGTCCGCATGGCGGGATGACCTGACGTGGCGGCATCCATGCCGGGCACGATGCAGACGACCCGGCCTTTGCCGATTTCCATCGTCCAGACGACTGGCGACACTCCGTAAACGTAGGGCTGCGGGACGGTGCCTTTGAGATGTTTTTGATTCGGCGACCAGGTTGTTGCTAGAATCTGACTTTCCTTGCGAGGCTCGATCCCGTGGATCATTTCGGTCTCGATGTCGAAATTCGAAATTCCATGGCTGATCGATTGTTCGCGTCCGGGAGGCGTGAAGAAAAGCGGCAGCGTGCCCGACCATTTTTTCGCCTCACCTTTCACCAGACCGGAAGCGAGGATCGCGTCGTGAACCAACACGACACCTCCGCCCGCGTTCACATACGCTTCCACGCAGGCCTTTTCCGATTCGCTCCAAGGTTCACCCTTGGAGAGCAAAACGGCAGGGCTGGGTTGGAGATTGGTTTCTGTTGGAAAGCCGGCATCCGATTTCAGAGCAGGCACCATTTCCATGGAGGAATACACGCGGGAAGCGTTCGGCGCGGCAGTTGCGGTGAAGGAAATACCGAGTGCCAAGCAGACCGGTGCGAGCCATTTGCGGAATGGCGAAACAAAGGTGGGTTTGCGAAACATTGACCACCGTTTACCACACTTTGCCCGGTTGCCCAGCACCAGAGTATTGTCGATAACCGGATGTGCATCCGGCCTTGCTTGCGGAAATGCTATTTCCTGATTTCCGAAGGCCGCCAGCCGGTCCACTGCTTGAAGGTGTTTGAAAACGTGTGCGGATTTGTGTAGCCGACCTGGCGGGTGATCGTTTCGACCTTGTCATCGGTGGTGGAAAGCAGGTGTCGGGCTTGCTGCATGCGGAGGAAAGTCACGTGTTGCATGGGCGTCCTGCCGAGTTCGCGGCGGCAGAGTTTCCGCAAGTGTTCTTTTGAGAGAAACGCGCGATCGGCCAGTTCGTCCAAAGTCCATGGATGGCCCAGGGATTTGTGAACTTCATTCCAGAGCTTCCATAGCCGGGTGTCGGCTTGGTGCGGCTGGGCAAAACGCATTACATAGGAATGGATCAGCTCGGTCCAAAGGTGCATGACGGCAGGAGATGAGGAGCCCGAGCACTCGGCGTGGAGGCCTTGGATGGCGTGGTGCAACGGCCGGGGATCGTAATTTCCCAGCACCGGCGATCCGGGTGAAACGATTGGCAAAACTTCGCGGGACTCGAGATAGCGCACGCCGCACATGAGCCATGGAACCGAGCCAATTGCTTTCATGCCGTTCGTGACGAAGGGCGGGAGAAGGCAGGCCTGGCCGGCTTTCACTTTTTTCCATCCGCCGTCCGCCAGCACCATCCCGCTGCCGCCGAAGCAGGCTAACATGAAGGTGCCGGATTGGTCCTGGCGGGTCATTCCGAACGATGTCGAGGCCTCGATGATTTCCACATGGGCGATGTGGTGTTGGGATAGCAACTGGCATACCGGTTGATCGCGTAGCCAGTCCCGGTTGTCGTGGGAATCGCTCCGCACGACGTGGGAACGGGTGACGTCGGACTCGCGAGCATCGATCATGAAAAAACCCTCGCACGCTGATTGAAGGCCGACAAGGATGCGAAATGTGGATTTTCGATATGCTCAAATGGGGCATGTGTTCTTGTGGAGAGCGGATAAACCTGTGAGATTGCAGTGGATAAAGCCCTATGAAAAAGCCCTTCATCCTGAACGCGGATGTCATCGACGAATCGAACGCATGGACACGCAACGAGTTTCTGTGCCGTCCGGACATGACCGGTGCCGAAAAACTCCTGATGGTGCGGGCGACGATGCCACCGAGGGGCGGCCATCCATTTCATATCCATCCGCACCGCGAGGAAATCATTCATGTGGTGGAAGGCCGGGCGGAGCAGTGGGTCGGCAATGAGTATCGGATTTTGGGCCCTGGGGAAATCGCTTTCATTCCCGCAGGCATCGCTCATGCGACCTACAATCCATTCGACGAGACGCTGGTGTTTCATGCGATCCTTTCCCCGGCGAAACTGGACGCTACGGAGGAACTGGACGAGGACCCGCTGGATATCTCGCACGAGGAGCCGTGGAAATCCATTCGCGGTGCCTAGCAGATTGCGGGATCGGCCGGCCATTGGGAGGGGGATTGCATTTATTTTCAAAAAACGACACGTCGTGCTGGCTTCTAGCAGTCGAGTCGTACATTTTGAGCCGTCTTTTTCCCCCATGCTTGAGATTTCATGAACCGACTTCCATCCCTTAGCCGACTTCCCTCCCTGATCTGGCGTTTGACCTTTGTGTCCGTGGCATTGATTGCGATCGTGCTGGGTGCGCGTTTGCATTCGATTACCCGAACCATGAATCAAACGTTCCGTTATGACTGCACGATCAAGGCGGTCGATAGCGAGACCTACAAGCCGCTGAAAATCGCTGCAGCCAATGGTCCGGCGATCAACACGGAGGACCTGTTCAACCAGAGTTACTCCACCACGTTTACTCCCGAAGGAGCATTGAGGATTTCCGGAATCGCCTACGAGCCGCGCATGGTGGGGATTGCGGTGGATGGTTACCGCGCCGTGGCGATCAAGATCACTTCGGAGACCCAGGCCCAGCAGGATTTGCCGATGACGCGGGTTTCCGAAAACGAGACGAAGTGACTTTCAGCGTGAGACGACGACGCGCCAGGTGGCGAGCAAGGTGAGCAGGGCTCCGGCGATTTCCACCGGGTGGAACGATTCGCCGAAGAACGCGTAACCGCCCACAGCGGTGGTCAGTGGCAGGAGCATCTGTAGCGAGGAGCCGCGTGAAACGGACATGAACTGATAGGCCCGCGTCATCACCAGTTGGGCGAAGGTCACGATGACCGCTCCCGCCGCGAGACCGCACCAAGCGGAGACCGGAAGTCCGGGAAGTTTCATCGCGGAAGGCGCGGCGATGACGAGGCTGTAAAATGCCTGCGAAGCGTAGATCGTCGCGGGATGTTCCTCGTGGCGCAGGCGGCGGATGATCACGACGACGCAACCGGCACCGACAGCACCGGCGAGGGCTAGCAAATCATAAGGCGACGGTCGCAGGAGTTGCCCGTGCCCGCTGAGGAACACGACGAGCCCGCAGAAGCCGACGACCATCCACAGCATCGCGGCGCGGCTGATTTTTTCCTTCAGCCAGATGGCGGCGATGATCGTGGCGAAGATCGGATAGGTTAGATTGAGGATGACCGCGCGTGCGGCTCCGAGTTTCACGATGGTGATGTAAAACGCGATGATGCTCAGCGCGCCGACGATGCCGCGGATGGTAATGAGCCGGCCGGTGAACAAACGCTTGGGTTCGAGTCCGCGGCCACGTCCATAGAGAGCGAATACGACGAGCAGACCGATGCCCCCGCGGAAAATCGTGGCGAGCCAGCCGTCCACCGCGGGGATGTGCTGCGAGACGGCGCGGATCAGCAGCGTGTTCGCGGCAAACAAAACCACGGAAGCCAGCATGAGCATCACGCTGCGGCGGTCGAACGAGTCATCGGTTTTCAAGTGCATTTCGGTTTCTGATGGAACCGGAACGTCCGAACAACAGGTGGGACTCTTCGTATTCCCGGAACCGGCCGTTGGACGGGCGTTCCGGAGAGTCTGATGGATGTATCATCCGTCCTCACGCTCCGTGCGCCATCGCGAGCTGCCAAATCATGGCAGCGCGAAGTTTGGCTCGGAGTCGGACGACGGAAAACATCTCGCGGCGGATGTGGCAGGAAGTTTCCACGAGGTCAACCCCCGAAGATGGTTTTAAGTTTTCCGTCTGTATCAAAAAGAAGGATGAACGAGACGTCCATCCTTCTTGAGCGCTCCATCGGGAGCTGTTATGTTAGTTTTTGCTGTCCGGATCAGTGAGGTGCCGGAGCTGCTGCTTCCGCGGGCTTCACTTTGGCAATGCCGATGACACCGACACCGATGCGATCGCCCGCGTTGCCGGTGGGTTGTCCGCCGTCATCGGCTTTGGCATGGACGACGACCGCGCGGCCGACGATCGCATTCTTGACGCCGGCGAGGGTGATGGTGGTGGAGACGATGGTTTTCTCAGCGACGCCTTCGGCGTTTGCCTTGAGGTTGCCGAGGTCACCGGCATGTTTCATCTCGGCTTCGGGCATGCCGTGCTGATGGCCTTCGGGATTGTAGTGGCCGCCGGCGCTGGTGCCGTCGGCTGCGGTGACATTGCCGAAATCGTGGATGTGGAATCCGTGGTCGGAGTTCGGCTCAAGTCCGCTGATTTTCGCGGTAACTTCGACTCCGCCTTTCACTTTCGTAAAGGTGACGGTGCCGTTTACTTTGCTGCCGCTGGTGGGATTGACCACGGCGATGAGCTCGGTGACCAATCTGAGCCCGGTGGGTGCGGCCATTTTTTTGGTCTCTTTTTCCGCAGGCTCGTCAGCGGCGTGAACGGGAACGGCGAGGCTGAGACCGAGGGCGATGCCCAGCAGACTGAGACGGGTGGGGGTGGTGTTTTTCATCGTGTCGAATTTGGTTGGTTTTCAAATGAGACGCAAACCGGAAGGACCCGGAATTGCGATTTCGTCCACCGTCGCACGGGACGCGCACTTGTCCACTGTCAGGCGCATTTCGGACAAACTCCGAAAAACTCCAGCTCATGATAGAGATTGCGGAATCCGGTTTTTTCCCGAATCTCGTCCTCAAGCTGATGAACGGGGCAGGGGGCCTTGATCGGCTCGATGCTGCCGCAGCTGGTGCAAATCAGATAGTCGCTGTGTTTCCCGGGAACCAGCAGGGTGAAATAGGCGGCGCGTTCGTGCAGGCCGAGCCGGCGGATGACTCCATGCTCGGCGAGCCGTTGCAACAGGCGGAAAACCGTCGCCTTGTCGCATTGGTCGGTGAGCCGTTTCGAAGCGGCGAGCTCGGCCAGCGTCATCGGGCGCTTGCTCTCCAACAGCGTGCTCACGAGTTCTTCCAACGCCTTGGTGCGACGCAGCCCGGCCGTGCGGCAGCGGTCGATGGTTTCCTTGACGATGAGATTCATGACGCCTCACCGTAGATTCGCGTATTTCCCATGACAAGCCCTCGTCCGTGCCCTTCCTCCGCTGGGGCGGGGAGATCGTCCCGCGAGCCACGGGTGTAACTGAAAGTAGTGGGCAGGGTGGGGGGGTATGTTACCGATGTTCTGACCCAAAAGTGTTACCTATGTTCTGACTGCGCCAATCAGATCAAAAATCAGCAATCAACAATCGTCATTCATCAATCCAGTCTTGAAAGCTGACCCAGCCGCAGCGGTTTGATTGCCGATTGATGATTGAGGAACTTTGATTTTTGATTTTCTGAAGACGCACTCCGCAGGCATTGACAGCAATGCTTGCATCCGGTAAAAGTGATCCATGAGCACTACCTTGACCATCCGGGGCCTTGCCGAACCGGTGAAACAAAAGCTGCGCATCCGCGCGGCCAGCCTTGGACGCTCAATGGAGGCGGAAGTAAGGGACATTCTAACTCGGGCCGTAGAGGAACAACAACCTTCGCCACCGCGAACCGTTGAGGAAATGAAGGAACGCCTGCGGGCGGTGACGGGGATCTGGAAGGGCCGCTCCGACGGAAAACCAACTGACGAGATCATGAGCGAGCTCCGGAACGATGACTGAGTCCCCGATGGTGCTGGTCGATACGAACGTCCTGCTCGACGTCACCGGTGCCGATTCCCGGTGGCTTGATTGGTCGCTGGAGCAGATGAGCCGCTTTCCCGAACGACTGGTGATCAATCCGCTCATTTACGCGGAGCTTTGCTATCAGGCGGGCTCGATCGAGGAAGTCGAAGCCACGATGGCTTCACTTGGCTTGCATTACCGGGAGTTGCCAAGGGAGGCGCTGTTTCTGGCCTCACAAGCCTACTGCAACTATCGCCAGCGCGGCGGCACCAAAACCGCACCCTTGGCCGACTTCTTCATCGGGGCGCACGCGCAAGCGGAGGGATTCACTCTTCTGACGCGGGATACAGCCCGCTACCAAACCTATTTCCCTACGGTGCGGCTCATTGGCCCATGAGGCTGCGTGAGGTGGCATCCATTCGCGGTTGAAAATCCAGAGTGAGGTAGCCCTGCCATTTTCCGGCATTGCATCTTGCTCTCACAGCGGCCACCTGATAGTCCCCTATCAACTCTCAAAATCATTCTCATGAAGGATCGCAACCTTCTCAGTCACATCCACCTCGACGCCATGATGCACAACCTCTGCAGCTGCGATCCCGCCAAACTCCGCTCCTGGCTTGGCCCCCTTCTTCACCGCCTGCCGACCCTAGCGGCGGAAATACCAGCCTTGTTTGTTGGCTTTACCTTCCGCCGGTCCCGGATACCTTGCTGATATGAAAACTCTGGAAACAGACATCGAGATCGGGGCCGATGGCAGCGTGAAACTGCTCTCGCCCCTGCCTGCATGGCTGAAGCCGGGACGGGCACATGTTCTGATGACCGTGGAATCCGTGGAAGAGGAAGAAAAACCGAAACGCAGCAAACTCACCGCCACACCCGAGATGATCGCGCGCCGCATGACAGCACTGGAGGAAATCCGAAAGCTCAACCCCTACCGCCACATCACCAATCCGGTGGAGTGGCAGCGTGAAATGCGCGAGGGCCGGCCCTTGCCGGGCCGCGATTGAAGGTCATGATCCTGGATACGAACATTGTCATCTACGCATGCCAGCCCGGTGGAGAGTGGCTCGGTCCGTGGACCACTCATCCTGAAGCAGCACTTGCAAGCGTCACGCGCATTGAGGCACTCGGCTACCCGGGTATTTCACCCGAGGAGGAAACCGCGATTCTCGATTTCATCCGCTCCAGCCCGATCTACGCGCTTGATGATGAAGTGATCGAGCAGGCAATCCATCTCCGACAACAGAAGAAGATGAAATTGGGGGATGCGATCATCGCCGCCACCGCCATGGCGTATGGAATCCCGCTGGTGACCCGGAACGAGGATGATTTCAAGCACATCGCCGGTCTTGATCTGAAGAACCCGTTTGCGATCGCGCCATGAAACCCACCAGCCAATGTCTGTTATTTGGGACCGACCCCGAAGCACGCATACCCCATGGCAAAACACCAAAAGCCTGACGATTATTTTCGCCGTGGACCCATTGAGATGGCTCGCTTCGGGAAAGCGATCTTGATGAGATCGAATTGGGACGAAGAGGATCACCGTAACTATCTGAACAAGGTGATTGAGCACGGGCCGATAAGTGAAAATATCGTGGATTCGGCAGTTTCCGAAGCTATAAGACTCGTTCGAAGAAATGCCCCCATCGAATCTCTGCGTGCTGCTTACCATCTGATGTGTATGGAAAATTCTTCTGCGGGCGAAGAACCAGAGGAAACTGAAGAATCGGTTCAAGCAGTTCATGGGCTAGAGTTCATCCATAACGTCATTGCTTCCACGAAACCGGAGCAGTTCACAGACACTGGAGATATGAACGAAGATCTCCCGGAAATTTTTCGACTCGTAGGAACGATCAACAGAACTGTAACTAGGGAATTTCTTGCAGCAGAGATGCTTCGCAATCGAAACGATTCGGAAAAGGATTCGGTCTTAGAGGAGTTTCGATATCAGGCAATAAACCATTGGGTGCATGTTCGCGGAGAACGTTACACAGTACACGAGAAGGAAAATCTAGAAGATCTTCTACTCGGTCAAGATGAGGCTATTCGCCTCACGCTTGGATTGTCATCCGTTGAGTTGCTGTCGGGTGTGAATAAAATCATTGGAGCCCTAACGATTGGATTTGGTGATGCGGTTTTGGAAATGAAGGAGATAGATGAACTCTGCTCACCCGAGTTTCTTAATGCTGTCGCGAACTCAAAAAATGAGATCAGCAGCGTGGAAGAAGCTGTAAACCTGATGCATGAAATCGTTTCGAAACGGGGTCTTGCTGAACGCGTAACTTCAGCTCAACAAATCTTACAGGGCTTCGGCCTCTTTGATCTGGGAAAAATTACAGGTTGGTCACATCAATGCCTGAGCCGCCTATCTTGGAAAGTTGGCGAAGTCGATGACTTCCTCGATGATCAGCAATTCAGCGGCTGGCCGACCCGGACAACACCAATTTCTCAACGACCCTTTCTAGAAATTGATTCTCGGTATTATTGCTTTTCGGTATTCGGGCTTTGTGATCATTTCTATCGAGTAATTGAAAAAATCGTCCGCTCCCGAGGAGAGGAAACGAAGCTGCTATGGGACAGGTGCGAAAAGGAAATTACTGAAACAGTCCCTCTCAAATACTTCGAGACGCTACTTCCTGGAAGTGAGACAATTCACGATATTTACTACCGCTGGATGCCCAAAGCAGGACATGCGAAGCGTGAATGGTGTGAATTGGATGGCCTCGTCCTTTGCGGAAATCATCTGATCATACTCGAGGTCAAAGCCGTGGCTTTTGCGCGAAAATCGCCGTTCGATAATTTTGGCGCCCACGTTGGTTCTTTTGAATCCCTCATCTCGAAGCCATCCATACAGGGTCTAAGATTTCTTGAGTATCTTCAGAGTAATAAAGAAGTTTCGATCTACGACAAGGCTCACAAACTGGTACGTAGTTTACGAAAATCCGACTACTCGCACATCACAGTCTGCGCACTTTCAATCGACGCGTTTACGGAGATTACATCAAAGCTCCAGCATCTCGTCCCTCTAGGAATCGAGTTTGGAGCTCACCCAGTATTACCGCTGTCTCTCGATGATTTACGAGTGTATCGCGACGTTTTCACCAATCCTTACCGATTTCTCCATTTCCTGGAACAGCGAATGAAGTCTTCCCGCACACTAGCGGTAGAGTTGGATGATGAACTAGACCACATAGGTCTCTATCTTGAACACAATGATTATTCATTACACGCCGAAGATCTGAAGAGCGGATTACGTCAAGTTCACGGGTTACCGGAAGAAGATCGATCAATTTTTCCATGATCGGCTGCGAGAACCAGATTTGCGCTCAACCCTTGAACAGGATATCCCGCCGATTCTGCAAAAAATCCTCGCCCATTTTCAGGATCTTGGTGACTATAAAAACTCGGAACTGACCAGTGAACTTCTGAACTTCTCCGGGGAAGGAAGAAGAATGCTAGATAGCTTGATAGTTTATTCGCTCCAGCGTCAGCCCTCAAAAAGGACTGTGATCTTCGGATCGATGACCGGTGATACGAGGCTTACAGTCGCCTGCTGGCAGCCCTACTTATTTTCACCAAACCAAAGAGCATTGGAAGATCATGCAAAGGTCGAATTGCTGATGCACGATGAGCCGGATCGTTTAGTCTTGGAGCTGACATTCTCAGAGGACTCGAAAATCACAGAAATTTTTTGGAGAAGGATCATCAGGCAGGAAATTTCAGAAGCGGAGGAGGCAAAACTAACTCCCGAAATTCAGAAGGCCAAAATCCGTCGGTTGGAAAAGGTCAGGCATGAGGAAGGAAAAGTAGGGCGAAACCGAAAATGCCCTTGTGGAAGCGGAAGGAAGTTCAAGAAGTGCTGTGCATGGAATGGGTAATCGGGTCAGAGTGTAAATCGTGACAGAATCGGCGGGATCGTCGGCGGGGGCAGTCCCAAATAACAGACATTGCACGGTGAGAAACTCCGGATTCGGAGGATTTCATGGCGCTCCCCTTGCGATGCAAGGTGGCGGATCGGTCGCGAGTTGAAGGAGCGTGAGCGGAGGCCTGGGATCTGCTCAGGTCGGGCTCATGAGCGTCAGCCGAACGGACTTCCAAGTTTACCGTGAAGGAAAAACTCGCGATGTCTGTCACGAGATGCCAGTCTGCCAGATGGGCTATGGTGCCCAATCCCACAGGCAAGATTCTCACCATTCACAACGCAAAGCCGGCCATCCCTGACCCATGAACCTCCACGGAAAAATCAATTACCTCGAGTTCCACTCCAGCGATCTGGGGCAAACCAAACGCTTCTTTGGTAAAGCCTTCGATTACCCATGAACACAAAAGCAATGAGCAAGCCACTGACCTTCACCAACACCCGTGTTTTCCTTTCAACCCCGAGCAGATCTTCACGGCATTCGAGGACAAGGACATCCTCGGCAACTGGTGGGGGCCGGAAGGATTCAGCAGCGTGATCCACGAGTTCGATTTCACGCCCGGAGGCATCCTGAAAAGGACATGCGCGGCCGGGACGGAGCGATCTACCCGAACACCTACCGATTCGAGTCCATCGCTCGGGATCGGATCGTCTTCCTCCTCCCGCATCCAACCCATGGCTTTACCGTCGAAGTTTTGTTGGCGCCCATCGACGGAAAGACGAGGCTTACCTGGAACCAGATCTTCGAGGATGAGGAGGAATTTGAAAGGATCCGCGCCATCATCCCGGCTTTCAACGAACAACTCCTCGATCGACTCGCGATCCAGCTCGCGGTCCGTTTCCCGGGCGAACTCGATCTGGTTTTCCACCGCATCATGGAGGCACCGGCGGAGAAAATTTACCAGGCGTGGACCGATCCGGAGATGATCGTAAAATGGTTCACTCCGGCGCCTTGGAAAACCATTTCCGCGGATCTCGATGTCCGCCCCGGCGGTACCACGTTCATCCTGATGCAGGGGCCGGACGGCACCGAAATGCCGAACCCCGGCGTCTATCTGGAAGTGGTCCCGAACAAGCGCCTGGTCATCACCGACGCCTACACCGAGGCATGGAAGCCATCCGCCAAACCCTTCGCCACCATCGACCTGAACCTGGAGGACCTTGGAGGGAAAACCAAATACACCGCCATCGTCCGCCACTGGACGAAAGAGGACGTGGAAGCCCATCGCCAAATGGGGTTCCAGGAAGGCTGGGGCAAAGCCGCCGACCAGCTCGAAGAACTCATCGAAGGGGTCAATCCCGACTAACAAGCATTCGTTCTCGGTGGGGGCATTGGATTTCAATCGTTACACGTAGCGACAACCGCGGGACTCGGCATTCTCCTGGCGGTCGGGAAGAGCTTGGGGTGACAAGAAGGGGATCATGGGCTTTTCAATCCGGACGGCCTGCCCGCCCCGCCATTCAGGACCGACGTGGACGGATCAAGGTGCGGTCGGGATTTCTTTTCTGATGGAAACCTCCGTCTCGGTGGGGAAATCCGCCGGGACCGGAAGTTTTCCATCCCGTCGGGCGAGCCACCCCAGCGCGCGCAGCATCACCGTCTGCACTCCGGCACAGCGCATGCGTTCCGGTTGGACATCATCCTTCCAGACGTGGCCGTAGGTGGCGCTGTAAACCCGGCCCTTGCCGTAGTTGACGGTCCACTCGATGGGCCACCGCATGTCGGTTTTCACGTCGTAGGCGTAGGACAGCACCACCACATTTTCCGCCGGGCCGCGGGCGTAGTGATAGATCTCGATGTTCGGAGTTTTCCATTTCCGTGGCAGCCCTTCGTGGATCGGGTGGTCGCCGATGCGGGTGATCACCGCGTCCACGCGGTCGCCGTGTCCGGTGCCTTTCCCTTCGCCCGCCGGGATGCGGATGATGCTTCCATCCGGGGAGATCGCGAGCGCGACGCCCTGATCCGGTTTCCTCCAGCCGAGGCCGATGATGTGGTTGTAGGCATCCCAATCCGCGAACGCGTTGTTCGCGGAATGATAGATGAAGACGCCGCCTCCGTTCCTCACGTAGTTCTCGAAATCCTTTTTCACCTCATCCGGCCACGACGGGCCTCCGTTGATATCGTTGCAGGTCTGGATCACCACATCGTAGTCGGAAAATTTAGGCCGCCACGTGTCCCAGCCGGGGGAATCCGCCTTGGATGGCGAGGTGGAGACGGTGACGGCGAAGATTCCGGCCGGTTCGATGATTCCCCGGATGAGCGCGGTGTTGAGCTGCCAATTGTGGTTGCTGAAACCGTCCACCAACAGGACTCTGATTTTTTTCTCCGTGTTTTCCGCATACAGGGCGGCGGCTTGGAGCGAGGCGACGCACAGGAGGATGGCGAGGGTTTTCATGTTCTTCGGTTCAGTGCGGGTGAGAGTTGAGAGGAGGAGTGGAGAGTGAACGAAACGCAAGGCGCAAAGGTCGCAGTGGGGCGCGAAGTTTTGAGGTGATTGCCGGAAGGATTTCAGACGGGAGGCGGGGCCTGGTCAATTTCCCGTCACAGGCCCTGCTCCAATTCCGCTAGAACCCTGTTCCACCCTCGAAGTCGATACTTGCGGCAGACCTTTCCGATTTCCTGAAGATCGGCTTCAGGATTTCTTCGCAGCAACTCGACGATATCGGCCAATGATTTGACCCCACCCGCATAGAGTTTCAAAACGACTAACTGGGGAAGCGGAACAACCCGTAGTGTCAGATCCGGTCGCACTAGAATCACCTCACCCTCAAACGCATCCTGGATTACAGCGGGAAAGCGGTCTCCGAAGTTCACGATTTGAATCAACCCGCTTGCGCCGCATACATCAATGACTCCTCCCAGAGGATCATCTCCATCCGGCTCATGAAGAACTGTCACATATCCCTCAGTTCGCAAACGCTCTTCAAGCCCCTTCATTTCCCGGACTGCGACGTTCACCCCAAGATCAATGTCGAGTGTCGCACGAATATACCGATGCGCGGCCAGTGCAACCGCTCCGATTACCAGCACCCGCACCTGGCATGAGCCCAGAATTGCCGAAATCCGGTCGGCCTCCACCAGATTGGCATCCGCGTCCGGCGTCATTTCGTTTGCCGGGTCTCCGCGCGCAACGCCGCCATAGATTTGCCCATGGCAAGGGCTGTTTCCATGCGTTTTGCGATGGACATTTGTTCAACCCACTTGATTTCATCTTTCAACGCTGAATCCGCACTGGCACTGCGGCGGCGTTTCGGAAAAGGTGACTTTGCTGTGGCCATGAATGACTATGGAACAGTTCAGCCCCCCCTTGCAAGCCCTGTCAGCACCCCCACACCACACGACTTGGGAAAATGTTGACGATGATCTGATCCCGGAGCCACTCCAGCGAGCAGGTCTCGGAGCGGGGCTGGTGGGGACTCTGGGTTTCGCGGTGACCTGCGCGCCCATCAGTTGGGCGGATGATCCATCGGGATTCACCTTTCAGAACCGCATGAAGAAGTCCCAGGTCTCCTTTGCAACCCAGTTCACATCCGACCCGGGATCCCGCATGGTATCGGTATGACCGCCGATGAAGGAGCCGAACAGAACAGGATATTCCTTCGGGCAACCCTTGAACCCGGTGGTGACGTGGGTGGGGGTGGTGGCTAGCGGTATTTCGGGCAGGGCTTTGACCCCGTTGTCTTCGAGGTGGGTCAGGAAACAATACTTCCCGCCCTGTTTCAGTTCGTCGGAGTTGATGTATTTGCAAAGGCCGTCCTCCGTGCCGGTCATGCTGAAAAACGCAAGAGGTTCGTGTTTGTTAGCGGGAAGATAGATGTTCCAATTCGCCGGAGCATAACAGGCGACGGCACGCAGGTCTTTCTGGAACTCCAACGAGAGCGAGTAGGTGACCATCGCGCCAAAGCTGAAGCCGCAGCAAAACACCCGCGAGGTGTCGATGCTCAGCTTGTCCTTGAACAGCGCCAGCATGTCCCCGAAGAAGATGTGGTCCTTGTCATCACTCCCGCGCCACGGTGTCTGGTCGGTGTATCCCTCGGGCGCAACGAAGATGCAGGGGACGTTGTCCTTCTCCGCATAGGTCTTCAATCCATAGAAGTGATTGTTCACCATCGTGTCCATGTGTCCGCCCATCATGTGCATGGCAAAAATCAAACGGTAGGGTTTGTTTTTGTTATAATTGTCGGGGATATCGATGGTGTATTTGCGCTCCAGCCCGGCGCTCGTCATCGTGTGGATTCCGCTTTTGAAATCTTCAAGCTTTTTGCCGGAGCCCGCGCTGAGGACGGGACGGTTCTTCAATTTACGAGCGGGATCAACGGGGATGGATGGCTGACCTGCCCCAAGCTTGGTTGTTTGAGGGGCTTTGGTCGTTTCGGCAGATAGACCCGCGGGGTGAGCCGAGAGGAATATTGCCAATGTCATCGCTGTGTAGGAGGTTGCTTTTCTCATGGGATGGGTTGTTAGGAATTTATTCGGGGGCAGTTCTAAAACAGCGGCAATTGCGAGGTGGGATGCCCGGGTTTAGGAAGATTCAATTTCACGATCCTTGCGATACGAGGGGGCGGGAGCGGTTTATCCTAGAAAAGAAAATTGAACCACAGATGCACACAGATAGGCACAGATAATGAAAGTGTTGAGGGATTCACCCAATGGGTGAGTGCCGCATCTTTCGCAACCCTCTTCAAATCCGTGTTTTCTGTGGTTCCCATTTCCCTATTTAGGTTTATCAAGTGATGGCGCGTGGCGATGGTGGCAAGCCGGTGTTTTAAGATGACAAGGAAAGCTGCGGTTGGGTGGATCTTGGGCTAGAACAAGCTCGATTGCGGGTCTTCCGGGCGACCTTGCGGCAGGGGCGCGCCGATTTTCTCGTATGCGGCGGGCATGGCGGTTCTGCCGCGAGGGGTGCGCATGAGGAATCCCTGCATGATGAGGAAGGGTTCGTGGACTTCCTCGATGGTCGCTGCGTCCTCGCCCACGGCGACGGCGAGCGAGTTCAGTCCGACGGGGCCGCCGTTGAATTTATAGATGAGAACTTCTAGCAGGCGCTTGTCCATTTCATCGAGGCCTTGCGAGTCGATCTCGATCATCGCGAGCGCGGCATCGGCGATGGCTCCGTCGATGTGGCCTTTTCCCCGGACTTGGGCGAAATCGCGGACCCAGCGGAGCAGGGCGTTTGCGACACGCGGGGTGCCGCGGGAACGGGAGGCGACTTCGAGGGCTCCGGCGCGTTCGATCGGCACGTCTAACAATCCAGCCGAGCGCTCGATGATGTCGGCGAGTTCTTCGTGGGTATAATAGTCGAGCCGGTTAGCGAGGCCGAAGCGTGATCGCAACGGCGCGGTGAGCATGCCGGAGCGGGTGGTGGCACCGACGAGGGTAAATTTGGGTAAATTGATCTGGATCGACCGGGCTGATGGACCGGAGTCGATGATGATATCGAGTCGGAAATCCTCCATCGCCGGATAGAGATATTCCTCGATGGCCGGATGCAGGCGGTGGATTTCGTCGATGAAAAGGATATCGCCCTTCTGAATGTTTGTTAGGATACCCGCGAGGTCGCCTGCCTTTTCGATCTGCGGACCGGACGTCGTGTGAAGCTGGGTCCCGGCGGCGCGGGCGATGAGGTTGGCGAGGGTGGTTTTTCCCAATCCCGGCGGGCCGGAAAGCAGGACGTGGTCGAGCACGTCGCCGCGTTGTTTCGCCGCTTCGAGCATGAGGAGGATGCGCTCCTTGACCTTTTCCTGGCCGATGAATTCGGAAAACGCCGGCGGCCGCAGCGAGACATCGAACGAAGTCGCGGGCGCGGTGGTGGTGGTCTGGTAAAAATTCTCGGACATCGGGGTGGGCGGCGGGATTCAAACCCGGTGGCCCCCTCCGTGAGAAGCGCGGAGTTTCATCGTGCGATTCCGACTCGCGGGCGTCGAAGCTTGCGGTCTGGACCAAAACAAGGAATCTCCCTCAGTGCGAATCTCCTTTTGGCAACTCCTTTCCAATGCATTCATGGCTGCCGCCATTGCCGCGTTCGCCGCTTTCCACTTCATCCGCGACCCTGAGATGAATAATGAGGCGGGCTGGAACGTATGGAAGGAATTGTGGGACCTTGTTCGGCACCCGTCGGGAATGAACTCAAACCCAATGGGATGGGTAGCAATCTCCTCATTTCTTATGGCGTCACTTTTGATCGTGGTGTCGCCTTTTCTGGGCAGCGTCTGGATCAGATCCAAAATGGCGTGGCTTCCGACGGTCATCTTTGGCGGCCTCTCCGCGGCGGGCTTTGCGGTGGCGATTTTCATTGGGAAGTCAGAGGGCGAACAACGGATCGGGTGGGGCTTGTATCTCCTCATGGCTGCGCCCTTTCTGAATTTCATCGGCCTCCTCTTGGCCCGCGTTGGAGCGCCCAAAGTCGACAGGTCTCAGCTGGGGCCAGAGGTTCGGCCCTCGCTCCCAAAGGAGTTTTAAGACGTCGGTCGACCCATTGTTGGTAAATTCCGGGGAAATCCATCCGCCGCCGACCAAAATTGCTCTTGTTTTCCCACCCTTTGGCCTTGCCATAGGGTGACCGGCCGCTAGTTTCGGCGTCCGTTTTTCTTTCTACTGGCAGACGGTTGGCGCCCCGGTGTCTGTCAGTTTTATCTCCCGGGGCAATTGCAGGAAGGAAACGAAACCAATAACACAACCCCAAACCAGATACCATTATGGCTTACGCATGTGCGGAACCCACCAATAAAGAGCTCGTCGACCTGATCGATTCCAAGTTTCGCGAATTCCGCGAAGGATCGATCGTCAAAGGCACGATTCTTGAAATCCGTCCCCAAGTCGTTCTTGTGGACATCGGCTACAAATCCGAAGGCGCCATCCCATCGAACGAGTTCGAGGATGAGGAAATCGAAATCGGCGACGAAATCGAAGTGCTTCTCGAGAAACTCGAAAACGACGAGGGCATGGTTGTCCTCTCGAAGGAAAAAGCCGCTCACAAACAAAACTGGGAAAAGATCGTCAAAGTCTTCCAAGACGGCGGTCTCGTCCGCGGCAAGGTCAAGTCGGTCGTCAAAGGCGGACTCACCGTCAATGTCGGCGTCGAAGCCTTCCTTCCCGGTTCGCAAGTGGACATCATTCCACCGAAAGATCTCAACGAATACGTCGGCAACGTCTACGAATTCAAAATCGTCAAGGTCAACGACGAGCGCAAGAACATCGTTCTTTCCCGCCGCGAAGTCATCGAAGCCGAGCGCTCCGAACTCCGCCAGCAGTTCCTCCAAACCGTCAAAATCGGCGACAAGGTCACCGGTGCGATCAAGAACATCACCGATTTCGGTGCGTTCGTGGACCTGCAAGGCATGGACGGCCTCCTCCACATCACCGACATGTCGTGGGGCCGCATCAACCATCCTTCCGAACTCCTCCACATCGGCCAAGCTGTCGATGTCGTCATCCTCGACGTGGACAAGGAAAAAGAGCGCGTTTCCCTCGGCCTCAAGCAAATGTCCGACAATCCATGGGAAGACATCGAGCGGAAATACCCGATCGGTGCCAACGTCAAGGGCCGCGTGACCAAGCTCCTCCCTTACGGAGCGTTCATCGAAATCGAGCGCGGCGTCGAAGGCCTCGTGCACGTTTCCGAACTCAGCTGGGTCAAGCGCATCACCCGTCCTTCCGACGTTCTCGAAATCGGCCAGGAAATCTCGGCCGTCGTCCTCGGCATCAGCATCGAAGAGCAGAAGATCTCGCTCGGTGTCCGCCAGCTCGACTCGAACCCATGGGACGAAATCGAACTCCGCTACCCAGTGGGTGCCACCATCAAGGGCCCTGTCCGCAACCTCACCGCTTACGGTGCGTTCGTGGAACTCGAAGAAGGCATCGATGGTATGATCCACGTCTCGGACATGTCCTGGACCCGCAAGATCAACCACCCATCCGAAGTTCTCAAAAAGAACGACGAAGTGGAAGCCATCGTGCTTGCGATCGACAAGGGCAACCAACGTGTTTCCCTCGGCATCAAGCAAACCGAGAACGACCCATGGAGCCTCATCGACAGCCGCTTCAAGGTTGGCGACCTCGTCAAGGGCACCGTTGCCAAGATCGCGTCCTTCGGCGCATTCATCAGCCTCGACGGTGACATCGACGGCCTCATCCACATCTCGCAACTTAGCGAAGACCACGTGGAGAAGGTCAAGGACATCATCAAGGTCGGCGAAGAGATCGAAGCCCGCGTCATCAAGGTCGACAAGGTCGAGCGCCGCATCGGTCTTTCCATCAAGGCCGTTGGTTACTCCGACGAGCAGCTGAAGAAGGAAAGCGCCAGCTTCGAGTCCCTCCGCCCATCCTCCGAGATGGTCGGCCTCGAGCAAGCGTTCAACCTCGCCGCTGCCGCCTCCGAAGACTGGAGCCCAGGTCAGGAAGACTAATTCAAACAGCGGCGGTCATCGCGACCGCCGCTACACACAAAGCCGGACGGGGAAACCTGTCCGGCTTTTTCGCGTTTGCGGTGATGAGTGAGCCGGAGTTTGTCTCTGAAATCCCTACCGGGATGGAAAAATCCATTTATACTGCCGCGCATCAGGATTTGTGATTCGGGAAGAACTGGAAGTTCAGGGCTATACTGATACGCATCAGGATTTGTGAATTCGGGTGACGCGAAGCTTTGGACTGCGTGCAGCCTGCTGCCGCTTTCGGCCACGCAGCCCGCTGCGAGCCGTCGCGGCCAGCAGGCTGGCTCACGCAAAGCGGGAGCAGGCTGCACGCAGTCCAAGTCAAACCGCGACGCCTTCTAAATATTGCGCGGGTTAATAATGAGCGTCAATTTGTTGGAACTGCGGCGGAACTGAGGCTTCGCAACCAAGCTTCAGCCGGGGCGGCGTACTTGGGTATCGGGATCAGCGAAATGGCGGAGTCGACGGCTTCGCGACGTTGCGGGGCGGGAAGACTGCGGATTTGTTTGGCAGCGAGTTCGCCGAGCGCTTGGCTCATCCGCGAACTCCGGTTGCCGGGATTGAACTGATCGGGATGGGCAGCAACGTAAAACGCCCACATGCGCCCGGCGGTGGCGGTGTCGCCCTCCGACCAAAGGGCCGTGATTTCACGGGCGATATGATAGCGTTGGCCAACAGGGGTTGTGAATTTGCCTCCGGAATAATTGGACCCATCGCCATCCTTTGCCGTGGGATTTTCACTGGCAAAGGCCGCGATGTCAGGAGCGAGCGTCCGAAGATCGAAAGCGAGCGCGTGAAGAAAAATGTCGTTCATCATGCCTTTGCTCTTCACAAAGCTGGGACGGATGAAATCGGCGAGAATCTGGTTTCGATCAGGGCGATTCTGGGACATCTGGAGAATCGCATCGAATCCAGCCTCGAAAGCCTGATTTGCGATGGCGGGTGTGGTGGTGATCCATTCGAGATGGTCGGCGGTGCCTGCCACCTCGGTCAATGCGCGGATCGCGGAATCAAGGGTGCTCGAGCCGTATTGCCCCTGCTGGGGTTCCTTGATTTCCTTTGCCATTAGGGTGGTGAGCTCCTCGCGGAAGGGCGGCGTGAGGTCGAGCCCGGCAAGCAGGGACATCGCTTCTTCCCGACGGATGTAGTTCTGTGTCCTGTCCTTGATGATGTCCATTAGAACCGGGAGATCTTTTGCCAGAGCGTCTCTGTCGTGTTCTTTATGGTAATTGGCGATTTCGAGGATGAGATCGCGGTATTCGGCAGGGGGGAGGCCGACGACCAGCCGTTTGGCTGCGGCGGGGTTGCCGGTGGCGAGGGTTTCGAAAATGGCGCGTCGGTTATTAGTGTCGGCTTTGCGGAATTTCGAGGCCATGAGGTTCGACCACTCATCTGGATAGATGCGGCGGAGCTGGGAGAGCGCCCAGCGCGAATTGGGGGCCTCGTCGTCGGCCGCGTTCAACAGGTCGGCGGTGCTTTCTGCAAGACGGAGTAGGTGGATCGAATTCAACAGAGGGGCTCTGAGGCGTTCGGAGGGAACAAACCCGCGCTTGTCCCGGAGTTCCGTATAGCGGGCGTAGGCTTTCTTATGATCGGCGGTTTCTTCGTCCTTCAGCGGATTGCCGAAATGATCCCGCTCGAAACGTTTTTCAAGGGCTGCGAACTCCCGATCCTCCGCATTTTCCGGAGGAAGCCCGGCTAGCAGGTTTTGTAGGGAAGGAAGAAGCTCAGTCAGTGCCTCGTTACCGGCAGCATTGACAAGATCCAGAAGTGCTGCGGCGGGAATCGGATCCTTGGCGTTGCGTTCGAGAATGACGGCAAAGTCTTCGGAAAGTTGCTGGCGGGCATTGGCATCGACCCGCGGTGCGAGGCGTTCCTTGGTTGGGGTAACGAGGCTTTGCTGGTCGATCTCCGCTGCGACGTTCCAGCGGTCGCCGAGCTTTTCCGGGATGCCGTCGGCAATGAGGAGTTCGGCGAGATTGATGAAAACGGTTTGGTTGTAGTCGGACTCCCAATTGCCCGAGATGAAGCTGGCCCATACGGTTTCGTTGGCGAGTTTGCGGGGAGCCGCATGGTCCGGATACAACGTGAGTGTGCCGGAGCCATCCGCAGTGGAACTACGGGAGCTATGGCGGTCGGACTTTTGCGGGGAAAACGTGCGGATGCGGTCGAGCCAGAAGACGGTGTCCGCAATGAAGCGGGCTTCCGATTCCGTGAGTTTGATGATGCGCACATTGTGAGCGGGTTGATCGGCCCACGGATTGCGTCCGACGGCCCCGATGGAGTTATATCCGAAAACGGTGAGACTCGGATCCGGCACGCCGAAATGCAGGGCGAACAGATGGGAGCTGAAACTATAACAGCCCGAGGAGCCCCAGTCATGGATCAGCCATCCGGACTTGGGAGGAGTTAGCCCGTCCCGGTCATCGAGAGCGAGTTTCCACCGCTGTCGGTGGGTGGGGGTGCGGTTCGCCTCGGCGAGGGCCATGGCGGCTTGTTTAGGCGTAAGGTCCCAGAGGTTTTTCGGCAGGCGGTTAGGAAATGAATCTTCGGCACCTTCGAAAGCATTCCGGCGCTCTTTCCCATGGAAAAACGCCGCCCACTCCGAAGCGGGGCGGTCTTTTAGCGAACGGAACACATAAGGACGTTGGGACGAGATCAAAGGCGGGGAGGCCTCGTCGGAATCCGGGTCTTTGATCACCGGATAGCCGAGTCCGCCAGACTTCGCGATCGAAGCCAGGGTCTCGCCGGATTTGATGACGCGGATATGCGAATGCTCGGGAATCTCACCGGCCGAATAACATTTCGCGACGGGATCCCATCGGAAGACGAATTTCCGCTGTTCCTCCGGATTGATGGCGGACGCCGGACCGAAAGCGATTTCCGCGATACCATCTTTGTTGTCATCGAAACAGCTAAAGCCCCAGTCGTTCTCATCCCCGGCGGATCGCGGGTGCCAGTTGAAAATCACTTCCAGCAGCGTGCGCGGCTTGGGCTCGATACTCTGGAGTTCGAATACCTTGACGGAGTCCTTGGGGGTCTCGTTCACCGAGTAGTTGGTGGAGTCCGCGCGGTCGAGAATCCCGTCATGATCGAAGTCGAAATAATACCCTTCTTCGGTATAGTTGTTGCCTCCGAATGGGCGGACTTCCCTGCCCTTGGAATCGAACACCAGTAGCACGCTGTCGCGCACGGGATCCAGATCGGGTTCGGTTCGGAAAGGAACCGCGCGGGCAGCAATTTCAAAGAGCTCTTCGGGTTTTTCAATCTTGTAGTCGCCGTAGAGGCTGGAGGTGGTGTTTGATTGATATTCATGGGACGCGCAGACCACATTCAGTGGCGGGGCCCCGTCCTTTTGGCGTGCGGTGAGAAGCCAGGCTTGGGTGAGGGCGTAGGAGGCGGGATCCCGTTCGCAGAGGCGGGCGACTTCCGCCTTGCGCTTGGAGGGATCACGGAGTTTCGCCAGATCGCCGGTTTTGAGTGAGTCGGCGTTTGCCGCCGTAGATGCCAGCATCAAAGCGAATAGGGTTTTCATATCTATAGGAAACCCGCTGGCTGACATTCTTGGCAGAAAAACCGGAAAAATGCGCCTCACAGGACGCGCGCACGAGATCCCGAATCTAAGAATTTTTCTGTTATTGTTAGTCGGGCGCGGTCTTCGGACTCTGGTGATCGGCGGAGAAGATGCGGTTCGAAAGCTCCTGGAAACAAAAAAGCCGGCCGGGATTGCCCCCGGCCGGCTGGGTTGATTGGGAAAGAGACAGCACGACTGCCGATCTCAACCCGTCTGATCAATCCTTGATATCCAATGCGGCGTATTCGCCATCCTTCCTTCGATAGACGATGGTCAGGCAGCCACGGCGGGCGCTTTTGTAGAGTACGAACGGGCGATCTGTGAGTTCGAGCTGCATGATCGCGTCTTCCTTATACATCGTCCGGACCGCGTAGTTTTCGGGATGGATGATGAATGGAACGGGCTCGATGTCGGAGTTCTCGGGGTGATCGAGAACTTCTTCGGTGAAAAAGCGTTCCTCCAGATGGCGGATCGACTCGTTGCGATGAGGGCGGTGCTTTTTCATCAAGCGCGTCTTGTGCTTGCGCATGCGACGGGCGATTTTTTCGATGGTTTCATCGAGTGCGGCATACATGTCCTTCCCCTCGGTGTGGGCTTCGATGGTGATGTGATTGGCGCAGAATAGAATGATTTCGGCAATGTGCCGGTTTTTTTGGACGTCCAAGATGGCTTTGGCCTCGATGATTCTCGGGTAATCGAGGTGGAGGCCTTCGATTTTCTTATGCGCGTGATCCCGGAGGGCATCAGTCACTTGTTCGTGCCTCACGGTGACAGTGATCGGCAGATTGACGTTTGCAGTTTGCATGGTTCTTGTTGGTTAATATTTGGGTGAGAGGATGGCAGGTCTAACTGCCTTATCCGTCATAAACCATGAACCAAAATTTGCCGGAGCGCCACGCTCTTCTTCGAAAATATTCAGCGCTTTCGACCAGGCTTTTTCGACGCCTATGGCACCCGAAAGTCAGGTGCCATTGCAAACCGCGCTATCGCGGCTTTGTCAGTTCGTCGAATGTCGAACCCTTGTGGTCGGGGTCGTTGGATTCCGCTGAGGGCGTTGCCTCGGGAGCGAGAAACAGTTCCTTGAAGTTGTCGGTAGGATTCGATGCCGTGCCACCGATTTTGAGAGTGATCCAACGAAATCCTTCCTTGGAGGGGCCGAACAAGGTTTTCATCCGGGAGGTTTTAGAAGCGGCGACCATCGAATCCGCGACACCGACTTCGAGATTGCCAGACAATGCCTGATTGGCAGCCACGGAAATATGGCCCCGTAAAGCCATGCGGCCTTTGCTTTCCAAGTTGAGGTCCTGCAGCTTGGTGGCGTCAGCTTCATATTGGAGGGTGCCGCCCACGGTATCTCCTTCGAAACTTGGGCGTTGGAACCACTCATCTTCCAGAGCTTGAGAAAGCATGAAGAGACAGGGGAAACCGGAGACTTCGATGGTGGATGTGAGGGAGCAACGGAATGCAATGGCCAGCTTCGGGGTGGGATTCTGGCTGGGATAAAAGGTGAGATAGTTCGACTTGGTTGTCGGAAGGGTATCGATTCTCCCTGAGAAAAGTTTCCCCAAATGCGGGCCGGTGATGCCGGAGAGCTGGAAGTCTTTCAGCTCGACGCTTAGTGTGGAAAGTCGATCAGGGCTGTAAGGCAATACGGTGCCGGAGATTTCAAAAGTGCCGCGGCTGTCGGACCCGTCGAGAATGCGCAGACTGACGATATCCACTTCCTTGTCCCGAAACTCGATGAAGGAACGGTCCAGCCGGAGCATGGGCCAACCTTTGATCCAGAGTTCTCCCTGACTGAGATTGAACTGAGGGCGGCCGTTCAGAGATGTTGGGTAGAATGACGCTTCGGATTTCAATAAGCCCATCACAGGGGAGGATGGATCGCCCAAAGTGAGACTGAATTTGGGAATGCGATAGCGCTTGAATTGGATCGGCAATTCGTCTTCGGAGGCAGGCTCGACACGCAAAGGCTGGCCGGGCTGGGGCACATGTAAAGCCAAGGCCCCCTCGACGACGGTGATTTCTTCACCATTCATCGATTTTCCCAAAAAGCTTGATGGGAAAATTTCCGCATTCACACCCCGAAGTGAAAGGCTGCTCAATACATTGCCCTCCGGCCACTTGAGCGCGAGGTTTGTCGCGTTCGCGCTTTGTGGGTTCATCCGGAACATTTTCAGTTCGGTGTCGGCCCCGGTGCTTTGAACGATTTTCCGGACCAAACCTTCCCGAAACGGCGGGCTGTTGGCATAAATAACGGCCGCGGCAATTCCCAAGCCTGCCAGGATGATCAGAATCATTGCTGCGGAGACTTGGAAAATCCTCGAGCGACGGGTGCGGCTACGTTCGGTCTTGTGAGGCTGGTCGGAGCGGCGTTTCCGCTTTTTGACCCGAATGGCCTGGGTGCCGTCAGCACGAACCACCAACTCGCCATCTTCTTCGAGATTGCCTGAAATGTTATTCTTCAGGCGCTCCATCATCTCGTCGATTGAGTATTTTTCTGGCTCGCTAGGGGCGGCTGACATGAGTGAAAGGTCGAAAAAGTAAGGTTGAGGGAATTATCTGTTCCGGTAGGGACGCCCTGTTGGATCCAACAGCTCGACGTTTACCATGAACAAGATGGCTGTGGAGATCGGCTGCCGGGCTTTGGATTGGAAGAGACGTCCGATCACCGGGATGCTGCCGAGGATGGGAGTTTTATCTTCCACATCCTGGATTGCTTCTCGCATCAGTCCGCCGATAACGATGGTCGCTCCATCCGCGATGCGAACATTGGTGGAGAGACTTTGTTTACTGAAAACCGGTTGGAGAATGGTATTGGGCGTGATGACGACGGTTTGCTGATCCCCAAGGGGCCCGGTTTGGGTGCTGTTGATCGGGCTGCCGTAATTCACGAAACCATCGAAATTGCTGAAAGTCGGTTTCAGCGTGATATCGATGTATTGCTTGTTCGCATCAGCGGTGGGCAGCACTTCGAGATTGATGCCCACGTCTTTCTTGTCAAACGCGGTTGGGGTCGCTGGCGTCACCGGAGTGGAGCCCCCACCCGAGCCAACGCTGTTGGGAAGTTCCGGGGGTTCATACTCAGTCGGGTAAATGAATTCGCGAACGGCAACCATGGAAGATGCCTGACCACTGCGGGTGGTGACGGATGGCTGTGCCATGACATCGACACCCTTTTTCTGGTTCAGGCCGCGCATGACCGACTGGACCTGGCCGTCAGTGAAAAGACCGGTGAGAGCGAGGATTCCGGGAGCGACCGAGGCTTGTTGAGAGGTGCGGTTTGGATTGCTGATCAGCTCGTCGATGCCGTTCTGGCTGATGGCGGTGGCTCCCGAGCGATTTCCGTTGGTGATCAGTCCGCTCGTGACCTGTCCATCAGGGGAGGAAGGGACGCCATCGATCGAGGTGCCGTTCACCGGGCTGATCATATCCGCTCCGACCCGTCCGGGAGTGTTGCCAACGGTGCCACCGCTTGCAAAAACCTTGCCCGAGGCATTGAGCGGGATGGGATTCAGAAGCCAATCATAACCAAGTTCCTCAAGCCGCGTTTCCTGGACGGAGATCATGGTCACTTTGACCGAAATCATCACAGGCTCGGTTTGGGTGAGGGATTCGATGAGTTGGGCGATGTAATCCTGATTGATCGCGGTGTTGACGACGCTCAGGGTGTTGTTCGCTGCCGTATAGTTCGCAGATGCCCCGTTGGGGAAATTGACGCCCTGCTTGATGAGTGCCTCCTTGGCTCCCAAGCGTTTGGCAAGGAGTCCTTCATTCGCGGGCTTTGTCGCGAAGGGATCCTCGGAACCCTCTGCTTCGGCGACGCCGCTGTTGATATTGCTGAGGAAATCGGGTGGAACGTGATAGGTGCGTGAAACCAGTTCCTCGGAGACGGAGCCGACGGGAGTGATGATCACCGAGAAATCGTCCGTCGTGAAGGACGTCTTGGTCATCTCGGTGATGTATTTGAGAGCCTGTGAGAGGGGGACCTGGGAGAGCTGGAGATCGAATCGCAGGCTGCGGATTTTCTTGGCGATCGGAGAATCCGGGGCACCGAGGTTGACGGTGACGTTCACGCCTCTCTTGGCGGGGTCGGACTCAAGTTTATCATTCTCGGCGGCACGGAGGCGGAGAAACTCCAATGCCTCCTCCAGCGTTGCCTGATCCAGGGCAAGTTTCGGAATGATGATGCGGTCGATCTTGTTTTTAACGTAGATCGTATCGCCGCCGGAGGTCATGGACGCGGAATCAAGCAAAGAGGTATCGATTTCCTGAGCAGGTACCTGGGTTTCCCATGCGGCATCGACTTGCTCGAGCATTTCCGCTCTGGCGTGATCATAGGCGGCATCCTGATAGCCACTTTTCCCGGAAATCACCTTCTCCATTCCGCGGCGGGCGGCGGTATTGGTCGGATCGATGCGGATGACTTTTTCGTAATCCGATTTCGCTTCATCGAATTTGCCAAGATTGTAGGCACCTTCCGCAGTGTAGAGCAGACGACGCACGGAATCGACGTTCTTCGCGTATTCCGCAGTGAGCGCCGGATTGGTGCGGATCGGATCGTCGAGCTCGCCTCGGTAAGCCAGGGCATTCGCATTCTGAGGATCCACATCAGGGCTGAGGATTTTGTCCACCACCGCCTTGGCACCAGCGACATCGCCCTTGCGGGAAAGGATGCGGGCTTGCTCGACGGATGCCTGGGCGTAGCGCTGAGTGGCGGCATCACGGAGGTCTTTGGAGACCGGGGCATTCGGGATCAAGTCGCGGGCTCCCGAGTAGGCTTCCACCGCTTCGCTATAACGGCCACTTTGATAGGCTTCATCGCCTTTCTTGAGCAGTTCCTGCGCTTCCTCAACGGCAGAACTTCGGCGTGATTGCTCGATCTCTGCCAAGTTGGCGACGCCTCGGGTTTCGCCGCCCAGAAGAGGGGCGATCATACAGGCTGTGGCTAACAATGCAGCACGGCCACAGAAAGGGTTGGTGGGTTTGAATGTCTCCATGCGGATGGTTGCCGCGAGGTATAGTGGGCTTGGACAGCGAGCGTAAGCCCAAAATCCGAAAAAATCATCTTTTCGAATGCCATGGAAACTCAAGCTGGACTTCGATTCGTCTCCGTTTGATGGGGTGCGGGCGGAGCTGGGAGTTGAACTTGTTTTCCAATAGTGACCGAACCTTGCAGAAAAGCGGTATCAGGGTGTTCATGGGAAGAGTGTTCCAATGAACTGTTTTCGTGTCAAGCTGGGGATTGTGAAAAGCAGCTCAAATGCCGAGCGCGGTTCTGGCGGCTTCCGCATCCTGTTGAATTTGAGTGCGTAGTGCGTCAAGAGAGGGGAATTTGATTTCCGGACGGAGGTATTTTTCAAACTGAAGTTCGAACTCCTGACCGTAAAGGTCTCCGGAAAAATCGAACACATGCACCTCCAGTGATCGCGCAGTGCCATCCACCGTAGGCCGCATTCCCAGATTGGCCACTCCACCGATCTTTCTGCCGTCTGCGAGTAGGGTTTCAACCACCCAGACGCCGTCGGGCGGAAGCTGGGCATCGCCGGTCGCCACATTCGCAGTCGGAAAGCCGATGGTGCGGCCCAATTTTCTGCCTTCGACCACGGTTCCGCTGACGGAATAGGGTCTGCCGAGCATGCGTTGGGCGGCTTCGAGATTTCCGTCACGGATCGCCTGACGGATGCGGGTGCTGCTGACCCGATCACCGTCGAGCATCACCGGCGGCACCGCATCAAGATGGAAACCGCGCAGTTTTGCCTCTCGTTCGAGAAATGGCACATCGCCGCTGCGGTTGTGGCCGAAGCGCCAATCCTCGCCCACGGCAATGGTGGCGATATCCGCAGCGGTGAGTTTTTCGATGAATTCGGACGCTTCCATGGCCGCGAATGCCGCGTCGAAATGAAGTGGAATGAAAAGCTGGATACCAAGATCGCGAACGATTTCCGCCTTGTGATTGAGAGTGGCGAGCAGGGAAGTCGGCGCCTTTTCCGGAGCGATGACGCGGATCGGATGTGGATCGAAAGTCAGCATTCCGGCCAGTCCGCCCTTTTTTTCCGCAGCTTTGACGGCGCGGGAGATGACTTCCTGATGGCCGATATGGACTCCGTCGAAAACTCCTAGGGCAAGATGCAGTGGCACGCCGAGGGCCGGCAGTTCTTCAAGGCGTTTGCAAGTCAGCACTCCGCTGCGATAACAAGGGGCCGGACCTTCATCAAGCTCTTCGCACTAACGGCGCTGCTCTTTTGCAAAGTTGCAGGGCGAGTCCCCAAGGATCGCGCAGCATGATCAAGTGTCCTCCGTCCGGAAGCTTGAGCTCGTCGATCCAAGTAGCTCCCGCTTCGATCAGCCGGGCGCTGTCCTCCACCGGGATTCGGAAACGAAGGCAAGATGAAGCTGTAGTGGATTCATCGCGAAATAATCGGGCAGCTCGCAGGCCGGGTTCCCGTAAATTTCGAGAACCGTCCTTCCGTCGTCGTCCGCGAGGAAATGGGTCTGCGTGGGAACTGGGATGTGACGGGCGATGGTCAGGCCGAGGTGTTGGCCATACCATGCGGCGATTGCCACGGGATCGGCGACATTGAATGCGATGTGCTCGATCTTCATGGCTTGTTGGTTTTTCCGCAGCCGCAGTTGTGACCACAGCCCGATTTCTTTTTCGGCTTCGCGAGACGGACGAGAAAGATCGTAAGCGTGACGAGAACGATTCCTGCAGCGGTGTAAGTTTGCCAATCCATGAGGTTAGAATCCGATGAGTTTTCCGACTTGAAAGACGATGAGCGATGCCATGTAGGCGAATCCGGACATGAACAAAAACTGCCCGGCTGCCCATTTCCACGAGCCGGATTCGCGAGCGACCACGGCGCTGGTGGGCAGGCATTGCAGGGCGTAGATGAAAAACACCAACAGCGAAATGAGCGAGAGCGTGGTGAAAATCGGCCGTCCGTCCGGCCATTTGGAAGCGGAAAGCTGATCGCGGAGCACGTTGCGGGTTTCCTCTTCGCTGTCCGATTCATCGACTCGATAGAGAACCGCCATCGAGGAAACGAACACCTCGCGGGCGGCGAAGGAGGTGAGGATCGCGGTGCCCATGCGTCCGTCGAAACCGAGCGGTTTCACCACCGGCTCGATCACGGCACCGATGCGGCCCATGGCGCTGTTGGCCAAGGTTTCCGTTTTGTCCGCACCTTCCGTTTTGGGATAGGTTTTGAGAGCCCAAAGCAGGATGGAAAGCCCGAGAATAAGGGTTCCCGCCTTTTTGACGAAGGACCACGCGCGATCCAGAACATGGCGGAAAATATAATCCCACTGCGGTTTGCGGTAGGGTGGAAGCTCCAGCATGAAATGGCCCGGAGTGATGTCCTCGCCCAGTTTGCCGCGCAGCACCCGTGCGACGACGAATGCGGTCAGCGTGCCGAGCGCGTAGATAGAAAACAGCACCAGTGCTTGTTTCCAAGTGCCTTCCTTTTCATGCAGCAGCAGCGGGATGATGAGAAAATAGACCGGCAGCCGCGCGGAGCAGCTCATCCATGGTGCGACGAAAATCGTGACGATCCGCTCCTTCGACGAATCGATGGTGCGGGTGGCCATGATGCCGGGAATCGCACAGGCATAAGAGCTGAAAAGCGGTAGGAAGGATTTTCCACTGAGGCCGGCCTTCGCCATGATTCCATCCATCAAATAGGCGGCGCGCGCCATATAGCCGGAGCTTTCTAACAGGCCGATGAAGAAAAACAGCAGCAAGATCTGCGGCAGGAACATTACCACGCTGCCGACTCCGCTGAGGGCTCCATCGACAATGAGCGAGCGGAGATCTCCATCGGCCATTTTGGATTGGATCCAATCGCCGAGGGCTCCCTGGCCGGCTTCGATCCAGCTCATCGGGATTTGGGCGAAGGAAAAGATCGCCCAGAAGACGGTGAAGAAAATGACCGCCATCGAGATCCAGCCGTAGATCGGGTGAAGGAGGAGGGAATCGATTTTATCCGAGAGCGTTTGCTGATGCGCATCCGGGCGGCGTGCGGCGAGTTCGCAAAGACGGGTGACAAAGGCGCGTCTGCCTGATTCCGGATCGTCAGGATTGGTGACCCAAGTGGCTTCGGAAGCAGGAGGGTGGGGGAAACGCAGCGCTTGTTTCAACTCCACGATGCCCTTCTTGGCATTCGCCTGCATCGGCACCACGGGGACGTTGAGTTCCTCAGCCAGTTTTGCAGGATCAAGGCGGAGGCCCGCCTTTTCCGCGACGTCCACCATGTTCAGGGCAATCACGCAGGGCAGGCCGAGTTCGATGACTTGCAGCGTGAGTTGGAGGTGGCGTTCCAGATTCGATGCGTCCACCACGCAGATGACGACATCCGGTTTTTTCTCGCCGGTAAGATTGCCCGTGAGAGCGTCCACGGCGACTTTTTCGTCGAGGGAATTCGCCCGCAGCGAGTAGCAGCCGGGCAAATCGAGCACTCGGAGTTTCCTGCCGTGCGGGGTGAATGTCTCACCGGATTTAACGGCGACGGTGACGCCCGAGTAATTTCCGACGTGCTGGTTGGAGCCCGTTAGCGCGTTGAAAAGTGTCGTTTTTCCAGCGTTCGGGTTTCCAATGAGCGCGATCGTGGAGGGAGATTCCGTAACGGATGACATGGTGGTTTCGCTGGAATCATCAACGCACCGGGGACACCAGCACTTGCTCGGCGAGTTCCTTGCTGATGGCCATCCGCGTCCCGCAGATCGAACAGATCATGTTGCGGCCGCTCGTGAGCTTCCTGAGCTGTAGCTCCTCGCAGAATCCAAGATCGCGGAGACGATCGCAGCCGGGGCCGCTCAGAACGCGGATCTGCACGTCACAGCCGACCTTGACTTGATTCAAGGTCATGGCGCTGTCGATTTTCAAATCGGCTGCAAGTGCGTGTGACATGTGTGGAGAACATCGACAATTGAGACTGGTTTGCAACAGTAAAATGGCATTCCGCAAATTGATGCGTCATGATTCGCAATTTTTGACCGGTCCGCTGCGCAATGTGAGAATTGCCAGTTCAGGAGGGCACGCGAACCGCACACGCGGGCCGACCGTGCCGACACCCCGGCTTACGAAAAGATTCGAATTCCCGCTGGAGTAGCGGCCATAGACGTATTTTCGGCCGTATGCGACTTTTCTGGGTGCGTATCCGACGAACGGGATCCGGCATTGGCCGCCGTGCGTGTGGCCGGAAACTTGGAGCAGAATGTCGCGATGCCCGATCATGGTATCGAAATAATCGGGTTCGTGAACGAGTGCGAGGATCGGCGTTCCGGCGGCGATTCCTTTGAGTGTGCGTGCCGGATCGGGCTTTCCAAGCCAGACGTAATCGGTGCCGGCGATCGCCAGGGATTCGCTCCCAATTGAGATTTTGCTGTGTTGGTTGACGAGAAACGAGAGGCCCGCTTTTTCGAATTGCCGTCGGATGGTGGAGCGATTTCCCGCCCAGCCATCGTGGTTTCCGAGAACGGCGAACACACCGTGGGCCGGGTTGATTCTCTTCAGATGAGACAGAAGGGGATCGATCACGCGCGGATCGGCGCTCATGAAATCTCCGGCGAGCGCGATCAAATCGAGCCGTTGTTCGTGGATTTTAGAAACCACGCTGAACAATAAATCGTGATCCGCGTCCGGGCGGAAGTGGAAATCCGACAGCAGGCCGATCCGGAGTCCGTCGAGGCCAGGCGAATGTGGGCCGTAGAAAATATCCTCCCGCGTGATGGACAAGCATGCTGGCTCGATTTCAAACGCATCGAACAAACATCCCGCCACGCCAGCCGTGATGAGCCCGATCGCCTTTCGGCGGCTGAATCTGGCAGGCTTCTCCGTGAGTTCGCAATCGTCGGGATTTTCCACGGCGCGGAGACTGGGAGGTCTTTGTGAAATTCCGATGAAGTTCCGGTGAAAACCGATCAGCGTCCTTCGCGAATCCGCTCCGCCAGCATTGTGGGCAGTCCGGCGGCGATGATTTTCCTCTGGGTCGTGACGATGTCGTATTCCACGCGGCGGAAGACGACCATCTTGTGGTCCAAATCATAAATCGCATAACAAGCCCGCCAATCACCATCGCGTGGCTGGCCGACGGAGCCGACATTGATGAAATATTTCGCGCTATCCTCGATGATCACGGACTCGGCGGGAACTTCGACCACGCGATCCGTTTTCATGTAAACCCGCGGCACGTGAGTGTGGCCGTGGAAGCAGAGTTGCGTGAACTGGTAGGAAAAATTCGACATCGCATCGAAGCGATTAGTCACATAATTCCAGTTGGCCGGTTGATCGAGCGTGCTGTGGACGACGGTGAAATCGGACACCTGGCGGACCATGCGAAGGCGGTTGAGCCATTGGCGTTGCTCGTCGGTAAGCTGGAGGCGCGTCCATTCCAAGGCGGCTGCTGCCACCGGATTCATACTGTCCAGAGAATGGTTTCCCGAGGCGTCCTCGTCGTGATTTCCTTTGACGGTGGGGCAGTCCATCTCGCGGACTTTTTCCAAACAAGCGGCAGGATCCGCATTGTAACCGACGATGTCCCCCATGCAGACGTAATCTGTGACGCCTTGCTGTGAAGCATCGTCGAGAACAGCCTCAAGGGCTTCTAAATTGGCATGTATGTCACCGAAGAGAGCGATCCGCATGGAGTTGGCAGGGAATGAGGGGCGAGAGTCGTCGCTTGTAATGATTCTGTCGAGACGAAACCTGCCCGTGTTTGTTTCCTGCAATCATTTGTTCAGCAATTAGTTCACTCCCATCGTCCTATTTCTGAGGATGCTCTCCGCGGGGTTTCGCATTCGGATCCGCAGTCTCCGGGTCTGTTGCGGGGATCGGCGCGTTTGGTGCGGGTGAATTAAACCATTGATCCGGTCCGGTGGGGCCTCGCAAAGGTTTGTTGAAAATGCTCTTTTCTGCCGGAATCGACAGGGTTTTTTCCAAGGACT
>NZ_JBDSCX010000046.1:0-104373 GCF_039920825.1 Luteolibacter sp. | reverse complement strand
CCGGCCACAAATCTGCGTAGGAAATCCGGTGAGGAAGGGTTGGTTTGAGGTCACACGAGAAGCAACCTGATCACCGGATTTCCGACCACTCCTTTCGCCGAAATCTCGCTTAAGTCAGTGCCATTCTCGTCAGACCCCTTAGACAAAATGTATATCGATTTCAACCAAACACCGTAGAACCCCCACATTATTTCCGGCACGGTGATGTCATGTCACGGATGCCTGATCCCATTTCCCAACAGGGCCACGGCCCGGCTGTCGGAAAGGCGGCGCGCTCCATCGTCTCTCGGACCGATATTGACGTGGCTCTGGGTTATATCGAGCGGCATGCCTGCGATGGCTTGACCCCGATGCGAGTGGTCGCGGAAACGCAGAAGATCACGTTGGAGATGTTCCATCCGCATTTTCTGGCCGCCACCGGCCTGACGCTGGAAGCGGCGATCCGCCTGCGGCAGTTGAACGAAGTGCGCCGGCTGATTTTGCGGACCGAGCTTTCGCCGCAGTTCATCGCTGAGCAATGCGGTTTCCCCGACATCCGCTCGGCGGCACGTGCCTTCACAGCGGCGGGCTGCGAGGTGCCGCATGTGCTGCGCGAATCCACGCCGTCCTCAACCTCAATTTCTTCAGGTGAAACACGTGGGAACGATAACCCCGGATGACACCTTGCCGCACGATTCAACCGCTCGCTCTCCTTTCCCCAATCTCCAATCTCCGATCCCCACCGACTTCTTAAACTCAAAAACTATCCCACGATGAAACCTACCCGCCGCCTCGCCTGCCTCGCTCCATTCTTCGTTGCGTTCTCCGCGCCCACCGCCCACGCAGCCAACGGCACTTGGACGTTCAATAACACTGGCACCGCCAATTGGAGCGACACGACCAAATGGTCCGGCGGCACTGTCGCCGGTGGTGCCGTCGCCGGCAGCGCCGACGCGTCCGCCGACTTCAGCACCCTCGACATCACGGCCGCAAGAACCGTGACACTGGACTCGAATCGTTCGGTCAGCACCCTGAAGTTTGACGACACCGGTGCCACGGGAGACTCCGCTTGGACCATTTCCACTGCGAACGCCAGCGCCCTGACGCTCGCGACCAGCACTGGCACCCCGACCATCACTATCGGCAGCACTGGCGTCGTGAACAGCTTCGCGGGACAGACCATCAGCACCGCCATTTCGGGCACCCAAGGGTTCACGATGTCTGGTACCAACCAGCTGACGCTCAGCGGAGATCTCTCCAACCTCAGCGGCGCGATGACCATCAATGGGGGTCGTCTGAGCCTCGGCGCAGGCACGTCCTTGGGAGGAATCACCTCGGTCACCGTCGCTTCCGGAGGCCAGCTCGGCTTTTGGAACGCCAGCAGCTCTACTTCAGCAAACATCACCATCGCGGGCACGGGTTACGGTGAAACCGGTTTCGATGCCGCCCTGCGTTTGGGTAACGCGAGCTGCAATGTCGTGCTTGACGGCACGGTGACCCTTTCCGGTAACGCCACAATCGCCGGTCGCAACGGCGCAGGCTTTTCGAACACTTTTAACGGAAATATTGGGGATTCAGGCAGCCCCTACATACTGACCTTCGGCACCACGAGCTTGAACGGCACTTATGTTCTCAACGGCACCAACACCTACACCGGCGGCACCACCATCACCAACGGTACGGTCCAAATTGGCGGTGCCGGCTCGCTCGGCTCCGGCAACTACGCCGGCACCATCGCCAACGCAGGTTCTTTCCGGTATTCATCTTCTGCAAACCAGACCCTTTCCGGAATTCTCAGCGGTACCGGAGCACTGGCCAAGGACACCGACACGAGCAGCACTCTGATCGTCTCCGGCGTGAACACCTACACCGGCGCGACCACCATCTCGGCCGGAGTCCTCCGCGTGGCCACGCTCGCCAACGGCGGCGTCGCCAGCAACATCGGTGCCGCTTCCACGGCAGCCGCAAACCTGGTCTTCGGTGGTGGCACGCTGCAATACACCGGGGCCAGCGTGACCACCGACCGTGCTTTTAACCTCACGGCATCCAGCACCTTGGAACTGACCAGCGCGGCCACCCTGCTGACCATCGCCAATGGGGTGGCGACAGCGGCCAACGGCACGGCCATTCTCACCAAAACGGGCCCGGGCATGCTGGTCCTTGGCGGCAGCTTCGACAACGCCAGCCTGGTTCTCGCCGTTTCCACCGGCGAAGTGGATCTGGCCAAGAGCGGCACCACGACCCGGGCCGTCGCGGGCATCTCCAGCGTCGCCTCCGGAGCGATCGTCAAACTCACCGGCACCGGCGGGGATCAGATATATGGCGGCAGCAACGCGAATAACCGTGGGATTAGCGGTCTCGACGGAACGCTTGATCTCAACGGCCATTCGGAAAGCACCAGCTATTTCAACGGCACTGCGACCGGTGTGGTGACCAACTCGGCTGCCGCCACCAATGCGATCTGGACGGTCGGTGAAACCAACACCACCAGTGCTTTCGACGGCACGATTCAAAACGGCGCGGGCACCGTGGCCCTCGTCAAGATCGGCACCGGCATGCAGACGCTTTCGGGTTCCAACCCCTACACGGGTTCCACCACTCTCAATGGCGGGACTCTTTCCTTGAACTACGATTCGCAGAACAACTCGAAGCTTTCCGATACCGGACTTGTTATCAATGGCGGCACCATCCAAATGTCCGGAGACTTCGGCAATCACCTGGAGATCGTCGGGCCGGTCACGATCAACGGTGTCGTTAATATCACCCGCAGCGGCTTCAACACCGCGAAGATCGCACTCGGCAATTTCACCAACAACGGCACGCTGAATGTGGCCGAGACCGGACTCGCCACCACCACCGTGGCGAACAATGGTTCCGGTTATCTTAGTGGCGTGACCTTCGGTGGCACTGGTTTCGCCGCGAAAGACGGGCTGGGCAACATCGTCGCCGCGACCAGCCTGACCTACGCGGATGTCACCCGCCTCGATGACGGAGCGAAGATCATCCCGAACAACAGCTCCATCGTGCGCATTATCGAGGGCTCGGGGAGCATCGCAGACCCCATCACCATTGCCTCGGGCGTTACCACGGACATCGGCACCCTCCTCCACACCGCTTACGGTGCCGCCACGACGGTGGATC
Organism: Luteolibacter sp.; assembly: GCF_039920825.1. Classification (GTDB taxonomy): domain Bacteria; phylum Verrucomicrobiota; class Verrucomicrobiia; order Verrucomicrobiales; family Akkermansiaceae; genus Luteolibacter. The sequence continues at coordinate 101,253 of NZ_JBDSCX010000046.1, read as the reverse complement.
TCTCCACCACGGTCGGCAGCATTCTACGCCTAGGACTAAACGGTAGCCTAATTGCCGCTGCCGACTCCTCCGCGCTGATCCTTCAGAACGGCATCCTGACCGCGGGCGGCGCGGCCGACACGGCGGGGACCGTCGATGTCCAAAACGGCAGTGCGAATGCCGTCACCATCAATTCGCAGCTCACTGACAACGGCTCCGGTGCCGTGGCCTTGAAGACCTTTGGAAATGTCAGCGTCGGATCCACGGGTGTCGATAGCACCAATAGCTACACCGGCGGCACCACCGTCAACGGAGGCACGCTCACCGTCACCAGCAGCACCGCCGCTGCCGCGAAGGCCGGACTGGGAACCGGCACGGTGACCGTGAACAACGCCAAGCTGACCCTCCTCACAGCCAGCACGGCCAACGCCCAGAGCTACGCGAATAATTTCGTACTCGATAACGGCACGCTCAGCTCCCAGGACGGCTCCCTCACCTACTCGGGAACGGTGAACCTGCTGGCGGGCACCAACAACACGATCAATGACGTCTGGGGCGGCAAACCGGCGACTTTCACCAATACCATCAGCGGGGCGGGAAACCTGACCATCACCAACACCGGTGGAAGCGCCGGCGGCAAAGTCACCTTCACCGCCGCGAACACCTACACCGGTGCTACGACCGTCAGCACGGGCACGCTGCAATTCGCCAAAAGGGTCTCGCTCTACAACGGCACGACGGGCGCCTGGACGACTGCGAACCTCACCGTCAACTCCGGAGCCACCGCCGTTTTCAATGTGAACGCTGCCGATGAGTTCACCAGCGCGGACATCGACATCCTCAAAGGTCTCGGCTCCGCCACGGGCGGTTTCATGAGCGGCTCCATCCTCGGTCTCGACATCACCAATGCGGCGGGCGGGAGTTTCACCTACGGCTCCATCATCGCCAATACGAATGGTGGTGCCAATGTGATCGGCCTTAACAAGCTCGGCACTGGCACGCTGACCCTCACCGGGGCCAACACCTACACCGGCGCGACCACCATCAGCGCCGACACGGTGAAAATTGGCGGTGCTGGCTCGCTCGGCTCCGGCAATTACCCCGGCACCATCTCCAACGCAGGCACGTTCCAGTATTCGTCGTCAGTGAATCAGACGCTTGCCGGAGTCATCAGCGGCGTCGGCGCGCTGATCAAGGACACTGGCACGACGAGCACGCTCACACTTAACAAAACGAACACCTACACCGGCGGCACCACCGTCAACCAAGGCGTGCTCGACCTCACCGGAGGAGGAGGCGTGAACGGCGCCATCCGCGGCGTCGCCACCATCAATACCGGCGCGACCCTCCGGCTGAGTACCGGCGATGCGACTGGTTACGATGCCACCACGCGACTTAGCACCATCCACCTCAACGGGGGCACACTCAATGTGAATTCGACGGCCAACCAGACGTTGGGCAGCGCCACCATCAACATGACTGGCGCGAGCATCACCGGCATCGCGGGCGCGAATCTCGACTTCTTCGCCGGTGCCTCCGCGCTGAACTCCTTCGGCTCCTCGACGACCTCCACGATCAGTGGCACAACCTTGTCCCCGCTGCGCCAAGGCAACACCACCTTCATCGTAAGCCAAGGAACGACGGCCTCTGGCATCGATCTCGATATCCAGTCCGTCATCAAAAATTCGGCCTCCGGCGACGCGGCAAACGCCGTGCTGAACATCATCGGCGGCGGGACGGTGGCCTTCTCGGGCACCAACACCATCACAGGCAGCGCCACCAAATACATCACGGTCTCCGGCGGCACCCTCATGGTCGGAAACGGCCTAACAACCGGCTCGCTCGGTACGATGAATGTCACGAACAACGCCACCCTGTCCTTCAACCGCTCCGACGCGGCCGGCAGCTTCTCCAACATCATCTCCGGAAGCGGTCAGGTGAAACAAATCGGCTCGGGCACCACGACCCTCACCGGAGCGAACACCTACACCGGCGATACCACCGTTGCGGCAGGCATCCTTGCCGTCAATGGCACTGCCATCCCCAATGCCGGGAAACTCGTAATCACCGGCGGCAAGGTCCAACCCACCGGCACGGAAGTCGTGGGCACCCTGTTCTTCGGCGCAGTCCAGCAAGCGTCCGGAACGTGGGGTTCCTCGACCGCGGTGCCGACCCCCGCCCACATCGATAACACACATTTCTCCGGAACCGGCGTGGTCAGCGTGACAACGGCACCCGCCGGATACAATACTTGGGCGACCGCCAACGCCGGCGGCGGAGCAGCCGATGGCGACTACGACAATGACGGCGTCAGGAATGGCATGGAGTTCTTCTTCGGTGCCACCGGTTCGACGTTCACCGCGAATCCGGCGCTCGTCGCAGGCAAGATCACCTGGCCGAAGAGCGCCACGTTCGCCGGCACCTACAAAGTGGAAACCTCCACCAACCTCGTCACTTGGACTGACGTCACCGCCTCGGCGGTCGATAACGGCACCTCGGTGACCTACACTCCGGCCACAGGGGACCCGGCACGCTTCGTCCGCCTCAATGTCACGGTGACTCCGTAAGCGGAAAAATGACAAATACCCTAACAGGCACCGTCACCGTGCAAATCCCGCGCACTTTGGCTGCCGGAGGAAAGCTCTTCGGTCGCTTGCAGCTCGTTAAATAGAAATCTTCCGGGAGACCCGGGTTCAAAACAGGCCGCTCCGGTTATCGCACCGGAGCGGCCTTTCTCTGAAAATTCCATTCCGGGTGCGGTGGATGATACCCCTGCTACTTTTTTCCGCGTGAACCGCGGATAAGGGGCATGGACGTCTCGTCCATGCGTGGGGACGAGACGTCCGCACCCCTATTTTAAGACGGCCTCTTGAACCCGGGCGGGTATGAACTTCCGCACCTGACGGAGGACATATTCGTTAGAGAGGCAGGCATCCGCCAGCCCGGCATTGATGCGTCCGATATATTCCTCTTTTGGCGGCCCCTCCTCTGTTATTGGATCGATGTAAACGAGTGCCAGTTGCGATTTTCCGTTACATAAAACGGGAAGTTCGAATTTGTGATAGAAACCATCGGCCACCCCTTCGTAATTATCCATGGAGCGCTCATCCGACTCGGAGAGTTCGAAAAGCACACCTTCGACCTCATCCTCTTTGGCTTCGACGACACTCGCGTAACCACGCGTCGTAATCATCCAGCGGTAACCGGAAAGCAGTGCCGTGCCTATCTTTCTGTGTTCGGGGCAACGCGCCTTCATCTGTTCAATCCACATGTTGGACCCGTAGGCGAAGTAGAGCTTCATTTTCCTTGCCCGATGTTTTGAGCGGATGCTCCGGCCATGGGAAGCTTGAATTCAACTTGCGGGCTTGCCGCCGGTTGCATCCCACGGCCTGTTCCGCGCTGGAAAAGATCGGAACGGGAACAGCGCGGGAAATCCCGCTTGCGGCCGGAGGACTGCGATTTCAGGCTCCGTCACCCGCATGAAACTCGACTCATCCCATCTCTCCTACTGCACCAACATTCACCCCGCTGAGACGTGGGAGCAAACGGCCGAGGTTCTGAATACCCACGTCCTCGCAGTCCGGGATCGCCTGCGGGCAAGCGGCTCATTGGAAGCGGACGCCCCGTTCGCCATCGGCCTTCGGCTTTCGGCAGTGGCCGCGCGGGAATTGTTGCGGATGGACAACATCGAGTGGTTCAAACAGTGGCTGCAGGAGACGAATACTTATGTCTTCACGATCAACGGTTTCCCCTACGGCAGTTTCCACGGCACACGCGTGAAGGAGCAGGTGTTCAAGCCGGATTGGACGGACCGGGCGAGACTGGACTACACCAAGGACCTTTTCAAAATCCTCGCCGCAGTCGCGAAACCGGGAACAACCGCCTCCGTTTCCACACTGCCGGGCTCGCACAAGACGTTCTCCGCGGAAGTCGAACCGATTCGCCGCCACCTGATCGAGCTCGCGCTCTGGCTGGAGGAACTCGCCGTCGAAACCGGCATCGATTTCCATCTCGGCCTGGAGCCCGAGCCGTTAGGACATTTTGAAAACACCGATGAAACGGTCCGCTTTTTCGAATTTCTCCACGGCGAAAGCACGGACTCGGAAATCCTCCGCCGCAGGATCGGCGTGAACTTCGACGCCTGCCATTTCGCATTGGAATATGATCCCGCGAAATGGGCTCTCGACACACTGGTCGCCGCACAGATCCGCATTTCGAAAATCCATCTATCAAGCGCACTCGCGCTCGACCCGCGCGACCCGGGGGCGCTGGAGGCGATCCGCGCTTTCAATGAGCCGGTGTATTTCCATCAGGTGCTTCTGAGGTCCGGGGATGGCAATCTCATGCGTTTCCCAGATCTCCCCGATTTCTTCGGCGTGGTGGAAAAAGGAACAATCGATCCCGCCAATTTCGAGGAAATGCGCGTCCACTTCCACATCCCGTTGGATGCCGAACCCGCATTGCCGCTCAAGTCCACCCGCGACCAAACCCGCGAAGTCCTCGCGTGGCGGAAAGACCATCCGGATCTCTGCGAGCATTACGAAATCGAAACCTACACCTGGGGCGTTTTCCCCGAAGGTATGCAACGCCCGGTTGAAGAACAGATCGCAGGGGAATACCGGTGGGTGATGGAGAATGCATAGGCTTCGTGAGCCTCCGTTTCTCCGAGGTCTCGCTCACCACCAACTCGTTGGATCTGGTGATGGACAACGTTAGAATCGTGCCGGTTCCCTGAATCACCTTATCGCCCCCGTCAAACCTCCGCCAGGAGCGGCAAAGATCATGATATTAATCTCCGGGGCGTGTCCTTACCCTAGAAACAAGATTCCCCCGGGGTTGCCCCCGAGGGTGACTTTACGGTTCAAACCAGTTAAGATTTGATCTTACCGTGGCTGACCTCCTGATTTCGGCTAGATCTTGTCTTGATCTTCTGATCCGTCAAGGCAGAATCCGATAGTTTATGGAAACGCGAAAATCTCCTATCGTCGGTCTTGACGCACCACTCACCAAACTCCCGAAGTCCTTTCCGACAAGAATCGATGAATCGCTGTTTTGTGGCTTAGATCTGGGCATCGGCTCATGCGGACAAGCACTGATATCGACGTCGAAAGAGAAAAGAACCGTCCGAGGTTTTGAAAACCTCCCTGGGGTAATCAGCTTTCTGGGCGTTCGCGCTTTTGATATTCCGGAAACCAAGGAGAAAACCGGGGTTAAGCTCAAAAACCCGGAACGCCGTGGAAAGCGCCTTTTGCGCCGAGTGACAGCAAGGCGGGCACACCGGATGATAAAGACACGTAAATATCTGATAAATTGCGGCGTGCTTCCGGCAGACTACCACTGCATGAAAGATGAATGGCGTCTCCGCCATGAACAAGCAACACCATGGCAATGGCGCTTGGAAGCTCTTGAACGAGCATTATCCGATTGGGAATGGGCGGTCATCCTCATGCACTATTCAAAACGCCGGGGGTTCAAAAGCGCACGCAAGGGAGACATTGCAGCAAAAGGATCGAAAGGCGGCACGCTGGAAAGCACGAAGGCCAATCACGATGCGCTCTCCACATTCCGGACGGTTGCTGAGATGTTCGACAAAGACGAGAGGTTCACAGTCGCCTTGAAATCGGCTGATGGCACCACTGGCGAAGTTAAACTAAAAAGGAATAAGGACGGAAACTATACCTCCATGGTGCTGCGCGATGACCTGCTGAATGAGATCAGGACGGTCTTCGACGCGCAGCGGCAATTTGGTAATTCTCACGCAGCCGCCGTTATCGAACAGGAATACTTGGCCATTCTGAATGCACAGAAGTCGATGCAGGATCCCGTCACTTTGCTCGGAGATTGCCCATTTCTTCCCGCCGAGAAACGAACAACATCGTTCGCTCCATCATTCGAGCTGTCCCGTGCGCTCCAACGGCTCAACAACATCACACTAATCCGTCCGGATGGATCAAAGTTGCTTCTTTCAAGCCAAATTCAGGATGGAGTTGGCTACGGCTCGTTTGTATCAGGATTTGGGAAAACGCGCACCATATCATGGACCGCACTCCGTAAACTTTGGAACATTCCCGAAAACGTCGATTTCCAAGACGTGAGGGAAGGAACTCGCAAAACAGCCAAAGACAAAACACCGTCATCCAAAACAGCAATCGAGAAGGAGGATTTCTGCAACCGCTCTTCCAAGCGCGGCTGTGCGGAGGGTTCTCACCGTCTCCGCAATGCGTTGGGAGAGGAAGTCTGGGGTCATGCACTCGGAACAGGATTCCACGAGTTGGATCAGGTCGCTTTCAGTTTGGCTTTCTACGAGGTAGTAGAAGATACCGAATCTCCTTTTACCATCCTAGGATCATTGGCCACCGGAAACATCGCCGGTGCTCTTGTGGATTCTGTGCGCGAGGACTTGAACAGCGAACGCCCCACCCTTCACGAGTTCAAGGGAGCATGCGGCGTCTCCTCGGAAGTTTCCCGACGACTGATTCCTCACCTCATGCTGGGACTCACCTACGACAAGGCGATGGCGGAGGCCGGATTCAATCATACGGATACGACCTTTCCGTTTAAGGACATCACCAATCCGGTTGCGAGTTCGGTGATCCGAGAAGTGATGAAGCAGGTGGTCAATTTGATCGATGAGGCGGGAGCACTTCCGGGGCGAATCTTCATCGAACTCGGGCGGGATCTCGGAAAATCCATTGACGAGCGCAATGAAATGGACCGAGGAATCAAAGACCGGACAAAAACCAAGGATTCCAACCGCGACGAAGTGGCGAAGCTCAAAAACTGTGCCTCAGGCTCTGTCAGCGACGAGGATCTCCTGCGTTACGAGCTTTATCTCGAACAGAGCGGCTACTGCCCCTACTCCGGCGAGCAGCTTCCCAATCAGGAGCGACTCTATGACTCTGACCTACAGGTGGATCACATCCTCCCCCGCAGCCGCAGCCATGACAACGGATTCGACAACAAGGTGCTGGTTTACACCAAATCCAATCAGGACAAAAAAAGCCAGACTCCCTATGAATGGCTTTCCGCCTCACCGGAGAAATGGAGAGGATTTCAAACCCGCATCCTTTCGATGCAGAGCCTCAGGCGGCGCAAAAAGAGAAATCTCCTGAATGACACCTTCGCCAACGAAGAAGCCATTTTCGCGGAACGGAATCTCAACGACACCCGCTACATCTCGAAGGTGATCATGTCCTATCTCGAAGCACTCTATGAAGAAGCCGGGCACACCTCCGCCCGAAATGGCGGCAAGCGCAGAGTCTTCACCCGCCCTGGTGCGATGACATCACTAGTCCGCAAAGCATGGGGATTGGAAAACTTGAAAAAGGATTTCGACGGGCAACGCATCGGCGACAAGCACCACGCTGTCGATGCTCTCGTTTGTGCCTGTCTGGCAGAAGGTGACGCCCAATGGATTGCCAAAATCAGTAAGGCTTACGGCAGCTTGGAAAAGCCCCACGCCTCTCATCTAGCCTTGCGGAACTTGGAAGTCCCATGGGGCAACTTCCGCAATGATGTAGTGGAAGCACTCCGATTGATCACCGTGTCCCGCCGCGAACGCTGCGGCGCGGGCGGCCCGCTCCATTTGGAAACCATCTATCGTGCCCGGCAGGACGAGAATGGAAAGACCATTGCCTATAAACGGGAATCGGTCGTCGGCAATGAAAACGGCAAAGCCAAAGCAACATTCACCAAAGCGGAGGACCTTGAGAAAATCGCGGGTATCCACGATGAGCGCAGCCGCTGGCTCAAGGATAGCCTCCTCGAATGGATCAAGCGCGGCTCTCCTATCACCCCCGAGGAACTTCCACGCGATCCACAAGGCTGTGTCATTCGCAAGGTCTTTTCAAAACAGAGAGCCATTCAGTTGCGCCCGCAGCCCCAGGGTCATGTCACCAGCGGCACGATGGTCCGTTGCGACGTCTTTTCCAAAAAAGGGCAATTCCATCTGGTACCTATTTACAAGCATCACCTCATAGAAAGAACACCACCCATGCGGGCGATCATGGCTGCAAAGCCGGAAAGCGAATGGACAATGATTGATTCGACTTTCCGTTTTGAATTCAGCCTTTGGAAGAACTCTCGCTTTGAAATCAAATTCACTGATGGGGAAATCAATGCTGGCTACTACAACGGGCTGAACCGAAATAATGGCCGAATTGATTACAGCCTGCCCGACGATGGGAATGCGGAAAAAGACCCAGCGGGAAAGGATTTGGTTTTTTCAACGAAAAGCGGAGTTTTATCATTTCGAAAAATCTCAGTGGATCGCCTCGGCAGGATCTTCCTCGTTAAATCGGAAAAACGAACATGGCGTGGCGTGGTGTGCATTTGAGCCGGGCGGCTAGGTTGCGGGTTGAACACCGGAATCTGGTCATCGAGTTTGCCGATAGCGGGACCGCCACGCGTCTCCCGTTGGAAGACATCGCCTATCTTATTCTAGATACCCCTGAGGTTTCGCTCACCGGCGCTCTCATGACGCGCATGAGCCAATGCTCCATCATGGTTCTCGGCTGCGACGACCGACACATGCCTGCTTGGACCTCCCAGCCATGGGGCCTGCATTACCGGCAGGCGGAAGTGACCAACCTCCAATTGGAATGCAGCCTTCCACTCAAAAAACGACTCTGGCAGCGGATCGTTTGCGAAAAAATCCGAGCTCAAGCCGTCTGCCTGGAGTCGCTGGGAGCGCAGAATTCGGATTTACTTCGTGCTCTCATCCCCACGGTCCAGTCCGGAGACACTGGGAATGTGGAAGCACGGGCAGCAGTGATTCATTTCCCATCCTTATTCCCGGAGCGGAACTTTCTCCGCCACACCGATGATCTACCAAACGGCCTTCTCAACTACGGATACTCACTCTGCCGTTCAGGACTGGCTCGATACCTTTGCGCCCATGGATTCATCCCGTCCTTGGGTCTGTTTCACCGCTCGATGGCCAATGCCTTCAACCTAGCCGATGATTTAATCGAACCTTATCGCCCGTTTGTCGATCAGGCAGCTGCCAGCTTGCTTGGAGACCGCTCTTCCTCCGAAGCACTGACACTGGATGACCGCCGTGCCCTCGCGCTACTGCTGGAAAAGCCCGTGTCATACGAAGGTGAGGAAATGACATTCTTCGCCACCTTCGCGCTTTGCGTGCAATCGCTCCGTAGAGCGATGGATGCAAAAGAACCCGAAATGCTCACGTTCCCAATCCCGTTGTCATGAAAGGAGACCTCCGCCGTATGTGGGTAATCGTATTCTTCGACCTGCCAGTGACCAAAAAGCCTCAACGAACAGCAGCGGCCCGTTTCCGTAACGATCTGCTCAGCGACGGTTACTTGATGCTCCAGTTTTCGGTCTATGCCCGCATGTGCCGTGCGCAGGAAGCCGTGGACAAACATATCCGTCGGATTCAGGGAAAATGTCCGGAAGAGGGTTCGATCAGAGCTCTTCAAGTCACGGACAAGCAATATGCCCGCATGAAGATCCTCTTGGGAAACCGAGTTCCAGACGAGTGCATCGACGGTCAACAATTGCTTTTTTTCTGAGCCAAAATGCCCGCAACCCCTATTTTATAAGGGATTGCGGGCATCTGGTTTTAGGACCTTGAAATCAGGAGGTCAACCACGGCAGGATTCCAAGGCATTTGAAAACCTTCCCTGTTTTAGGACCTTGAAATCAGGAGGTCAACCACGGCTATTTACCCCCAACGAAGCGCACCGGCTTGGTTTTAGGACCTTGAAATCAGGAGGTCAACCACGGCTTGGCCCCTTTCTTCCCAAAGACGGATGCGGTTTTAGGACCTTGAAATCAGGAGGTCAACCACGGCTCCTGGGTTGCCGCTAACGCCGAGAGTCTTGTTTTAGGACCTTGAAATCAGGAGGTCAACCACGGCCATCAACCTCGGGCTAACCCCGTCGAGCCGGTTTTAGGACCTTGAAATCAGGAGGTCAACCACGGCCGCCGGACCATCTTCGAAGGTTGTCATGGTGTTTTAGGACCTTGAAATCAGGAGGTCAACCACGGCGGTGCAAACGCCCTGGAATTCTGACGTGCCGTTTTAGGACCTTGAAATCAGGAGGTCAACCACGGCCACCCGCGCCTTCTTGTAGGCATCCGGCGCGTTTTAGGACCTTGAAATCAGGAGGTCAACCACGGCCCTTCCCGCCGATGCTCCTAACCGTGTCTCGTTTTAGGACCTTGAAATCAGGAGGTCAACCACGGCGAGATCGAACGCCTTGCCGATGCGCTCCGTGTTTTAGGACCTTGAAATCAGGAGGTCAACCACGGCCCTGTTAATCTGATTGCGTTTGGGATCCCTCATTTTAGCTTATTCATGGGCGATATGGAGTTCGCACATGAGTTTTCCGCTGTTTTCGCGATTTATCAGACAGGAACTAGCCAAGTATTCGATTGATGTAATTCTAGGAACTGGTGCGCGCCAGAATCCGGATTTCTGGAATTTAACAGGCAGTGACTGGCCTGGAGCCCAACTCGGACAATTTCGGAGAGTGGGGCCAGCCAAGCATTCGAATCGCGCGATTTCAGGGGCTGGCGCTGGCCGGCGTCCGGATGGGTGGATTTTCAAGGACTGCAGCGTTTCAAGGTTTTCAGAAAGTGATTTCCGGCAGGCTGGCTGAAATTGGAGTCCAAATGAATGGCGTTTTCCTTACTGGCAGAAAATGGCGTCCGGATTTTCCGCATTTCCCGATGCCGGAGAAGCGGCCCGCGTGACGGATGATAGATTTTTGAAAAGACGTCTTGCCAACGGATAGAATTCCCATCAGTTACTGGATCGTTGTCTCAACACCATCCAAAAACATGATCGAAAATCTGCACCACACCCTGCTTCTCGGCGACGAACTGGACGCCGCCGCGGAACGTATTATCACCCTCGTCAACGAATCGCTTCCGGCGGAACCGTTGCTTGCTCCTCTTATCACCCTCATCGGAAAGGACCGCGCACAGATCCAATCCGTGCTGGTGCGCGTGCGCGGCAGCGCCCGCACCGCCGCGATCACGGAGGCGGACGCCGTGCGGGATGATGCTTTTATCGCGCTGCGCAGCCGTTGTGAGGAAGCGACCCGCCGCCGCTCCAGCCCGGATCTAATGGCTGCGGGCGAGCTGTTACTGCGGTTGATCCGCGCACAGGGCTATTCGCTGCATTCCTTCGGCTACGCCCGGGAAACCGGCGCGTTGAATTCGCTCTTCACCGCATTTGCCACTGCCGATGCGCCAGCGGCCCTAACCGCCATCGGCGCGGGTGAACTGCTGACGGAACTGCGCGCTTCGCAGGTCGCCTTCGAGGCGGAGTTGAACGCCCGTGGTGATGAACTGGCGGCGGAAGACTATCCCCTGCTCGCCGCCGCGAAGGGAACGCTTGGCAACCGGTTGCAACTGCTGCTAGGGCTGATCGGCTCGCTGGACGAAGCGGATACGACGGATGCCCGTCCGGCGCTCGACACGCTGATTCTCCGCCTGAACGAAGCAATCACCCTGATTCTGACACCCGCTCGCGGCCGACGCACGCGCCGGAATGCTCCGGACACCCCGCCAGCACCGGTGCCGACGGTTTGATTCCCGCCGGAAAAAGCCCGGCGATTCCCGAGGCCGCGCCATTTCCCGGCGCGGCCTTTTTCGTTCGTCCCAGCGGGCGGACGTTACATTTTTAAAGATTGCATTGCGCCCGGTGAAGAGTGAAGTTTCATCGGTTTTTTCCCGGAATTCGTTCGGACGAGAAATCTCTCCCCCCACAACCCTCGTCGCGATCATGAAAACGCTCATTTTTCGCAAGTGGCTCACCGTCCCCGCATGGGTGATCCTATCAACCGCCCGGCTGACTGCCGATGTGCCAAACGGCGGATTCGAGTCCGACTTTTCCGGTTGGCTGGCCACCGGCAATGTCACAATCCAATCCGCGCCTCCCTACCTCGCCACGGAGGGAGCCAAGCTCGCTGTTTTCAACTCGGTCAACTCGACACCTAACGGCGCCCTGGAAAAAGCCGTGGCGATCGTTCCCGGCCACCGCTACCGGCTGGAATTTGACGTGGGGAATCTTTCCTACAATTCCCTGCATCAGCGGATGCAAGTCGTGATCGAGGACAATGTGAGCATCCCGCCACCACCGGGAGCACGACCACCTTACATCACGGACACCATCGACATCGCCGGTCCCGGCGGCGGCGCAACCGCCTGGGTGGCCGCGAGCTATGAGTTTACGCCGTTGGACAACTTCGTGAGACTCACCTTCAGGGATGTCTCGCCAGCGACCAACTCACTGGATCTGGTGCTCGACCACATCCGGCTGACCGAGATACCTCTGACCTCGCTCGTCAACGGAGGATTCGAAGACGGGTTCGCAAGCTGGACATCAAGTGGAAACGTCGTGGTGCGGTCCACACCTCCCTATGGTCCCACCGAGGGAACCAAACTAGCAGCCTTCAATGCCGGAAATTCCACACCGGATGGCTCGTTGAGCCAGGAATTCGTGATCATTCCCGGGCAACGCTACCGCTTGGAGTTCGATGTGGGGAATCTGTCCTATAACGCACTTCACCAGCGGATGAAGGTTCAGGTGCAGTACCGGATCTTCAGTATCTTCTATCCAATCATGGAAGACACCATCGATATCTCGGGGCCGGGTGGCGGGGCAACCGCCTGGGTGCCGGCGTCGTATGAGTTCACTACCAGCAGCGCGGTGATCACGCTTCGTTTCACCGATGTCTCAACGGCCACCAACGCGCTGGATCTGGTGCTGGATCACGTGAGGCTGACTCCGGCTTCCTCCACCGATCTCATCACCAACGGCAGCTTCGAAACCGGTTTCGCCGGTTGGACAGTTCCCTCCACCGCCAATGTTTCCGTGCAGTCGGGCGCACCGTATTCTCCCACTGATGGCAGCAAGCTGGCCGCCTTCAACGCGGGAAACTCCACTCCTAACGGCTCACTCGCTCAAACCATTTCGACCGTCCCCGGCCAGCGTTACCGGCTCGAATTCGATGCAGGAAACCTCGCCTACGTTTCCCTCCCCCAACGGATGCAGGTGGTGGTGGCCGAACATGTGGGTGCGGTTTTTTACTCGCCGCTGCAAGACACCTTCGACATCCCCGCCCCATCGGTGTCGGGAGGTACCCGATGGCAGGCCAAGTCCTATGAATTCATTCCTCAAAGCGACACCGTGACGCTGGTGTTTGACGATCTCTCGCTGTCCACCAATTCGCAGGATCTCCTGCTGGACCACGTGAGACTCGTTCCAGTGCCGTAAACCGAAAAAAACAAAATCTCAGCCGCCCCCGGCAGCAAGTTCGTGAGGGGCGGCGGAATTTATCTAACATTTACCGGAAACCGCCGGCTTGCATTCCACTTTCGTGGAGACTGCTTCCAGAAAGATTCCTCAAATGAAAAACTTTCCGATCATACGCTATCTTTTATTCGGGTGGATGGCATGCGGTCTTCATACGCCGGTTTCCGCAAGCCCCATCGTGAACGGCAGCTTTGAATCCGGGCTCGACGGCTGGACCACGACCGGAAACGTATCGATTCAGAACTCCCCGCCCTACGCGCCGACCGACGGGACAAAGCTCGCCGTCTTCAACGCGGTGAACTCGACTCCCAACGGCTCGCTCAGCCAGACCCAGGTCCTGCCAGGCGGGTGGAACCGGCTGATCTTCGACGTCGGCAACCTTTCCTTCAACAATCAGGAGCAGCGGATGCACGTGCAGGTCACCGAACTGATCGCCGGCATTCCTTACATCAAACTCTCGGAAGACATCGTCATCCCCGGCAACGCTGACGGATCCACCCACTGGATTCACAAGGAATACATCGTCACCAGCGCCATCCTGCCATCGACGCTGACATTCACCGATACCTCGCTGACCTCCATTGCGACCGATCTGACTCTCGACAACGTGCGACTCATCCCTTCTCATCTTCTGTTATTACAATCTCCGACCGATGCCCCGGGAGGACCGGGCGGGGTCGTTTATACCTCATCCCCCAATAGCATCGACGGGAAAAATGGCGGCTACACGCAGGACGCGCTCTGGTATTTCGAAGACACCGACATCACGCTCTCGGTATTGCCCGTCGAATATAACAGGCCGTTCCTTGAATGGCTGAAAGACGGCCAACACTACAGTTTCAACCGAACGATCCACGTCAGCCTAACGCAAAACACCACAATGACGGCGGTGCACAGCCCTCCGCTGTCCGTGGATCCCGCGGAGCCTTTCGAGACCAAGGGATTCGTGAAAACGGGGCCTTACGGTCCGCTCTACAAAGGATACACTCTGGCCAACGTCAGCTCCGCACCGGTCGATTGGAGCGCATCGTTCCAAGTCACCGGAGGAGGTTCGGATGGCAAGTGGTTGTCGGTCTGGCCGCCGGGAGGGACGCTGATTGCGGGAAACACGGTTTCGCTGCGCGCCATGGTGACGGGACTGGCGCTCGACTTGCCCGCCGGAAAACATGAGGGGCGGCTGGTCATTTCAACCCCGGCCGGAAATACCGAGATTCATGTGTCGCTTGCGGCGCTGGATCCTAACAACCTGCTGGCCAACGGCAGTTTCGAATCCAATCTCGATGGCTGGACGGTCACGGGAAATGTCAGCCCTCAGACGGGCGCTCCCTACGTCCCGACCAACGGTGCGAAAATCGCCGCCTTCAATGCGGTGAACAGCCTTCCCAACGGAGTGCTCTCACAGACTTTACCCACTGAAGTCGGAGCCCACTACTCTCTTGATTTCGATGCCGGTGTCCTTGCTTACAACACCAGCGAGCAACGCCTCAAGATGGAGGTGAGAAACGTTCAGGACCCTCCCACTACCGCCGTTCTCAGTGATACCATTTCCATTTTCGGCACGGGCGGAGGAAACAACGTCTGGGCCCCCAAACATTACGAATTCGTGGCGCAATGGCCGGTCACCACGCTGGTGTTCCAGGACGTTTCCACCAGCACGGCGAATCTCGACCTCATGCTCGACAACGTCCGTATCTCCAAACCGGATTTCGAAATCATGGTAACGACCCTGGCGGACGAGGACAACCCCGCGCTCGGCATGGGAACCGGCGACTCGCTGCGGGAAGCGCTGGCGGAAGCGGAACTGCGGCCGGGAACGAATGCGATCCTTTTTGACGCGGGACTGAACAACGGAACAATCACCCTCGCCGGCGGGGAACAACTGAGCGCGAAATACGCGAATTCGGACGTGGCGATCGACGCCTCGGGACTAACAGATGGAATCACTGTCTCCGGAGCAAACTCGTCCCGCGTCTTTGAAACTTCGGGCACTGACAGCATCCGGCATCTCAAGATCCGGAATGGCGACTCCAACTATGGAGATGGCGGCGCGATTTCCACCTTCGGCGGAGGCATTTACAACCACGGCTCCCTGATGCTGCGGGATTGCCAAGTGGAAAACAATACCGGTGCCCCCTTCGGCGGAGGCATCATGAACGCCGGCGCGCTCGACATCATGGACTCCACTCTCGCTAACAACTACGCCCCCGATTCCGGAGGAGGTTTGTTTAACGGAGGCAACGCGAACTTCACCCGCTCGACGGTGTCCGGCAACAGCGCGTCGGCGAATGGTGGAGCGCTTTGCTGCACCGGAGGATTTGGCAGCGCATGGATCACGCTCACCGACTCGACGGTTTCCAACAACACCGTGGGAAGCTACGGCGGCGGCTACAGCGGTCTATTCGGTTATAAGGCTTACGGAGTGCTCAACGCGCGGAATACCACCTTTTCGGGAAACACGTCCACGTTGGCCGGTGGTGCGATTCGGGGAAATGGATCCGTGAATCTGTTAGGCTGCACCGTTTCCGCCAATAGCTGCACCGGACCGGGTGGCCAAGGCGGCGGCATATCATCGGCCGACCTGACTTTTTCAAACACCATTGTCGGCGGAAACACCGCCGCAATCGCCCCGGATGTTTTCAACTCGGCCCTTCTGTTTTCCGAGTTCAATTTCACGGAAGCCGATCCGCTGCTCCTTCCGTTAGCAAACTACGGAGGCCCGACGCAAACCATGAAGCCGCGGACAAATTCACCAGTGCTCGACGCCGGGGGAGCGCCGGCCGGATTGCCTGCTACGGATCAACGCGGACAACCACGGGTGTCAGGAACGGCTCCGGACATCGGGGCCGTGGAAGTCCAAGAAATCGTCGTCAACACGTTGGTTGACGAAAACGACGGGTTGAACGTCGGCGGCATTTCACTGCGTGACGCCATCGGCCCGGCCTCCGCGCCCCTGCCACCCGAGTTGATCCGATTTGCTCCAGCTCTCAGCGGAGGAACCATCCTGCTGAACGGATCCGCGCTTTACATCATCGGCGTCACGATGGCCATCGACGCCACGAACCTTCCCGGAGGCATCACCATTTCGGCAAATCATCAATCCGATGTCATCGATGTCTTCTTCAGCACGGCGGCTCTCAACGGTCTGACCATCACCGGCATCACCGGCAGTACCGGCAGCGGTGTCGCATTGGCCATGGGCTTCTTGGATCTGACGGATTGCGTCATCCGGAACAACTCGACGGCATTCAACGGCGCCGGACTCGCCGTTTACGACACCTCTTTCAGCAACGCGAACGTCACCCGCTGCACGTTTGAAAACAACACTGCGGGAGGCAATGGTGCGGCGATTCACAACGAGGCGCTGGTCTGGGTGCGGGACTCGACGTTTTCCGGAAATCACGCCGGCGGCAACGGCGGCGCGATCAAGACCGGCATCTACCGCACCGGCATGGTGATTGTGAACTCGACGTTTTCCGGCAATTCTTCGGTCGGCTCCGGCGGCGCGATCGAGGCGGGAAGCTTGAAGCTCATCCACTCGACGATTTCCGGAAACAGCTCCAGCGGCGGAAATGGTGGCGGCCTTTCCTCGACGTCCACGATCCCCAATCCCGAGCTGGGACTGAGCATCGCCAACAGCATCATCGCGGGAAACACGGCCGTCGCCGGGCCGAATATCAACGGACCGGTGGATGCCTTTTACGGCCTCAATCTAACTGGCGGGAATCCGCTGCTCGCCCCGCTCGACTTTTACGGCAGCCCGACGAAAACCATGCCACCGCTTCCCGGCTCGCCGGCCATCGATGGTACCACGGTGTTTCCGTCCACCCCGCCGTTCGATTTTCCCGCCTACAGCTACGCCGCTTACGACCAGCGCGGCAAAGCCCGCCCGAACGGCCCGTTGCCCGATATCGGCGCGGTCGAGGCGTTTCCATTTTCCTCGCTGCCGCTCGTCGATAGCGACCACGACGGTATCGACGACCGGCTGGAGCCCGCCTATCAGATGACCGTCGGCACCAATGACAGCAGCCGGGATACGGATGGCGACGGCTCGCGGGACGGCGAGGAAATCGCCAATATGACGGATCCCGGCAATTCCAACAGCCTACTGAAGATCCTTTCGTTCGAAAAATCATCCGGCGTCCCGCTGGTCGCGGGAGACCCCGTATTCCATGTCACGTTCACGTCGTTCCCCGGGCTTTCCTACACGCTGGAATGCGACCAGAATCTCGATTTTTCCGGACCAGGCTGCCGGGTTCTACCCCTCGGGACAGCCGCTGGCTTCACGGGGTCTGCGGAGGTCGAACTCATGGCGGGCCATGACTTCGTCCGCGTGCGCCGGGACAAGTGAGCGGTTTCCTCCGCAAACTGGGTTGCCAGCGCCGGATTTCCGCTGTTACCTAGCCCTCCCATGTCCGACATCAAAATCACACTCCACACCACCGCCGGCGACATCAACGCCCGGATCTTCGCCTCTCAGGTTCCCGTCACATCGGCGAATTTCCTGAACCTCGCCAAGCGTGGCTACTACAATGGCGTCGCCTTCCACCGCGTCATCGCCAATTTCATGATCCAAGGCGGCGATCCGACAGGCACCGGCTCCGGTGGCCCCGGCTACAAGTTCGCCGACGAGATCGACCGCTCCTTGAAACACACCAAGCCCGGTATTTTCTCAATGGCCAACGCCGGTCCTAACACCAATGGCAGCCAGTTCTTCATCACCCACTTGGCAACCCCACACCTCGACGGCAAGCACGCTGTCTTCGGCGAAGTCATCACGGGGCAGGACGTGGTGAACAAGATCGCCAAGGGCGACAAAATCACCTCGATCGACATCCACGAAGACACAACCGCGCTGTTCGAATCGCAAAAGGACAATCTGGAACATTGGAACTCGATTTTGGACCGCTGAAACCACCTCAAATTCAGCTTAGTTAAGGTTCCTTAACTATCGACTTTTCCCCATTCTGCAGTCGCAATGCAGGGTGGGGATTTTTCGTTCCGCATAAAACTCACTGAAAATAAATCAGTTGCGAAATAAAAACGATTTTCCGTTAGACGCTCATTTGCCCCACGTGATCGCGTAGATTAAGCCGGACATCTTGATTTTCTGTCGCGGGAGGCTTCTAATGACCCCGTCGGTTCGCAAGAGCTGACACACCTCCCCCCCACCCCATGAAATATCCCCACTCCCCCCGTGGTGGAAGTCTGATCACTGGTTTGCTTGCAATCCTGTGCACACTCCACACCGCCTCCGCAGCCAGCGACATACCAACCGGAACGCTCAATGTGGACCGCACCATGATTCGCGTTGGCAGTCGCTCAAACCTTGATTGGTCAATCCAGTATCCTTCCGTCTCACCGGTGGGAGTGGATCTCATCCCCACCGCCAAGGTGAAAATGAAGGTCCGCACGCTCGGTGTCGCCTTCCAATCCGGATCGATTCTTTTTCCGATGGAAGGAAGCTGGACCAAGAACAGCTCCGGCTGGACCACCTTCTTCAAGGGCACCAGCCTTTCGGTAGTTCCGACCAACGTGCTGGTAGACACCACCATCAACAAAGGCGACGTCATCAAATTCCGCGGCCGCGGCGGATCGAACGCCCTCGGCACCTCGTGGTATGATTACCACCAAACCAACACCTCCGACGCCAACGTCGTGGTTTTGAAAAACGGTGACAAGCCCCCTAGCTATGCACCTGCCTACAGCCAGGGAAACATCAAGAGCTTCCTGACTCCTTATCTCGATAGCACGGGCAAGATCAAAATCGGCGCACAAGACCTGATCATCCTCTGGGAAGGCTCCGATGCGGATCCGGGAACCACCTACTTCGACATGCAAGACCTTGTCGTCCTCGTCAGCTTCGAAATCGTCAACTGAACCGCCCGTGAAAACCACACTCATCCTTTGTGCACTGGCTACGAGCGTCTTCGCCCAACAGCCGATCCTCCCCCGGATCACTCCCCAGGAACTAGCGAAACTCCAGCAGTCCTCGCCGATGGCCCGCTTGGAAAGACCGGCGGCTAACGCGGCCCCGGTCGCCCGTCCCGACGATCAATCCATCATCAAGCAGTCGATGATTCTCCACGACGGCACGAACTGGACCCTCGTCCCCAAGGGCGCGGTCATTTTCCTGCCGGAAGCCCTGAAAAACCGGGTGGACGTCAAGCCCGTCGGAACATTGCTCCCGTGGATGGAATTCCTAACTAAAAACATCTCCTGGATCACCACCAACGAGGTCTCCTTCGACCAAGCCGCCGGCAATGTCTCACTCCCGGCCGAACGCGTCGCGTTCTGGGCCAAGCAGGACAAGATCGTCGTCGCCGTCCATCAAAGCGGCCCGATCTCGGTCAATATCGCCAAGCAACCCCAAACCATCACGCAACGATGAAATCCATCAGCCTGTTCCTCACACTCGCTTCCATCCACGCATTCGCGGGGACGAGCACTTATGTCAACTTCTTGCGCCAGAACCAACAGGGAACAGCCGTTGTTTGGGACATGCCGGTCGCCGCCGCCGGTGCGGCACCTTCCGCATTGTCCATCGACACCGGAGGCTCGCTTTTCCAACTCTGGACCGTCGATCAGACCCTCGCGAAAGACTATCTCCTCGATCAAAAACTGGTCGGTGCCTATCTGCCCAAGGCCGACATCAAGATCACCACTCTGGATACCGACTCGGTCGTTCCGCGCACCCGCGTGGACAAGCCGTTTACCGTGAAAATTGACGTGGCCGGACTCCTAACCGGAACCGGGCTTCCCGAGGCCTCCACCAAGGTTCTGTTGGAACGGCACATCCAGAACTACGCCACCGGCCAAACCTCTCTGGACCCTGCGGTTGTCGCGGCGAACACGCCCCTCAGCTCCGCGTATCTAACGCAGAACGGCTCGACGGTCCTCAATTACCCCGCTTCCTCGCTCAAAGCCACCGACCCGACCAAGGCCACCGGTGAGGAGCATTTCATCGTCCACGCATTGTCGGACGGCACCTTCACCCAAACCCAGATCGCATCCGCGAAAGTGCAGGTTTACCCCATCGCATCCGGCTCTATCTCGGGAATCGTTTCCGGCACCCAGTACCGCTATCAGATGCCGACCGTGCAATTGAATCTCTACGATCTCTATCCGAGAAGTGATACCTATCTCATGCTCTATGAAGGCACCCAATACAACGGTGTCACAGGGACCATTCTGAAGGCCTATCCGTGGAACGATCCCAAAGCGACCCAAACCACAATCATCATGTCGGATGAGCTTAACACCAAGATCACCAAAGACGGCACTTACACCATCGCCCTGATGAGCCAGACGGTTTACGGCATGGAACTCCTGGCCACGCCCGTCACTTTCTCCGCGAAGCGCACCATCGCCGTTAACGCCATGCAGGTGAATTTCTCCGACGGCAGCAACTGATTTTCCAAACACTCCCCCCAACAACGGCCGGTCGGTGTGATCGGAGGATGTGGCTCCCCAAGCATTCTCAGTCACCCGGCCGGCTCTTTTTTGCCCGGCGCGTGTCACTCAAACAGGTGATACCATCCCGCTCGACATGGCCCGTGATCCCGGCATCATTCCTGCCCGTTCACAAAATCAAACTCATGTCCGAATTTCTCGTCATTCCCCGCCAGGACCACGACTCCCTCGTCTCCAAAGCCTATCAATCCCACGGTTACACCGCCGACGAATCCGCTGAAGGAGCCAAGCTCGCCGCCGAAGCCGCACGCCACGGCATCCGCACCCACCATGCGCTCAAGGCCCTGCACCTCGATCATTTATTCGGCTCCAAGGCCGGCGGTTGCGTCCCCGGCGCGGAAATCGAAGTCCTGCCATCGCGTTTCCCCGCATCCGAACGCTGGAACGCCAACAAGAAGTTAGGCCAATCCGTCGCCTACCGCGCCATCGATCGAGCCATCGAGCTCGCCGATCAATACGGCATCGCCCAGATCGCCGTGGACAACTGCTTCCACTACCTCTGGGGCGGCGGCTACGTCATGGAAGCCGCCGAACGTGGATACTACGCTTACACGAACTGCACCTCGACCCTCGCCGAAGTGGTTCCTTTCGGCGGAAAATTCCCCACCCTCGGCACCAACCCGCATTCCTGGGGTATCCCTGCATGGGAAGATGGCGGCTCTCCCATTGTCATGGACTGGGCCACCGCCACCGTCGCCATGGGCCGCGTTCAAGCTTTGAAACGCGAAGGCAAATCCCTCCCTCCCGGTGCCGCCGTGGACAAGGACGGAAAGCCCACCATCGACCCTAACGAAGTCTCAGCGCTCCTCCCCTTCGGCGGTCACAAAGGCTACGGCATGTGCCTGCTCAATGAAATTTTCGGCGGCCTCATCGGCGGATCCATCCCCACCCTTCGTGGCCGCAAGCTGGAAACTCCCGGCGAGAAAAACACCGCCGTCTTCTATTTCCAAATCGTCCACCCCGACGCCATCTCCGGCGGAAACTTCGTCAACGGCCGCAGCCAGAAGGAAAACCTCAAGGCCGTCATCGACGACGTGCTCGGCCACGGCAACGACGGTGCCATGCTCCCCGGCCAGCTCGAAATCACCGCCCGCAAACGCTCCGACGCCGCAGGCGGACTCCTGTTCACCGAAGCCGAAGTCGCCGAGTTCAACGAAATCGCCGCCGAACTCGGAGAACCCGACTGGGACATCGCCAAGCTCGCCAGAGCCTAAAAATAAGGGGCCGGGACGTCTCGTCCCGGCGTCATCTAAGCCCTTCACGTCCAGCCCATCATGACCCGCTCCTCAAAAAAATCCAAAGCGGTGGGACATTGCCACCCAACCGCATGGACGAGACGTCCATGCCCCCTATTCCTAGGTATCCTCCTTTGCTCCCGTCTTCTGGCGGCCCCCGCCGACGTCTCCGCGGATCTCGCGAAGTTCACCCAGGACGGCAAAATCCCCGGCCTTGTCGTGGCCGCCGTGCTCGATGGCAAAATCATCGCCACCGGCGCCACCGGCGTTAGAAAATACGGCGATCCCACGCCCGTCACCATCGAGGACAAATTCCACATCGGTTCCTGCACCAAATCGATGACCGGCACCCTCGCCGCGATGCTTGTGGCCGACGGAAAAATCAAGTGGTCCACCACCGTCGCCGAAGTCTTCCCGGAAATTAAAATCCACCCGGACTATCAGAAAGCCACTTTGCTACAAATGGCCTCCAACACCGGCGGCGTTCCCCACGACATTCCGCCCGCCCTCTGGGCAACCACCTGCGCGAACCGCTACAAACCCGAGGGCAAACAGCGCCTCGACCTCGTCCGGGCATTGCTGACAAGTCCGCCCGACTATCCACCGGGAACGCAGAACGTCTATGCCAACGGCGGTTTCACCATCGCCGGAGCGATGTTGGAAAAGGTCAGCGGCAAGTCCTATCAGGAACTCATCCGCCAGCGGCTTTTCAAACCGCTCCACATGGATTCCGCCGGCTTCGGAATGCCCGCCACGCCGGGAAAAACCGACCAACCGCTCGGACATGTTCTCAAGGACGGCATTCCGTTCCCCGTTCCCACCGGCCCCGATGATGACAACCCGCCCGCCATCACTCCAGCGGGACGCGTCCATCTATCCCTCCTCGATCTCGCGAAATACGCCAGCTTCCATCTCGGGACGATGGAGCACCCGCCGCTCGACCAGGCATCCCTAACATTCAACCACACGGTGGTTCCTCCGGCCAAGGACTATGGCGTCGGCTGGGTCATCCTGCAACGCCCGTGGGCTGGCGGCACCGCGCTGATGCACAACGGCACCAATACCATGAACTATGCCGTCATGTGGCTCGCGCCGGATAAAAAATTCGCCGCCGTCGCCGCCTGCAACATCGACAGCCAACTCGGCCCCAAAGCCTGCGATGACGCGGTGAGTTTCCTGATTGAGAAGTTTCTCAAATAGGCTTCGCTTCACGCCATCCATGGAAATCGTTGCAAAGCGCCCCCCCACCACCCTGCTCCGGCGGCTTGTCAGGCTGGCGTTGGTCCTGGTTTCCCTCATCTTGATCCCCATGCTGTTGCTGGTGGCCTGCCAATCGAAGTTGATCTATTTCCCCCGTCCCTACGGACCCGACACCGTCAAGGAATGGCGGCAATCGACCGGTGGAAAAATCATCGAATACCAGACGTCCCAAGGCCGGCAGCGCGCTTTTCTCCAAGGAAATCTGAAATCGCCGCGGAACCTATGGATCGTCTGCGGCGGCAATGGGACGGTCGCGCTCGATTGGGCGGAGTGGCTTCAAACCCACGCGCCGGCCGAAGACGCATGGCTGCTGGTGGATTTTCCGGGATATGGCGATTGCAAGGGATCACCGACACCGGGACGGATCAGGGAAAACCTAACGACCGCCGTGCCGTTGGCGCTGCGGGAGATCGGCTGGCAGGGAACGCCGTCTGCCCGGTTGCGGTTTTTCGGTCACAGCTTGGGAAGCGCGGCCTGTTTGATCGCGGCCTCGGAATTCAAGATTCAGCGCGGTGTTCTCATCGCTCCGTTCACCAGCACGATGGCCATGAGCCGCGTCGTGACCGGACTGCCGGTGGGATTTCTGGTCTGGCATCGTTTTGATAATGCCGCACGGCTGGCGGAACTGGCGGCAAGAGGTTCGGGGGAGGCGATCATTTTCCACGGTAGCGATGATGAATCGATCCCGGTCACGATGAGCCGGACGCTGGCAGCGGATCGAAAAGACATCGTGCGCCTGAGAGAAATTTCCGGCGGGCGGCACAATGACATTCAGGAAAAGAACGCCGAAGCGGTGGCCGAAGCATTGAGGGAGATCGGCAAACCGTAAGGGGCCGTCTGAAAAACACGCTGTGGCAGGGATCGACCTCCGGGCGGTCCGAGAGAATGGGAGGCGAACGACCGCCCATGGGTCGATTTCCAAGCCGGTCATGGGCATTTAAGTTCTCCCCTCATTCGCCGGACCGTTGCGGAGAACGGTCCCTGCCATTTTTCAGAAAGCCTCTCAGGGGCATGGACGTCCCCGCCCCCTATCAAAAAAAAGGCGTGGTGATTTCCGTTTCGGGAAATCACCACGCCTGAAGAAGTCATTCGCGGCGACCGGTGATCGCCGCTACTTGTTAGCGGGAGGCTGGACGACGGCGGTTGTTGCCGCGGGTCGCGTTGCTGTAGTCGATGCCACCGCCACCGCGATTTCCGCCACCACCGCCACGGTTTCCACCACCGCCGCCTTGGCGACCGCGGTTTCCGCCGCCTTGGACCATGCCGCCGCCGGTTCTCATCCGGAGATGGCGATCGGCCAGACTTTCGTCGTGCCATTGGTGCGCATCCCAGCGTGGGACGGCCATTTTGATGACTTTTTCGATTTCCCGGAGGAACTCGCGTTCGTCTTCCGCGCAGAACGAAACGGCGCGGCCTTCGGCTCCGGCACGACCGGTGCGGCCGATGCGGTGGACATAGGCTTCCGGTTCGTTAGGCAGGTCGAAATTGACGACAAGACCGACGTCTTTCACATCGACACCACGAGCGGCAACGTCAGTGGCGACGAGAACCGGCGTGAGGCCTTTCTTGAATTTTTCGAGGGCCTTTTCACGCTGGGCCTGGGACTTATTGCCGTGGATGGCGTCCGCAGGAAATCCAGCTTCGCAAAGGCTTTTCGCCAGCTTGTTGGCACCGTGCTTGGTGCGGCTGAAAACGATGGTAAGCTTGCCGGTGGTCGCGGAGGCCTGGCCACGGAGCAGTTGCTCCAACAGCGGACGCTTGTTTTCGCGGTCCACGAAACAGACCTGGTGCTCGATGCGCTCGGCGGTGGTCGTTCCCGGATCAATGCTGACGCGGGCCGGGTTGCGGAGAATCGTTTGCGCGAGCTCGACGATGCTTGGTGCGAGGGTCGCGGAGAAGAACAGCGACTGGCGGTTAGACGGAAGCAAGGCGACAATCTTTTTCACATCGCGTGCGAAGCCCATGTCGAGCATGCGGTCCACTTCATCGAGCACAAAGAACTCGACGCCTGATAGATCGACGGCGCGTTGTTCGATGAGATCGAGCAGACGGCCGGGAGTCGCGACGAGAACATCGACGCCACCGCGCATCGCGGAGACCTGAGGGTTCTGGCCGACGCCGCCGTAGATCAGCGTTTGCTTGAAGCGGATGTGGGCACCGTAAGTGCTGAAGCTTTTTCCGACCTGGCCGGCAAGTTCACGGGTCGGTGCCAACACCAGGGTGCGGCATTGGCGGGGCTTGATTTGCTTCGGACGCTCGCTGATCGCATGAAGGATCGGCAGTGCGAAACTGGCGGTTTTTCCGGTGCCGGTCTGGGCGCAACCGAGAAGGTCGCGGCCTTCGAGCAGCAGTGGGATGGCCTGTGCCTGGACAGGCGATGGAGTGGTGTAGTTCAGCTCGCGCAGAACACGGTGGAGGGGCGCTGCCAATGGCATCGCCTCGAATTCATTCGGGGTCATGTTATTTAAAATGCCTGCCTCGTCCCGGATGGGCGGCTGGCGGTGTCGATGAGCGGTTGGAGTAACCTCAAACAATCTCTCATCGATGAAGACCGGAAAAGGGTGGGCCGGACAACGACCCTCACCGGCAAGAAGCACGGTGCGCCGCTGCTATACCTCGGATTCGGGCGATGGCAAGGCTTTTCCTCTCTGGTAAAGATTTACCGCAAAGGCGCAAAGGTCGCAGAGAGACGCGGAGGAAGAGGAAAACCGGTGAAATCTGATAGGAGATCGGGGATATCCGGATCTCATTTTTCCTTGTTCCATCAACGATCAACCGCCCGCCATCCACCTCGTCTTCCCTTTGCGTTCCTCCGCGACCTTTGCGCCTTTGCGGTAAAATCCCTTTCTCCCGCCAGCCCCGCACTTTCCCCTTCCCCCGCTAGCAGAAACCTCTAGACCTTACCCATGAGAAAAACCCTCATTTGCCTGTTCCTCGCGTGTGGTTCGCTTCAAGCGGACGACGACACCTTCCGCGAACGTTTTGCCGATCCTGCGACCCGCAGGTCGGCGCTGGCGGAGCTGATTCCCGGCAGCCGGGAGGCGTATTTCCACACGGCGCTCGATCACCAGCTTGCCGGGCGCGAAGCCGAGTTCGCGAAGACCATGGCCGATTGGAAGGCAGCGTCCGAACGGAAGGAAAATGCCGTGTCCGCTACCGGGATGCAGGTGCTGGAGAACCGCCAACTGCTGATGGACTATCAGAAAGATCCCATCCACTCGTTGGCCGAACTGATCCGCAAGCTGGATTTGAAATTCGACGACGAACGTCCGGACGCCGCCGCTGCCGCCGAAAGCCTGCCGACACGCGTCGATCCGGAATGGATCTCCGAAGCCGCGTTTGAAAAGGCCGTCGCCAAGGAATCCCCGGAGCAACCTTACACCGGATACAACGGCGAACGGCGATTGCGAGAATTGGAACGCGTGGAGCAGTTCGACGAAGCGAAAATCCGCTGGTTCCTGCAAAATCTGGACCGCGCCGATCTTCCGGGCGTCGTCCCGCTCATTGACCGGGCGATGAATCTGAAGCACCCCGTAAAATTCGACGACATCGCCCTGCGGGAAAAACTCACGTCCACCCAACTTGCCTCGCTGCTCGAACTCCATCCGGATCTCAGGTCGAATCTCAAATTTGACCTGCTCTATCTGACCAAACTGCGGCCCGGTGCGGAGACTGATTTCGAACGCGATCCACAAGCACACGCCGCCCACCTCGGCCGTTGCCGGGATTTCGTTCTGACCTTGCCGCCCGCGCTGAACTCGCTCAAGGCGCATGTCCTTTTCCATCATCTCCGCTTGCAGGAGGATGCGGGAAATTACCCGAAGGAGGATTTCCTGACATTCCTCGCGCTGCCGCGCACCAGCCATTCGCTGTTGAAAATTCCGGATGCGCCGAACCTCACACGGATCCAGTTCGAATCCGATTTCGCCACAGCGACCGAGTGCCCGCCGGTGCATGACGATTTGAAACTGATCCAATCGTATCTCCAACATTTCCTCGGCGAGACCGATTCCTCCGCCGAATTCGCGCCGTTCATCGAAGCCAACGAGCTGGCTCATCTTCATGCGCGGGCCCGGCTGTTAGCGGGAGCGGATCCGGCGCGCTGGGGCACGGCCATCGATCCGGCGGAATATAAATCGTTGCAGGAGGAAGCGCGCATCGGCTTCGCACCCGGTGCGCCGGTGTTGCTCGATTCGGACGCCACCGTTGCGCTGAAACTCGACCTCAAGAACACGCCAGATGTACTGATCCGCATTTACGAACTCGATCTTCCGGCCCAACTCGCTCGCGGCGGCGGCGAGCCCGACGTCTCCATCGATCTCGACGGCCTCGTCCCGCATCACGAGCGGCATCTCACATTTTCGCAGGCACCGATCCTGCTCCACCGCGAAACCATCGGGCTTCCCGAACTAACGGGATCCGGAGCATGGCTGGTGGATTTCGTCGGCGGGCAGGTTTCGGCACGGGCGCTGATCCGCAAAGGCCAGTTGATTCCCTATGTCGAACGCACCGCCAGCGGACAGACCGTCCGGGTGTTTGATGAGAAAGGAAATCCCGTGATGAACACCACCGCCAGGCTGGGACGGGAAACTCTAACCGCAGACACATCCGGACTGATCATCATCCCGAATGCACCGAATGATCCATTCACCCGCGGCATCGTGCAGGCGGGCAAGCTCGCGGCGGCGCTGGACCTCGGATCACGCACCGACCAACTCGCGATGGATGCCCGTTTCCATCTGGAGCGCGAGCAACTTCTTGCGGACGACGAGGCGAAACTCCATCTCCGCGTCCGCCTCACCAACCACGGTTACGATCTCCCGCTCGACCGCATCGCTGACCCGGCGCTGGTGCTCAAGGCGGAGCTGCTAGGCGGTGTCATCACCGAGCGCGTCATTGCCGAGGACTTAAAACTAACATCCGTGCTCGAAGTCCCCTTCCAGGTCCCGGCGGATTTGTTGAAACTCACGCTCACCCTGCGTGGCACCGTCACTCCGGCGACAGGCGGCGAGCCGATCAAACTGAGTCAGGTGGCTTCCTATGAAATCAACGGCGACCTCAAGGATTCACGGGTCGCCACCGCGTTTTTCTCACCCACCACCGAGGGCCACCGACTCGAAGTCCGCGGACGCAATGGCGAGCGGTTGCCATCGCGGGCGATCACGCTCGAATGCCATCGTTTGGATTTCAAAGAGTCCGTCAAACTCCAGGTCCGCACGGATGCGGACGGCCGGGTGAATCTCGGAAAACTCGACGCCATCGACTCGCTGACCGCCACCGGCAGTGACATCGCGAAGGCGATCTATCAGCCGAAACCTGGCAACCGCAATTTCCCGGAAGAGCTGCGGCTGCGCATTGGAACGGAGATACGGCTTCCGGTCGAGCAGGCCGACGACATGCCCGATCATTTGAAGCTTTCGCTGTTGGAAACCCTCGATCAAATACCGATCCGCGACCACTTCGACAAGATCTCCTTCGATGCCGGTGATCTCGTCATCCACGGGCTTCCTGCGGGCAACTTCGTCCTCACGCAAGGGGAACACAGCACCGAAATCGAGATTTCCCCGGGTGTGGAAAACGGCGGCCTGCTTGTTTCAAAGACCCGTGTATTGCCGGTGTTCTCGCCGCGCTCTCCGGCGATCCAATCCGCCGCGATCGATGGCGATCAAGTGCGCATCCAGCTCCGCAATTCCGGTCCTGACACGCGGGTCACGCTGGTGGGGAACCGCTTCAGGCATTACTGGAATTCCGGTCCGGGACTCTATCCGTTCACGCCGGCCATCCCGGACACGCTCGATCCGGGATTCACCGGCTGCGGATATCTCATCGATCGCCGCTTGGGTGATGAAATGCGCTACATCCTCGACCGCCGCGCGGCGAATACATTTCCCGGATCGATGCTCCCCCGCCCCGGAATGTTGCTGAACCGTTGGACCGAGGAAGATGACTTCCAAAGCACTCTCAGCGGTGGTTCGGGAAGTGGTGGCAGCGGGCGCAGCGCGGCCAAACGATCAAGCATGACGGGAAACCGTCCGAGTTCGAGAGGCGAGGACACCACCGATTCGAAACTCGCCATTGTTTGTGATTTCCTCGGCATGCCCGCCGTCGTGAAGTTCGATCTGAAGCCAAATGCGGATGGCTCGCTGAGTGTTCCGTTAGCGGAGTTCAACGGCAGCCAGTTTATTGAAATCGTCGCCACGGATGCGTTCGCGAGTGACGAATTGCGGTTGCCGCTGCCTGCCAGCGACACGCCACTGCGCGACCGGCGGATTGCCCGACCGCTGGATCCGCAGACGCATTTCCTCGCCACACGCAGCGCCGCCGTTTTGCAGAAAGATGCGGAAGCCTCGATTGAAAATCTGTTGGACGCCGATTGGCGGGCGTTCACGACTCTATCGGAAGCGCAGCAGTTCCTCTACGGCATGACCGGAGACGAACGGATGCGGGAGTTTGCCTTCCTGCCGGATTGGCCGGATTTCACCGAGGAGAAAAAGCTCGAACTGCTGACCACGCACGCCTGTCACGAGTTCCATCTTTTCCTCGCCCGCAAGGACAAGACGTTCTTTGAAAAGCACGTCAAGCCGATGCTCGCCCAAAAACCGGAGCCGACCTTCATCGACGATTTCCTGCTAGGCCGCGACCTAAAATCCTACCTGCGGCCCTACGCCTGGCAGCGTCTCAACGCGGCGGAGAAAGCGCTGCTGTCGCAAGCCCTGCCGGAGGCACGCGAACGGATTTCCGGCGAGCTGTCGCTGCGCTGGCAACTCGAAGCCCCCGCGCCGGATGCGGAAACCACGTTGTTCACGCAGACGCTGCGCGGGAGTGATCTTGCGTTGCAGGACAGTCTCGGGTTGGCGAGAAAGGAACTCGCACCGATGACACCGGATAGTTACGGAAGTGACAGCGTCACCGATGGCGTCGCCTACATCACCGACAAGCTTCGAAGGATTGTCATTCCACGGATTGATTTCGAGGACACCACCGTGGAGGAAGCCATCGACTTCCTGCGCCTGCGCGCGGCGGAGATGGATACCACTGAACTGGATCCTGCGAAGAAAGGGATCAACTACGTCATTCGCCGTCCCCGCGCGGCCGCCGGTGGAGAGTCGTTGCCGGAGGGATCTGATCCGGGAAGCCTCAGGATCAGAGAGCTTCGGTTAAGAAACGTGCCGATCGCGGTCGTCCTGAAGTATATCTGCGATCAGACAAAACTCCGCTATAAGGTGGATGACTTTGCGGTGACGCTGGTTCCACAAACGGAAACAGGCGAAGACATTTTCACCCGCACGTTCAGGGTTCCTCCCGATTTCGCGAGCGCCCTTTCTTCTGATGACGAAGCCGGTGAAGCGGATCCTTTTGCCGAACCGGGCAGGAAGTCAATGCGTCTTACCGCCAGGCGGCCCATCATGGAGTTGCTGAAACAGGCTGGAATCACTTTTCCCGAAGGGACTTCGGCCACGCTTTCCGCCAATGGAATTCTTCTGCTCACCAACTCACCCAGTGAATTGGACAAGGTCCAACAGCTCGTGGACGTCATCGGAAGCCCGGCTGAATCTGGCGCGGCGGCAGCTGGTGCCGGTGATGTGGGCATGCTGCCCCCACTTCCCGATCTTGCTTCGGTTGCGGATGCAATGACCCCTCCGGCTTTTGGCAATCAATCCGAATCTGCTGGAAACTTTGGAGGCAGTTCTGATCCGTTCGCCGCCACTGCGGGCGCGGCACGGCTCGAAGTCCGGCCGCCCGTGTTTGCCGACCGCACGCGTCTCTGGCTGGAAGCGAATTACTATCAGAATACCAAACCCACGGGTGAATCGCTGATCCCGCTCAACCGGTTCTGGCTCGATCTCGCGGCTTGGGATGGCAAGGGGTCGTTTCTCTCGCCGCATTTCAATGCATGCCACACGACGGCGAACGAGGCGCTGATGTGCCTTGCGCTGTTGGATCTGCCGTTCAAGGCGGACCGGCCGGAGGTCAAGGTGGATGGCAGCACGCTGCGGGTGAAGGCCCGGGAGCCGATGCTGTTATTTTACAAGGACACGCGCCGCACGGAGAAGGTGGCGGAGGAATCGCCGGTGCTCGTTAGACAAACGTTCAGCCCGCTGGCGGAACCATTTCGCACGGTGAATGGCCGGCAGGTGGAGAATCCGGTGACGGGAGATTTCCGGCCGGGCATTCCCTACAGCGAGTCGCTGGTGGTGACGAATCCGACAGGCATCGGCCGGCGGATCGACGTGCTGGCGCAGATCCCGGCGGGTGCGATTCCGTTGCAGGGAAAATTGGCAACGCTGTCGTCCACGCATGAATTGAAGCCCTACGGCGTGGTGATGCTGGAGATGGCGTTTTATTTCCCGGTGGCCGGGGATTTCCAGGTCTATCCCATGCAAGTCAGCGAAGACGGCACGATCCTGGCGGACACAAAAGCCCGCACGCTGCGGGTCTCGAATGATCCCGCGCCGGTGGATGCAGCTTCGTGGGGCGTGCTGGCGAACGAGGGTTCCAGCGAGGAAGTGCTGAACCGGCTGCGCACGGAAAATTTGAAGACGCTGGATCTATCAGCGATCCGCTGGCGGCTGAGGGACGCGGCGTTTTTCCTCGATGTCACCGCCATCCTCCGCGAGCGGTTGTTCTTTTCTCCGGCGGTCGCGGCGTATGGATTCCGGCACAACGACCTCGCGACGATCCGCGAGTATTTGGAAAACTCGAAGGCCGTCGCACAACTCGGCGATTGGCTCGACAGCCCGCTGCTCGATGTGAGGCCGCGGGTGCATCATGATTGGGAAACGCTGGAGTTCGATCCGCTGGTGAACGCGCGGGCGCATCGTTTCGCGAACGAATCGCGGCTCACTCACGAAGCAGCGCGGAAGCACTATCAGGCATTTCTCGATCAGGCGGGATGGAAGCCATCGCTGGATGCGGCGGATCAACTGACTCTCACGGCGTTCCTGTTTTTGCAGGATCGGATCGAGGAAGGGCTGGCGAGATTCGACCTCATCGATCCGGCGAAACTGCCAGGGCGCTTGAACTACGACTATCTGCGGACGGTGGTGCTTTTCCACCGGGAGAAAGCGGAGGATGCGAAGGCGATCGCCGTGCAAACCCTGCCCTCGCTGCCGCCGGGACTTTGGCGGGATCGCTTCCAGGCGGTGGTGGATCAGGCGGATGAAATCGCCGCGCTCGATCATCCGGTGGAAAATGCAAAGCCGGAAGAGTTGCCCCCCGCGCCGCAGCTCGATCTGACAGTCGCCACCGACGGCAAGCTGGTAATCAAACATCGTTCGCTGGAAAAAGCGCAACTGCGGCTTTTCAGCGTGGATCTGGAAGTGCTGTTCTCGAAGGATCCCTTCCTGCAAGGCGATGGCAGTCAGGGCGGCGACCCGGCGATCCGGCCGAATGCGGATCTGGAGGTGACGCTCGACAAGAATTCTGCGGAGACGACGGTCGATTTCCCCGAGCGTATGAAGAAGGGCAACCTGCTCGTTTCCGCCGAATCCGGGACAAAGAAGATCCTGAAAGTGCTCGATTCACGGGCCTTGGAGATCCGGCAGTCGCCCGTTTTGCGGACCATCCAGGTTCTCGACGCGGTGACGTCCAAGCCGCTGCCGAAGACCTACGTCAAGGTTTACGCCGAGATGAACAACGGCGAAATGGTCTTCCACAAGGACGGCTACACCGATCTGCGCGGGAAATTCGACTACCTGAGCAACACGGCGGTCGATCCATCCACCGTCAAACGGGTCGCCATCCTGGTGAGCCACCCGGAAAAGGGGGCGCGGACGGTGATTTATGACCGGTGAAACCGATTGAAATGGCCGGTCCGGATTCGTCTTGAATCATCTGACTGGTCATTTAATCTGGTCAGATGAGAACCATCAGCGCCACCGAATTCAAGGCGAAGTGTCTCCAGTTGCTGGACGAGGTCCAACGAACCGGAGAGGACCTCATCATTTCAAAGCGTGGCAAGCCGGTGGCGCGGGTGGTGGCGGAGAAGGAAGCGCAACCCTGGCTGGCCCTGCGCGGCCGGGGCCGGATGGTTGGCGATCCGTTTGAGCCGGTTTTGAAGGAAACTGAAATCGACGCGTTGAAATGAATTTGCCACCCATTCTGGATACCCACATCTGGATCTGGTGGATGCTGGGCGATCCGAGCCTGAGCCGCGCGGAACGGGATGCGCTGGACGCGCTGCCAGCAACCATGCGGCCGATGCTCTGTGACATCAGCTTGTGGGAATTTGCCACTCTCGTGGACATGGGACGGGTCGAAATCGATGTGACCGTGGAAGAATGGCTGCGGGTCGCGGCGTCACCATCGACCGTCAGGATGCAGCCGATCACTCCCGGGATCGTGGCGGAAATGAACCGGCTTCCGGCAAGCTTCCATCGGGATCCTGCCGACCGGTTGATCGTGGCGACAGCGCGTTTCCTGAAACATCCATTGGCGACCAAAGACCGGAAAATCCGGAATTCGAGATTGGTGTCTCTTTGGAAACCTTAGCTGGCGGCGGGGTTTTCATGGGTTTTCGGCACCTCACCATTCCGGCTTGATACTTTCCGGGTAAAACTAAAACCTGCGCCTCCATGTCCGCAGCCGTTCAACACACTCTCGCCGGTTCCGCCACCCTTGAAGGCACTTCGCTCCACACGGGAGAGAAGGTCACGCTCACGCTAAAGCCAGCTCCGGAAGACCACGGGTTCAAATTCCGCCGCATCGATTTGCCAGACCAACCGTTCATCAATGCCGACGTGGCCAAGGTGCAGACGGTGGAGCGTGCGACGACGCTGGCAGAGGGATCGGTCAAGGTTCACACCGTCGAACACGTCATTTCCGCCCTGGCGGGGATGGGAGTCGACAATTGCCTGATCGAAATGGACGCCAACGAGCCGCCGATCGGCGACGGTTCGTCGCGGCCGTTCGTGGAAATGATCAAGAAGGTCGGGACGCTGGCGCAGAAGAGCCCGCGCAAGGTGTGGGAAATCCGCGAGCCGATTCATTTGGAAACGGGCGATGGCACGATCATCACCATCGTCCCGTGCAAGACGTTCAAGGTTTCCGTGACCAACGTCGGCCCGGAAGGACGCTTCACGCAGTATTTCTCCAGCGAGGTGACTCCGGAGCTCTACGAAAAGGAAATCTGCTCCGCGCGGACGTTTGTTTACTACGAGGACGTGAAGCCGCTGTTGGAAAAGGGCCTGATCAAGGGCGGTTCGTTAGAGAGCGCGGTGGTGATCCGTGGAAATGAAATCATGTCGAAGGAATCGATGCGGTTTCACAATGAATTCGCCCGCCACAAGGCGCTCGATCTCATCGGCGATCTGATGCTCTCCGGCGTCCGCATTTTCGGCCATGTCATCGCGGTGAAGCCCGGCCACGGACCTAACACGATGATGGCATCCAAGCTGAAAACCGAGTACGCCCGGATGCGTTCGATGGTGCCGGCTCCGATTTTGATCCCGAATGGTGAAAGCGTTTTGGACATCAACGAGGTGTTGAAAATCCTGCCGCACCGCTATCCGATGCTGATGGTGGACCGCATTGTCGATTGCCTGGGCGACAGCAAGTGCACCGGGATGAAAAACATCACGATCAACGAGCCTTATTTCGCCGGGCACTTCCCGGGACACCCGATCATGCCTGGCGTATTGCAGCTTGAAGCGATGGCGCAGGTTTCCTCGGTGCTGATGCTCCGCAAGCCGGAAAACGCGGGAAAAATCGGCTACTTCATGAGCGCGGACAGCGTGAAATGGCGGCGTCCGGTTTTCCCCGGCGACACGCTTTTCATCGAAACCGAAATCGTCAAGATGCGCGGTGCCATCGGCCAGACCCGCTGCCGCTGCCTCGTCAATGGCGAGGTCGTTTCCGAAGCGGAACTCAAGTTCGCGCTGATGGATCGGTGAGGAAGAGGTTGATGGTTGAGAGTTGATGGAAAGAGGAAGAAACCTCGCCGTCATTCGCCTCTCGCCCCACCTCTCGTCATCGTCCTTTTTACTATCAACCATCCACTCTCAACCATCAACTTCTCCCATGTCCGAACGCAAGACTCTCGACGAACGCGCCCAAATGACCGACCTGGAACGGGTCCGCCACTCCTCCGCCCACGTGATGGCCACCGCCATCCTGCGGATTTGGCCGGACGCGCAGTTCGCTTACGGCCCGCCGATTGAGGCCGGTTTCTATTATGACTTCGAGATGAAGCATCGGGTCACGCCGGATGATTTCGAGAAGATCGAGGCGGAGATGAAGAAGATCTCGAAGGAAAACCAGAAATTCGAATACAAGGCGATTTCCCGCGAGGAAGCAAAGGCGATGGCGGAAAGCGGCCGCCTCGGCGGACTCACGGAGCGCCCGGGCAATCCGTCGCGCTTCAAGCTCGACCTCATCGATAAGATTCCGGAAGGCGAACAGATTTCCTGTTTCCAGAACGGTGACTTCATCGACCTCTGTGCGGGGCCTCACGTCGGCTACACGTCGAAGTGCAAGAACGTGAAACTGATGTCGGTGTCGGCGTCGTTCTATCTGGGCGATGAATCGAAGGGCAGCCTTCAACGGCTTTACGGCACGGCGTTTGAAAACAAGGAGGAGTTGGAAACGCACCTCAATCGTTTGGAGGAAGCGAAGAAGCGCGACCACCGGAAGCTCGGCCGCGAGCTCGGACTTTTCCACATCGATGAAATGGTCGGTCAGGGACTGGTTCTTTGGAAACCGAAGGGCGCTCTGGTCCGTCGTTCGTTGCAGGAATTCATCACCCAGGAACTCGACAAACAGGGTTACTCGCAGGTCTTCACGCCGCACATCGGCAAGCTCGATCTCTATCGAACGTCCGGGCATTTCCCCTACTATCAGGAAAGCCAGTATCCGGCCATCGCCGAGCGCGATGTGTTGGAAAAACTCGCCGACGAGGACGCGACCTGCGCCACGCTCATCAATGGACTATCAGATGGCACCTACGAAGGCTATCTGCTCAAGCCGATGAACTGCCCGCATCACATCAAGATCTACGCGAGCGATCACCACTCCTACCGCGACCTTCCGGTTAGACTGGCGGAGTTCGGCACCGTCTATCGCTGGGAGCAATCCGGCGAGCTCGGCGGCATGACCCGCGTCCGTGGTTTCACGCAGGACGACGCGCACCTTTTCTGCACGCCGGATCAGGTGGCGGAAGAAGTCACCGGCTGCCTTGAGTTGGTGAAAAAAGTCCTCAAGACGCTCGGCATGCACGATTACCGCGTGCGACTTTCGCTCCGGGATCCGGATTCGGACAAGTATGTCGGCGATCCGGAAAACTGGGACAAAGCCGAAGCCGCGCTGCGCCAGGCCGTGCAAACGCTCGGCGTGGACTACACGGAAGAACTCGGCGAAGCCGCTTTCTACGGCCCGAAGATCGACTTCGTGGTGAAGGACGTCATCGGCCGTGATTGGCAGCTCGGCACGGTGCAGGTGGACTACAATCTGCCCGTTCGTTTCGGCCTCAGCTACGTCGGTGCGGATAACGCCCAACACGTTCCCGTGATGATCCACCGCGCGCCGTTCGGTTCGCTGGAGCGCTTCACCGGCCTGCTGATCGAGCATTTCGAAGGAAAATTCCCGACCTGGCTCGCACCCGAGCAAGTCCGCGTCATTCCGATTTCCGAGAAGACTCTCGAAGCCGCAGAAGCCGCGACCGCGAAACTAGCGGATGCCGGAATCCGTGTCACCATCGACCGCACACCGGACAAGGTCGGAGCGAAGATCCGCCTCGCCCGTCTCGACCGCATTCCTTACATGATCGTGCTCGGTCAGAAGGAAGTGGACGAAGGCACCGTTTCCATCCGCCGCCGCGACACGGAAGAACTCACGACCATGTCGCTGGAGGATTTCGTTGCCAAAGTGAAATCGGAGATCGCGGAGCGGAGTCTCTGAATTTGCGAACTGTGGACTTGGCCTGTCGGTGTTTGATGGTAACTTCCCCATCATGACACTGACAGGATTTCCTCAGGTTCAGGCACTTTCTATCCGGGAAAAACTGGAGTTGGTGGACGAAATCTGGAAATCAGTGGCTCCAGATCTCGAAGCCATGGAAGTTTCAGAGAAAGAAAAGGAACTGCTGGATCAGCGCTGGACGGACTATCTTGAAAATCCTTCCTCGGCACTAACTCCCGAGCAGTTCAAGGAAAAGCTCGATGCGATGCGCGCATGAGAGACATCCGGATCCTTCCGGCCGTCCTGATGGATCTTGCGGAAGCCGCCGCTTGGTACGACCGGGAAGGACATCCCGGTCTCGGGGATAGGTTTATCAATACCTTTTACACCAGTCTCCCTAAAATCGAAAAGAACGGAGAATCCTACCGGATGGCCTACCAGGATTTCCGCAAAATCATCATCAGGCCCTTTCCTTATTCGGTTTATTTCCGGCTGCATGACGAGATGTGGATCGTAACGCTGGCGGTTCATGCGGCACGGAACCCGGACTTCGCAAAAGGCATTCTTGAAAAGCGGAGATGAATCTCTGTCCCAGCCACCGAACGCAGGAAAAATCAGGCTTGCCGAAATCCGATCACTTGCCTATTAAATCGCCTTAGACGTTCAGTTGTTGCCGAAAACCTTAGGTTTCGGCAGTCCGAACGCTCCTGATTCCGGCATCCGCCGCCCAATGATTTTCTTGGAACGATACATGATGACTCTCAAAACCGATCCTCTCGATCGGTCCGGCCCCGCTGTCTCCGATCTATGATCCGGCGTTTGGTCCATCGTTCCGCACCCCTCTTCGCACCGATTTCGTGCGGCGGCCTTGTCCGTCCGTGCACCGGTGTGTCGCATCTACCCACTGGAGGACAAAGCCATCGCTAAGCCACAAAGAGACCAAAATAGGGGTCGTTTCCGCGATATGACGCGGATCAACGACCGCATCCGTGCCCCGAAAGTTCGTGTCGTTCTCGCCAATGGCGAGCAACTCGGCGTCATGAGTTCCCGCGAGGCGCTCGCAAAAGCCCAATCGCTCGGACTCGACCTCGTCGAGATCGCCGGCCAAGTGGACCCGCCGGTCTGCAAGATCGTCGATTACGGGAAATACAAGTACGAGCAAGCGAAGCTGAAAAAGCAGAAGTCGAAGAGCGCCACCCGCATGAAGGAAGTCAAATTCCGCGTCGGCACCGGCACCCACGACTACAACATCAAGCTCGGCCGTGCTGAAGGTTTCCTTGAGGGAAATCACAAGTGCCGCTTCGTCCTACAGTTCCGCGGTCGTGAAAACGCCCACAAGGACCTCGGTTTCGTAGTCCTCAACCGCATCATCGAGGACCTTAAGACCATGGCCCAGGTGGACCAGGCTCCGCGCCTGAACGGCCGCGCCGTTGCCATGATCCTCTCTCCCCTTCCCGCCCACCAGCGCAAGCGGAAGTTCCACCTCTTCCACGGCGAGCTGATGGAAGAAGACGACTTCGAGGACGAGGAAGTCATCGACGAGGACATCCCGGACGAAGTGCCCGACGAAGTCCCGGATGAAATCCCCGCGGCGGAGGAAGAAGAGTCGCCGAAAGCCTGATTTCAATAATCCGTGGCGGTGGATCATTTCCACCGCCACGTTTTTTTATGCTCTATCTCTTCGATATCGACGGCACGCTGGTGGACACCGGTGGCGCGGGAATGACGGCTTTGAACGAAGCGACGCGCGAGGTGTTCGGCCACGAAGGTCCGGAACTCGATCTCGCGGGCAGCACGGATCTCGGCATCATTGCGAACATCCACGCCCACTTCGAAATCGAGCCGACTCAGGAACGCATCGATGCGTATTTTGAGATTTACCACGCCCGGCTGGAGTGGAATCTGGCTCACGGCGGATTTCCCGGCCGCGTGTTCGACGGAGTGCCGGAAATTCTATCAGAGCTGGCAAACCGTCCCGGAGCGACCGTCGGACTCCTAACCGGCAACACCGCCGGCGGTGCCGCCCGCAAGATGCGCCACTACGGACTGGCAGCGCATTTTCCGTTCGGGGCATACGGTTGCGACCATGCGGACCGAAATTTGTTAGGACCGGTCGCGCTCGAACGCGCCGCCGCCCACGCGGGCCGGAAATTCACAGCGGCCGAGACGCTCGTCATCGGCGACACGCCGAAGGACATCGCCTGCGCCCATGCCATCGGTGCCCGCTGCCTGGCGGTTTCCACCGGCCGTTTTTCCGCCGAAGAGTTGAAAATACACGGTGCGGATCATGTAGTGGAATCGCTGGATCAGGCGTTGGCTTGGATTTGAATCAGTGTATCGGCTCTAACGTAGCTGGATTTCCTCACTGATCGTTTTCCTTATCCGGAAATTCCATTTCCACTGCTCACGGATCGAAAAACGCAGCGGCAGTTTCAGTATCAACAGGAGTTTTGTGTGCGTCCAGAATCGCCTTCAAGGCATTCTTACGCTCGGAAATGTCAAGGCCGCGCTGTTCCGCCTCCGAGGAAAATGCCGGGATGATTTTTGCCAGCAGTTCCAGATGAATCCGGTCGTTGTTTGCCACCTCGGGAAGATCCCCGGGGTGCCAGGCATGGAGTTTGCCGATAAACAATGACAACGGATCCAACAGCGGAATGCCGTCGATGATCACTCCGAAGCCATAGGGACGATCCGGCCCGTCATCCACCCAAGGCATCGCCTCAAGGACTTCGATTACCGTCTCCCTGCCATCGGGCAGAACCAGCGGAATGACATAATTTTTACCCAGCCCCGGCGGCTCGTTCCTGGTGGCCGTCACGAAGCCTTTCAGTTGACACCCTTGCAAACGCATCCCTTGTCCGAAGGCCTGTGCGAGAAGCCGACCTCCGCGCAGGTCGATGTCCTTGCTGAAAATGGGACCATCCGTCGGGATTCCAAAATACTGCGCCCAAGCTCCCACCGCCAATCCACCGATGACCACGAAGTCGGACTCGGAACCGTCCGCAAGTTGCCTCACCACGACGGAGAAATCCGACAGCGAGACTATCTTGTCCATAGATAGATGGGCGTTTTCCTCGTGCTCTTGGCAGGCACTGCGATTCCGTCCCACTGCAAGGGAGGCGCGATGGCCATCTGCCTGACATCTTCAAGGGCACCGGGAGATTCACGCCATTCCATGCGGAGCCGTGCCTTTTCCGCAATCAGCCTGCGGTGCAGTTCGCTGCCCCACTCGGTTTCAATGACAGGCACCTCCTCCATGCGGGGAAAACTAGCACCGCTGCCATCGGATTGAAAAGAGCGAATGAGGCGGACGGGAATTCGATCTTAGCTCTCCTCTCAGGCATCCCCCTTGTCATGGCGGCCCAAAAACGTGACTGTCGCGGCTATTTTCGCCCTCTCGATGTTGCCATCCGAGGACTGGCACCAATCACCGCCTTCTCCTCAGCACCATCAACCCCGCGCCGGCTGCCGCCAGCAGCCAGGTGCCCGGTTCCGGGATCTGATCGAGGAACACCTTGTAAACGTCCCCTTGGAGATTCAGGAACGTCTCGATCTGGCCATTGGAGAGATCATACCGCATGATCCTGGCGTTCTCGCTCCAGTAAAGGGAGTCATCATCGACCGCCATCCCCTGCGTCCCGACGGAAGAGACGAGGGTCTGGCGGTTCGTCCCGTCCTGGTTCATGCTGTAGATTTTGTGATCGATGTTATCGAACCAGAAAAGGCTGGAGGAATTGACGGAGATGTGGCGCGGCTGGTTCAGCCCGCCCAGTAGCAGCGTGGGCGTGGCGGGATTGGATTGATTGAGGCTCCAGATGGACCCGCGGCCATTGGAGTTCACGTCGAGCTGGGT
This sequence comes from Luteolibacter sp., assembly GCF_039920825.1. Lineage (GTDB taxonomy): Bacteria > Verrucomicrobiota > Verrucomicrobiia > Verrucomicrobiales > Akkermansiaceae > Luteolibacter. The sequence goes on along the minus strand of NZ_JBDSCX010000046.1, from coordinate 60,275 downwards.
CCAGAACAACTGCTGTTCGTTGGCAGCCAGATAGACGGGAGAAGGGGCCGTTAGCGGAGTCAGGCTGTAAACCGTTTCCAGGTTGCCACCATTCAGATCGGTCCGCCAGATCGTGTCGTAGAAGGAGTCGCTCACATAAATGTAATTGTCCGTGACTGCGAATTCCCCGGCGCTGGTCGCGTGGTTGATTTCATACAACTTCGTTCTGGAACCACTCTGGAGATCGGTCCTGTAAACCCGCGAAACCCGGTTGGTAAAGTCCTCGTCGATGGAGTAGATCGATCCATCATGAACCTCCATGCTGCTGGACAACAGGGATTGCGGGAATGTTTCCGATGATCCGCTCTCCCCGGGAATGATCGAGTGGACACCGTAACGCACATCGCCGGGAAGCCCCTGGCCGGTCCAGCTCAGGCGCACGGCGGCCGCCTGGCAGATGGCGATCGTTACGATAGAAAAGGCAAACAGGACGGCAAGGGAGGATTTCATCGGGGAGCGGAGCATTGAATTCCCTTTCGAGTTTCGAAAGTGAAAAAATCTACAGCGGTTGGAAGAGTGAGGCTCGGGAGTTCTCGCAGGGAGAATGAAGTGAAAATTCAGAAATCCATGAAGGGAAGCCGCTTTCCTTGGATTCTCGGCGCTCGTCTTTCAGGCTTTGATCGGTTCAACGCTTGTTAGTCGGGACTGCCCCCTTCGATGTTAGTAACTGCCCCCTTCGACTGACCCCTTCGATTATCGCTAGACCCTTTTAAAGTCAGAACATGATTCCGAAAAACAACCGTGAGGTCACTGCGGAAGAAGCCTTGGAACAATGTCGCCGCAACCGCCAGGAAGCCCGGATTCAGGAAAACCGGGATCGCCCGCGCCCTTGAGGCTGTATTTCGCCGCACGGGATCTCTGGGTCCGAACCAAGTTCCTTGGTCCAATGTTCAACGAGACAGAATTTTTCGGGCGAGTTCCTTGTTGTGGCGAGCTGCCTCCACACCACCCGCGGTCTGCGCGACCACGATGGTGCCGTGGATGAGGGAAAGGATGGGAAGCACAAGGTTCTTTGCGTCCCCGGGCGCGATTTGACCGAGCAACTGGTTCACCAGCTTCTCGATTGATGCAAAGTGTCTGCCGATGTGGGCGTGGACTTCGGGCTCGTCGCGTTCGGGACCGAATTCCGCAAGAGACTTGATGAAGGGGCAGCCGTGGAAATCCGGATCGGTGATCGCGAGATCGAGCGCATCGAACAGCGCGAGCAATCGTTCGAGCGCCGGCTGCGAGGTGTCGCCCGTGAATCGTCCGACGAGCTGCAGCCATGTTTCCTCCTTCGCAGCCAGGTATGCGGCGATGAGGCACGCCTTGGATGGGAAGTGGCGGTAGAAGGTCATCTTCGCCACTTTGCTTTCAGCGATGATGCGATCGATACCCACGGAGTGGACGCCATGTTTGTAAAAGAGGCTCGACGCGGTCTGCAATACGCGGTCCCGTGGAGAAAGGGCGCCAGAGCCTGTTGCGATCTTTTTCGAGGGGGTGTGACTCATCGCTGGGATTTTACCGCGCATCCGCAGGCCGACAAGACAGATTTGTCTGCTTCCTTGTTGACGCAATGTAGACAGATCTGTATCTATCTGCCCGGCGACATTCGACCGCCGCCACCAGAACATCAAAATCATGAACTATTCCGCCCCTGATCTCGCCGCCTATCCGCCCCGCAGTCCCCGCGCCCAGCTCGGCGGCTACGCCATCCTGCCCCGCATGCTCGACAAGTGCCGCGCCACGCTTGCAGGCAAGAAGGGCGAATACCATTACGCCTGCCCGACGGACCAGCGCTTCTTCCAGTTCACAGGAATCGATCCAGAGACGCTGAAGGCTGAAATCGCGAAGGGGCTCAGTGATACGGAAGCGCTCGCGTGGATCACCGCAAACGCGCCGAATCAACACATGGGCTGGGAAATCGCCCTGTGGACCGCCTCCGTCAATCAGGCCGTTCCCTCGGACAATGAATGGCGCGCGTTTTTTAATGAGCTGGTTACTGCGGCAAAAATCGCCCACCGCGCGGACATCCAGACTTGGTTCGAGTACATCGAGGCGGACGATTATGTCAGCTTTGGTGGCAGACCATGATTCGGCCCAGGACGGTTGTGTCCGAAGCTGCGGCATTCGGGCGGTGGTGAGCTTGGTTTGCCGAAGGAAACGACGGTGGGTGGCGGCAGTCTGGAATTGATTCCCGAAGAAATTCCTCGTAGCCGGGAATTGGGAAATTTCATTCTCATTTCCTGCCACACGAAACTTCCGCCACCCATCTACTCCGCTATGACTAAAGGCCAAAGACTAAAGGCCTGTCCCTCTGTCATGCGTTCTGGAACCACTCTGGATATCGGTCCTGTAAACCCGCGAAACCCGGTTGGTAAAGTCCTCGTCCATGGAGTAGATCGATCCATCATGAACCTCCATGCTGCTGGACAACAGGGATTGCGGGAATGTTTCCGATGATCCGCTCTCCCCGGGAATGATCGAGTGGACCCCGTAACGCACATCGCCCGCAAGCCCTTGGCCGGTCCAGCTCAGGCGCACGGCGGCCGCTTGGCAGATGGCGATCGTTACGGCAGAAAAGGCAAACAGAACGGCAAGGGAGGATTTCATCGGGGAGCGGAGCATTGAATTCCTATTCGAGTTTCGAAAGTGAAAAAAATCGACCGCGGTTGGAAGAGTGATGCTCAGGAGTTCTCCCAGGGAGAATGAAGTGAAAACTCAGAAATCCAAAACGGAAAGCCGCATTCCTTGGATTCCTGGCGCCCGTCTTTCAGGCTTTGATCGGTTCAATGCTTGTTAGTCGGGACTGGTGACCCCGCCTACGCATTTTCTATCTCCATATAAAAAACACCGTGCGGAGTGCCGCACGGTGCTTAATGTTAGATTCCCGGAATGTTTCCCGTCACGGAGCGATCGTCACCTGGAGCCTCATGAAACGGTGCGAGGCTGCGGTTTGTGCGATGGTATCCCGATAGGTCACGGTCTCCGTGCCGTCGCCATTGCTGACGGGGCTGCCGACGGGCACCGCGTCACCGGCCCAGGTCCCGGGCAGCGAGCTATTGGTTTGAGGTGAATATGTCAGCTCCGGCGCAACCAACTGGCGGCGGAAAGTAAGCGTGAGGTAATTGCTGCCACTGATGGATTGCAGTCCCACGGTCGGGATCCCTGCGAGACTCGCGGTTTTCGGAGCAAGGCCCATGGCAAATTCCAGCAGGTTGACGATGCCGTCATTATCAGGATCAGCGAAGTCTCCACTGATGCCCGCGCTCTCCAATTCACCGGCAGTGAATTTCGCCTCGCGCCAAGTCTGATAGGCAGTGAGCGATCCGGGATCGGTGATGCTGACCACGGTTGCCTGCGTGCTGCCTAGCAGAGCACCGCCCAGCAGCGGTTGGCCGAGGTTCACGGTGAAGGTCTCGGCGCCTTCCGTGAGAGCGTCAGTAGTGATGGGAACGGTGATGGTTTTCACCACCGCATCGCCGTCGGCCCACGAGAGGGTGCCGCTGGTGGTGGTGAAATCCGCCGCACCCGCCGTGCCGGCGACGGTGGAGTAGTTCACGCTCATTGCTCCTGCGGAACCACCGGAACGGGTGACGGTCAGAACGGAGCTGCCGCCCTCGACGACAGATGCTGTGGCGGAGGCAAGCTGGAGGGTACCGGGCAGGGCGGATAGACCACCGAACATGCGATGCAGCGGACCGCTTTTCCCTTGGAAGGTGCCACCATCCGTGCCGAGCAGTACTTTGCCGTCCGCCTGCATGGCCAGCGAGTTGACCTTGGTGCTCGGACCTCCGGAACCGCCGTAACTGGTATCAACCACCCCGGCACTGCTGAGCCGGACGAGATGCGGGGCGCTGACTCCGTTGAAGGTCGTGAAGTCGCCACCTACCAGGATTTTTCCGTCAGGCTGGATCAAGAGTCCGCTGCACGCACCATCGGAAGTGGCGGGGAATCCCGTATCGAGCGCGCCGGTGCTGGTGAGCCGGGCAAGTCCGCCGCGGGTGGTGTTGTTATACGCACCGAATCCTCCCGTGATCAGGATTTTCCCATCGAGTTGCACCGCGATATTATCGATGGGAATCAAAATGCCGGTGTCACCTTGTGGGGTCGTGCCCTCAGCCGGGCCGTTGAAAGTCGCGTCCCGTGCGCCTGTGGTGGTGAGCCGGCAGAGGCTGGCAGTATTATCCGCGAAATAGAAGGCCCCGCCGACCAGCAGCTTGCCATTCGCCTGCAGGGCAAGTGCTGACACGTTCCAGCCGCCCACGTCCGCGAAATCCGGGCCAGTGAAGCTGGTGTCGAGACTTCCATCCGCATTCAGCCGGGCGATGTACTCGCGAGGGGTGCCATTGTAATTTAGGAAACGTCCTCCGATGAGGATCTTACCATCCGGTTGTACTAGCACCGCATTGACAATGTCATCCGCACCTCCTGCCGGATTGAAAGTGGTATCCAGTGAACCGTCCGCGTTGAGTCTGGCAATGCCATTTCGGGTAACACCGTTCATCGTGATAAAGGTGCCGCAGACAAGGATTTTACCATCCGGTTGGCGTGCCAGATCTCTCACACTGGTGCCCGTGCCGGCACCATTGGCCGTCGCGAAGGTGCTGTCAAACGCGCCGGTGGAAGTCATCCGGGCGATTCCCACGCGGTTGTACACCGTGAAATCCGCATCCTGCTCTTGCGAAAAATATCCGCCAATGAGGACGCTACCGTCGGGCTGGGCCAGCACTTTGTTCACCGCGTTGTTGAGGAATCCCACTGCAAATTGAGGATCGCTTCCACCCGGATCCACGATGGAAACCGTCGCCGCAGGTGCGTCAACAAGAACAGCCCCACCGGTGACGGCGCTCAAGGTGACGGTGAAATTTTCCGGCCCTTCGGGCAAGCCATCCGCGCTGACGGGGATATTGATTGTTTTGTCCGCGCTATCGCTATTCGCCCAAGTCACGTCCCCGCTGCTCGCGGTGAAGTCTGCGGGAGAGGTGGCCGTTCCGGGAGAAGTCGCCCAATGCACGCTGACGGCTCCAGTAGAATTATTGCTACGGCTGATCGTAAGTGCTGCTGTGCCGCTTTGCTCATCTGCTAAGAATGTGGAGCTGGTCCAAGCGATTCGCGGCACGAAGGTGACTTGCACGTCCAGATATTCGTCCGCGCCGCTGCCACCGCGGGCTACAGTGTTCAGAGTGATGCCGGCAGCGGTGTCATTGAAGGATTGTCCCACGGCGAGCGGGGCGTCATCCACGCTGGTGCCCGGTGTGTTTAAATCAAGAAGCAGTCCGTTGGTGTTTTTATTGGCTCCCCAGACAACGTAGGCACCGTTGTTGAAATTCTCATTCGCGGTAGCGCGGCGGTAACCGATCCAGTAATCCTGCGTCCGGTTGCGGACCACTTTCAAGGAAAGCGGGCTCGCAAGATTCGCAGCCGGTGAGTCAAAACGATGGACACGGTAGGTGCCGCCGCTGGTGATCGTCGTCACGGCCGCATCGGGCAGCCACTGGACAATGCTTTTGTTCCAGTGGTCGAACTGGTTGGCGAAGACCTTGCCGTCTCCCATGATATCGGAGGTGTCGCCATATTCCACCAGGCTGCCAGTGGGTGAAACAGGATTGCCGTCAGTGACAAGCCATGAACTGGAATGGTTCATGCCATAGGTGTGACCTGTTTCATGGGCAATGACGGGCAGGTTGTAGTAGCCGGTGATCCAGATGTTTTTGCCAGGAGTGGAGCCGAGGCCGGCGAAGGTCATCTTGCTGAGGGGGAGATTTCCCAAATAGCTGTACGCCACGACAATCCGGTCGTAGTTCGCCATGTTGAGTCCGGTAGCGGTTGCCAGAGCTTCCGCGTCCGTGTGCAACAGCGTTGCATTGCCGATCCCGGGCTCACCAGTTGCCACATAGAGGGAGGCAGGGCTGGGCATGCGGAGGACTGCGGTGACATCAGGGGAAATTCCCGAAACCACCGGAGCGATACTCAACGCGGTTTGGCCGTAGCTGCACTGGTTAAAGTAGTCCTTGATGCCATTCGGATTGGTGTAAGCATTCACCGCGTAATCCGGAGTGACAGTGTCGGTATTTCCTGCTCCCGCATCATTGATAGGGGTTCCCGGGACATCCGAGAAATCCACACGGATGACGAGCACTTTTTTCGTGCCGTGTGTCCATGCGTAGGCGGGGCGGCCGGTGACCGTGCTGGAGCCCGGAGCGCCATTGGCTTGCAAGCCTTCGCCGCCGATGAGGCGGGCTTCCAACTTGCTGATGTGCTCCGGTTTGCAAACCATCTGGATCTTCCCATCGGTTTCCACCGCCGTGATTTCATGGGTATTGAGCGAGCCGTTGGTTTTGACGGGAGTGGTTTCACCGGAGATCAGACAAACCTCGGATACCTGTTTTCCGTCCGCAGTCTCGCCAGCTTCCAAAACGCGGATGGGAGAATCGCTGACCGCGAGTGCGCCGTCCAAAGCGATGCCGATAACGGAAACGTCCGGCAGATAATTGAGTTCAGCGCGGCGCCCATACGGGAAAGCGACGTATTCCGAGCGATCCACGAGGGCATGACGAGTTTTCGGAACGACAGCATTCGACCCCGGAACCGGAGTTCCTGAGAGCATGTTGATCGATCCTTTTCCGGAAACTCGGTCTTCAAGCAGAGCGATGACCTGCGCGGGCAGATCCTTGCGCACCATCACCGGCACTGCGGCGGCGAGCGCCTGTTCGGGATTTTCCCAGATCATTTTCGCCAATACCTCGCGACGGCTGGTGGCGGTGGCGATGCCATCTGCCAGCATCGCCTTACGCCCTTCAGCGGGTGTCGCGAGATAGCGATTCGCCCAGTTCGCAAAGGCGAGGCACTCAGCCTGGCTCTGCGACTTCCACAGCGAACCGATGATGTTCGCGGCAGGCGTGGCGGCCCCCGGCGTGGTGGCTGGATTTCCCGAAATTTTCTCCGGAACAGGCAGCGAGAGTGGCGGTGTCGCCGCCGTCGCTCCCGGGGTATGGGATGCCGGAAGCGGTTTGGGTCCGGTGCTCGCCTGCGAGGCGGGCGGACTTGATGGAGTCAAATAGGACCAGGTGATTGCGGCTGTTGCGGCAACGGTGATAACGGCTGCGGTGAGCCGGAGGCGGTGGTTGGGATGCATTCGATTTGGATTCTACGGGGAGGCGCGCAATCGATCGGGAGATAGGGATGATGAGGGATCACCCGCGGATCGAGGCTTACAAAAACAAACAGTCTGTATGAGAGCTGGAGACCGATGAAAGACAAGCCTTATCCCGTGGCGTTTGTGCTCAGAAAGGGAAGAAGATCGGAAGCGCTATCAGGATGTCTCTCTCGACGCCTTGATCCACGACGGCCGCCAACTCGGCGAACCCGCCACCGAAAACGAAAATGTGGCTGAAGCGGACGAAGCACAGGCGCGCATCCTCCACGCACTGCGCATCGCCATCCGCGAACAACTCACGGACAAACAACGCGCCATCGATGGGGTCAGTCGATGGTACCAGTCCCGACTAACACGCATTGGGTTCTGTAGCAGTGTATCGTAAACGAGTTCAAGGGTAATGGAAGAAGGGGCATGCGGCGGGGTAGCCGAGGCTGCAGGTGGTGAGGAAGAATTGGGGGGACAGGAATGTCCCCCCTCCTTATGGCGATTAGACCGCGGGTAGTGGCTCGGGGGTGGCGTCACCCGGCTTCTTGCGCGGGGTGCGCTGGATGTGGGAGGCGGTGGCCCACTCGGCGAGGATCTCGGGGTCGCGGCGGAATTTGTTTTTCACGGAGGTGCCGATGGAGGTGATGAGGGCGCGGGCTTCCTTGATGAGGACGGCGACGCGGGCGGTGTCGCCGACGGAGTCGATCTGGTCTTCCTCCTGTTCCTCGCCTTTGCCGTCGATGAGGGCGAGGTCTGCCTGGAGGTCGGTGACGAAGTTGGGTTCCATGGCGTAGGCGATGAAGCGGGCGACGGTGGCCGGGGTGGCGAGTTCGCCGAGGATGCGTTCGGCATCGGCGAGGATCTGGCGCTGGGTGTCATCGCCGAGGCGATAGGGAGTGTCGAAGCCGGGATCCTTTTTCGCGATGGTGCGGGCGGTGGCGGCGATGGCTTCGAGGTCGTCACGGACTTCGTCGAAGAGGCTGGCCTTGGCTCCGGTGGCGGGGCTGGCGGGGCGGCCCGAGATTTGTTTCGGCGGGCCGATTTCCTGGATGAGCGGGGTGACGCGGGCGACGTCCTTGGCTCCCTCACTGCCTGCGGGAAAGGCGGCGGTGTGGGGAATGACAAAAGTTTCGACGCGCTGGAGGGCTTGATAGACGTTGACTTCGGGATCGGTCATGGGAGTGCTGGATAAGGGGTTAGTAGGTTAGGGACGTGGCTCTTCACGACCTATCCGGTGCCTATCAAGAAGAGTGCGGATTGCAAGTTGCAATTGGATGCTGATTCACCGAAAATCCATAACACTTGGATTGCCAGTGCATTGCACTATCTGATTTTCCCGGAATGCGATCTCTGTCCCTCCGGGGGTGATTCTCGGCGGGTGGTATCCCCTTCTCTGCTGGCGGCGGCGGGTGGTTTCGCCTCCGGGGGTGATTCTCTGCGGCCGGGAACCCATTCTCCGCAGGATGGGGGGCGATCCTTGAATGGCTGGAGGCGATCCTCCGCGGGTGGGAAGTGATTCTCCGCGCGCTTGGGGACTTTCTCCGCATGCTGGAGTTGAATGAATAGGGTGCTGGGGCGAATGGCACGTCGTTAAGCGCGCTTTGCTGCGATCCCCGCCCCAAGGAGTGGCGGACTCCGATCCGCCAGAGCCCATGCGGAGTCAATGGATCGAGAGAATCGCTTTTCATGATCCTCTCATGGGCAGGCGATTCGGAGATCGCCGCTCCTTGTTTCTGCTGCCATTCCTGCCGGAATACAAAGGCGACATACTCCTGCACCATCAACGAAATCCATCTTAACCACGTGCCATTCGTGCTGGGGCTATTTCTCCAAGTGCCAGATTGCCCGATGAGGAAGCAATGTTCGTCCCCGCGCAACTGGCTAGGGCTGCTTTGGAAGAATGGGCCTCGGGGGAAGATACCCCGACGACGGTCTGGAGCGAGACGCTCCAGCCACGGCTCGCGGGATCTAGCAGGGTTATTTCTCCTTCACCGTCATCACGCCCTGCATGACGGAGAAATGGCCGGGTGTGGTGCAGATGAAGGGATATTTGCCGGGTTCCTTCGGGATGAAATAAATCGTGTCACTCTCCCCTCCGCCGAGGCGCTTGGTATTTTTAACGATGAGCTTTTTCATTTCCGCATCGGCCGGCAGATAGTCGTTTTTCGCGTCGCCACATTTCGCGGCGAACATAGGAATCTGGGTATCCGGTTTCAAAATCACCAGATTGTGCCCCATCGTCTTGAGCGGGATTTTCCCGACATTTTTCAGGGTCAGGGCGACTTTATCACCGACGGTCACCTCGAAGGCCTTGGTGTTGTAGGTCATCTGGTCGTTGCAGGTGATCTCGACTTTCACCGGTGCCTGGGCAAGGACGACGGGTGCGGTGAGAAGGAACGCGAGGAGGAGAAGTTTTTTCATTTCCGTGAGTCAGGTTTCTGGAACGATGGAAAATCGATCGACCGGACGCAACCCTCGGATACCTCCGGATTTTTCCCATCGCATTCCGCGAGTTCCCCGCTAGATTCGCCGTCATGACGGAAGGCCCGGTGAATCGGAATCGCGACCATTGGCAGGCGAAGGCGAAGCAAGTGGCGCGCACGGTCAATTTTGCCTGGTGGCTGGAAACGTTTTCGGCACCGCTGCTGACGGCGGCGATCCTCGGCGCGGTGGCGTTGATCGTCGTCAGACGCGAGGTTTCGCACGTGAATCCGTGGATTCTGTACGGCTCCATTGGCGGCGGGGTGTTGCTGCTCGGCCTTGGTTGCTGGGCTTGGGCGAAACGGAAATTCGAACGCCCCGCGGAATCGATGGTGCGGATGGAAGCAGCGATGCGGATGAGGAATTCCCTTTCGGCGGCGAGTGCGGGAGTCGCTCCCTGGCCGGCACCGGTGGAGAAGATCGATGCGGGCTTGTCGTGGCAATGGCCGCGGTTGTTAGTTCCGCCGCTGGGGGCGTTGGTTTTGTTAGCCGCCGGATTGTTCATTCCCGTTTCCGCCCTCGGAACGCGTGGGCCGACGACTCCTGAAGAACCACAGGCGTGGAAGCAACTCACCACCGAACTCGACCGCCTGACCAAGGAGGATGTCGTCGATGAAAAATACCTGGAGGATACTCGCAAGCGGATCGACGAACTCAAAGCCCAGGAGGAGGAGCAATGGTTCAGCCATTCTTCGTTAGAGGCCACGGATTCGCTCAAGAAATCCCATCGTGCCGAAACCGAGCGGGTGTCCAAGGAACTCGGACGCGCCGACAAGGCGTTAGGCGCGCTTGAAAAAAATGCAGGGGCAATGAACGAAGCCGAGAAGAACCGCCAGATCGAGGAATTCGACCAAGCGCTGAAAGGGCTTCAAAACGGCGCGATGAAACCAAACCCCGGGCTGCTGGAGCAGATGAAGCAACTCGGTTTGAAAGACATGGCGAATCTCACTCCCGAACAGATGGAACAGATGCGGGAGAATTTGAAAAAAAACGGTGAAGCCATGAAGAAGGCCGCCGGGAAAGGTGAAGGCGAGGATTGGTCCGACGAATTGCTGGCCGGAGACGGTGATGGCGAAGGAAAAGGCGACGGTGAGGACAAGGGTGATGGAGATGGCAACGGCAATGGCGGAGTGGACCGCGGCCCCGGTCATGCGAATGGCGTTCTGGGCAAGGAAAAGGATGCGATTGAAACCGGAAAGCTTACCGGGATCGAAGCCAAGGACCTTTCGAAAGCGACTCCGGGAGATCTACTGGAACTTCAGGATGGCGAGCACGATGTGGATAAATCCGCATCGCGTATTTCCCAAGGAGGCGGCACGGACGCCACCGGCAAGGGCGGCGACCGCGTCTGGCGGGACGCGCTGGACCCCGCCGAGCAGCAGACGTTGAAGCGCTTTTTCGAGTAGGCGGCGCTTTGATTGATTTTTTTGTGTGCCATCTTCCGTCGCCCTGCTTCACTCCTTCTCGTTCGCGAGATGCCGGAAGATTTACCTGAAGATACCCTTTTGCTTGTAGACCCCGATCTGGATTTCCTGGACTGGGCCACCAAACACCTATCCGCGAAGAACCTGCGGGTCTTGCGCTGCGACAACGCGGCGAATGCGGTGAAGGTCATCGAAAAAACCGCCGTCAGCGTGGTGGTGGCGGCGATGGAGCTGGAACCGTTCGACGGCATGGAGCTGCTCGGGCGGATTTTGCAGCAAAGCCCGCACACGCTTGTGGTTCTCACCGCGGGTTTCCCGACGACCGGTCAGATCATCGAGGCCACCCAGCGCGGCGCACATGATGTGCTGAGGAAAGAGTCGCTGGCCTTCGAATTGCGCCCGGTGGTGGAGTCGGCGTTGCAGACGCAGGACGATCGTCGCAGTGCCGGCCAGCAGGATTCGGAAATGCCGAAGCACGACAGCCGGGTGAAAATGATCGGTATTTCGCGCGCGCTGCAGGAAGTTTTCAAACTCGTCGGCCGCGTGGCGCGATCGGACGCACCGGTTTTGATCGCCGGCGAAAGCGGCACCGGCAAGGAGCTCGTCGCCAAGGCGGTTCACGAATACAGCCCGCGGCGGCAGAAGGAAATGATCACCATCAACTGTGGTGCCATTCCTGAAAATCTATTGGAGAGCGAACTTTTCGGCCACGAAAAGGGATCGTTCACCGGTGCCATCGCCCGCCGTGCCGGGCGCTTCGAACAAGCGGACGGCGGCACGCTTTTCCTGGATGAAATCGGCGACATGCCGCTGTCGATCCAAGTGAAACTGCTGCGGGTGCTACAGGATGGATCGTTTTCCCGGGTTGGAGCCAACGAAACGCTGACGACGGACGTCCGGATCGTGGCGGCGACTCACAAGAAGCTGTCGGACGAAGTGGCGGCAGGACGTTTCCGCGAAGACCTTTATTACCGTCTCAACGTGGTGGAAATCAAGATTCCCGCCTTGCGCGACCGGTTGGAGGACATCCCTCTGCTGGCCGAGTATTTCCTGCAACGCATCACCCGCAAGAACGGTATGGCGCGCATCCGGATTTCCGCGGAAGCGATCAATACCCTGCAAATGCACCACTGGCCGGGAAATGTCCGCGAGCTGGAAAACACGATCGCCCGGGCCTGTGCGCTCGCATCGTCCCACATCCTGTTGCCCGCCGACATTCCTCTGGCCTCGGCTCCTCACAAATCACCGGCAGCCTTCGCCGCGGCGATCGACCAGCTGATCAACGCCGCGCCATCCGGTACCGACCTGCTCGGCTGGCTGAACAGCGAGGTCGCCGGACGCATTCTCGAACGCTCGGATGGCGACCTTAAAATCGCCTCCAACGCGCTGAACCTGACCCTGGCCGATCTCCGGAAACTCCTCTCCAAGTCCGAGTGACATGCTCCACACCGTCGAACATCCGTTGATCGCCGAGGAGTTGACTAAGCTTCGCAATCCGGAATGTCCTTCGCCGGAATTCCGCCAACGGGTTCGCCGGATCGCCTCGATGATGGTTCCCGCCGTCACCGCCAATCTGGAAACCACGGTTGTTTCGTGCACGACGCCGTTGGAAATCACGTCCGGTGTCAAAGTGACCCGCGGAATTATTCTCGTCCCCGTTTTGCGGGCCGGGCTTGGGTTTCTCGATGGCTTTCTCGATCTCATCCCGCAAGCATCCATCGCACATATTGGCGTGGCGAGGAATGAGAAGACCTTGGTTCCCGAGCCCTATTATCTCAAACACCCGCCGGTTCTCGGAGAGCATGAAATCATCATTCTCGACCCGATGCTCGCAACGGGCGGCTCGGCGATCGAAGCCGTGCGCAGCCTGAAGGAAGCCGGAGCGCGCCATGTCCGGTTTGCCTGCCTCGTCGCCTCGCCGGAAGGAGTGAACGCGTTGGAAAACGCGTTTCCCGACCTCGCGATCTACACCGCCTGCCTTGACCGCTGTTTGAATGACCGCGGTTACATCCTGCCGGGCTTGGGCGATGCGGGCGACCGTTTGTTCGGCACCTGCGGCTGAAACGTTGATTTCCGACGATGCATCTCCGTTTGGATGGTTAATTTGATGATCCTCATGGTCATCCTGGCAACCGATTGACCTTCCTCCCGGGCCGAGGGGCCACCTTTCCATGTCTCCGGATAAACAAAGTGGCCCAACCTATCCAACAGGATGTTAGTCCGCAAGGCTTGGCCCAAATGGAGGGGACAGAATTATCAGCACCTTTCCCGCCTGGCGGGGTGCGATAGCCGCTCATCGCGCGTTCATTTTTAACCCGTTGAATGGATTCCTCTGGCCATGAGGCGAGGAATAGGTCAGTCAGAAGAAGCGGGTTAGAACAGCTCATACAATGAATCAAATCCATGAAACAGCAGAACGATTGACTTCGCGACGTCTGGCCCCGTTCACGCTATTGGCCACAGGTATTCTGATCGGTTTTCTATCCGGCTACTATCTGGCACCTCATGCCATAGACCGTGATGGAGGCACTTCCCACCCGAGAGGGGCGGTCGCCAGCGATGCCGGGGAGAACTCGCGAGGCCGCCGGATTTCAGACTCGCAGGGAGACAAATCACCTAATGGATCGCGATCCATTTCCAAGGCCGAGTCGAGGGGATTTGCAGAGTCCGTGCGCGCCATCTTCCGCGAGACAAGCGAAGAGCGGCGGCTGGCGATGTTCGAAAAAATGTTGGATAAGTTGAGCGTGGAGCAATACGCCGATGTGGTGGCGCTGGTCCGGGAAAATGATCTGCGGGGGAGCGACACGGGCTACGAGTGGTCCAAGCTTTGGTCCAGCTGGGGAAGGCGCGATCCTGCCGCCGCGTTCGAATTCATCAAGAATCAGGATTGGAGCGGCTGGGACCCGATAGCCCTTGAGGAAGCAAAAAGCAGGGCGCTCACCACTTGGTCACAGGGCGATCTGGAACAGGCCCGGCGCTTCGTAGAGGGAGGCAATGCCGAGCGCCCGACAGTTTACGGGTTGATGCGCGGTTGGTCGGATACCGATCCCTACGAGGCAGCGAAATGGCTATCCAAATCCGGTTTGGGAATGGCAGAGGACTACAAGGCGGTGGTGGAAGCGATCAGCCGGAAGGGCGGCACGGAATCACTCGAATCGTGGTTTTCAACACTCGACCAGAATGAGATTTCGGCACGGGATAAAAACGGCTTCGCTCAGGAAATCGCTCATGTGAAGCAGGAATACGAGCCGGAAAAGGCCGCCGCGTGGGTGGAGCAACATTCGGGTGAAGCTTGGTTGGAAGATAGCGGAATCGTTCAGAGCACAGCCCGTGCTTTCGCATCACGTGATCCAGAAGGTGCGATGAAATGGGCTGAAAAAGCCGGGCTTGAAAGCGCCGCCACCACGGCGATGGGGACTTGGGTCCAGCAAGATCTCCCAGCCGCCAGCGCGTGGTTGAGCGAAAATTCCCAGAATCCCGTTTATGCCCAATCTGCCGATATGGTGTTGAGCTATCTGCAGCACCACGACCCTGCGGCGGCTAAAACCTGGGCGGAAAGCCTTCCTAACCAAGCTATGCGAAACCGCATGCTCGATCAGTTACAGAACAAATGACCGCAGGCCCGGCCAGGCACGGAGCGCTGGCATTAGTTCAATAGCCTTTAAGGATAGAATAGGGACGCTTCACTCTTGATCCCGGGCGGGATCTCGGCGATTTACCCGGGTTCAAATGTCCATCAGGATTCGACCCCGGCAGAGGGTCGCAGAAAGCTGAGGGGCCACTGCTGATAGACAGACTACCTTTTGAGAGAGGATAAGTGGAAATCCATGACGAGTCGCATTCCTTACCGAGTTTCTATCGGAAGCCCACCGTGGCAAACGCGTGGATTTACCTTGGCTGAGCGGAACCGCTGAAGGCTTGCGGGCAGTTTGGACAGAAGCGAACGCGACATGATCCGACGGGGTGAAACCCGGTGCTGCAGGCCTGAATTAAGCGCTCCGAGGCGAGCACTTGTAGTTCGTATTCTGATCGAAGGATGGAGGTGCTGGGATGAAATATTGGCACACTTTTCCCAAGAAAAAACGACGTGGTCTCGAATCCAGCAATGAGTTGCCCTCGGATTTCCGATCATCCGGGCTGGCAATGGGGCATTTCACCTTTTAGAGTTCGCCAGTCCGATGAAGTTGTGGCCGATTTTCCCCATTCTCCTGCTTACCCAGCAGTCGGTGGTGCTTGGTCAGGGAGCGGCCGAGTCATTGAAAAAGGGCGATTCGGCACTGAATGACGGACTTTGGGAGGTCGCCGAGCTGCATTTCAGGGATTCTCTGGCGGATCACACGCTGACAGCCGAATTGAAATCGCAGGTCATGGTCCGGCTGGCCGAAGCGTTGATTCACGAGGGAAATCTGTCGGAAGCGCTGGATCTGCTCGGACAATCGGTCGCGGCGGTCCATCCCGAAGCATCGTTTTGGAAAGCGCAGGCACTGGCCGGGCAACTCAATTTCAACGAAGCCATTGCGATTTTTTCACAAATTCTCGCAAAATCGGACTCACCCCACCTGATCGAGGCGGGACTCACGCAGGCCAGCTTGCAGTTGGCACTCGGGCAGCAGGATGCGGCCTTGGCGACTCTGGCAAATCTGATCCCGGAGGCCGATGCGGCGACGGTGGTGAAAATCCACCTCTATCAGGTGGAGATTTTCATCGATCTCGGCCGCACGGAGGACGCACGCCAGGCGATGCCGGCCAAAGCGTCAATCGCAGCAGCGGATCGTCCTGTCGCGGAATTTCTCGAAGCCCAGCTCCAGCTCAAGGAGGGTCACCCCGATGTCGCCGAGGCCGGTTTTCAATTGCTCATCAACAAGTCGTTGACCGGCCATCAGGGACTTCCCCTCCTCCGTTATCACGCCGCCGCGATCGGACTGGCGGATGCGATCCAGGCGCAGGGCGATCCGGAAGTGGCGGCGAAATCCTTGCTGGATTTCATCCAAGACAATCCGGACTCACCTTTGCTGGACGCCATGTTTTCCCGCATCTTGCAATGGCTGCCTGAGAAGCCCACTGCTACAGATCCAATTTTGGAACGCATCGACCAATGGATCACTGACCCGAATCTGCGCTTCCCACCCATTCTGCGTCCCACCTCGGTCTCGCTCACTCCGGGAGCCTCAGACACCACCGCCGTGTCCGCGTGGCCTTTCAGTACCGAGTCCGTCGAACAGAAGGACCTGCTGGCCTACTCGCTCTATACCAGTGCCGTCGGACTCCACCGCATCGCCACCCCCAAGGCACAGGCGGATTCCCGGAGCTTGCTCAATCGCCTGCGGGTGGAAGCTCCCGATCATTTCCTGACCAACCGGGCTCTCTATCAACTCGCACGTTGGAATCTTGACGAAGGCAAGGTGGATCTCGCGTTTCCGATTCTCGATACCCTCCGTGATACCGCTAAATCACCAGCGTTGAAAGGACAGTCGGCATTTCTTGAAGCCCGTGTCTCCTATCAGAATGGCGATCCCGCGAAGGCCGCACGGCTTTTCGAGGAGGCCGCGAAATCCCTAACCGGTTCGGATGCCCGTAACGCCAGACTGCATGAGGCCATTTCCCGGATCCGGAGTGGCGTGGCGAACGGAACCACCCTTATCCAGCTCCAGGGCAATCCTCCGGACAAGGAACTCGAAGCCGATTTGGAACTGGAACGCGCGCTCGCCACCACACCGCCGGATGCAGCCCGAACGGCGCTTGATGGATTTCTCACCCGGTTTCCCGATCACCCGCGTGCTGCGGAAGCCCGGCTTGCGGCGGCGGAAGCAGCCTTGGCCAGCACGACGCCTGATCTCTCGTTTGCCACAGCCCAACTCGACACGCTGGCTGCCGCGCCGGAAAAGGCGGATAAACTTCCCCCAGCCCGGATTGCCCTAGCCCGCCTGCGCATCGCGGATTTGTCGAATGACTCGGCTGCAACCACCGCCGTCGCCCAATCGATCATCGACAGCTATCCCACCCAACCGGAGGCGGCCGAGGCCAAGTTCACCCTCGGCAGGAAACTGTTCCAAGCCGGTAACTACAATCCCGCGCGCCTGCTGCTTGAGGATCTGGCAGCGAAGGGCACCGACCCCAATCGCGCCCAGGCCGCATTGCTGCTGGCCGCCCGTTCCGCCGCGCTCGGTGGTACCGAAGCCTCGAAGAAAGAAGCATTGATCCTCTTTGACAATGCGATCAAATCCGCCGGCCCCCTCACGTCCATTGCCAACTTGGAAAAATCCCGCCTGCTCATCGACATGTCCCGGCCCGACGAGGCGGCGCGGTTCCTCGGTGAATGGACCGTCAAACTTGCAGCGGATGATCCGTTGCGACTTCCCGCCGGACTTTTGTTAGGCGAGGCGCTTTCGGACCGGGGAAACTCGGATCCCGCGTCGCTTGCCGAGGCTCTTGCCGTTTACGACAAGCTGCTCGCCCAGGCGGAATCCCATCCCGCGTTGCTGAACCGACTGCAATACCTGCGTGGCAGAACGCTGGAACTGATGCCCGACGAAAAGGATCCTACCAAGAAGCGGGAAAAACAGGCATTCCAAGCCTATCACTCGGTTCTGGAAACCACTACTCCGCCGGCGGAATGGGAATACTTCGAACTCTGCGGATTTCGGGCTCTGGAACTTCTCATCAAGGCGGAACGCTGGCAGGCAGCTATCAACGTCGCCAAACAAATCGCATCTTTCAAAGGACCGGGCGCCGAAGATGCCGCCGCCCGCGCCCGAGAAATCCAGCTCAAGCAAATGCTCTGGGAGGACTAGCAGAAATATTTTCCCAACACCGAATACCGAAATGCCAAACCTTCTCGTTACTGGAAAATCCGGCCGCATGGGCCAGTCCGTCATCGAAGCCGCCCGCCAGGCAGACGTTGCCGTCACTGCCACGCACGATGCCGGCGAAAATCTCGACGCCGCCATTTCAAAGGCGAGCTGCGCGATTGATTTTACGATCCATTCGTTCACCACCACGCTTGTCGAAGCCGCTCTGAAACACGGCACCAGCCTGGTCATCGGCACCACCGGCCACACCGACGAGGAGCGCGCCGTCATCTACGATGCGGCGAAATCCATCCGCATTGTTTACGCCGCCAACTATTCCGTCGGCGTCAACACGCTGTTCTGGCTGACCCGCCACGCAGCGCGCATCCTCACGCAGGACCGCTTCGACATCGAGGTCACTGAGATGCACCACAAGCACAAGATCGATGCTCCTTCCGGCACCGCCAGAAGGTTGTTGGAAATCCTCAACGAGGAAACAGCGACCTCCTACAAGGACGATGTCGCCCATGGCCGCTTCGGCAATATCGGCCCGCGCACGCCGCGGGAAATCGGCATGCACACACTCCGCGGCGGCGACGTCGTCGGCGACCACACCGTGCTTTTCGCAGCCGATGGCGAACGCGTCGAACTCACCCACAAGGCATCCTCACGCATGACCTTCGCCGCCGGTGCCGTCCGCGCGGCCTGCTGGCTGGAAAGCCAGCCGGTCGGGCTCTACGACATGCAGGACGTCCTCGGTCTGACGTGAGATCATCATTGATAGAAAGAATTGATTCATGCGCATCATTTTCACCCTGCCCCTGCTGTTCGCCCTAACAGCATGCGATCCGTCGTCCTCGAAACCGGTGACTCCGCCTCCTGTGGAAACTCCGGTGGCGCCCTCCACAGTCGAGGTCCCCGCTCCGGTGGAAATCAAGAACTCGGTGGTGCGCATCAATTCGACCCAGCAATCCTGGAATCCCGCGCAGCCTTGGGAAAAGGACGAGCCCCGCCAGCGCCGGGCACTGGCGGCGATTGTAGGTCCGAAGCGCGTGATCACGACCTCTGAAATGGTGGCGGACGCGACCTATTTGGAATTCGAATCCCCCGATGGCACTCATTTCGCGCAAGCAAAGGTCATCGCGGTGGATTACGAGGCGAACCTCGCCTTGCTGGGTCCGGCCGACGAGGCGGAAGGAAACACATTGTTTGAAAAAACCGTGCCGCTGGCGCTAACGGAACCGCCGAAGATCGGCGATACACTCGACGTCCTGCAGATCGAGGACAACGGACTCGCGCTCCTGACACCGGGCAATCTCCGGAGCATCGACATCACCTCGAATTTCCTCCCCGGCCACGGTTTTCTAACTTACCGGGTCAAGGCCTCGATGCAAAGCGCGGCGAGCAGCTACTCGCTGCCGGTGCTCAAGGATGGAAAGCTCACCGGCGTACTCATCAGCTATGACTCGAAGGACCAGATCTGCGACGTAGCGTCCACCGACATTCTCTCCCGATTTCTCAAAGCCGCCATCGCCGGAGATTACAAGGGATTTCCGAGCCTCGGCATCTCCATCGCCCGCACCGAGGACACGTCGTTCCGCCAGTGGCTCAAGCTCAAGGATGACCAGGGCGGCCTCTACGTTCAAGCCGTTCGCAAGGGTGGCGCCGCCGAACTCGCCGGGGTGAAAAAGGGCGATGTCATCCTCACAATCGACGGCCATTCCATCGACCGCCGCGGTTACTATCAGCACTCGAACTACGGCAGCGTTTTCTGGGGGCACCTCGTCCGCGGGGAAAAATCCGCAGGCGACATCATCTCGCTTTCCGTGCAGCGCGACGGCCAGCCGTTGGAAATCAAGGCAACGCTGACCCGCGAGGAAGAGAGCTCCAAGCTCGTGCCCGGTTACACCTTCGGCAAGGCCCCCAACTTCCTGATCAAAGGCGGCTTGGTTTTCCAGGAACTCACCCGACCATTGTTAGAGGCGTATGGCAAGGACTGGCAGAGCCGCGCTCCACTTGATTTCCTGGACGCCATGGAGAATCCCGAGAAATACGAGGACAGGATGGAACGCGTGATTTTCCTCAGCGGCTCCATCCCCACACCGGCGACGGTTGGCTATGAAAGCCTGCGCAATCTCATCGTCCGCAAGGTGAACGGCAAGGACATCCGGGACATGAAGAGCCTCATCGACGCCTTCAACGGGAATCTGGGAGAACTCCATTCCATCGAGTTCGACGAAGAGGATTTCAAGGTCTATCTGGACGACGCGGTGGCCACCGAAGTGGATTCACAACTGCTCAAGCGCGGCATCGACCGGCTTTCGCGGGCGGAGTGATATCGACCTCACCCTGGTGCCGGGACACCGCGCCAGAGTGACCCGGCCAACTCGTCCCAGGTGCGACAATTTCTCGCGCTGTCCGGAGAACTGAGGACAGGAATCGCGGGCCGTTTTTCCCGGGAATCCTTTGATTTTCAAGCATCCGGGCGGCAATGCGGGATCTTTGCACGCATCCTGCGAAAGGGTGGATGAACCATACATCCACCAACAATGAACTTCATCCAACGATACCAACCCGCACTCTCCTGGGCCAAAGAACTCGACCGATTCTTCGATCGCAACGTGTTCAACGCCGGCCCGCTGTCCGCCGCTCCCCGCGAGTCATTCCATGAGTCCGAAGACGCCTGGATATTGCGCCTCGATCTGCCCGGATATGCCAAGCCGGATGTCACCCTGACAGTCACCGACCGCACCTTGCAGCTCAAAGCGGAGACGCCCGCTGACCGCCCGTTCGGCGGAAAAACCGAACATCAATGGAAGCTCGGAGACGATGTGAACGAGTCCGCAATTTCGGCAAAACTGGAAAACGGCGTGCTCGAACTCACCATTCCGAAACGTCCCAAAGTCGAAGTGAAACCGATCAACATCGAAATCAAATAACCTTCCGAAAAACCAACACCTACCATCCACTTATGAATACTTGCGATTGCCCCACCGAAGCCACTCCCGCCAAAGAGCTTGATGAAATCGTCACCCGGCCTCGTTTCAACACTACGGAAGACGAGAACGGAGTAACCCTGCATATCGCCCTGCCAGCGGTTTCGAAGGAGGATCTGAAGCTAACACTTCACGAGTCCGGCCTGAGAATCGAAGCCCGCCGCGCCGATGCGATTCCTGAAACTTGGAAAACCCATCGCGACAATGGTGTCGCCCGCCGCTACGGCTTGGAGCTTCGCCTAACCCGGCGTTTCGACGGAACCAAGGCCACCGCCACGCTCGACTCGGGCGTCCTCACCCTGCGCGTGCCGGTCCGGGAGGAAGCCAAACCACGACAGATCGAGGTGAACTGAATTTTCCTGGTTGATTGATTGAAACACAACCGGCTTGCGGAACAGTGCGATGGCATTGCCCCACAGGCCGGTTTTGTTGCGTTTACGATCAACGGGAATATCGATCCAGAAAATCGATTGCCTGGTTCACCGCATCGGCAGGGAACAAAAACGTAGCGACGTGATCCCGGCCGTAGATCCAGTAGATTTCATGAGGCACGTCGTGATTTTCCAATGCCTCGATCATCGCCCACGCCTGCTCGCGAGGGACCAATTTGTCCTCGACGGCATGATAGATGAATGTCGGCGGACTTTGGCTGGAGATGTAGTTCACGGGTGACGCCTCGGCGAACCGTTGCGGAACCTCCTGTTTGGTTCCACCGAGAAACTGCGGTACCAGATCGCCGCCCGGATAGAGTGCGAGGTTCCCCGGCGTTCCACCTGCCACGACCGCCCGGATGTCGTTCTCCGTGTATGCGGTCATCGCCGCCAGATATCCTCCGGCGGAATAACCGAACGACGAAATCCGGGTCGGGTCGATCCCCTGCTCCGCGGCGTGGACATGCAGCCATTTCACCGCCTCCCGCATGTCGTCCACCGGAGCGGGATAGATATATTTTGGAGCCAGTCGATAGGTGACATTGAGAACGAAATAGCCACGCCTCGCCAATTGCTTCGCGATCGGTTCCATCTGCCAGCGTCCGTCCTTTCCCGTCCATCCGCCGCCATGAATGAGTAGCACCGCCGGGGACAATCCCATGGCATGCGGTCGATAGAGATCACCCGGGATTTTCTCCGGCCAGTTTCGAGGAGTGTAAATGATGTTTCGGGTAACCGTGTAACCTCTCTCCACCGAAGTGGTTTGACCGAGGTTCAGGGTGCCGATGGGATTCGCACAACCTACGACAAGAAGCACGGGAACAACAACAAAGGTTGAAATGATAAATTGCCGCATTCCGACCACTCTAGCCCGGAATCGTGAAACGCAAACACCGGATCCGATTCCGCAATCCGCGAATCCCTCGCGCAAGCTGCTTCAACTAGCAGTTCAAGTCGTTCAGGTCGCCCTTGGCATCGACCGGCGCTTCGTCGCGGACTTCCCATGTCGCGTCTTTTTTGATTTCCAGCACGGAATCGTATTTGAGCCGCGATTCGCCGTTTTTTGACAGAATCACCACCCCGATTCCCTGTTGGGAAAGCATGTCCATGATGCCCGCGATCTGGTTTTTCGCGAGGGAACTGCCGGGACGATCCATGAAAACGAAAGCGGGTTTCGCGATGAATATCCGGGCCATCGAGAGCAAATGTTGCTCACCGATCGACAACATGTCGTCCCAGTTCTGATCGGCATCAAATCCATTCGCACGGGCGACCACGTCGTTGACACCCAAGCTGACCAGAATGCCCATGATCACCGCATCGGGGACCACTTTTTCCATGCCGGTCCTAACGAGAAGTTCTCGCAACGTTCCGGGCGGAAGATAAGGACGCTCTGGCAGGAAAAGAATTTCGTCGAGGCTCGGACGGATGATTTGTCCTCCGCCGCATTCCCAGATTCCGGCGGTGGCCCGGAAAAGCGCCACTTTCGCAGCCTCGTCGGTCCCGCTCACCAGCCAGCGGGTGCCGCGGGGAATCTCGACATTCAGGTTGAGGACAAGTTCACGCGATTTGTCCGCCGAGTGAAGGGTGACATTCTGATAGGCCACACGATCGGGCGACTCTTCCACGTTGATCGTGCATGGGGTGATCTGGTTTGCTTTCTCAATCGCATCCTGCAGCGTATGCAGCCGGGCGGTCACGGCGGTGAATGCGGAGATCGACTGGAACTGCGTCACGATCAGCGAGAACGCGCCTAACAAAGTGGCGAACGCCATCGTGGACTGGGTGATGACCCCGAACTCTTTTTCTCCCCAGATGAACATCGGCGCGATGATCAGCGCCGGGATGATCTGGATGAAATAGTTGTAGCCGTTGGTGAAAAAACCGAGGTTGCGGTTGATGCGGATCAAGCGCCGGAAATTTCCAGTTAGAGCATCGAGTCGTTTGTTCAAACGCACCTTGAACCGTCCTTCACGGTGGGCCAGCGCGATCGACTCGGCATTTTCCCGCACATGGATCAGATCCGCGCGGAAGTTGGCCTCCATGTCGAGCTGGTTGTAGTTTAAGCGGATCAATGGTTTCCCCAGAATGATTGTTAGAACCGATCCGCAAATCGCGTAAGTCACCGCCACACCGAACAGAAACGGGCTGATGCTCCACAAGACTCCGGAGAAGGAAATCGCCGTCATCAGACCGTTCACGATCAACAAGGTGAACGAAAGTGTCGTCGTCGTGAAGGCCCGCACGTCGTCCGCGATCCGTTGGTCCGGGTTCGCCACGAGATGGGAGGAATCCAGGCGGTAGTAGGTTCGATCCTTCAGATAAGCATCCGTCAGGCGTCGCGTCAGTTGCTCGCGCCACAGGATACCGAGGCGCTCCTCGGTGAAACGGTAGAATACAACCACTACCGTGGAGGCGAGGAAAACCCCGACATAGAGCAGCGCCTGGTGCTTGAAGATATCCAGTCTCTTGTTCTCGATCGCCGACATGAAATCCCGGCCAACGTAACTGTTGAGCACGTTCAAGCCGTTGATCGCGAACATCAGAAGCACCAGCGTCACCGCAAACATCAGCGCTTTGGGGCCTTGCTTCGACCTCGCGAGCATCCGCAATACGCCCCGGAATCGCTTCCAGGTCAGGCGGATGATTTGGAGTTTCTCGTTGGGCATTCGGGAGGAAAGGCTATGTCCGGGGCAATCCGATAATACGGAAAGCTTAACAATCTCTTGCGGGTGAGATGGCAAAATCCCCCGGTAATAGCAAAGCCAATCGACCTTTTTACGGGAAAAACCAGGTTCCCCGGCTCCCGTAATCCGGGATTCCCGACCGTCCGCGGGACCAAATCCGGCGGATTCTTCATATTTCACCCGGTTTGTCGCAAAAAAGTCACCATCGGCCATTTGCCCGAAACCCCTTGATGATTCATCGTCCTTAAGTAGTTCGACCCGTTGGAAATGCTTGGTTTATGAAGACGGGGAAGGACTCCTGAAAACTAACAACAATCCCCGC
Organism: Luteolibacter sp.; assembly: GCF_039920825.1. Taxonomy (GTDB): domain Bacteria; phylum Verrucomicrobiota; class Verrucomicrobiia; order Verrucomicrobiales; family Akkermansiaceae; genus Luteolibacter. The sequence continues at coordinate 35,981 of NZ_JBDSCX010000046.1, read as the reverse complement.
GAAGCCTTATGATGACAAGCCGAAACGCCGCTCATCCCGGGTGCTGGCACGGGGGCTGCTACCCTGATAAACGACACCCATACAATGCATATGAACATTACCGAACACCACACACCATACCCCGACATCAGTAGCGTGCCGTCCGAGTTGTCCTTCGAGGACGTCTGGGACGGCGAAGCAGTGTCGGACCTGATTCGCTCCAAGTGCGATCACGGGGAAACTCCCGCCTTCCTATTTTTGGGAAGGAAGGAAGCGGACCTGCTGAAAGAACATTTGGCGGAGACATTCGGAGAAGAATCTGTCGTGACCCTTCACGGCACCTACTACATGGGCCTCGACGTCGTCACCATCGATTGCGAGACCTTCCTCAGCACCGGCGGCCGCAAGGCGATCCGGACGTTGCAGGATCCGATGGCCCGCCGCCCCGCCTGGCGCGACCGCGACGTGGACGCTCTCTGGCAGTTCCGAATCTGAACGGCATCTTGTGACACCCGCTCTTCCTCAGGCAGGAGGAGCGGGCGTCTCAAGACCTTCAGCCGGACTTGCCGAAAGCGACCGACTTAAATCAAAGGCCCCCTCTTGCGAGGGGGCCTTTTTTCGTCCGCCGGTGGTTGTGCTGGCCACCGGAAGGCGCGCCCCGTAATTTCTCCGGCGATGAAAACAACCCTACTGCTTTTGCTGACCTGCGCCTTCGTTCCAAGCTTCTGTCTCGCAGCTCCGGAAGAGGCCAAGCCGAACACCCTCACCGACAAGGAAAAATCCGCCGGTTGGAAATTGCTGTTCGACGGCAAGAGTCTCGATGGCTGGCACAATTTCAAGAAGACCGATGTTAGACCCGGCTGGGTCGTAAAAGACGGCACGCTCGTCTGCGCCGATCCGCACGACGCGGGCGACATCGTGACTACCGAGCAGTTCGGGGCTTTCGAGCTGGATCTCGACTATAATATTTCCGAAGGCGGAAACAGCGGCATCATTTTCCACGTGACCGACGAGGGCGGCGCGGTGTGGGCGACCGGTCCCGAATTCCAGTTGGAGGACAATGCCAAGGCTGCCGATCCACAACGCTGCGGCTGGCTCTACGCGCTCTATCAGCCAGAGGTCGATGCCAAAACCGGCAAGATTCTGGATGCCACCAAATCCGCCGGCGAGTGGAACCACGTTCGTCTCGTGGTGAGTCCTGAGAAGTGCCTGCATGAGATCAACGGAGTGAAATACTTCGAATATGTGATGGGCAGCGAGGATTTCAAAAAGCGCGTGGCTGCTAGCAAATTCGGCTCTATGCCGTTGTTCGCCAAGTCGGGCAAAGGATATCTCGCCCTGCAAGGCGACCACGGTTCCATTTCCTTCCGCAATATCAAGGTGCGCCCACTCTGAGTCACCATGCTCGCCTTCTCATCCTGCTGGAACAACAGCCGCCACACGGACGGCGAACCGATGATTGAGGAAATCGTCGATCTCGGATTTTCCAACATCGAGCTGTCGCACGGGATGACCATCGCGAAGCTGCCGGGGATCAAGAAGGCCTATCAGCGCGGGCTTTTCACCTGCTCGGGGGTTCACAACTATTTCCCCTCGCCGGTCGAGGTGATGATCGACGCGCCGGACGCCTACGAGTTCACATCGCACCGGCCGTTCGACCGGCAGCGGGCGATGGACATGACGTTCCGGACTTTGGACATCGCGGCCGAATTCAAGGCGCAATACCTTGTTCTTCACATGGGCTCAGTGCCGATGAATCCGAAAGTCTGGACGAAGGCGCTGACGACCACGGTTTCGGAAGGCGGCCAGCGCAGGCCGGATTATATCAAGCAGAAGTTGGCATTCGTGAAGAAGCGGGAAAAAATCTCGCCTTTGTATTTCAATCGGGCCATCGAGGCGCTGACCACGATTGCCGAACGGGCGGCAGAGGTCGGGGTGAAACTGGCGGTGGAATCACGTTCGCGCTTCGAAGACATGCCGACCGAGCGCGAGATGGTCACCCTGCAAACGCATTTTGCGGACAACCCGTGGGTCGGCTACTGGCATGATTTCGGCCACGTCCAGTTGAAGCACAATCTCGGGCTGCTGGACCACGTCGAGTGGTTGGAAAAAATTTCCCCGCACCTGATCGGCGGGCATGTCCACGACGTCCAATGGCCGGCGCGAGACCATCGCACGCCGTTCAGCGGGACGTTGGATTATGGCGCGTTGTTGAAATTTTTCCCGGCGGACTGCCCGCTGATCTGGGAGCTGAGTCCGACCCGCGAGACGGCGGAAATCAAGGCGGCGCTGGTTCGCTGGAAGAGTGAATTTCCCGAGCGGACGTGATTCGTGGCAAGGAAATCAATCGACATTTCCGCGCCGCTGCTTCGTATTCCCGCCGTGCCGACTGTCCAACTCAAGTATCAAACGTTCCACCCCTCGATCTGGCCGAAGATGGTTGGCGAGGTTTCCCGCGATGCAACGCCGGGCGCATTTGTCCTCGTTCTGGGCAAGGAAGGCACGCCGTTCGGCTGGGGCTTGTGGAACCCGAAGTCGCGGATGCCACTACGGATCGTGAGCCACTCGCTGGAGGAACTTGAGGACGAGTCGTTTTTCGAAAACTCCATCCGCCGCGCGGCGAAACTGCGGCGCGAGATATTAAAACTGGATGGCGAAACCGACAGCTATCGGGCAATCCACGGCGATGCGGATTTCATGCCGGGCATCGTCGCGGACAAATTCGCGGACGTCCTGTCGGTGGAAATCACCAATCTGGCCGCGTGGCAGCGTCTGTCGAAATGGCTGCCGCTGCTGCACGAATGCTTCGACACAAAGCGTGTTGTCGTCGGAGTGGATGCCGATCTTGCGCGGATCGAAGGCATCCCGCGTTTCGGCGGTGTGGAGTCGGACAACGTGCGTTCGGTGAAAATCCGCGAGCACGGGATCCGCTACGAAATCGATTTCTCCGATGGACACAAGACAGGATTTTTCTGCGACCAACGGGACAATCGGAAAAAATTCGGCGCGCTGGCCGATGGCCGGACAGTGCTCGACCTTTGCTGTTATACCGGCGGCTTCGGAATTTCAGCAGCCCTCGCCGGAGCCACCGAAGTCACCGGCGTGGACCTCGACGAAACCGCCGTCGCGATGGCCAAGCGCAATTCCAATCTCAACAACGCGAAGGTAAAATTCACCCACGCCGATGCATTCACCTGGGCGCGGACGATGATTGAAAACGGCCGCACCTGGGACCTCGTCATCGCCGATCCACCGAAATTCATTCACGGCCGCGAAGACGACATCGGCACCGCGAAATACGCCGACCTCAACAAGCTCGCGCTGCAACTCGTCGCTCCGGAAGGACTCTATGTGACTTGTTCGTGCTCCGGCATGTTAGGAGCCGGTGAGTTCGAGCGCATCGTCACCGGTGCCGCTCACCGCCGCGACAAGCGGATGCAGATTTTCGATCGCACCGGCGCCGGTCCGGACCACCCCACCCTCTCCAATTATCCGGAGTCGCGTTACCTCAAGGTGCTGTGGTCGCGGGTGATTTGAGCAGAAACCCCATTGCGCAGAACTGCCCGATGGCCAGGCCTGCTAGATCGGCGAGCCAGTCGTAGAAATCCAGATGCCGGGTTTTTACGAATCCCTGTGAAAGCTCTTCCAAAGACAGGGCGATTAGAAGGACAAGGGTGGCAATCGTGATGAATCCCGCGAGTTTCCTCGAAGGAAACGCCAGGTTGCACAGGAACGACATTGTCCCTATCAGCCCAAGGTGGCCGACCTTGTCGCCATAGGGAAGGCGGTCAATGATCACCGACCACCACGGAGTCCCGTTTCCGCGGTCAGCGATCGCGACGATCCAGATAAAGAAGACGATGAAACCGGTCGCAGCGAGGACTGCCAGCGGGCGGCGGATGGATCTGACAGACTCAGTCATCGTCTTCACCTCAGTCTTCGATGCGGACCTTCTTCGGGTCCCAATCGATGGCGGGAATCTCCATATTGAGCTTCTTCAACGTATCGAGCATGATCCTCGCAACGCAGAGGTTGCGATACCACTTGCGGTCGGCAGGCACGACATACCACGGAGAATGCTCGGTGGAGGTTTTCGCGATGACGTCTTCATAGGCGGCCATGAACTCGCTCCAGCGGGCGCGATCCGCCAGATCGTCCGGATTGAATTTCCAATGCTTCGCCGGATTCTGGAGCCGCGACTCGAGGCGCTTCTTCTGCTCATCCTTGGAAATGTGCAGGAAAATTTTCACGATCGTCGTCCCCTCTTCCGCGAGCATCCGTTCGAACTCGACCACATGCCGCTGGCGGCGTTTCCAAACTTCATCCGGATAGATTTTCTTCACCCGCACGGCGATGATATCCTCATAGTGGCTGCGGTTGAAAATCACCATCTGCCCGGTGCTCGGCACCTTGGCGTGGACGCGCCAGAGGAAGTCGTGCGCGAGTTCCTCCTCGGTCGGTTTTTTGAATGAACGGACGTGAATCCCCTGCGGATCGATGCGTGAGAAAACGTGTTTGATGCAGCCGTCCTTGCCGCCGGTGTCCATCGCCTGCATCACCACCAGAATGCGGTGTTTGTTCTGCGCGTAGAGCACTTTTTGGAGCTGCTGGAGCTGGTCCTGCAAGTCATCGAACTGGGAATCGCACTCTTCCTTGTCACCCAGAAACAGCGCTTTCTCGCCACTGTCGTAGTTCCCGAAGTCCACCTTGGCCCCCGGTTTCACCCAATATCGTTCCAACGCTCCACTGACTGGCATGGCGTTTTATCCGCGCATTCCCATCCCGTGACAAGCCCCGACTCGGACAACCTGCGGCTTGTCACCAATTGAGGATTGAACGAAAGCCGATTGCGCGTTGTTCTTGGGCGATGTCGAGCCGCCCCAAGCCTGCGAAAAAAGCCATCGTCGCCGAAAACCTTTTCACGGCCCTGCACATCGGCGCGAGTTCGGTTTCCATGATGGTCGCGGAAAAGGCGGATGACGGAACACTTACGCCAGTCGATTTCCTCGAACAACCGGCACCGGTGGCGCGCGATATTTTCCGCAACGGCAATGTCAGTTCGTCCACCACCGAGCGCGTGGTTTCGATCATCAAGGGCTATCAGAAATCCCTCGCGGAACTCGGACTCGACCCGCACGGCGTCACCCGCGCCGTCGCCACCAACATCCTGAGCGAGGCCACCAACCACGAGACCGTCATGAACCGCATCCGCATCGCGTGCGGGCTGCGCATCGGCACCATCGACGACGGCGAGATGACCCGCCTGATCTATCTGAAAACGCGGCGGCGGCTTTTGAACATGCCAACCATGCGGAAGGACAACACGCTGGTGCTCCATGTAGGCCCTGGCAACACGCGGGCCCTGCTGTTTCAAAACGGCGGCATCACCCGCTACACCAGCTATCGGATGGGCACGCACCGCACCCGTGAAGCGGTGGACGGCTCGCATGCGGAAGGGTCCGCGATGCTGCGGGTGATCCGCGAGCATGCTTATGGAAATCTCGCGCAGATCCGCTTCGACTACTCCGATGTCACCGTGGACGGAATTATTTTGATCGGCTACGAGGTGCAGTCCGTCGCGTCGTTTCTCACCGGATCGAGTCAGGTTTGCACGGTTAAATCGATGCGTCAGTTCACAGCGGACGCAGCCAACATCAGCGATGTCGAATTGGTGAAACGTTTCCAGCTCGACTATCAGACCGCCGAGGCGCTGATTCCCTCGCTGGAGATCAACCTCGCCGTCGCGGAAACGCTGAAGCTCCACGATGTTCACATTCCGACCAGCGAATACGAACAGGGGTTGCTGCACGATCTCCTCGTCTCGCAGGAACTCACCGGGGCTTTCGCGGAGGAAGTCATCCGATCCGCACGCATCCTCGGCGAACGCTATCAGTCGGACCCGAGCCACGGCGAGCACGTCGGAAATCTCTGCAAACGGTTTTTCGACGCGCTGACTCATCTCCATCAGCTCACCGCACATGACGCGCTGCTGCTTCAGGTCGCCGCAATCCTGCATGAAGTCGGCACCTACGTCAGCCCGCGGGCCCACCACAAGCATTCGGAATATTTGATTTTGAACTCGGAGGTCTTCGGACTCGACCGGCTGGACGTCACCATCGTCGCGCTCGTCGCCCGCTATCACCGGCACTCCGGTCCTCGTCTCGATCACCCGAGTTATGCGGCGCTTAGCACCGACGACCGCATCCGCGTTTGCAAGCTCGCCGCGCTCCTCCGCGTCGCTGATGCACTCGAACGCACCCACGCCCAGCGGGTCGCGAATCTTGAAATCCGAGTCGAGTCCGGAGCCCTCCGCATCCGTCTTCCCGGCCTCGCCGATTCCGCAGTCGAACGTCTCGCCATGGCCTCAAAGGCCGATCTTTTCGAACAAGTTTTCGGCCTGAGCGTCGTCATTGACGAAGACAACTGACGGACTTCCTCCATTTTCTCCCCTACCGATCCCCATGTCCATTCCCTATCTCAACCGCGAGCTCTCCTGGGTCGAATTCAATCAACGAGTCCTGAACGAAGCTCTTCGCGATGACCTGCCGTTGTTAGAGCGGGTGAAATTCCTCGCCATCACCGCTTCCAACCTCGACGAGTTTTTCCAGGTCCGCATCGGCGGGCTGATGCTCATGCGCCGCAGCGGACGCAAAACTCCGGACGCCTCAGGACTAACACCCTCACGGAATCTCACCGTCCTGCGGCAGCGCATGCTCCAGATGCATGCGGAACAATACAGTCTTCTCACGGGTATCCTCGTTCCAGCAATGGAGAAAGCCGGCATCCACCCGCTTCACCCGCGGGAACTTACTGTCGAACAATCCGCACAGGTCGGCGCTACGTTCGAAGACTCCATTTTCCCGCTCCTAACACCCCTTGCGGTTGATCCGGACGTTGCGCCTCCCGTTGTGCCGGCGCTCCAAATCACCGTCGCCTGCCGGTTGTACGATCCTGAATCGCAGACCACCCGCTACGCCCTCATTCCAATCCCCGAAGCGCTGGGTCGCCGCGTGACTGTCACGATTGAAGGTGAAGGGCATGCGTTCGTCCTCATCGAAGATCTCGTTGCCAACCGCGCCGAGTTACTATTCCCGGGAGAAACCGTCACCGCCACCACAGCCTTTCGTGTGACCCGCAATGGCGACATCGCGGTGCAGGAGGAGGATGCCATCGATCTCGCGGGAGAAATGGAAGACGTCCTGACAGCACGCCGCTTCGCCGATACCGTCCGACTGGAACTCCGCTCGGATGCACAGCGCGACCTGGTTCGAGTCATCAAGGCAGTCACCGCTGCGACTCCGCAGGAAGTTTATCGGGTCGATGGCCCGCCGGGGCTAGCGTCGTTCATGGAGCTCGCGTTCCTAACTGGTTTCGACCACTTGCGCGATATCGACTGGCCTGCACAGAACTCGCCGTCCATCACGCCGGGAGTTTCGATGTTTGAAACCATCGCCGCGAACGACGTGCTGCTCCACCACCCTTACGAATCCTTCGAGCCGGTTCTCCGCCTCATCGAGGAAGCCGCGGAAGACCCGGACGTCATCGCCATCAAACAGGTTCTCTATCGGACGGCCAGGAAATCCCGCATCATCGACGCCCTGATCAAGGCCGCGGAAAACGGCAAGCACGTCACCGCCCTGGTAGAACTCAAGGCCCGCTTCGACGAAGCCCGCAATCTTGACCGCGCCGACGAACTCCAGCGCGCCGGTGCCCAGATCGTCTATGGAGTCAAGGGACTCAAGACCCACGCGAAAATCTGCCTGATCGTTAGACGCGAGTCCGGCCACCTCCGCCGCTACGTCCATCTCGGCACCGGCAATTACAACGAAACGACCTCCAGACTCTACACCGACCTTTCCTACCTCACCTGCAAGGCGGAGTATGGAAACGACGCGTCGCTGTTTTTCAACGCCGTCACCGGCCGTTCCAAACTCCTCCGTTTCCAACGTCTCATCCCCGCCCCCACCGCGATGAAGCCGACGTTGCTGGACCTGATCGCCAGCGAGGCGGAACGGGCAAAGCAAGGACTGCCCGCCCGCATCATCGGCAAGATCAACTCGCTTCAGGATCCGGAAATCATCAGCGCGCTCTACAAGGCCTCGCAGGCTGGAGTTGAAATCAAACTCAACGTCCGCGGCATCTGCTGCCTCAAGCCCGGCGACCCGAAGTATTCGAAAAATATCGAGGTCATCTCCGTGATCGACCGCTTTCTCGAACACGCCCGCCTCTTCTATTTCCACCAGGGTGGCGACGGAGAGGTTTACATCGCTTCGGCGGACTGGATGACGCGCAACCTCGAAAAACGTATCGAACTGATGATCCCTATCGAACAAGCCGCCCTGAAACGGCGACTTGTTAGAATCCTCGAAGCATTCTTCCAGGACAACACCCAGGCCTCCCGCCTGCTGCCCGACGGCACTTCGCAACGCATCGTCCGCGCCAAAGGGCAAAAGGCGTTCCGCGTCCAGGACCACTTCCATCAGCAAGCCCGTAAGACAGCCAGGGCCCGCGAGCACGAACGAGCCATGACCTTCGAGCCACACGTCCCGGCGGAGTGAGAGAAGAGGTTGATAGTTTATAGTTGATAGTGGAAAAGCTTTCTTCCTCTTTCTATCAACCATCGAACCCCAACCATCAACTTCTTCCAAATGCACATTCTCCTAGACCTCGACGGCACGCTCACCGATTCACGCCCGGGAATCATCACTTCCATCCAACACGCGCTCGCTGAAAACGGACTCCCCGTCCCTGCCTCCGATGATCTCCTGTGGTGTATCGGTCCGCCGATTCTGGAGAGTTTCAAAAAGCTCGTCGGCCCGGACTCACCGCAACTTTTCGAACCCACCATCAGAACCTACCGTGAACGATACGGCGCGGTCGGGCTGTTTGAAAACGCGGTCTATCCGGAAATCGAAAATGCCCTGATCGAACTCCTCGACCTCGGTCACACTCTCCACGTCGCCACCTCCAAGGCGGAGGTTTACGCGAAGCGGATCATCGACCACTTCGCGTTGGACAAATATCTCGTCACCGTGAACGGCAGCGAGCTGGACGGCACCCGCGCGAACAAGGCGGAACTCATCTCTTTCATCCTTGAGCGCGAGGAAATCGCAAAAACGGACGTCGTCATGATCGGCGACCGCGAACATGACATCATCGGAGCACGCAAGAACGGCATCCCCGCCATCGGTGTCCTCTGGGGCTACGGCACCGGTGCCGAACTGATGGAGTCCGGCGCGATCGCCTGCGTCCGCACACCAAGGCTGTTAGCCGATGCGCTGGCTGCCATCCGCTAAGGGGTGGGGACGTCTCGTCCCCACGCATGGACGAGACGTCCATGCCCCCTATTTCACCAACATCGCACGCTCGCTTTGCCAAAGCGTAAATTCTCCATTCCGAAGTTTCGCCTTCACCGGATTGTTGCGAATATAGCGAACCGCATTGGCAAAATGCCCTCCATCCCGGATCAAGGTATCCCGATAGCTCGGCTGCCAGATTGTCCCCTTGCCAATCCGTTTCGCGGACACGGATTTCCACGCCTGAATGAGTTTTCCGATAGGTGCGATCGGTTTGAACAACAAATGCACATGATTCGGCATGATCACCCAAGCGTGATGCTTCACCCGTTCCCCTTGGAAGCGCATGATGATTTCCTCCAGGATATTTCTGAACGAATCATCCCTGAACCAACACGCACCGGAACCCTGGTCCAACCAGCGCTCCAGTTTCATGGTGAATTCGCGGTGATATTCGGCCGCCACTTCGAGAGACCAAGGAGGTGGCCAAGTATTTCGAAATGTTTCACTCTGAACCTTCCAATGCATCACCTTCTCGCTCGGCAACGCATCGCCGAGCCGGAAGGTGACGAATTGCATCACTTCATCCTGAGACCAATGCGGCAAATCGCCATCGCGATGTTTCTCAATCGGGGCATCCGGATTGAGGAAGTCGCGGGACATGACTGGAAAAAGTTAGGGGGTGGGGACGTCTCGTCCCCACGCATGGACGAGACGTCCATGCCCCCTATCAACTCTATTGATTCGACTTATCAAATGCCGCGTCGAAGGCGATGTTGCTGGTCGGGAAATCCATGCTGCGGACGAAAGCGGCGGCTTCCTCGCCACCGTGGACGCGGTCCATGCGGATGTCTTCCCACTCAACGGAAAGCGGGCCTTTGTAGCCCACATCGTTGAGCGCGACAATGATGTCTTCGAAATCGATGTCGCCGTGACCCAGCGAGCGGAAATCCCAGAAACGGCGCGCGTCGCCAAAATTCGTGTGGCCGCCGAAAACGCCAACCGTGCCATCGCCGTGGTTCCACCAGACGTCCTTCATGTGGACGTGATAGATCCGCTTGCCGAGATCGCGGATGAACTTCACGTAGTCCACGCCCTGATAGCCGAGATGCGACGGATCATAGTTGAAGCCGAAACGCTTGTGGTTTCCAACCGCCGCCAGCGCCCGTTGCGCGGAAGCGATGTCGAAGGCGATTTCCGTCGGGTGGACTTCGAGCGCGAAGTTCACGTCCACCTTTTCGAATGCGTCGAGGATCGGCAGCCAGCGTTTGGCAAAGTCCTTGAAGCCCTTTTCATAATACTCCTGCGAGGTCGGCGGGAACGCGTAGATCGAGTGCCAGATCGATGAACCGGTGAAGCCGTTGACCACGGCGGGAAACTCGTCCTTGCCCTTACGACCGGGCTTGGCATTGAAAAACGCGCGGGCGGCCTTGCCGGTAGCGATCATCTGTTTCGCGGCGCGCTTGCGGACGCCTTCCGGACTTCCATCGCCCCAGATGGCGGGCGAGAGAATCGATTTGTGGCGCTCGTCGATGAGATCGCAAACCGCCTGGCCGACAAGGTGGTTCGAAATGGCGTAGCTGGTGAGGCCGTGGTCGGAGAGCAGCTCCCACTTGTCTTTGACGTAGGACTTGCTGGAAAGCGCGGCGTCCACATCGAAGTGGTCGCCCCAGCAAGCGAGTTCGAGGCCGTCGTAGCCCATTTCATAGGCGAGCGGCGCGAGTTTTTCGAGCGGAAGGTCGGCCCATTGGCCGGTGAAGAGAGTGACGGGGCGTGACATGGTTTTCGGGGTTGGTTGGTGTTCGAAGGATGGTGGAGAATTCCGGAGGGAATAAAGCAAAAACGTGAAGCCGGTTTCACCCCTGATAGGGGGCATGGAAGTCCCGTCCATGCGCGGGGACGAGACGTCCCCGCCCCTTAGCGGGAGATCGCCGCGTGCCAGAGATCGCAGAGGGTGGCGGTGAGTGTTCCGGCGGGCAGATGCTTGTCCTCGAAACGTGAGACCGCCATCGGCCCGCGGGTGGAGGATGACAGGAAAATTTCATCGGCGGCGTGGAGGTCGGCGGGAAGGAGCAGGCGGTCTTCCACCTGGATGCCGTGGGCGGCTGCGAGTTCGCACAGAATCTCGCGACCAATGCCGGGGAGGCAGCCGGAGTCGAGCGACGGTGTTAGGAGGACGCCGTTTTTAACGAGGAACAGATTGGCGGTGGCGGATTCACAAAGCTGCCCGGCGGTGTTGAGGAAAATGGTTTCCTGAAAGCCGAGGCGACGGGCGCGATCGAGGGCGATTAGATTTTCCGCATAGCAGGCGGTTTTCAATCCGGCGAGGGGCGAGTGTTCGTTGCGCGGCCACCGCGAGAGGCAGACGGCGAGGGATTCGCTCGAATCGACAGCGGGAAATGAGGCAAGCCAGACAAGGCGGTCGGCACCGGGTGTTAGATCGTTGTGGGAACCACTGCCGGCGGTGACGATCAGCCGGAGCCGCGCCCTACCGGTGGCGAGCGAATTTCTAGCAAGCAGCTCGGCGGCGATTTCCTTGAGATCCTCCAGATCGACGGACCAACCGAGTCTTTCGCAACTCTTATGAAGACGTGCGAGGTGGCGATCGGCGAAAACAACGGCGCCATCGACGGCGAGCATTGTTTCAAAGAGCCCGAGGCCGAGGAAGGCACCGCGATCTTGGGCGGCTCCGGGGTAATTGTCGGCGGGCAGCCATTGGCCGTTGCACCAGATTTGATTCATGGGCGGGATTCTGGAGGGAGCGGCGAGGGTGTAAATCTTGGAAATAGGGAGGGCGGGACTTCGGCCCGCGTGACGATGGTTGGAGAAACGGAAGAGCTTGGCGCGGCACTTTCACTTCGCATCGGCTTCGTGGGCCACAGTCCCACGCTCCTTATGAAGTTGCACTTTGCGCGGATCATTGGGCGTGCCACTTTCCGCGCATGCGGTTTTACATTTTTTGCAGCGGGCTGACGATCATCGCGATGGGAGGAGCGGCGATGTATCTGCTGCCGCGCCCGCAGTCGGTGGAATTTCTGGAAGGCGCGCTGAAACTCGGCGGCGGCATCGTGATTTGCGGGCTTTTTTCGATCCAAATGAAATGGCACGGCCTCATTGGTGCGGGAATTCTGGCGCTGCTGGGTGCCGCGCGTGGACTGGGAAATGTTCCCGGTCTGGCGAAATTCCTGACCGGCGACCGATCGCATGGAACAGCTCCGGTGCTGGAAGCCGGGGCGACTTTGCTGTGCCTGCTGCTGTTGATGAAGGTTATTCGGGCGCTTTATCAGGAGCGGCTGCGTCGGATGCTGGAGTCGGAGGAGCAGGAGTCGGAATGACCGGTGGAGTCACGGGCGGTGCTGTGCCGGGAAGCGTCGTCGGTGGTTTCGCGGGCGGAAGGAGTGGTTGGTTAGGATCCGGAACGGGAGTCTGAACCGGCGGCTCGGGCTTGGGCAGCAGGTCCTGCCATTGATGGAGTTCGTAGCCGTCGCCGACACCGCCGATCTCACCTAACAAATCGTGGCAGCGTTGACGCCATTTTTCATAATCGGGAGCCGCACGCTCGGACTCGCGGCTGCCGGGAAATATCAGATAGCTGATTTTCAGATCGGATACCGGACGGTTGTAGGAGTTGGCCTTGGGATTGAGTTCGCGGGCAAATCTGAGAGACGCCTCGCCGACCTTGAAAGTGGGGCCGCCGTCACCAACGATGGCCGGATAGAGTTTTTTTCCGAAAATGACGACCGCGTAGTCGCCGATGCCGGGTGAGAACCCATCCTTGGCTGCCAGAATGTCGATGGGGATCACGATGAAGGGATCGTAGTCGGCGATGAGGAAGCTGCGGGACTTGAGATCCTCGATGCCGCGTTTCAAATACTGGATCCGATCCTTCAGCCAGGTCTTGCGGGCGGCTGTCGTGGTGGTGGCGGCAAGTTCCTTCTGTGCGGCGGCGACGCGTCTTTCCCAACCGGCGATCATCGGGTTGACCGTCTGGGATTTCTTGGGCCAGCCGTAGCTGGTAAAGGGTTGGTAGTTGGGGGAATTCACGATGTCGTCCGGCATCGTCGGCAGGCGGTCACCGTCCGAGCCATCGGATACGACATCCATTTCGGACTGGAGGAAAAACACCTTGCGACCGCTTTCGGATTGGAAATTGAGGATCGTCTCGCAATCGTAAACGTTGTGCTTGGTGAGGAGTTCGTTGAGCGAGTTGGCATCGCGGCGGACACGACCGGCCTTATTTTCGTAAAGCTTGTTGAACCACGGAGAGACCTGCCCTTTTTCGACGAGTGCGGGAAGTCCCGGCAGCATTTTGGAAAGGTCGGGATTGGACGTTTCCAACTCGGCCAACGACTTCGCCGGGGTGGGCAAACGGAGCGAAAGCTGATAGGTGGCGGTGTAGCTGGATTCATCGACGCGCTCCTTGGAGGCGATGGTGCCTTTCTCCATTTTCACCTCGGATTTGAACGGGATGCCGGAGCGAAGGTTGCGGACATCGGTGACGGTGCCGAGCTCGACATCGGGGGGCGATGCGGAGCCCTCAGTCAGTTCGGCGTTTTTCTTTTCGGCGTCTTCGAGGCTCTTTTTCAACGCGGCGATTTCCCGGTCATACCGTTCCTCGCTCTCGGCACGAATCTTCGCCTCGGCTTGGCGGAAAATGTCCTTTTCATCGACGCTCACGGTCGTCGGTTTGGGTGAAAAAACCTCCTGCAACGCGATTTTCACCCGCTTCGAATTCAGCATCACGCCCAGCCCGACCGCGATGACGACGAGCAGAAAAAGCGTGGTCGCAAACCAGAAACCGCCGCCGTTCCGCTTGTTTCGAGAGGAATAATCATCACCCATGACCGGGAGACTACTGATTTCCAGGAGGCCTTCAATCCCCGTCCGACAAAGTTTTCCCAAGCATTTTCGATTTCCCGAAAACTCGGCGATGACAAACCCGCCGCCATCCCTACACTCGCGCCCGTGAGTTATCAGGTCTTCGCCCGCAAATACCGACCCAAAACCTTCGACGACGTCCTCGGACAGGATCACGTCGTCAGGACCCTTCGAAATGCCATCGCCCAAAAGCGCCTGGCCCACGCCTATCTTTTTGTCGGCCCGCGCGGCACGGGCAAGACTTCGACCGCGCGGATCCTCGCGAAAGCGCTCAACTGCACCGGCGGGCCAAAGGCGGATTTCGATCCCGATGAGGATGTCTGCATCGAAATCGCCGAAGGCCGTTCGCTCGATGTTCTCGAAATCGACGGTGCGTCCAACAACGGCGTCGAACAGGTCCGCGACCTCCGCGAGTCCGTCCGCTTCGCCCCGGCCCGCGGGCAATTCAAGATCTTCTACATCGACGAGGTCCACATGCTCTCGAACGCCGCGTTCAACGCGCTGCTCAAGACGCTCGAAGAACCGCCGCCACACGTGAAATTCATTTTCGCCACTACCGAGGCGAACAAGATTTTGCCCACTATTCTCTCCCGCTGCCAGCGCTTCGACCTCCGCCCGATTCCGACGGAAACCATCGCCGCACACCTCCTCCACATCGCGAAAGAAGAAGGCATCGCCCTCGATGAAACCGCCGCGTGGGCCATTGCCAAAGGTGCTGACGGCGGTATGCGCGACGCCCAATCGATGCTCGATCAACTCGTCTCCTTTTGCGGCGACTCCATCAACGAAGCAAACGTCCTCGACGTCTTCGGTTTCACCTCCCGGGAAAAAGTCGCATCGCTGACGCAAACCCTGCTCGCCCGCGACAATCCGGCCGCCCTCTCGCTCATCCAAAAGGAAGCCGAAAGCGGCCGCGAACTCTCCCAACTCCTCGGCGAGCTCATCGGCTGCCTGCGTGCGCTGTTAGTCGCCAAGCTCGATCCCTCCGCTGATGGTGAAGGCATCCCGACCCACCTGTGGACAGAGCTGTTAGCCGCGGCGAACGACTACGCGCCCGACCGGATTCTGGCAGCCATCGACGTCTTTGCCGAAACGGAAGGCCGCATGAAATGGGCGACGAACAAACGTCTTCATTTCGAACTCGGCGTCATCAAGGCCATCCAGTCACTTGGCGAAGTCCGCATCACCGACGTCATCAAGATCCTCACCAAAGGCGCGGATTTCATTCCTACCGGACCGATTTCAACACCTGCGGCGGTTCCTTCTCCAGCATCAGTTCCAACACCCGCCGCAGTCCCGGCACCGGCTGTTACCGAGCAAAAACCGGCACCCACCCCGGCACCCACCCCGGTGCCCATCCTCGAACCGGAACCCGAGCCACTCCCTGTCGCCAAGGAATCGCCCCCAGAACCCACACCGGAACCCGCTCCCGCCAAACCCCGTCCTGCCGGAGGACTCTCTGCCTTCGATTCCATGATCGATGCCGCCCCGGAAGTCAGCGAACTCCCTCCAGCGCCCGAGCCACCGCCTTGGAAAAGCGACAAACCCGCCGTCGCCGAAGTCAAAGCACCCGAGCAACCGGTCATCAACGCTGCCATCGAAGACGCCTTCTACAACGACCCGCTCATCCAAGCGGCGCTGGTGAAATTCGAAGGCAAGGTGCTCTCTTAAATTGGAGCGCGAAATTGATTTCGCCCGTTCGATTCGCAAAGCGAGAGAACGCTGGAACCTGCTTGAATTCCCGCTAAAATCACCACCCATGGCCAGTTTTGCAGAAATAGAATTACTCGCGATGCAACTCACCGTTTCCGAACGCACCGTGCTTGCAACCCATCTCCTTCATTCCCTCCCTCCGGAATTTGACGAAGATGCCGACGAAGATACCGATTCCGACACCGATTCCGGTGAATCCCTGACACTCGAAGAACTGAAGCGCTCCGTTGGTCGATGAATCTTGCGAACCATGGCTTCGCCATCCGGCAGACCTCTGTTTCCGAGGACATCCTGAACCAACTCCGCCGCACACTGTTTCACGAAGACTGCGCTGGCGAACGAAGCCTGCTGGATGAGCCACTGGTTCGGGAAACCGCACTCATTCTCAAACAGGAACTTTCCGCCGTCGGTAACCTCTATGCGGCAGCCATCGCCATCCAAGCAATTGCCTTCAACAAAACGGCGTCGAAAAACTGGAAAGTCGCGTGGCATCAGGATCTCATGTTTCCTTTTGCAAACCGAGTGACGTCGCAAGGATTCGATCTGCCCTCAATCAAACAAGGCATCCACTACGCCATGCCTCCCGAATCTGTGTTGGAACAACTCCTCGCCGTCCGCCTTCATTTGGATGACTGGGACGCGACCAATGGCCCGCTCCGTATTTCGCCGGGTACACACCTCGCCGGAATTCTGAAAACCGCTGAAATTTCAAACATCGTCACAAATCACGGCGAAATCACCGCGCTCGCAAGAAAAGGCGACGCTCTTCTGATGCGTCCCCTCACCCTCCACACTTCATCCCAAGCCACCGAACCTAAGCATCGACGAGTTCTCCATTTCGTTTACTATTCCGGCAACACCATTTCGGAAACTTGGCATCGCGCCATTTGACTCATCACATCCAACCAACACACCCTATGAACATCCAGAAACTCATGAAACAAGCCCAGCAGATGCAGGCCGGGCTCGCTGCGAAACAGGAGGAGCTCTCCATCCAGACCGTCGAAGCATCCGTCGGCGGCGGCAAGGTCAATGTCATCGCCACCTGCGCCGGCGACGTGCTTTCCATCAAGATTGACCCGTCGGTCATCGATCCTGCCGATGCGGAATTCCTCGAAGACCTCGTGCTCAAAGGCGTCCAGGAAGCGATCTCCAAGGGCAAGGAAAAGTCCGCCGCCGAGATGAAGAAACTCACCGGCGGCCTCGGCATCCCGGGAATGTGAATTTCAGCATTTCCGCTTTCAGGATTTCAACGTTTGCCTCCCCAATGTCCTCATTCAGCCGCCGACTCGGATGGACATTGGTGGTGATTTCCCTGCTGCTCCACATTTTCACGGTTTACTGCTACTCGCGGCAACCGGATCGATTCGCGGCGTTCACCGTCATGCCGATCTGGCTGTGGGGCGGCTTCGGTTTGCTGCTGTCCAGCGTGGCGTTCTATTTCCTCCGCGCCTCGCTCTCGCTGATCATGACCGGAGTGTGGGCGATTACTCTGTTAGTGGGTGCGGATGAAGCGCGCGTGTTGGCGAATTTCGGAAAATCACCTCCGCTGCCCGGTCAGGCCGAGCTTTACGAAGGCAAGCCGGTTCTGCGGGTTCTTACTCTCAACTGCGCCGCTAATTTCGAAAAAAACTCGTTTACTTACGGAGACCCCTCCATCGATATCGCGGCCTGGCAGCCGGACATCGTGTTGCTCCAGGACATTCTCCCGAATCAAGTTAGGCAGATCGCCGACGTGCTTTACGGCGGCCGCGGCGACTATCGCGCCCATCTAACCAACGGGATTGTCACCCGATGGAAAATCCAACAGGAGGTCCGCGACCCGACGCGGCGTGACGAACAGGTGACCATCCTGTGTCCCAACGGCGAAAAAATCGAAGTGGTCAACGTCCACCTCCTCACCGCCGCCACCGATCTGCGGCTGTGGCACAAATCCGCGTGGACCGATCATCGCACCAACCGCGCGATCCGAATGAGGGAATTGTCCGTCACCCGCGCGGTTCTCAAAAAAACCACCAATTTCCCGGAAACTCCCACGATCTTCGGCGGGGATTTCAACTCACCCGCATCGGACATCGTTCACCGCCAACTCGGGCGCGATTTTGTCGATGCTTTCGCCGCCGCCGGCACCGGTTGGGGAGACACGTTCCAGCGGCGTTTTCCCATTCTCCGCATCGATCTCATCTATGCGACCCGCCATTTCGTTCCCGTCCGCTGCCGGGTCGTAGCGTCGAAAAACAGCGATCACCGGATGGTCGTCGCCGACTTCCTAACTGTTCCCGCCGTCAGTCCCTGATCGGTGAAAACGACTGGATGGGATAGTATTCATTCCAAAGTTTTCCACGTGGCGGATGTGTTTCCGGCGCACCGAATCCCGCGGCTGCAAGCAACTTGATCCAGCTCTCTTCCCGCGGAAAATAGTTCGTTCCCATGAAGCGATAGCGCGACAAGGCCGCTGCCTCGACCTCTGTCAGCAGCCCTTCTGCAGCCATCCGATCCAAGTGCTCGTAAACCAACGAACAATCGAGGATTTCCCGTTCGATGTCGTAGGCCCGATCATGGAATCCCAGCATTCGGGAACTGAATCCGAACTCCGCCTCATCGATTTCGCCTGCACGGAATTCCTCCAGCAATCTCCCAAACTGGAATCTTTCCACAACGATCCCTGAGCAAACCAACACGTTCCGCATGACGAAACGCCCACCCGGGGCCAAGGCGGACGCGATCACTTCGAGCGTCGCAAGTGCTGACGAATAGTCAGTTAGATTCGCCGAAATCCCATCGCCGAAAACCACGGAGCACTCACGCCCCTGAAATACCTTCGGATCGGCCCACGATCCGTGAACCACGGTTTCATTTCCGCGCAATTCCTCAGACACCCAATCGGAAAACATATTGATCGCAACCCGAGAACTGTCGACCGAGATCACCCTTTTGAAATTGCGGAGCGCCATGTTCCTCAGTTCCGGAGTCATTCCCAGAACCAACGCGGTGCCGTTGAAATCCACGCCATCGCAAGCAGAGAGGTAGCATTCGATTTCCGCCGCACAAGGTGAGCCTGCGGGGTGCCGGGACCTGGTCGCGGGATCCGCAATGCGGGATTGATAGATTTCCGAAGTCCAGCCCATGCCTAATCGTTCTTTTGTTTGCCTGCCGCAATGCTCGCCTTGCTCCGTCTGAGAAGTCCGCGCAAAGCCAAATTCACATCGGACGGAAGATCAAGCTTCAGAAACGACGTGTAAGTCGGCATCAAGTAGTCCGGCAACGCCTTCGCACCACGCAATCCGGCACTCAACGCGTGCTCGCCCGGAAAGGTCGGATAGGCATCCAGCTTCCCGATGGAAGCCAGGCCCAGCATGGTTCGCAGGCATTTCTCACATTCGCCGCAGTTGAGGTTTCCGTTGCGATGCTCCCAACAAATCCGCAGGTGTTGCCGCACAAGAGGCTCGTCCGCGATTTGTTCCAGCTTCTCCAGCCGCCAGAGTTCCTCACCGGAATGAACCACTTCCAGTTTAGCGGAGGACCAGAGGAAATCGGTTTTCCAACTGGTTCCCCACGGTTTGAAAAACTCTTTCGGGAAAGATGCCGAAATCAGGATTCTTGAGATTTCTCCCGCTAACAAATGCCCGGCCGCCACCAGTGCGGCACCGTGAAAGCGATCCCAACTCAACTTTCCGGACACAGGATGCTCCCTTAGATTGGTCCGCATCAGGATCAATCTAACTCCATGCCGCGCCGCCACGTCGCGGAGGCTGTTTTCAATTTTTGCCAACCGTTCCGTTTCATCCAGCCGCACATCATATCCCGCCACATAAACGATCGTGCTTACATCAGGTGTCCGCAGCAGGGTGTGAAACGAATCCACCCCGAGTGATAGAAATATCGCGGTCCCCCGCCCATCCGCTGAGACCTGCGCGGGTCCCCTGCGTTTCGTCTCGAATCTGACAGCTCCAGTTCCCCACCAACGGTCCCAGATACGACCGACTCTTTTCAATCCCATGAAGAGCTGAGGGCAAATCCGATCGGGGAATTTCACGCGCCAACCTGCCAGAGAGGACGCGGCAAAGCAAAGACATGCCATCGCATCCGGCGCATGGGTCAACCGGGCATCCGCGCACTCGAACCACAGCGGCGAACCGCCAACTTTCCACTCCACCCGCGAGATGCCCGCCGCTTCGGTCGCGGCGGCTCCGGATATTGTCAGGCGGCGGAGTTTTTGTTGGATCCAGTCAATCATCGTTGGGCGGGCGGTGCTTGTAAATTTCCGGAAATCACCGGGCAACCTTCAATTTTCACCGCCCGCCTCGACATCTAACCGTTGCGCAGGGCATCTTCCATGCTAGTAACCGGGAGTTGCCACGTGGATGGCTGCCATTTTTCGTCGCCATGTGGATCGTCCTCTTCGCCCTTCGTTACAAATACACCATTGGGGTGCTTGGGATTTTGATCCTGCTCTTCGGCATCATGTCCGGACGGCGGATGTCCACCGACATCCTTCCGCGGGTGGAAAGCCCTGAAATCACGTTGGTCTGGAGCTACGGCGGCCTGAACGCGGCGGAAATGGCGTCGAAAATCACGTCGTTTTCCGAAATCGCCACGCTCAACAACGTGGACGATTTACAGGAAGTCCGCTCGGAAACATCAAACGGGATCGCCTTGGTGAAGCTGAAATTCCAGCCCTATGTGGACATCAATACCGCGATGTCGCAGGTGACCGGTGTTTCCCAGACGATTCTCCGCCGGATGCCCACTGGCACAACACCGCCGCTGGTCATCCGCACCAGTCCGTCGAGCGTGCCAATCATCCAGCTTGTGATGGCCTCGGACACCATGACCAGCGGCCAGCTTTTCGACTATTCGCGGCTCGCCCTGCGCGCCCAACTCCAGAGCATTCCCGGCATGCGGATTTCGCTGCCCTACGGCGGTGCGGCGCGGCAGGTGATGGTGGATTTGAATCCGGAGGCGCTGAACGCCTTCTCCATTTCCGCCACGGAAGTCAGCGCCGCGATCAGCCGTCAGAACCTCACGCTGCCATCCGGAACCTTGCGCGAAGGAGCCCGCGAGCTGCCGGTGGAAATCAACGCCAGCCCGGAAAACATCCAAGGCTTCCTCGACATCCCGCTGCGCTCGGTGGATGGAAAAATGATCCTGCTGCGCGACGTCGCAAACGTTCGCGACGGTGAGGCGGTCAGCACCAACATCGCCCGCCTCAACGGCCAGAATGCCGTGATGATTTCCATCCTCAAGCTCGGCAGCGCGTCCACGGTGGACATCATCGACGGCATCCGCGCTCGTCTGGCGGAAATCCGCGCCTCAGCCCCTCCCGGCATGAGCATCGAGCCGATTTTCGACCAATCCATCTTCGTCCGTGCCGCCGTGAGCGGCGTGCAACACGAGATCCTCCTCGTCGGTGGTCTCGTCGCTGCGGTCGTGCTGCTTTTCCTCGGCTCGTGGCGTTCGACGCTCATCGTCCTAACATCCATCCCGCTCGCGCTGTTGTGCTCCATCCTCGGTCTCAGTCTCATCGGCGCGACGTTCAACCTCATGACTCTCGGCGGACTGGCACTCGCCATCGGCATCCTGGTGGACAATTCGCTGGTGGAAATCGAGAACATCAAACGCCAGATCGCACTCGGCAAGGACGTGCACCAGGCCATCGTCGATGGCGCGCGCGAAGTCGCTTTCCCGGAGTTTGTTTCCACCATCTCGATCTGCATCGTTTTCCTGCCGATCTTCCTGCTCAGCGGCACGTCGTCCTTCGTTTTCCGCCCGCTTGCGCTGGCGGTGGTGTTCGCGATGATCGCCAGCTATCTGTTAGCGAGAACGCTCGTCCCCACCCTCGCTTCCATCATCCTGCCGTCCGAACAACGCGCTGAGAAAAAACGCGAAGGCCGCAAACAAGGCGGACTCTTCCTCATCCATCACGCCATCGAACACGGCGTGGACAAGATCGCGGAAATTCAGGGTGGCATTCTCCGTTTCATCCTGCGTCGTAAAATCATCATTCTCATCCCGGTGCTCTTCGCCGCCGCGCTCGGAGTCTTCGCTGCCGTGAAATCAGGCCGTGAGTTTTTCCCGAAGACCGACGCCGGACTCATCCGCCTTTTCGTCCGCATCCCGAGTGGTGTTAGAATCGATGACACCGCGCAGAAGATGGCCGACATCCAACGCGAAATCCGCGGCATCATCCCGAAAAACGAGCTGCAATTCATTGTTGAAAACATCGGAACTCCCAGCTCCGTCAACCAGGCGTGGGTGGAAACCACGTCCATCAGTTCGTCCGACGGCGAAATCCTCGTCCAACTCGATCCCAAACACGCCCCGAGCGAAAACTACGTCGAAAAAATCCGCGCAATGCTCGCAGAGAAATTTCCCGACATCCAATCGTTCTTCCGCCCTGCCGACGCCACCAGCCAGACACTCGCTTCCGGTGCGCCGACGACCTTCGAGGTCCGCCTGATGGGCCGCGATGTTCCGGGAAATCTCGCGCTCGCCAAAAATCTCCGCGAACGTTTTTCCAAAATCCCCGGAGCGGTTGATGTCACACTCCGCGAAGTGTTGGACCAACCAAGCTACGCCATCCGCATCGACCGGGCGCGAGCGGCCACCTGCGGTATCGTTGCCCAGGATGCGGCGAACACCCTGTTAGCAGCCCTCGGCAGCGGTGGTTCGGTCTCTCCTAACTACTGGTCCGATCCCGCGACAGGCGCGGCTTACGACGTCCAGGTCATCGCCCCGCCCGGAAACCTCAAGGCCATCGAACAATTGCTGAACCTGCCGATCCGTTCCTCGATCAGCGGCGCGACGGTTCCCCTGAGATCGTTCGCCACCGTGATGGAAAAACGCTCGCCTGCCAGCGTCAGCCGGACTTCCCTGCAACCGACTTTCACCGTCGTCGGAAATGCCTCGCGACGCGACCTCGGCAGCATCACCAAAGACCTCGAAGTCATTCTCAAGGACCTCCGTTCCCAACTGAAACCCGGAAACAAAATCGAACTCGCCGGTCAGGCGGCTCTGATGGAAACCGCCTATTCCGAACTCATCGGCGGCCTCGGACTTGCCGCGATGCTGGTGTTTCTGGTGATGGTGGTGAATTTCCAATCGTGGACCCTTCCATTCGTCGCCATCGCCGGCTTGCCCGTTTCCGTTTCCGGCGCATTGTTCGCGTTGTGGCTAACAGGCACACCGCTCAGCGTGCCCGCGCTGATGGGAATCATCATGGTCGTCGGCGTTTCCACGGCGAACAGCGTGCTCGTCAGCAGCTTCGCCCGTGACCGCTTCGATCAGGGAGAAACCGCGCACGACGCCGCTGTCGAGGCCGCCACGACCCGCCTCCGCCCCGTGATCATGACAGCGCTCGCCATGATTCTCGGCGTGATCCCGATGGCGCTCGGCCACGCGGAAGGCGGCGAACAGAACGCTCCGTTAGGCCGCGCCGTGATCGGCGGATTATTGTTCGGCACTTTCGCCTCGTTGTTTCTTGTCCCCGTCGCCTTCGCCGCCGTCCGGGGATTCACCCACCGGCTTGACTTGCGAAAAGAGGAACGGTTGGCCGCACTGAACCCTCTCACGAATCCATGAATTCTCCCGTCATTTCCCGCACCCTCCTCGCACTGTTAGCTGCCACCTCGCCACTCGTTGCGCAGGAGAAAATGACCGTGCGCACGGTTCTTCCGACTGTCAGCACCGCCACAAGTTCTTACGAACTTCCCGGCCGCACCGAGCCGATCGAGCAGGCCACCATTTTCACCCGCGCCACCGGCATCGTCAGCGAACGTAAATACGACATTGGCGACCGCGTGAAAGCCGGAGAAGTCCTCGCCGTCATCGCCACCCCCGAGATCGACCGCGAAGTCGATGCCGCCCGCGCCGCCGTCGAGCAGGCGGCATCCCGCGCCGAAAACGCCCGCCTTGCCGCAGATCGAGCCAGCAACCTTCTGAAAACCCACGCCGTCTCACAGGAGGAATCCGAGCAACGCGTTTCGGCCGCCGCCGAAACCGAAGCAGCGCTGCGTTCGGCGAAGGCCGACCTTGCCCGCGTCGAGGAACTGCAGAAGTTCTCGACCGTCACCGCCCCTTTCAACGGCACCATTTCCGCGAAAAACTTCGACCGCGGCGATCGCATGCGTGGCGATTCATCGACCGCGGAAGGCTGGCTCTATCGACTTTCCCGGCTCGAAACCCTGCGCTTTGTCATCAGCGCCACGCCCGATCTCGCGCTCCGGCTCTCCAATGAATCCGAAGCGTCCGTCCGTTTCACCGAGTTGCCAGGTCGTGCCTTCACCGCGAAATTGTCGCGCACCAGCCGCGTCTTCGACACCGCCTCCGGCACGATGCGCGCGGAATTCCTGATCGAAAACAAGGACTTCGTTCTTCCCGCCGGACTTACCGGCTTGGCCACTTTCAGCCTGCCTCCGGTCGCCGGGACCTTCCTGCTGCCCACCAACACACTCATCGTCCGTCAGGGGAAATCGATGGTCGCCACGTTGAAAGAGGGCAAAGTTCACTACGTCGAAGTCCTCGCGGGAAAGAACTCCGGCCCCACCCTCGAAATCATTTCCGCCGCGCTAACACCCGAAGCCCCCGTCATCGTCAATCCAAACGCCCTCCTGCGCGAAGGCGATGCCGTAGACGTCGCGAAATAGAGATCTGGAGCGACTTGACCAGCTCCTTCCGCCAAGCAACGCTTCCCCATGACGCGTGAGAATCTGGCCGAAGTCCTCGAAGAAATCGCCCTGCTGCTGGAGCTGAAGGCCGAGAATCCTTTCAAGATCCGCGCCTATCGCCAGGGCGCCGAGACCGTTAGAAATTTCGACGGCGACATCGTGGAGCTCGCGGAGAAAAACGAACTCAACGGGATCAAAGGCATCGGCGAGGCGCTCCGCGACAAACTCCACGAACTCGCCAGCACCGGAAAACTGGAATTCCACGAAAAGCTCCGTGCCGAGTTCCCCAACGGACTGTTCGAGTTGTTCGACCTCCAAGGCCTCGGTCCGAAAAAGGTCAAGGCCCTCTACGAAGCCCTCGCCATCACCTCCGTCGCCGACCTTAAGGCTGCTTGCGACGCAGGAAAAGTCGCTGGACTTCCCGGCTTCGGCGCGAAGACTCAGACCAAGATCCTCGAAGCCATCGCCCTGCGCGAAACCTTCGCCGATACGTTTCTGCTAGGCGGCATCACGCCGCTGGTCGAGGAAATCCTCGGCCTGCTCCGGCTCCACCCGGAAGTCTCGCGGGTCTCCGCCGCCGGGTCGTTCCGTCGGGGGAAGGAAACCGTGCATGATCTCGATTTCCTCGTCGCCACCAAGGAACCGGCGCTCGTTTGCGAGGATTTCACCACTCTGCCCCAAGTCGCCTCCATCATCGTCTGCGGCGATACCAAGGCGTCCGTTCGTTTGAAAAACGGTCTCCAATGCGACCTCCGCGCCGTCTCTAACGCACAATTCCCCTTCGCCCTCCAATACTTCACCGGCTCCAAGGAACACAACGTCGCCATCCGCTCGCTTGCCCTCAAACAAGGTCTTTCCCTCAACGAATACGGCTTCACTGGCGAAACCGCCGCCGGCTTCGAGGTCAATGACGAAGCCGACATCTACCGCGCCCTCGGTCTTGATCTCATCCCCCCGGAAATCCGTGAGAACCGCGGCGAGATCGAAGCCGCCGCCGATCACACCTTGCCGAAACTCGTCGAACTCACCCAGCTCCGCGGCACCTTCCACAACCACACCACCGCGTCCGACGGCCACGACACGCTCGAAGCGATGGCCGATGAAGCCATGGATCTCGGACTCCAATACCTCGGCATCGCCGACCATTCGAAATCCTCCTTCCAAGCCAACGGTCTTGATGAAACACGTCTGCTGGAACAGATCGAAGCCATCGCAAAACTCAACGCGGGCTACGAAAACTTCCGCCTCTTCGCCGGTTCCGAGGTAGACATACTCAAGGACGGCACCCTCGATTTCGACGACGAACTGCTCGCCAAGCTCGACTACTGCGTCGCCTCCGTCCACGCCTCTTTCACCCTGTCCGAAGAGGAAATGACCCGCCGGATCTGCCGCGCCATGGAGAACGAACACGTCACCATGTTAGGCCACCTCACCGGCCGCCTGCTCCTCAAGCGCGAACCCTACGCCGTCAATCACGCGATGATCATCGATTGCGCCGCGGAGACCCGCACCATCATCGAGCTCAACTGCAGCCCGCAACGCCTCGACATGGACTGGCGCTGGTGGAAACGCGCCCGCGACAAAGGCGTCCTCTGCTCCATCAACCCGGACGCACATTCCACCGACCAGCTCCATCACCTCGGCCTCGGTATCCGGCTTGCGAGAAAAGGCTGGCTGCGGAAACAGGATGTTTTCAACACCCGGCCCGTCGGAGAAGTGGAGAAGTTTTTGAAGACCTCGAAGGCGAAACGGTGAGAAGCCGCCCCTCAAACCTGTGTGATCGCGATCAAGATCGTTCGGGGTGATTCTTTCTCCTATTAGGTTTTCCGCTTCACCAATAACGTAATTAGCCCTGCCACAATTGCCAACGCCGCGCACCACGCCAGCCATGGAATTCCTTTGATTTTTTCCGCTATTCCTTCAGTGGCTTTGCTTCTTGAAAACGAGTCTTTTCGAGACTCGCGATCCGGACGGGCTTTCGGATCGAGTGACTTTGCCGGATGCTCGATCACCTTTTTGCCATCCCATGTGAGTTCCACGAAGTTCAAGTTGCGCAGCTCGGGATGAACAATTCGCTTCGACCATTCCTCGAAGGATTCGGGCAGCTCCCACAAGGGGCTACCGAAAGGGGGCTGCTTTTTAGGGTCCCATTGTTCATCTGGAGGAAGGCTCTTGTCACGCTTCGGATCTGGGTAAGTGATTTCCTGCGGCAAGGGACGGGTTTCGTCCCATTTCCCCGCCTCAAACACATCTTTGTTCAGCAACCACCACTGGACCAAATACCGGGACTCATCCGATAGTCCCTGAACCTGATCTGGATTTCCTCGGCCAATGGCTCTTAGACATTCTCTTGTTTCTCCGGTGAATTCCGTTGCCCGGAAAAGAATCGAGGCCACGTGCGTCACTATCAATTGCCTCATTCTTCCATCAACAAGGACACCATCACCAAAACTATAGCTTCCGTAGTAATCGAGGCTGCCATGGGCTACATCTTCCATCAGATAGGGTATCGGAGTCAGAGCACCTACGTCTAATATATCTTCCGCCTGCACATTTCCCTGTTTTAGCGAGTAAACGAGCCGGAGAATCGTAATTTGATCTCCTCGCGCCACAAGCTCTTTCGCCGCAATAGACTGGTCTGGACTATCGGTCGAGGCCATGATTCCGCGCAACTGCTCTACAGGTATCGCCTTTAGTTCATCGTAGGATGGGTGGTCTGGCAAGGGCTGGGCCGGAAGGGCTATATCCTCCTGAGCAAAGGGAGGGAAAGTGAATCGTCCAACCTTTCCATCCGCGAATGTTACGGAGGATGAACTCAACAGCAGGCAAACAAGAATGGTTTTCATACAATCAAAGATCCTATTTTGCTTTCGATCTCATTCGTAATTTGATTAGCCCGACTATAACAACCAAGGCTGCCCACCACGCCAGCCATGGAATTCCTTTGATTTTTTCTGCTATTCCATCGGTGGTTTTGCTTCTTGAAACCGAGTCTTTCCGGGACTCGCGATCCTGGCGAAGCTTGGGATCGAGTGACTTCGCCGGATGTTCAGTTAACCTACCCCTGTCCCAAGTGAGTTCCACGAAGTTGAGATTGCGCAGCTTGGGATCAACGATCCGTTTTGCCCATGCCTCGAATGACTCTGAGAGTTCCCAAGACGGCCCGAATTTCGGAGTAAGCAGAATGGGATCCGGAGGAACGTTGCCCGGCAACGGTTTTGTGTCGAGGAACTCAGGTTCCCTTAAACGGATTTCTCCCGGCAGTGGCTTTGTTTCGTTCCACTTCCCGGCATTGATCGCGTCCTGATTGAGCAGCCACCACAGGGTCAAATATTTTGACTCATCTGAGAGAGTCAATATGCCTCGTCCTGAGTCTAACGATTTTAAAAAATCTTTGGTAGGGCCGCTGAATTCCGGTGCAATGGCTAGAGTGGCCGCTACATATCCAGTGGCGGCGACACGCACTGATCCATCGACAGGATTCGCAGATTTACTACCATAAGATTCAAGACTGCCATGGGCCACATCTTCAATGAGATAGGGAACAACGGACATCGATTGGTTATTCCTCAACACCTCTTCAGCCCAAGGATTCCCTTGTTTCAGGGCATAGACCATTCTCAGGATGGTTTTGAGATCATTTTTTTGAATTAGCCATCTAATAGCTTCAAACTGATCCGTCGGATTACCCGCAGTCATGATGGCGCGCAAGTCCTTCACAGGAACGCTATTCAACTCCTCGTAGGAAAGATCGTGGTCGGGAAAGGACGCGACTGATTCAGTCATGTCAGCCTTGTCGAAAGGAGGAAAAATGAATGGTTCTGGCTCTTCCCCGGCGGACAAAACTACGGTTGAAAAAATAAAGAAACAAATTTGAATAGTTTTCATGGCTTTTGAGGGAGACCGATTCAATGACCATAGCGCTTATTGTTCGCTGCGGTGTTGGCAGTCTTCCAATCTTCTTGTCGATCCATCGCGTAGATGGGCCGACTGCACGCATCAGGGGCAATCGTCCATTCGGGGCTTTCACAGAGTCGGCCTCGGGCCTCTGCCCACCAAGAATATCCGGGGGCTTTGATGCAAGATTAAACGAATGCCCAGTTTCGTGATTACATGGATCCATGCTAGACACACTTGCCTCCGCAATTGCCCAATCATTTTCGTAATCGGCAACACCTACCATGGTATCCTGGCATTCGCTTCTTTTGAAATGAGATTTTTGACTTGGATGATTTTCAGATGTTTCGCCATCCGAAAAGCAGTCATTTCTGCCTTTTGAAAAACCACATGACTCCTATCAAGCTAACGATTGTCATAGTCAACAGGATCCAAGGGACTATTGAAGAATGTTCTGCCGACACATCTTTTGTTGCGAACGTTGTTGATTCCTCGTTTGGAACTATTGCCTTACTAGTCGGCCTCTGTTTTTCATCCGACGTGGGCGCAGAACCCGGAACGCCTTCGATATGAATACTGGTCTTTTTTTTATATTTATCTAAGGCGGCAACAGCGATTCGAATACCTTCAGTAATACGATGATCGGAAATTCCTGACAGGGATTGCAACTTTATCCGTAAATCAGTTGCTTGGGCATCCGTGGTTAAGTTTGACGGATTTACGAGTTTCAAGAGAACGTTGACAGCCTTATCAAGGGCGGGCTTGTTTAAGTCTGACTCGCATTGGGTGAATTTGGTTGCAAGCAAGTAAAATTGCCTTGAGTTGCTTCGTTGGGGTGGAACATTCATGAGAATTTCAGTTAATATTGGAACTGATTCTATTGGGAGTTCATTTAATTGCTCGCGCTCTGACGATTTGAATTCTTCGGCATTAACAAGTCCAATTACTGTATCAAAGGTGGATTTTGACTCCTCGGCACAAAGAATTAAAGGCCCGATCATCGTAATGAATGTACCAACAATTCGGAAAGCTATACATGATTTTTGTAGAATTGTTTTATTTGGCATGACTTGATTTTTTCATTTGTTCTCCTTGCTCCATTGTTAATCGTTTGGAAGCGCCAATTTTGTTTTCAACACTCACCCCGAGTCGGCGAAGATTAATGGTTGTCGCAGTATGTGCTCCAGTATTTTCAAGGAGATGGGTCAACTCGTGGGCCAGAGTGAATGGGCCGGCTTCTTGGGTTATGATGATATTGTCGGAAACAGGAGCACCGAAACCGGCACTAATGAACGTCTCGCCTATCGACCCTGCTGGTGAGAGCTTGTTCAAATAGATGACCTGAACATCGTCTAGCGCGGCAGTCACGAAAGGCCCGTTGCACAAAGCGATTTCTTCGGAGGTTGGGGTCCCGATATCAATGAATTCTGATAGCCCATCCGAGAGGTCAACTCCAACTGGAGGATCTTGGGTTGAAATGGACCATTCAAGTTTAATCCCTGTTTGAGCATACCGTTCCAGCGCGATCTTCAATTGGCTCTCAACAGCATCTTCCAGAATTAATGGAGTTCCGCCCAAACTTTGGGCCTTGTTACGAAGAATAATTACGCCGAGAGTTACGGTCTTTTTGACCGGTACTGGAGCTTTGATGTCTAGTAATTTCCAAGGAGTATCGGCGATTTTGATGGATTCAATTTTGAAGTTGCCTCCAAGTTGAATTTTGTATGTCCGATCTCCGATTGATCCGTCAGTGATTCCGTCGACGGCATAGTCATCGTCAACATTATCCGAAACTAGAAGCATTGATTTTGAAATCGCATCTTCGCCGTCGGCATGAAGATCGACTTGCGTTGTATCATCGTTGTAAGAAGAATCGGGATTGTCAGTTGTTGAAACCTTTACTGAAACATTTCCAAATGTAGCCCCCCCGGGAATACGTATATAAAACCGATCAGAATCTTTTTCTATATCGAAGCTGGTCGATGACTCTGTGCCAGATAGCACTCCATTTTCCGACATTTTCGCAACTTTGAGTTCCTTGGCTCCATTCATGTTCGCATCTACAATCTCCAACCGAGGTAACAGCACCGTTTTGGTTTCTGTTTGATCGGCGTTAGTCGCTTGGATGAGATACATCCCATGTTTGTTCGCTTTGAGTGGATTTAAGGTCCAGCCCCCGTCGAGGAGATCTCCGAAGCTTTCGCAAAGTTCCCGCATCGGGATGAGCTTGCCGTTTCTCCAGAGCTTGCCGTCGTTGGTCATGGCGGTGCCATCGCCAGCGAATTGTTGGAGGTGTTGTGAGGATAGGCTTGAAACGTATTGATAGTGATCGGCGGCGTCGGGCAGGAATACGCTGCCGACAGAAGATTGTCCGGCGATGACGGCGACTTTGCCTGTGGGCAGATCGGTGGCGGTGACCGGATAACTCCAGCCTCCGGCTTCCGCAGGAAGCGGGACGGAAGCATTGGATGCATTCCACAGGCCGAGTTTGTCTCCTCCGGACTGCGTCTCGGTGGCTTCCCGGGTAAGATTGGATACGACCCAGCCGGATGAGGTCATTTGTCCATAACCATATTCGCCCTTGGGGTGATACCCATCCGTCCCATCCATGGTACCGGCTGAAGCTCCATCGGTGTCGTAGCGTTCGATGCGCTCAGTTTGTGTGCTTCCAAAAGGAGCTTGAGGAAGGACGCGGACGGCCATGTCACCAGCGGTGCTGACACCCAGTGCGGAAGCAAGCGACATGGGGGGATCCCAGCAGTCTGCGGTTTCGAGGATGAGGTTGGCGGAGGACTGTCCGGCGGGCCAGAATATCGGACAAAAGGTGTTGATGTCCACTCCCGGCCCGTCCGTGGGGTGAAGGGCGGCAACTTGCATCAATTTCCTATCATTATTGAAGTAGGACCATCCGGAAAACAGCACTTCATAGGGAATGCCGTCGGGAAATGCCACGCTAACAGTTTCCGGAATGATACCGGTGGCCGCTGGAGGCGTCTTGGGTATCCACTCTCCACCAGCCCAGATCCCGTTGTCGAAGAGAACCTCACCTTTGTCATTGAGATCCCGGGGAAAACCAGCGTCGGAGGGGACTTCGATATCGATCAAGACATACGATGACTCAGGTGCTCGCTGCCAGTTGACGAGCGGTTCGCTGGGATCGGCGTCTTCACCATCTGGTACTCCGTCGGTGTCCGAACTAGAACTGTTGGGGTTGCTGCCGATTTCCTTTTCCTGGCCATCGGTAAGGCCGTCCCCGTCGGAGTCAGGATTGGTTGGGTCGCTCCCGTCGGTCTGCTCATCGAGGTTGGATACGCCGTCGCCATCTGCGTCGCCGTTGGGGCCGTTGTTGGGATCGAGGGTGCCATTGTCGGTTGGGTCGAGGCCGTGGTCGCGTTCGAATTTGTCGGTAAGGCCGTCGTGATCGGTGTCGGTATCCAGCGGGTTGGTCTGTGTGCCGTTGGTGCTATCGGGGGTGATTTCCGCGAGGTTGGTGAGGCCATCCCCGTCGAAGTCGGCGGTGTCGAGATCGGCTGCGGTCTGGTCGGTGTATTGGAGGCGGTAGAAGGCTTTGTCCGCGGTGCCATCGACTTCGTAGCTGATGGACTCGTCGTTTCCGCCTTCGATAACGGGAGCCCAATTCCATTTTTTGAGGTGATCGGCGGGATCTGACACCTGGATAAAGTAGCTGCGTCCGGTCTTGCCATACCACTCGACAAACTTACCACCAGTGGATGGAGCAATGAAATTAAAGGGTTGGTCGATACCGATGTCCTGACCGTTCAGCGAGGTGAGACAGAGAAGCAGAAAGAAAAAGAGGCGTTTCATCGTGCGCCCTCCTTTTTCTCCGGCTGCGGGTTGGCGAGGTAACGGCTGCCGCGATGGGGACGGAGGACGAACGTTTCATTGCGCGGGACGGGCGGATGCGCCTCGGCCCAAGCGGCGGCTTCGTTTTGTTGCTGCTTTCTAGCGGATTGATAGGCCACCAGGCGCTCGTTTTCCGATGTGATGAGGTCCCTGATGATTTGCAGGCGGGCAATCGCGTTGGGGTCCTTGGGATTGCCTTGAGTGATGAGGAACTGGCCAGCGGCGATTTCCGGGATGCGAGGGAGGTATTCGCGGAAGGTGCGGCGGATTTCGGTGGTGTCGAAATTGGAGTGCATCAGGAAAACCGAGTAGTCCTCTCCGTTGTGAACGAAATCCCCGATTCCGGCGAGGAGACCGATGTCGAATCCGCAGACGGCCTGATAGGTCGTGCCGGTTTCCTGATCGGTCCAATGAACCTCGCTGACCTTGTGGTCGTAGACGGTCGCTCCGAGATCGAGGGAGTGCCTGTGCTGGTAGGCGATCCGCGCACGATCCTCCGGCGTAAGTTCTCGAGGTGGCGATACGGGTTCCGGCTGCGGCGGCGGGGGAAGGTCCGGCAGCGTGGAGGCGGCACCACGCTGGATGGTGAGGGTTTTACCGGATAAGCTGGGAACAGTAGTGGCGGCGTCGATCCGGATGTCGGGCAGGCGCTTGCGCTCGACGGGCGCGGGCGGGGTGAATGAGGGGACTTGCAGCGAATCAGGGACGAAAGTGCGGGCGGAAGTGGCGGCGGGTTCACTAGGATTTGCAGGCTTTTCGCCCTGCGACCAAACAGGACAAATGCTGGCCACCGCGGCCAAGAGAACAAAGGTAACTGGTTTCATTAGGGAAGGTAATGTTGAGTCCTTCCTGGTGGACGGGGAGTGATAAAGCCGCACAAGGTCGACCGCAGCGGTCTTTAGCAATCCCCGAAGAGACGGCCTGGACATACACCGCCGCCTCCCCGGCCCTTGGGTCGGTTTGGCGGCATCGTTGCGGTCGATGCCGACCGCCTTATGCGAGGTTTATCAGGCCCCATCCGCGAGAGCGGACGTTTCCAGTAGATGGACGACCCACTGGGGTGCCAAGGACCAATTTCAAATTTGTCTCAAATCACTGCCGGGTTCTCTTTGGACCGGAGACCAAGCGCCCGACTCCACCTCTTGATTTTGATTCTCGCCGCTCTGGTTTCCGCAGGTTGGGATCTGGTTTTGAGAAGTGACATTCTGGTTTTGGCCCATGCGGCCCTGATTTCCTTCCGTGCGCTCTGGTCATGGTTCGTGCGGCACTGGTTTCTCTCCGTGCGCTCTGGTTATCGTTGGTGCGGCTCTGGTTTTGGTCCGCGCGCCTCCGGTGATGAGTGGTGTGTAACAGTTATTTCCGTTTCTGTGAGGAATTTGATTCCCTTGGACGAAAACCTGGTTAGGTTCGCGCCTGTATCGGAAAAATCACCTATCAATCATCATGGAAAACGAGGAAATTCGCAATCAGTATGAAGCCTACACACGGATCAACGCTTTCGGAGAGAAGTATGGCGCACAATTCGACCCGACATCACGCGGGCGCAAGCAATTCACCCAGATAGACACAGTGGTCGCCAAAATGGTGGAGCACGGGGTGAAGAAACTAACCGGCAAGAGCGGCTTCCACGGCGGAACGGGCGGCAAGGAACTGGCGGCACAGGCGCTGCGGGTAAATCTCCGGAAAATCCGCAAGACCTCGGTGTCGATTGCGGAAGAAGAAGACATGCCGGAGTTCGACGACAAATTCGTGCTGCCACGTTCGGCATCCTACGAGGTTCTACTGACCCGCGCCCGGTCTGTTCTGCAAGAGGCGACTCCCCACGCGGCCCTGTTTGTCGAATTCGAACTCGCCGCGAATTTCCTCGATACTCTCGATAAAAGCATCAAGCGGCTGGAAAACGCGGGAACCGATCAGCGTGCCGGACTCTCCGATCAGGTGGGAGCCACGGCGGAACTGGTAGCAGCAGCGGTGGAGGGAATGAAAATCCGCAAGCAGCTTCTAACGCTGGTCCGGAACAAGTTTGAAAACAACGTCGGCGTGCTGGCGGAGTGGGAAACGGCCAACCACATCGTCTGGCCGACTAACGGCGGGAATGGGGATGCCGCACCGCCAAGTGCGGAAGCGTGAGATAAGACGATCATTGCCAAATAAAAAACCGCCGGATGAAAGTCCGGCGGTTTTTTCGTGGAGAGCACACCCACGCGGGACGGGGCTAAAGCCGAATCACGACATTCGGAGCAGGGAGCCGATAGATTGGGTGTTTCATGCGGTCCCTTTCCTCCGGACATTTCTCCCGAATGGAGTTGATAAGCCTCCGGCAAAATCGCTAATCCTTACTCCATGTTTCCAAACCCACGTCTCCTTGTCACCGCCGCCACCTTGTTGATGGCGAATCCACTGTTTGCCTCCGATCCGCCGAATCCGCTGGCTGCTCCGGACGGGACTCTGGCATCGAGCCCTAACTCATGGACGGAGCATGTCCGACACGGAACCTTGTTGAATTTCCGGCAGGAGGTTTACGGCGAGCGGCCGGTGGCGAAACCCGATGATTTCAAGGCAGTGGTCGTGCGCGAGGATACTAAAGCCCTGGATGGCGTGGCGACGATGAAGGAAATCGAGATCAGTTACTCGGGTCCCGGCGGCAAAGGGAAATTTCCCGCAGTGTTGTTCGTGCCGAACTCGGCCAAGGGGCCGGTTCCTGCATTTCTGTTACTCAATTTCATCGCCGCCGATCCCGCGCTGCCTGGAAACGTGAAAGGTCTGTGGCCGGTGCGGGAAATCATCGCGCGTGGTTATGCGACGGTGGCCTTCAATTTCAACGACGTGGATCCCGACCGCATCGATGGCTTCAAGGACGGAGTACGCGCGATCTATGGCAAGCAACCGCCGGCGGCGGATGCCTGGGGCGCGCTCTCGGCGTGGGGTTGGGGCGCGAGCCGGGTGCTGGATTATCTGGAAACGGATAAAGCGATCGATGCGAAGCGCGTCGCGGTGCTCGGCCACTCGCGGGCGGGCAAGGCCGCCGTCTGGTGCGGTGCGGAGGACGAGCGCTTCGCCATGGTCATCTCCAACAACTCGGGTTGCTCCGGTGCGGCGCTGGCACGCGGAAAAGAAGGAGAACGGGTGGCGAACATTACGACTAAATTTCCCTATTGGTTTTGTGAGAACTACAAGAAATACGCCGACAACGAGGACAACCTGCCGATCGACCAGCATCAATTGTTAGGATTGATCGCACCTCGTCTGTTATACGTGGCGAGTGCGACGGAGGACCAATGGGCGGATCCGAAGTCGGAGTTCAAATCCTGCGTGCTGGCTGCTCCGGTGTATGCGCTTTACGACCTGAAGGGGCTGGAATCGAACACCATGCCGCCACCCGATCAGGCGATGCAGGGCGGAACCATCGGCTATCACCTGCGGACCGGGAAACACGATCTGGCACCGAGCGATTGGCAGCACTACATGGACTTCGCGGATAAGAACTGGGGCAAGCCGGGGAAATAGGAATCTTGTACGTAGTTTTACCCTTTAGGGTGTCTTCGGAGCGCAATGAAGACACCCTTTAGGGCAATGCCTTTAAGGATTCGTGAAGATGATGGTTTTCAGGAGGGGTCTTGAGCTGGCGATTTTTGTCTTGGGCCAGTCTTTGATTGGTTGTCTCAGCGTTCGCGGGCAACTTCGTGGC
>NZ_JBDSCX010000045.1:0-23855 GCF_039920825.1 Luteolibacter sp. | reverse complement strand
CGCTACGGTCCCGTCGAGCACATCGATCCCCTCACTCACCGTGAGGAAGATGTGCTGCGCTTCCTCGTTCGCGGCTTGATCAAAAAGGAAATCGCCGACGAACTCTCGATTTCCCAACACACCGTGGACATGCACCTGCGTTCGGTTTATCGGAAGCTGCAGGTCCGCTCGCAGACCGAGGCCGTTTCCAAGGCCCTCCGCCAAGGGCTCGTCTAACATTCTCATTGGAGTTCGCGCGCCAAAACAAAAACCCCCGGTCCGTCTAGCGGCCCGGGGGTTTTTCGTGAGTGGCGTTGGATCAGCCTTCCTTCTCTTCAGCGCCAGCGTCCACCGAGATGATCAGCGTGGCGATCACGTCCGGATGGAGGCGGATCTGGACTTCGGTCTTGCCGGACTTCTTCACCGGCTTGTCGAGCTCGATGGTGTGGCGGTCGATGACGATGCCGGCGGCTTCGAGTTCCTTATGGATGTCGATGTTGGTCACCGAGCCGAATGCCTTGCCACCTTGGCCGGTGGAAAGCACAAACTTCGGCTTGAGCTTGGCAATCTTGACGGCGATTTCCTGAAGTCCGACGAGTTCTTCCGCTTCGCGTGCAGCGCGACTGGTCTTGAGGGCTTCGACGTGGCGGAGATTCGATTTGCTTGCTTCGAACGCCTTGCCTTGAGGAATCAGAAAGTTCCGAGCGTATCCGGCGCGGACTTTAACGACATCAGCTTCGGCACCTAGGCCTTCGATTTTTTCTTTGAGAATAACTTGTGCGTTGGCCATGGGAATCAGAGGTAAAAGTTCGTTTGGGGGCGGCGATTTAGGCCTCCAGCCAAACTGAGTCAAGAAGAATGAACCCTTATTCCAAGCCGGACCCGGAAATTCTCTATAAGTGAAGAATTTACCCGATCTCCCGATGGGTCCACGGTTGCGAGAATCCGAATGATCGCCCAAAGTGACCGGCATGCAGGTACTCTCACAATGGCGAGACAAGGCGGAAATGCTCACACCGCCGTTTCCGTGGGACCGCCCGCAATGGAACGACCGTGACGGACCGCCTGTGGTCCTGCTTCACGGCCTCTGGCGCGGTTGGCGGGCCATGCAACCCCTTGCACGGGCTTTGGCGGGCGAGGGATTTTCGACCTTGAATCTCCCCTACCCGTCCAGCCGGATGCCCATCGCCACCTTGGCGGACCGCATCCGATCCCAAGTCGAAAAAATCGCGGGAGATCAGCCGATCCATTTCATTACCCATTCTCTAGGCGGAATTCTCGTGAGAGCCCTCTTGGCGGAAGGCGTGCCGTGGGAGACCGGAAAAATCATCATGCTCGCCCCGCCGAACCGCGGCAGCGAGATTGTGGACTGGTCGAAACGGCACCCGCTGCTTCACACCGTTCTCGGCCCCGCAGGCCGTGCGCTTGGCAGCGACGGCATCCCGGGTTCACTTCCCCCGTTGCCTGCTGGAACCGAAGCCGCCGTAATCATGGGCAACCGCTCGTCCGTGCCGGTTTTCAAAAATCTGCTAGGACTGGAGAATGACGGCATCGTCACCACGGCGAAGGGCCGTATCGACGGGCTGGCTGGCTTTTCCGTGATCAACGCCGACCACACCTTCATCCAGATGCACCCGGAAACCATCCGGCTGAGTTTGCATTTCCTAAAGACCGGCGAGTGGGTCGGTTAGTTCTGAATCTCGCTGATCGACTTCTTCTGGAACTGCTCGTCCCTGAGTTTTCTCAGGTATTCGAGATACTTCTGTTGGGCGAGCGCGTCGGGGTTGTTCGCGGCGGGAGAATCCTGGCCATATTTTTTCCACGGGCCGTAGGGAACCTGCCCGGACTCGACGAAACGCCAGTGCACCTTCTGCCCTGAGTGCATGCCGAGATAATCCCGGATGGCCGGGGAAAGGTCGATGCCGGCGGCACCGTTCTGCGTGGTTTTCGGTGGCTTTGTTCCGAACACGAATTCCCAGTCGTCGGTGGTCCACGGGCCGCAATCCTCCCACTGGGCGTAGCAACTGCGGCTGCCGTTGTAGATCTGCACCC
Source organism: Luteolibacter sp. (assembly GCF_039920825.1). Lineage (GTDB taxonomy): Bacteria > Verrucomicrobiota > Verrucomicrobiia > Verrucomicrobiales > Akkermansiaceae > Luteolibacter. Next base: position 21,824 of record NZ_JBDSCX010000045.1, on the reverse strand, counting down.
AGCGGCCTTTGCAAACGGTCTGGCCCGGTTCCGGCTTCATACGCGCAAACCATGGGATGACCCGCGATGCTTCGGGCTTGTGGGCGCTCGAACCGATCACATCGTTGTAGGGCAGCGCGATATAGAACGGATTCAGCTTGGGAACGAATGACTTGGGCCGGAATTCACCGGTGGTGTGGTTCGCGATCCGGTTGGCCGGTTCCGGATCGTCGAAACCTCCGAAATTGGCCGACCAATTCTGATCCCAGGACGATTTATTGTTAGGAGTCGGGTTGCGGTCCGTGGGGGTTTCCCCGATCCAGAAAATGGTGCAGGTGACGAAAGTTTTCCAAGGATAGAGAATTCTCGAAGGTGCCGCGGCAGGTGCTTGAACGGGAGCCACCGGACGTCTGCCGGTGGGCACCACCACTTTGGGAGCTACGGTTTTCGAGGTTGCCACCTGTGCATTAACCTGAGGCACCGCGACGATACAGATCGCCAGGAGCAGACTCAACCAATGGGTTTTCAGGGGGAATCGATGCATGGATTCAAAAAGCGGCGAAGACCGTAGATGAACGATCTTCGCCGCAGATTTGACCGAAATTGCCTGTCAGGCAAGGCAAAGCTCAAACGCCAGCGCCGCTGACTTCCTCTTGGGATTCGGGACGGGTTGAGACGAAATCGAGTTCCTCGGCTTCGGACTTCTTCACCACGTTGACCGAGTCCTTGGGCTTCACATCGCCGCGCAGCAGAGCCTCGGCGAGAGGGTCTTCGAGGAAACGCTCGACCGCACGCCGCATCGGACGGGCACCGTAGGCCGGATCGAAGCCTTTCGTGGCGAGGAGATCGCGGGCCTCGTCGGTGAGGGTGAGGTGGATGTCTTTTTCCTTGAGGCGCTTGACGAGTTTGGCGACTTCGAGATCGACGATCTGGTTGAGGTCGGTTTTTTCCAACATGTGGAAAACGACGAGGCCGTCGAGCCGGTTGAGGAACTCGGGTTTGAAATAGCGCTTCGACTCTTCGAGAATCTTGTCCTTCATGCCATCATGATCGGCTTCGTCTTCCGCCATGGCACCGAAACCGAGCGAGGTCTGGCGCTTGATGGTGGAGGCCCCGACGTTCGAGGTCATGATGATGATGGTGTTGCGGAAATCGATCTTGCGACCGAGGGAATCCGTCACGGTACCTTCTTCCAGGATCTGGAGCAGCAGGTTCATGACATCGGGGTGAGCCTTCTCGACTTCGTCGAAGAGCACGACCGAATACGGACGACGACGGACGGCTTCGGAAAGCTGGCCGCCTTCCTCATAACCGACATAGCCCGGAGGCGAGCCGATCAATCGGCTGGCGGTGAATTTCTCCATGTATTCCGACATGTCGATCTGGATCAACGAATCCGCATCGCCGAACATGAACTCCGCTAGATTCCGGGCGAGGTAGGTTTTGCCAACGCCGGTGGGGCCGAGGAAAAGGAACGAACCGATCGGGCGGCGCGGGTCCTTGAGGTCCGCACGCGAGCGGCGAAGGGCCTTGGAAATGGCGATGACGGCTTCGTTCTGGCCGATCACACGGCCTTTGAGCTCGTCTTCCATTTTCAAAAGCTTCTCCGCTTCCTTCTCTTCCATGCGGCGGAGTGGAACTCCGGTCCATTTGGAAACGACCGCCATGATGTCGTCATCGGTAACGGTGACGATGGTTTCCTCCGACGAAGCACGCCAGTTTTTCAGCGTTTCCTCGAGGTTCTTCTTGGCGTGTTTTTCGTCGTCACGCAGAGAAGCGGCCTTTTCGAAATTCTGCTCGGCAATCGCGGAAACCTTGTCGCGGTTGATCTGTTCGATCGCGGCTTCGAGCTCCTTGATCGAAGGCGGACGCGTCATCGTGCCGATGCGCGCGCGCGCGCCGGCCTCGTCCAGAACGTCGATGGCCTTGTCTGGCAGGAAGCGGGCGGTTAGATAACGTGATGTCAGTTTGACAGCAGCCTCGATGGCTTCCGGAGTGAACTTCGCCTTGTGGTGCGATTCGTATTTTTCCTGAAGGCCTTGGAGGATCTTGATCGCGTCATCGACGGATGGCTCATCGACCTTGACCTGTTGAAAACGGCGCTCCAGCGCGGAGTCCTTCTCGATGTATTTGCGATACTCGTTGAGCGTGGTGGCACCGACGCACTGCAGCTCGGCGCGGCTGAGGGCGGGCTTGATGATGTTGGAGGCATCCATCGCGCCTTCGGCGGAACCGGCACCCACGATGGTGTGCAGCTCATCGATGAAAAGGATCACGTTCTTCACTTTGCGGATCTCGTCCATGACCGCCTTGATGCGCTCTTCGAACTGGCCACGGTATTTCGTGCCGGCGACCATCAGTGCGAGATCAAGGGTGATGACTTTCTTGTCGCGGAGGATTTCAGGAACATTGCCGGTGGCGATTTCCTGCGCGAGTCCTTCGACGATGGCGGTCTTGCCGACACCGGCCTCACCGATAAGCACCGGATTATTCTTCGTCCGGCGGCAGAGGATCTGGATGACGCGCTCGATCTCGCTTTCGCGGCCGATCACGGGATCAAGTCCGCCTTCACGCGCGACTTTCGTTAGATCACGGCCGAATGCCTTGAGCGCCGGAGTTTTCGATTTGCCTTCGCTCTCGGCGCTGGGAGCCTGCGATTGGGATTCATCCTCGAAAGGGCCATCGCCTTCTTCGAGTTCCTCGTCGTCGTCATCGTCATCCTGATCGTCAGGCGAGAAGTTCGGATCGATTTCCGCTAGAATTTCGTTGCGGGTGCGCTGGATGTCCACGTCGAGGCGCTTTAGCACGCGGGCGGCGACGCCTTCACCTTCGCGGAGCAGTCCTAGCAGAAGATGCTCTGTGCCGACATAGGAATGGTTGAGCGCCTTCGCTTCCTTGTTGGCGAGGGCGAGAACCTTCTTCACCCGCGGGGTGTAGGGAATGTTTCCGGCGGCTTTTTGCGGCGGCCCGGAGCCGACCTCCTTTTCGACCTCCATGCGGACCGCTTCGAGCTCAAGGCCCATGCGTTCGAGCACGTTGACGGCGACGCCTTGGCCGAGTTTGATCAGACCGAGCAACAAGTGCTCGGTGCCGACATAGGAGTGGTTGAATCGATCCGCTTCTTTACGAGCGAGAGCGAGGACTTGTTGAGCGCGTGGGGTGAAGTTGTTCATGCGTCGCCTGGATTGGAGGGTTCGGTGAAATTCTTTTCGTCGTTTGTTGAGATACGATTATCAGGTGATTCGAGGGATTGCAAACGGGACCGGACGATTTCCGCACGAATCGAGTCGCGCTCTTCCGGAGAAAGCTTGCGGCCCGAGTGTAGCTGGAGGTGTGCCGGTTGGATATCCATCAGCAAACTGTCGCACAGCATGACGGTTTCCGGGGAGAAAAACCCAAGTGTTCCACCGAGCCGCAGCAGCGACAGGTGGTTCAGCGCTTCCTTCGAATCGATGATATGGGCGTGGCGGAGCACCCCGTAGGCGCGGCCGATCTTGTCGGAAACCATCTCCGGATCGTCTTCCAGCAGCTTCTCGCGGGCATTTTGCTCGTGATTCGAAACTTGCGAAATCACCCGTTCCAAGCGTCGGATGATCGTTTCCTCGCTTTCACCCAAGGTCGATTGATTGGAAATTTGATAGAGATTGCCGAGCGACTCGGTGCCTTCGCCATAAAGCCCACGCACCGCGAGGCCGATCTTGTTCACCGCCTGCAGCACCTGACCGATCTGATCGCTCAGCACGAGGCCGGGCAAATGCAACATCGCCGAAGCGCGCAGGCCGGTTCCGAGATTCGTCGGGCAGGTCGTGAGGTAGCCGAGCGTCGGATCAAATGCGAATTCGAGAGCCTCCTCCAACTCCGTATCCAAAGCGGAAAGCGCGTTAAACGCCGCCGTGAGCTGAAGTCCCGGCCGGATCGCCTGCATCCGGAGGTGGTCCTCCTCATTCAACATCAGACTGAACGTCTGACGCCGCTCGATCACCGCTGCCGAACCATCTCCCCGCGCCGCATGCTCGCGGGAAATCAAATGCCGTTCCACCAGCACCTGCTTCTGCACCGAAGTGAGATCGCCCAGTTCGTGGGAAAACGCATCCTTCATCGCCGGCAGCGATTCCACCGCCGGCCGCATGAGATCCAATGCCGCTGCCCGCTGATCCCGCTTTGCCCAACCGGGAAACGGGTGACGCCGGAGATTCCGCGCCAGGCGAATCCGCGAGGTCAACACGGCACCATGCTCCCCCTGCCCGCCGGTCATCCAATCGGCGGGGTGCTTGATGAGAGTGGTGAAACGCATCATGGCGATGTCTGGTGTTGGATAGGGTTCGGGAAAAAAATCATTGTCTCACTTCGTCGAGGTTGCGGATTTCATCGCGAATCCCCGCGGCTTCTTCATAGCTTTCCGAGGCGATCGCCTGATCAAGACGCGACCGAAGTTCCTCGATCCGCTGGTGGCGATATTGCAAGGCCATTAAGCCTTCCGGCACCTTGCCGATGTGCGTGGTGCCCTTGTGCATCCCGCGAACCATCTGGGTGACTTCCTCGCCGAAGGTCGCATAGCAGTCACTGCAACCAAACCTCCGGACTCGGCGCAAATCATCCAACGTGAATCCGCAAGTCGGGCATTTCCGGCCATTTCCAACAGGCACCGGCGACGCCGAACTGGCCGTGACCGTCGTGGTTGTCCCCGGCCCGCCCGGCAGGCCGCCGAGCAGCAGATCCGCGAGCGAAAACCCCGTGGGATCCGTGACTCCGCGTTCTTTCGCGCAGTTGTCGCAAAGGCATACCTTTTTCATCTGCCCCTCGACGAGTTGCGTCAGGAACACGGTGGCCTTTTTGTCGCAGAAATCACACTTCATCATCGTGATCAATTATCTCACTCAAGCATAGGGAGTGCCAGTGCTCGTTGCGAGTTCGTGGAACGCTTCGAGAAAACGGGCGGTGAACGGGCCGGGCTTGCCGGTCCCGATGATGCGGCGGTCGAGAGCAACCACGGGAATCACTTCCGCCGCTGTGCCGGTGAGGAAACATTCGTCAGCCGTGAATATATCATACCGTGTCAATGAGCACTCCTTCACGGGCACGCCCAGCTTCTCCGCGAGCTCGATGATCACCGCGCGGGTGATGCCGTCGAGCGCGCCATCGGAAATCAGCGGCGTCAACAGCACGCCCTTTTTCAGCAGGAACAAATTGTCGCCCGTGCACTCGGCCACGTAGCCCTGTTCGTTCAGCATCACCGCTTCGAGCGCGTTCGCCTGGATCGCCTCGACCTTCGCCATGATGTTGTTCAGGTAGTTCAGCGACTTCACCTGCGGCATCAGCGCGCCCGGTGCCGGGCGGCGTGTCGCGCACGTGATGATCGCAAGGCCGTCGCGGTAAGTCTCGTCCGGGTAAAGCTTGATCGTCGAGGCGATGATAAACATCGACGGCTTCGGGCAAAGATAAGGGTTCAATCCCAGTTCACCGGCACCGCGGGTCACCACCAGCCGGATGTAGCCGTCCTTCAGGCCGTTTGCCGCTACCGTCTCGCAGGTAAATTTGCAGACTTCATCCTGCGTCCACGGCAAATTCAGAATGATCGCCTTGGCGGAATCGAACAACCGGTGGATGTGCTCCTCCAAACGGAAAATGCGACCGTTATAAATACGGATGCCTTCAAAAACACCGTCCCCGTAGAGAAGGCCGTGGTCAAAGACCGACACCTTCGCTTCAGATTCGTCCACCAATTTACCATCGAGCCAGATTTTCATGTGAGATTCTTCGCCAAGGGTAAGGAGATCACCGACTCTGGCAAGCGGGAGATTCAACATTATCCCGCCGCCCCGGACCAGCTACCAATTCGCGTAAGGAGTCACTGCCAGACGCGAGTTGAAATACCGTGGATCCGCCGAAACCTCTGCTCCCACCCACGGCGGCAGCTCGGGGGAAATCGACTCGTCCTCTAGCTCCACCTCCGCCACCACCAGGCCATCGTTCTCGCCGTGGAAAACATCCACCTCCCACACATGCCCCGCGTGAAAAACCTCATGCCGCGTCTTGTCGATCACCGACGGCAAACACAGCCCCAACAACTCCCCCCCCTCGTCCACCGGAATTTCGTATTCAAACTCCTGCCGCGAAATTCCCACGCTGCGCCCCTTGATCGTGACCCACGCCTTCTCCCCTCCGATCCGGATCCGCACCGTCCGCTCCCCATCCCGCGCAAGATATCCCTGCGAGATCCGCACCCCCGGCGAGCCGTCGCGCCACGAATCGTTAGCGACGAGAAATTTGCGTTCGATTTCTAGGGGCATGGCAACTACTGCTTTGTTATAAGTTGTGATTCATGACGACCCCCGTTCTCATCGATTCTCAGGCACCACTGTGATCCACGGCAAGCAAGCGACTGGGGAGATCTTTCAACCACGCCGGTCGCAATAAGATCATCCCTTTTATCCGACTCATTCCAATCTTCGTCGTATGCGGTAACGATCATTCCTTCTTCGAGAAAAATTAAATCCCCGGCTTCAGTTCTGCATGAATCAGTATGCGACAAACAAAGGATGTCGCCGAAATAGCCGTTAAAGTCAGCCAGAAGTCGGGGATTCTGCAAATCATAGTGAGCCATTTTGAAGAGATTCTTTTGTTAGTTCGACTGAAGTGGCTTTGCCGAGAGAACGCTATTCTGTCGCAATGAGATCTGCCGAAAATGGGACTCGCCCGGCTTCGCCACCTTCTTCTCTTCTCCGGAATGAACCCAGTAGACTTCACCTTCAAAGCGAGCGCGACAAAGTACTTCACGATCCCGTCCCCGTCCTTCCAACGTGATCCGGCCGTCCCCCATCTCGTAGGTCCCGTCCTCGGTTTGATCATCCCCCCGAACGTCCGTGTATCGAGTATCACGAAAGCGCTTGTCGTCGAAAAACTCGATTTTCCGCCCTGCGTGTGAGAATCCTCCATGATTGTCGAATTCCATGACCATAATGCTGCCTTTTCTCCCAGTCGAAAGCGCCGCACAACCAGCGATCAGGATGGAAAATGCTGGGATAAAGATGCGCTTCATCTTTCCAGCAGAGCGTTTCAATACACATCCCCTTCCGATCCCCGGCGAACCGTCGCACCACGAATCGTTAGCGACGAGAAATTTGCGTTCGATTTCTAGAGGCATAAAAAATTGGGCTTCTGACAGGTTATATATTAGGATCACCTTCTTCTGCCTGTTCGATTTTCAGATGATCCCTGGCGAAGGCGATTGCTGCGTACTTACTATAGAGATACTCGTCACAGTGGGCGAAAACATCTTCATTGTGGATTTCCGGGTCGATTCCTCCGAAGCCTGAAAGTGGCCCCCATACGAATTCAATCTCCTTGTAATCTTGTGTTACTGTTAGCCTCCACGAGCCAAAATCCGCATTCGTGATTTCACTCTCGAATGTGGCTTGAGGGAACACCGAAGAAAGGAGGTCCTTCAGGTCGCTGGCTGTAATCAAAGGGATACGTGGCCTCAACGCTTCGGCACCTCCCCAAGATTCACCACCCCAGAGCCAAGCACGATCCACATGTAGAATTTCAGGATCACCAAATGGGGATTCCGGCTCTCTTCCCACCGAAGCATGGAGGACATTCTGTGTTCTTACCTGCGCCACCACGTATCCTTCATCGATACCAGAAGCATCAAGCACTCTGATCTCTCGCTTGATATCTTTTGCAATGAATCGGCAAAGCTCTGCGCCGATTTGATAGATCTTCCGTCGACGGCTCAGTTGAAATCGTTTAACGATGGGGCCGATCATTTTTGAAAGAACAGTTTCAAGGCTTCTCCGCATCCGTCACCGCCGACCAGTCCAACACCCCATGGTCCAGCCGCTGCACCTCGCTTGCATAAACCGCATCCTCGTTTTTCGGATCCAGTTCCGCGGCGAGTTGGATGAAATAACGGGCCAGTTTCTGGTTCTCCTCGCCGCCTTGTTTTTCCAGGAGCTGCCCGCGTGTTAGAATCAGCCGGGCGAATACCTGCGGGCTGTAGTTACCCTCGACCGGTTCCGGCAGCACGCCCTTCGCCAGTTGGAAATTCAGCACCACCGCCCGCTTGTTGCGCGGCGAGAGTTGGAGCGCCAGCGCCAGCATCCGGCGGGCGTCCGCCAGCGATGCGGGCGATGCCTTCGCCTTCGCCACCGCGTTCCCGGCGATGCCGGCCAGGTTCGTCGCATATTCATCCCGCTCCGAATCCAGCATCCCGAGGTCCTCATTGAAAATACTCTGCACCACTTTCGGCCCGGACCAGGCGAACGACTTGCCGTTTTCCTCCGCTCCGAGAATCGAAGTCGCCGCGCAAAATACCGCCGCTGCTTGCCAAATTCGCATCATCAGGACTAAGGATGGGAGAAGACCGATTGTTGGCAAGTGGCAATTCCCGAATCAACTCCCCAAAAATCCCAGCTCCGCGTCACCATGCGGCAGATCCTGCGCGACCACGAAACCGACTCAGCCCCCGTCTGCGAGGCCCTGCACCGCTGGCTCGCCGCCCGCCCCGCGCTGCGCACCATCGCCGTCTATTCCCCGCTCCCCGGCGAGGTCGATCCGTCCGCCGCCATCGCCCGCCACCCGGAACTGCGCTGGGTCTATCCGAAAGTCGCCGGCCACCGTCTCACCTTCCATACCGGCGAAAACCTAACCGCCGGATCCTTCGGCATCCTCGAGCCCCACCCCGACACGCCCGAAGTCCCGCTGCGCGAAATCGACGCATTCCTCTGCCCCGGCCTCGCCTTCGATCAAGACGGCGGCCGCCTCGGCCGCGGCCGCGGTTTCTACGACCGGCTGTTAGCCAACGCCCGGCCGGACGCGCTCAAGATCGGCATTTGTTTCCCGCAACAGTTGGTAGAAGACACCTTCTCCGAGCCTCACGACATCCGGATGGATGCGGTGATTTTTTGAAGAAGTTGAGAGTCGGTGGTTGAGTGTTGAGAGCAAGAGAAGAGAAAGATCTTCGTCTTTTCCAACTCTCAACACTCAACTCCAAACTCTCAACTCCCCTCACGCCCAATTAGGAATCTCCAGCCGGAACTCCGGGATCCTCGCGAACACCCAGTCGCCTGTCCCCGTCTCTCCGAAAAACGCGCCGGAGACCTTCGCGCCGCGCGACACCACGTGATAGCTGTTATAGGAGAAATGGCCGCCCGGCTCGATGATCGGCGTCTGGCCGACGATCCCGTCGCCCTCCACCACCGAGATTTCCCCCTCGTCCTCGTGCACCACCCACTTGCGGCCGCGCACCGTCACCGGCACCGGCGAGTCGTTGTGGATCGAAATGAAATACACGAACGGATGCGGCTTCTCCGGCGGCGCGTCGAGGCTGGGCATGTAGATCACATCGTCCACTTTTACCCTGAGTCCTTCGAATTCGCGAATCTCGCCTGCCATCTCGCAATCTTTCCGTGCCGTGTAAGACCTGCCAAGCACGAATCAGGCTCGGAGTAGCAATTGATTCGAAGAGTTTCAGCCGCAAAAAGGCGCAAGAAAACGCAAAAATGGAGATGATGCGGGTTTGGAATATCGGATCCCGGATTTATCGGCAATCCGCGCGCCCCAAACGGTCAGAAGAAGATCAAACCAAAAAAGTCGGCGAGGAGGGAAATCAGCTCGAGGCAAATCACCGGCATCGGCCTGCGCCCGACGGAGGGGATGATCCCGGCGACCGACAGAAGCGGCGGGCGCGGCCATCATCGCCAAAGCCCCCCTCCGCCGAAAAAGTGCCGCGCCGATAAGCGCAATGCAGGCAAGCGCATGCATGAGGGAAAAGTTCATGAGCCAGAAGTGACCCGCGGCGCGGCGGTGCGGCGTTTTCCAGACGGCGGCAGTTTCATGCAGGCGGCGGTGATGTGGTAGAAGCCGTAGGCGACGGCGATGGGAATGAGCAGGCCTAGCAGGTCCCAGGGTTCCTCGTGAAGGTATTTCTCCCCTTCCATGAGAGGAGCGTATTCGCGGATCACCTCGCTGAGGACGAGGAAGAGCTGCCATGCGACTAGCAACAGCGCCCCACGCCCCAGCAGATCGGACAGACGCGGTTTGCCGTGGCCCGACATTTCCAACAGCTTCCCCACCAGCCACACGTAGGTCGGGATGACGATCAGGGTGCCTACGAGCAAATAGAGAGGCATGGCGACTTTGTCCGGAAGCAGGCGGGGAAAAACGGCGGTGAGGGTCGTCGAGATCTTCAAGGCACCTAACACGGCAGCGAGGCCGACGATTCCTTTCACCGCCTCTTCGGACATTTCCCGATAGAGACCAATTCCGAAAAAGATGCCGAGCGCTCCGGGAAGAATAAGCAGGGGCACGACGGCGAGGATGAAAACAGACACCTCACGATCTCCGACCAGGAAGTACCGGATCGGCGCCGCCGCGCCCCAAATCCAGGCGATGCTCAGCAGGATGAGGACGATCGCCGCGATCTTGCGGAGGATGGCGGTGTGGGATTTCATATTGGGAGGACACCCAAAGCAAAGGACAGGCTGAAGGTGGCGGGCAGGAGCGCAAGCGCCCCGAGACAAGCCATCACCAACGACCTGCGCCCGACGGAGGGGACGATCCCGATGACGGGAACAAATGGCAGGGCCGCGGCGGAAAAATAAACCCAAGCGTATGGACCATGAACTCGGTAGCTCATGATGGCGATGGCTCCGGAAGATTTCGCGGTGAAGTATTCCATCAGAAGCGGTTTGAACCACGACCCGAGCAGAAGGATGGCGGCAAGTCCTACTCCGACGATGTAGGGAAACAGGAAACGATGGGCGCGGGACTTGTTTTCAGAACGCACCCGCCACGCAAGGGATGCGACGACGAGAGCGAAACAGGCGAGCGCATGAAGAAGGGGGAATATCACGGAACGTAGGTGAACCCGGAGTGTGACAGGGCGGCAAGCAGATTTCGCCAAAATGGATTCCACATGATCGCGAGCCTTAGACGCTCGATCAACGTCGGAGCCATTCGGGACAACAAAAATTGTCAATACAGCCATGCACACGAATAACTCGATGGGGAGTTCATAGCGGAACTTCACAAGCTCGCCGGGACATCGCGGCTCTATCCGACACTTCATGGATACCCACTCGGAATTGGCGAGGCGATTCTTCCCCTGGTCACGGCAAGTCAATCTTTACCAGCAGCTATCCACTTAACGCAAAGTCCCCTGCCCCGTTACAATATTAACACGACACGATTCACACCTCGGCTGCAATTTGGCGAAGAGGGGTGTCTTGCAATAGGGGCAAGACTCGCCACTCAATGGCGTTACCGCCCGGGTTGACTCCACATACCTGCCGTAATTCTGCTTCTTGATCAGATAGAAAAGGAGTGCTGCCATGATCGCCCCGAACAATATGATGCAGGCACCGGTATTCCACTCATTCCCCGTTGTCATGCCGATCATGGTTCCCACGCCCACCAACACCACCCCGCAGACCATTCCGGCAATCAGGACGAAAGGGCGGTTGGGCCTTTTCGCATCGGTTGTATTCCTGCATTTAGCGCAAAACCATCTGACATCCGTCCCAATCGGAAGCAACGGGATCCAAAAAACATGCACTACCAGGATCGATCTGTAGCCCTCCGAAAACTGGCTGGAATCACAAACGGTACAGTAGGTATTGCGGCAAGCCACCCGCTTCCTGCCGAAACGATATACGCCTAAATGGATCATTTTTTTGAGCGAGTGGACTGATGAACGCGAGCGGCGGGAGAATGAATCAGAAGCACAGGTCTTGATCCCATTCCTTTACTCATGGGGAAGAGAAATGGACAATAAGGTTCCCGCTCCCGATGGGAAGTCGGGAGTTGCCGAGGACGCTGGAGGCGCTATGACAGCGGCATGACGAATGGGATTCCGGTAGCGCTGACGATCGCGGGTTCGGATTGTTCGGCGGGTGCCGGGATCCAGGCGGATTTGAAGACGTTCCAGCATTTCGGGGTGCATGGACTGACGGCGGTGACGTGCGTGGTTTCTGAAACGGCGAATGTCGTTAGAGCGGTGCACGCGGTGCCGTTGGAGGTGGTGGCGGATCAGATCGCGCTGCTGTTGGAAAGCTTCCCGGTGGCGGCGGTGAAGACGGGGATGCTTTTTTCCGCAGCGCACGTAACGGCGGTGGCGGAGATTTTACGCAAGTTTCCGGAGATCCCGCTGGTGGTGGATCCGGTGATGATCGCTTCCACCGGTGCCTCCCTGCTTGAGCCGGCCGCCATCGATTGTTATCAAAACCTGCTTCTGCCGCTGGCCACCGTCATCACCCCGAACCTCCCTGAGGCCGAAGCCCTGCTCGGTGAACGCATCCTGGATGAAAACTCGCTCGAACCCGCCGCCCGCAAGCTTTCCGAAATGTTCGGCACCGCCATCCTCCTCAAAGGCGGCCACCTCGATGGTCCGGTGTGCATCGATCTGCTGATGGAATACGGAAATGTCCATCGCTTCACCGCCGCGCGTATTTCAGTCCCCGGCTCCCATGGCACCGGCTGCACGCTCTCCGCCGCCATCACCGCCAATCTCGCCCTCGGCCAATCCCTCCCGGACGCCACCGCCGCTGCGAAATCCTACCTCGGAGAAACCCTGCGCCGCTCTTATTCATTCCATGCCCTCGACGGCGAAGCCATTCACGCTCTCAACCAAGGCACGCGTTTCTGAAGAATCAAGAATAGGCCGTATGGGACCTATAAGACCTATTCTTCCGGCCGAAAACGAGACGTGACACGGGCCGCTGTTTCATTAAGTTCCCTGCAACTTTCCCGCTGCGCCCCCTATTTCCCATGGACAATCCTCTCAACGCCCTCGGCTACAAGCTCCTCAGCTCCTCACTCCAGGCGGATTCGCCCGAGCAGGAGAAATTCGGCACGCTCACCCGCCGCGGATTCCTTCTCGCCGCCGCCACGCTGACCAGTTGTGCCGCCGCAGAACCGCTGAAAACCAAGCCGCCGATCGCCGCGGGGGCAGCTCCGGTGAAAACTCCTTCAAATACGGCCTACCGCACGCCGTCGATCCAAGGCCCGGTGCCGCGGAATCCGGACATGTCGCTGAGTTCGGATTTCTCGAAAGGCTCGGGGATTTCATTTTCCCGGGTGATGGTCTCCGGCAACTACATCGCGATGACCTTCGACGACGGGCCGCACCCGCAGAATACGCCGCGGCTGCTGGACATGCTCCGCGCCCGCAATATCAAGGCGACCTTCTACGTCATCGGCCAGAGCGTGAATCTCTATCCGCAAATCGTCCGCCGCACCGTCGCGGAAGGCCATGAAATCGGCAACCACTCGAACACCCACCGCCTGCTCAGCAAACTCAGCGATGCGGAAATCAGCGCGGATCTCCGCCGCTGCCACGACGCCATCGGCAGCGCCGCCGGCATCCAGCCGCGCACGATGCGCCCGCCCTACGGCGGTCTTCTCCAACGCCAGCGCGAAATGGTGCACGCCGAGTTCGGCTATCCGATCATTCTCTGGTCAGTCGATCCCTTCGACTGGAAGCGCCCCGGTGCCAACGTGATCACCTCGCGGATTCTAGCAGGCGCGTCCGCGGGCGGCATCGTCCTGTCCCACGACCTCCACGGCCAGACGGTGGACGCGATGCCGGCGACGCTCGACGGACTGCTCAGCCGGGGCTTCAAGTTTGTCACGGTTTCCCAACTGCTGGCCATGAAGACCGAGCCGGCCCCCGCCCAAGCCGCGGTCGCCCCTTCGAATTCCTGAGTCCCCTTTTTCGCTAACAGCCGTGAGTTACGCCATGTTCGGTGAACGCTACTTCGCGACCCGAGAACGGCTGGCGGAAGTGATGCGTGGTATCGTCGGGCTCGCGGCGGAAACCTCCACCGAACTCGGTGACAAGCTGCCGCTGGCGGAAATCGAAAAGGGCCTGGGCCCGCCATTTCTTTTCGTCGTCAGCGGCGAGGTGAACGCAGGAAAATCCTCGCTCATCAACGGCCTCTTCGGCCGCGACCTTTGCCGGACCAACATCCTGCCGGAAACCGACCGGGTGCTGTGGTATCAGTTCGGCGGCGTGTCGCGCGATGTCGAGATCACCCCGATGTTGGAAGAGCGGCATCGGCCTATCGGATTTCTCCGCGACTTCAACCTGATCGACACGCCGGGCACCAATTCCATCGTCCAGGGCCATCAGGAAATCACCGCCAAGTTCCTGCCGTCCGCCGATCTGATCCTTTTCGTTTTCCCGGTCACCAACCCGTGGGGGGCGGCGACGTGGAATTTCATCTCGGAACTAACACCCGAATGCCTGCAGCGGGTCGTCTTCATCATCCAACAGGCGGACCAGCGCGAGGCCATCGACATCAGCGTCATCCAGGGACACATGAGGGATTTGTCGATGAAACGCATCGGCTTCTCCCCGCCGGTGTTCGCGGTATCCGGCAAGATGGCATTCGAAGCGAAGCGATCGAATCCGTTCGCGGAAAAGCTGATGAAGGCCAGCGGTTATCCGGAGCTGGAAAGTTTCATTTCGAAAAAAGTCTGCGAATCCCCTGAACGCAAGGCCGCGCTCGAAGGCTGGCGCGCCCAAGCCGCGACCGCGCTGCGCACGGTGGAGGATCAAATCGAGCGGCAGACGCACACTCTCAACACGCAAGGCCGTTTCCTCGACACCATCGAGCGGGAAATCGACGACATCCGCGAACGCTTCGTGCAGCGGCTGCCGCGCCATCTAACTAATGTGGCCGAGGTGTTCGAATCCGAGGCCATCTGGGCTTCCAAAAAACTCCGCGGCAAGCTCGGCGTGGTTCCATCCATTTTGCGATTGTTCACCGGCGATCGCACCGGGCCGACGATGGAGTCCGTTTTTATCGAGCGCCTGCAATCCGCCGTCGAAGCCGTCGCCGAAACGGATGGCGTCGAGGTGGTCGAGGTTTGTCGCGAGCACTGGACGGAATTGTGCGACCGGGTGCAGGACTCGATGGGCGTCGATCTCGGGAGCTCCGATCCACTCGATCAAACGCTGGCGACGGCGAAAACCCGCTTCGTGCAACGGCTCGGCCGTGCGGCTCGGCAAGGCATCGGCAATCTCAAGGTCCGCAACCAACTCGACAAGGATCTGCGCCGCCGGAATCTCGCGCTGAAATCCTTCACTTTCATGACGCTGCTGCTCACCAGCGCCGGAGCCACCTGCGGAGCCCTCGGCGTGCCGTGGGCACCCGCCATCTTCTGCGGTCTCGCCGCGCTGTTTTTGGCAGGCGGATCTCTAACCGCCATCGTCACGCGCAAGTCCATCACTGCGGATTTCCAACGTCGCCTGCTGGATACCTGCGGCGGTTTCGCCAGCACCCTGCGTTCTGATTACGAGGAAGCGCTGCGCATCGTTTTCCAGGATTACGCCTCCTCGCTGGAGGCCGTTAGAACCCACCTCGCCCGCGAGAAACTGGCCGTGGAGCCCCGCCTGAAGCGCTGGCAGGAACTTTTCCTAACGCTCAAGGCCATCGAGCAGGATCTTTGAGATGATGGGAAGCGTGGACGAGACGTCCACGCCTTTCACGAAAAAACCGCGGACCGGTGAACCCGATCCGCGGCTGCTGAATTCAGAGAATCTCGTTAGATCCTGCCGGAATTACTCGCCGGGAGGTGCAGGTGGTGGAGTTTCTCCGCCTGGAGCACCGCCGCCCTTGCCACCACGCTTGCCGCCACCCGGGCCACCAGGTCCGCCCGGGCCACCACGTCCGCGTCCGCCCCACATTGGGACGTCCTCACCGGCATCCTTGGCGGTTTTGGCTTCTTCAGGATCGAGCTTGCCGTTCTTGTTGGCGTCGTATTTTTCGAGAAGCGCTTTCATCTTGGCTTCCTGGTCGGCGCGCATGGTCTTGCGCTCTTCGTCCGAAAGCTTGCCGTCGCCGTCCTTGTCATACTTCTTGAGATTTTCGGCCTGCTGCTTTTCCCGCATGGCCTTCATTTCCGCCTGCATCGCCTTGCGCTCGTCGTCCGAGAGTTTGCCGTCCTTGTCGGTGTCGAATTTCGCGAGCAGTTCCGGTGGCAGTTGGCGCTGCGGCGGTGGTCCTGCGGGAGGAGCCGGCGGAGTGTCCTGAGCGGAAGCGAAGGAACAGGCGCCGATCATGACACCCAGAGTAATCAGTTTTGTCGTATTCATCGTAGTTTTCGGTTGTGATTCGGAGGCCTGCATTCGGTCTCGTCTGCCCATCAAACCACGGTTGTGAAAAAAGGTTGCGCGGCTTCCGATGGAATGAGTTGCCACGCCCGCCGCCGCCGTCTTGGATTCCCCCGCCAATGGCAGACAACCCGCCGCCACCCGCCCAATCCAAAGCCCTCGTCTTCGCCCGGCGGAGTGCCAGCACGCTTTTCCTGTGGGGGCTCGTCACCGCGATTTTCGTCAGCCACCAGGCCTGGGCGATGCTCGCTCTGATCGGATTCCTAACGATGGTGGCAACGGTCGAGTATTTCAAAATGATGCGCGCGGCCGGCGTGAAATGCTTCTCATGCTGCGGCATCACGCTGGCGGCGATCTACAGCGGCATTCTGTATTGGCATTTCCAACAGGGCGGAAAATCCCTGCACAGGGACATCGACACTTTTTTCGTTTTTCTAGCGGCCGGCATCCCGTTCACCCTCCAGCTCCGCCAGCCCATCCGCGGGCTTGAAACCCTGCAAACGGTCGCGGTCAATCTGCTGGGTTTCGTTTACATCGCGCTTCTTTTCAATTTCTCAGCCCGCGTGACGTTCCTCGCACCGGGCGCGAATGCGGTACCCGGCATGGTCGGCAATTCCGGATCGTTCCTGCTGCTCTGGCTGTTAGCCGTGACGAAGTTCACCGACATGGGAGCTTATATCGTCGGTTCGATGATCGGCAGGCACAAGATGATCCCTCATGTTAGCCCGGGAAAAACCTGGGAAGGATTCGGCGGTGCCCTGCTTTTCTCACAACTCGCCGCCTGCGGACTTTACGCGCTGTTTCCCCAGCATCTCGGTTTTTTCAAAAGCTGGGGCCATGTGGTTTTCCTCGGCTTCCTACTCTCGATCCTGGCCGTCATCGGTGATCTGGCCGAGAGCGTGCTCAAGCGATCGATCAATGCGAAGGACTCGGGGCGGATGCTTCCCGGTATCGGCGGATCGCTCGATCTCATCGACAGCATCTGTTTCACCGCGCCGGCGCTGTATTTCTATCTGAAATGGGTTCTCCTTCCCGCCGCATGAATGCCGCTCCGCCCAAACGCCGCGTCGTCCTGCTGGGCTCCACCGGCTCCATCGGCTGCTCCACTCTCAAGGTAGCCCGCGAGCTGCCGAACGAGATTGAAATCATCGCCCTCGCCGCCTGTGGAAATGTCGCGAAGCTCGCGGAACAAGCGCGTGAAACCGGCGTTCGCCACGTCGCGCTTTACGATACCTCGAAAGAAAGCGAGCTCCGCGCCCTGCTCCCGACCGACGTGAAAATCCATCTCGGTGCCGAAGGCCTGCTGGAACTCGCCATCCTAACCGATGCGGATGTCGTCCTCGTCGCCATCGTCGGCACCGCCGGCCTGCATCCCGCGCTGGCCGCCATCGAGGCCGGTAAGGACCTCGCCATTGCCTCCAAGGAAATCCTGGTGATGGCCGGTGAAATCATCACCGCCGCCGCCGAAAAACGTGGAGTCAAACTCCTCCCGGTCGATAGCGAACACAACGCGATTTTCCAATGCCTCGACGGTCACCGTGGCGGCGGGGCCGAAATTTCCCGGCTCATTCTAACCGCATCCGGCGGGCCGTTCCGCACGCTTCCATCCGATCAGATCGCGAACGTCACCCTCGCCCAGGCACTGAAGCATCCGACGTGGGAAATGGGGCCGAAAGTCACCATCGATTCCGCCACGCTCTTCAACAAGGGCCTCGAGATGATCGAAGCCCGCTGGCTGTTTGGCATCGGCATGGACCGCATCGATGTGGTCGTCCATCCGCAGAGCATCGTCCACTCGATGGTCGAGTTCACCGATGGCTCGATCCTCGCCCAGCTCAGTCGGACGGACATGTGTTTTCCGATTCAATACGCGCTGACCTGGCCGAGGCGCGTCAAAGGACTTTTGCGCCCGCTGGATTTCCCGGCGCTGGCGAAATTGGAGTTCGAAGCGCCACGCACTGCCGATTTTCCAGCGGTCGATCTCGCCCGCCGCGCCGGCACGGTCGGAGGAACGCTGCCCGCGGTTTTCAACGCCGCCAACGAAGTCGCCGTCGATGCCTTCCGTGCGGAGAAAATTCCATTTCCCGGCATCTGGGAATGCGTCGCAGCGGTCATGGATGCCCACCTCGTCCAACCGTCAAGCACCCTCGAAGCCGTGGTTGCAGCCGACCGCTGGGCACGCGAGACTGCGGCAGCCCGGCTGGCGTGATCCCGCGCCGCCGCGCATTTCAGGTTTCCCATCCGCGTCCCGCTTACTACCTTCCGAACCATGAACCGCTTGAGCTGCCTCATCGCCTTGTTTTCCCTGCTGGCCTTCGCCCGCACCACCGCCGCCCCGGCCGACGCCCTGCGCATTCAGAAAAATTATCAGGCCTCCATGGACAAATGGGCCTTGGAAATGCGCATCGCCGCCACGCCTGAAGATCGTGCAAAAACCTGGAGCAGCCGCCCCGATGCCACGCCCTCCGCCAAGGAAATGTGGGCGGCCATCGGCAGCTCGCTCAATCAAGAGTGGACGCTTGAACCCGCCTCCTGGTTCCTCCGCATCACGCCAGGCCTGCTCGCCAAGGACGAGACCGGAACGCCCCAACCGATTTTCAGCAAGAACTGCGAAACGATCCGCAAGGCCATCGAGACCAGCCACCTCAAGAGTCCCAAACTTACTCCTGTCTGCTCCGCCCTTGCCGCCAGCCCGGATCCACGCTCGTTGGCGCTGTTGGAAAAAATCAAAGACACCAATCCGGATCAAAAAATCCAGGGCGTCGCCGCGCTCGGGGCCGCGATGCAGCTCAAGACGCTCGGCGACAACGCTGAAATCATGGCCAAACGCCTCACCTACCTGCGCAAGGCCATCATCCAGAGCGCCGACGTGGAATTCGACGGCTCCACGGTTGCCAAACTCGCCGAAGACGAGCTCTACATCATCCGCTTTCTCACCAAGGGCCGCGTCGCCCCGGATCTCGTCGGTGTCGATTGCGCGGGCAAGGCGATTTCCCTCTCCGCCAACCAAGGTAAGGTCATCGTCCTGCTCTTCTGGAACAGCAACGTCTCCGACGCCAAGCGGGTCGTCGAAGTCACCACCGCGCTGCAAAACAAGTTCAAGGGCAAACCCCTCGCCGTCATCGGAGTCAACAACGACACCTTGGAAAAACTCCGGGTGCTCCAAAGCGATGGCACCGTTCCATGGCCTAATTTCTCCGATCCGAAAAACGAACTCGCCCAGCAATACCGCGTCGGCACCTGGCCTCTTGTTTACGTTCTCGACGGCGAGCGCAAGATCCACTATTCCGGCGCTCCCGGTTCATTCGTTGAACTAACAGCCGAAGCGTTGCTGGCCGAAATCAAGCCCACGGCCCCGGCTATCGAGAAATAAGTCCCCTGGTTCTTGTGGAACCCATCTCCTGAAAATGCGAGTGCTCTCCATCGATCCGGCCGTTAGAAATACCGGCTACGCCGTGCTCGAAGGAGATCCTCGCAAGCCGGTCGTCCTCGCGTTCGACGTGATTTCCATCCCGAAAGCCATCCCGCAATCCGCCGCGCTCTCGGCCATCCGAACGCATCTGGTCAACATCATCCAGAAATTCCAGCCGGATGAAATCGCCGTCGAAGGCATCATTTACGTCCAGTCCCACCAGACCGCCATTTCCATGGGAGCCGCCCGGGCCGCAGCTCTCATCGCCGCCGCCGACCATGGAATCCGCGTCTATGAATATTCGCCCAAGAAGGTGAAAATGGCCGTCGTCGGCAATGGCAACGCCGACAAGAAGCAGGTCGCCTTCATGGTCCGTGCCTTGCTGGGACTCGCCGAAACCCCGCCGTCCGATGCCGCCGACGCCCTCGCGATCGGGATGGCCCACCTGCAGGCGTCCGATCCCCTCAAAGCCAAACTTCTCGAGCGCAGGCTCGTATGAAAAAAGTTGGGATTTGATGGTTGAGAGCCGGGAAAAAAATCGCAAACTCTCCATCTTTCCCCCAACCCTCAACCTCCCATGTTGGACATCATCCATCTCCCCGTTCCCATCGTTTACGAAGCCGGACTCCGGCTTCAGGAGGGTCATGTTCAGGCGATCCTCGACGGCACCGGCCCTGATACGATCCTTCTGCTGGAGCATCACCCGGTTTACACCATCGGCCGGCTGCGCGACCAGTCCTCCCTCCGCGATCCCCATTTGCTCCCCTACCCCGTCCACGAAATCAACCGCGGTGGCCAAGCCACTTACCACGGCCCCGGCCAACTCGTCGGCTATCCGATTCTCGATTTAACATCCCGCAGCAAGGATCTTCACGAACATCTTCGGAAACTCGAAGACGCACTCATCCGCGCCTGCGAAAAATTCGGCGTGAACGCCGGCCGCCGCGACGGACTCACCGGCGTCTGGGTGGAAAACCGCAAACTCGCCTCCATCGGTGTCGGTGTTAGAAAATGGATCAGCATGCACGGCTTCGCCATCAACATCACGAAAGAAAGCCTGCCGCCCTTCTTCGCGATCACGCCCTGCGGCATCGACGGAGTGAGCATGAGTTGTTTGGAAAACGAGGCGGGAAAGGAAATCACCGTAGCCGAGGCCTCCGCCGTGATCGCCGAAGAACTGCGCAGCCTCTTCGGGCACTAGCGCCATGGACTGCGGCAGCCTGCTGCCGCTTTGCCGTGACAGCCTGCTGTCCGGCTCTTCCGTCTGGAGGGCCGCGGCTCCGTCAGTCGTCAAAAGACGTCTGCTGAGGGGAACGGTGGTTCACGGCTGCGACTACCAGCCAGGCAATCAACTGGAAAAGCAAGAAACCCAGCGAGGCTCCAAGAGAAAGATTCAGAAGGACGTTCGGGGAAATTGGAGCATCGGCGATTTGGGGTTCTTCGTGGACAATGATATTTTTCTGCCGCTCTTTTTTATGAATGGTTTCCTCAAGCAGTTTTAACCGCAAATTTTCCAAGTCCATCTCTGCCCTAGACAGGTTTATTTGTGACTCGTCGTAGAATTCGGCCGGTCCTTGAGCACTAAAGCGCTTTACCGCCTTTCGATGTTCATCTGTTAAGTCCTCCTGATCGCGAATCACTCGTCTTAGAGCTAAATCCCTACGTTGTTCCTCTTCAACAATGGCAGCATCGCGGACGATCTGATATGCCAGCACCACTTCGGCCGCAATATTCCGTGCCTCCTCCTTGTCTGTATCGCGCACCCGGATGGAGATCAAATCTGTCCCATGGATATTCTGATTATACATCATCCCTTTCAAAATCCGTATCGCGGTATTTTTGTCCACCGCCCAGCGGTTCGCGAGTCCAAGACGATCAACCACTTTCCCGAGGGTTTTGCTGCTCCTGAGCATTTCAAAATCGCTTCCGAAAATTAGGGGAGTCATGGCCGTAGATCCGGAAGCAGATCGCGATTGATCCACCTCGATGACCGCCTCGCTTTCGTATTTCGTCGGCATGACGTAGGTCACGACGCAGGCCATGAGAAAGCCGATGATCGGACCGACAACCGAAGCTCCAAGCAAAGTCCAACCGGTGCGTTTTTGCATGAGTAGTTGCTAGAGTTTTGGTGGGTTCGTATCAATTCATTTCCCGGCGTTCCGGGTGAGGGCCCGTGAGACTTCGTTGCTTAGAGGCTGTCTTAAAAACATCTGATTCCCAACTTTTAATCTGTACTAATCCGGTCATGTATTGGAGAAGCTTGCCATGCCAAGTTATCCTAGCAGCCTGACCGACGCCGAATGGGAAATCCTCCAA
>NZ_JBDSCX010000044.1:0-101138 GCF_039920825.1 Luteolibacter sp. | reverse complement strand
GCGGCTTGGCGGAATTGGTAGACGCGCTCGACTCAAAATCGAGTTCTAACGAGTGTGGGTTCGAGTCCCACAGCCGCTACTTTTCACTCACTGCGACAGCCGGTTTTTCCCCGACACACGCAGCATGGCATCTCCCACCACGAGTCCCCGGACCATCGGAATCATCGCCGGCAGCGGCGTTTATCCGGAGGTTTTCATCACGGCGGCGCGGCGGAAATCACCGGGAGTCCGGTTGGTGATGTGCGGGTTTCCGGGCGAGACGAGGCCGGAAATGGAGAGTCTGGTGGATGCCACCGAGTGGGCCCGCGTGGGACAACTGAGCAAGCCGATCAAGTTTTTCCGCCGCGAGGGCGCGAACGAGGTGGTGATGATCGGTCAGATTTCTCCGAAGAACCTCTTCGAACTGCGGACGGACCTGCGGGCTCTGATGATGTTCGCACGGCTGAAGGCGAGGAATGCGGAAACGATTTTTGGCGCGATCGCCGATGAGCTGGGAAAGGACGGGATCACCCTGCTTCCCGCCACGACTTTTCTCGAAGATCACCTGCCGGGGCCGGGGTCGGTTTGCGGGCCGGTTTTCAAAAAGCGCCAGCTTGCGGATGCGGAGTTCGGCTTCCGGATCGCGAAGGAAACCAGCAAGCTCGACATCGGCCAAAGCGTGGTGGTTCGTCACGGCACCGTGCTCGCTGCCGAGGCATTTGAAGGAACCAACGCTTGTATTAAACGTGGTGGTGAACTTGGGCGGGGCAAGGATGTGATGCTGGTGAAGGTTTCGAAACCGAACCAAGATTTCCGTTTCGACGTGCCGGTCATCGGCCCACAGACCATCGAAACCTGCGCCGCCGCCGGGGTAGGGTGCATTGCGATTGAGGCAGGGAAGACTTTACTCTTGGAAAAGGAGCGGGTGGCGGAACTTTGCGTGAAACACCAGATCGGCATTCACGCGGTGGAGTGACCGCTACGGCAGCAGGTCGATGTAAGTCCCTGGATCGCTGCCGGGAATCTCGATGGCTCCGCAGTTTTTCGCGTAGAATTCCTTGGGGCCGACACCGCCGATGATGGCGTAGGCGTAGCCGATGTCGCGCAATCCTTCGAGCGCTTTGAACAACAGCGCTTTTCCCAATCCGAGGCCGCGGGCCTTTTCGGAAACGCCGGTCGGACCGAAAAATCCGCGTCGGGTTGTCTCGTAGCAGGCGAAGCCGAGGATTTCCTTGTCGCGGGTGGCGATGAAGCAGGAAATCGGCTGGCGGGTCATCGCGACTTCGACCTCGCTGACCCATTTTTCGGAAAAATTGGCCTTCGTGAAGGCGGCGACCGTGTGCTTTTCGAAGGCCCGCGCACGACGGAGCGTGACGCCGCTGGCGGCTACTTTCCCATAAAGGTCGGTGGCGTCCGGCAGGTCATAGAGTCGCACGAGCATGTCGATCATGCCGGGAGTAAGAACCCACCGGAACGCCCGGGAAAGCAGGATCTTTTCAGAACTACCAATTCAGGGAGTGATTGTATGCAATTCTATGCTAGACCTCCTAAATCGCCTTCGTATGTTCGCCCCAATGTTACGCTACATCGCCTGCCTTGCCGCCACCACCGCCGTGGTTCACTCCGCTGAATGGTATCAAGAAATGAAAATTGGCCCCGCATGGTCGAACTCCTTCAAGGACACGTTTCAAGGAAGCGAACGGGTCGCCGCGAAAAAGGGAATCCTCATCGATCTCGGCGAAGGTTATCACGCGCTTTTCGACACTGAAACGCTGCGTCTCGTAACTGCTTACGACGGAAAATGGAAATGGGGCGGCACGCCTTGGACCGGACAACACGGAGTCCTTATCGCCCTAACCGATGAAAAGCCTGTATTCAATACCGCAGCGCTTGCGGGGTGGGCGGATGCGTCCGGTTCGTTCGAAGACAGCCGGGAAAATCCAGGCTACGGCAATTTCAAACACGCCATGTTCAAGGGCTACTATCGCGATGGCGACAAGATCACATTGAACTACTCGGTCAACGGTGCCGAGGTTCTTGAAACGATCAGCCGCGACGGTGCGACGATCACGCGCTCGTTCAAAGTTTCCAAGCGCGCGAATGACCTCCAACTCGGAGTCGCGGACGAAAAAGGAGCCTTCACCGTCGGTGCGGATAAAGCGAAATCCGCCGATGGTCTCGGAGTCACCACTACCGGCGGCGTGAAGCTGGCGGCCGACCCGAAAAACCCCGGCCGTTTGCTGGCGAAATTCTCCAAAGGCGACACCGCGGTTTTCCAAATCGCCCTGGCCCGCGACGTCGAACCGAAAGCTGCGGCTGCTCCTGATTTCAAGGCTCTGACTTCCGGCGGCAAACCGCTCTATCCGGAAATCATCGAGACCAAAGGAAAGGTTTCCACGGACAAGGAAGCGCCTTACGTCACCGATATCGTCACCTTGCCCACGGAAAATCCTTGGAAGGCGAACCTGCGCTTCGGTGGCTTTGATTTCATCGACGAGGATTCCGCCGCGCTCAGTTCGTGGAACGGCGACGTGTGGGTTGTTCGTGGATTGAAAGGGGACTGGAGCAAGCTCAAGTGGCAGCGCATCGCCTCCGGATTGTTCGAGACGCTCGGTCTCAAGGTCGTGAAGGGCAGCATCTACGTCAACGGTCGCGACCAGATCACCCAGCTCATCGATCTCAACGGCGACGGCGAAACCGACTACTTCAAAGTGTTCAATCGCGACGTCATTGTTTCCGAAAATTTCCATGAATTCGCCTTCGAGCTCCAGACCGACAAGGCCGGTAATTTCTACTTCGCCAAGGCCTCGCCGGTGCGCGGTGGCGGACGCGGGTTCGACCGGATCCTGCCTAACCACGGGACGGTCATGAAGGTCTCGCCCGACGGCAAGAAGATGGAAGTCGTCGCCACCGGACTTCGCGCTCCGGGCGGGCTCGCCATCGGACCTAACGGAGAAATCACCACCGGTGAGAACGAAGGCACCAACCAGCCTTGCTGCAAGATCAACTTCATGAAGGGCGACGTGCCGAAATTCTTCGGCACCGAGGCGTCCCGTCAGTTTCTAACGGGTGCCTCCTACACAGAGCCGATCTGCTACCTGCCGATGGATGTGGATAACTCGGGCGGATCCCAGGTGTGGGTGCCGGAAGGGGCGAACTTCGGTGTCGCCGCAGGAACGCTTCTTCATCTTTCCTACGGCCAGTCGAGCGTCTTTGAAGTTCTAACGACTCCGCGGAGCGAAACGATCCAAGGTGGCGTGGTGAAACTGCCGATTGCCTTGCAATCGTCCGCCATGCGCGCCCGTTTCCAGAAGGACGGATCGCTCTACCTCCTCGGCTTCCGCGGCTGGCAAACCAACGCTGCCACCGAGTGTGCGTTCCAACGGATCCGCCACAATGAAGGTGTGGTCGTTCCGGTTCCTACGAAACTGGAATATACGCCGAAGGGCATCCGACTGACGTTCCCGACGAAACTGGATGCGGAACTGGCGGAGGATGTTAGCAGCTACGGCTCGGAGCGTTGGAACTACGTCCGCGGCCCGCAATACGGGTCCGGCGAATTTTCCGTCGATCATCCGGATGTCGAAGCCGAAAAGAACGCGCTTGAGAAGGAGTCGAAGGACCATCATGTGCACGACACGGTGAAAATCGAGTCCGCCAAATTGCTTCCGGACGGTCAGACTATCGATCTCGTGCTGGAAGGCATGAAGCCCGCCATGACGCTGAAGGTGACTTACGATCTCGAAGACAAGGACGCCAAGGTGATGAAGGGCGAGTTCTACGGCACGGTTTACGGCAAATAATTTACATTTAAAAGGCACAACCTGATGGGGCGGATACACATTTGCTGTGGGTATCCGCTTCATCCGTTTTAATCTCCAGACATCATCCGTTTCGAACCCATGTCCTTCAAAGCCCGGCCACTGTTTTTTCTGTTCGCGACCCTCGCCGTCATTCCTGCCAAGGCGGAGCTTGTCGCCACGTTTACCCGTGACGGTGTCACCGATTCCCGGCTCGACCGTTTTCCCGCGCTGGCGATCCAGCCGGGCGAACCGGTAACGCCATTCGTGACACCGGGTGCTTTCCAAGTCGTATGGAAGGGGAAACTCGTGTTGCCACGTCGCGAGCGATTGGTTTTTTCCTTCGAAGGCGAGGGGACCGCCAGTTTGAAAATCGACGGCAAGGATATTCTATCAAGAACTAACAATCTCGCGGAAAAGCCCTCGGAGTCCACCCGCCTCAATCCCGGCGACCACGAAATCGAACTCAGCTACGCCAGCAAGCCGGATGGCTCCGCCGCATTCCGGCTTTACTGGGAAGAGGCGTCGTTCACCCGTCAGACCATCCCACCGTCGGCTTTCAAAGCGGATGCCACAGAGGCTACCACACTCGGTGCGCTGCAGCGCCGTGGGCGTGTGCTTTTCGCCACCCAGAATTGTGCAAAATGCCACAGTGCCGCGTCAGGCTTCGGCACGTCTCCCATGCCCGAAACTGCCGAGATCGGACCGATTCTTTTCGGCTCCGGTGACCGTGTCAGCGAGGAATGGCTGCGCAAATGGATTGCCGGTCCGCAAGCACTCAAGCCGACCACCAACATGCCCGCTTTGGTGGACAGCTCCACCGAGGAAGGCCGCCAACAGGCTGGCGACCTCGCGGCTTATGTCGCCAGTCTAAAAACCGGAGCACCGGCCGGCCCCGCACCCGACGCGGCGCTCGCGCAGGAGGGCGGTGTCAATTTCCACGAACTCGGCTGTGTCGCTTGTCACAATCCACCGGACAAGGGACTAACCGATCCGAGCCGCGTACCGCTCAACAACGTCGCTTCGAAATACCTTCCCGGCGCGCTCGTCGCATTCCTGAAGCAACCGGACGCCTATCATCCATTCATCAAGATGCCGAACTTCCGGTTGTCCGATGCCGAGGCGAATTCCATCGCCGCATTTCTAACGAAATCCTCCACCGGTCAGGAAACCAAACCCGAACACGAAATCCCCGCTGGCGATGTCACCCGTGGCGCGAAGATCGCCGGCTCGCTCCAATGCGGAGTCTGCCACCCCGGCATGCCGATGACTCCGGAAACAGCGCCCGCCAGCATGGATGTGATTTTCAAAAAGGATTGGTCGGCAAGCGGCTGCGTTGCTTCCGCCGACAAGCGCGGCAAGTCACCGCATTTGAACATCGACGACAACGACCGCGCCGCCCTCGTCGCGTTTTCCAAAGCAGGCAGCGATTCCCTCAGCCGTGACAACCCAGCCGAATATGTGACCCGTCAGATCGGCGCGCTCCGCTGCACGGCGTGCCACGGCATGGACGGGCAAGCTCCGCTCCTTTCCAACTTCCAGTCCGAGACGGCAGCGCTGATTGCCCATCTTCCAAAGCTCAATGAACGCGTCGATCAATCCCGTCCGCAGCTCACCTACACGGGTGAAATGCTCTACACGACGGCCATCGAATCGATGATCTCCGGCACCTCCGATCCACGTCCCCGGCCATGGCTGGCGATGAGGATGCCGTCCTTCAAGACTGCGGCTCCGGCGCTTGCCAAAGGATTTTCCAAACTCCACGGCGTCGAACCTAACAAACCCGCCGAGATGAAAGTCGATCCTGCGCTGGCGGAAATCGGCAAGACTTTGGCGGGTGGCACGGGCTTCGGCTGCACCACCTGCCACGCCATCGGAGATTTGAAACCGACCGCTGCTTTTGAGGTTGAGGGCGTCAATTTCAAGCTCGTTCCGAATCGCATTCGCGAGGATTATTACCACCGCTGGATGGACGACCCGAAATCCGTCACGCCGAGCACCAAGATGCCGCTCTACTCGAAGGACGGCAAATCCCAGCGCACGGATATCCTCGACGGCGACTCGAAGAAGCAATTCGAAGCCATCTGGCAATACCTCCACCAGTAAGGAGCGTGGACGCCTTCGTCCACGAAGCCGATGGGGAGCGAAAATCCAGTGCGAAGCGCTTCTATTTCTCAATTCATCGGCCAGGTGGGCCACAGTGCCACTCTCCATAACCATCTCGCTTCGCTTGTCAGTTGACCCCGCGATTCCGGCTACCTAGCCTGCCGCCGTTCCTATGAAAACTCCCATTACCGTTTCCATCACGGGTGCTGCCGGCCAGATCGGCTACGCCCTGCTTTTCCGCATCGCATCCGGTTTCGTCTTTGGTCCTGACCAGCCGGTCAACCTCCGCCTCATCGAAATCGAGCCCGGTCTTCCAGCCCTGCAAGGCGTGATGATGGAACTTGATGACTGTGCTTTCCCGCTGCTCAACAAAGTCGTCGGCACCGCCGATCTCGACGAAGGATTCAAGGACGCCAACTGGTGCCTTCTTGTGGGTTCCGTGCCACGCAAGGCCGGGATGGAACGCGCCGATCTTCTCGGCATCAACGGCAAGATTTTCACCGGTCAGGGCCAAGCCATCGCCCGGAACGCCGCCAAGGATGTCCGCGTGCTTGTCGTCGGAAATCCCTGCAACACCAACGCTCTCATCGCGATGAACAACGCCGCCGGCATCCCCGCCGACCGTTTCTTCGCCATGACCCGGCTCGATGAAAACCGCGCGAAAAGCCAGCTTGCCCAAAAGGCCGGCGTCCATCAATCCAAGGTCACCAACCTCTGCATCTGGGGCAACCACTCCGCCACCCAGTATCCGGATTTCACCAACGCGAAAGTCGATGGCAAGCCAGTCACCGAAGTCATCACCGATCACGAATGGCTCCAAGGAGAATTCATCGCCACGGTCCAACAACGAGGTGCCGCCGTCATCAAGGCCCGCGGTCTTTCCTCCGCCGCTTCCGCTGCGAATGCCGCGCTCGACACCGTGAAAAGTCTCATCACCCCAACACCGGCAGGCGACTGGCATTCCGTCGCCGTCTGTTCGGACGGATCGTATGGCATCGCGAAAGGCATCATGGCCTCCATGCCGATCCGCACTCTCGAAGGCGGCAAGTGGGAAGTCGTCCAAGGTGTCCCGGTTGATGCCTTCAGCCAGGGCAAGATCGATCTAACCATCGGGGAGCTGCTCGAAGAGCGCGAGGCGGTGAAGAATCTGATTCCCGGCTGATGTAAAGGCGATCACCGGTCGCCACGTCCAGACTTCAAAATCCCGCGCGATGCTCGGCATCCCGCGGGATTTTCGTGTCGGGGAACAGCTGCATTTAACGAATTCATCCGCATCTTCGCCGCGCCGAATCACGATGACGGTCCACTGAAATCCTGTTCGCCGTTTGTCGGTCTATCGCCGGCCGGAGAATATCCTATTTCTCATAATGAAACCGGCACTGCATGATGATGATCGTTTCGTTTTCACAGCGGTAAACCAGCCGATGCTCCTGAGTGATCCTGCGTGACCACCAGCCCTTGAGATTTCCCTTCAACGGTTCCGGTTTGCCAATGCCCGAGAACGGGTTCCGCAGGGTGTCCCGGATCAACTCGTTCACCCGCGCGAGGACCTTGCGATCCGCTTCCTGCCACCAGAGATAGTCCGCCCATCCTCCGGGCAGCCACATCAGTCGCATAGTTCGCCGGATTGGAATTTCCCTGAGGCATAGTCATCCAGCCCCTGGCGGATGCGATCCGCGTTCGCCGGGGTGGATAGCAAATGAAGCGTTTCCTCCATCGCCGCGAATTCTTCCGAGGCCAGCATCACCACGGTTCCCGCTCCGTTGCGGGTGATCGTGATCGGCTCGCGGTCGCGTGTGGCCGATTCCATGAGACCGGCCAATTGGTTTCTCGCTTCGGTGTAGGTAACCGTTTTCATGGCCTGACTATGCGACCTGTACAGAATTCTGTCAATTTAGGATTTGAATGGGAAATCAGGTGCCCAGCATGACTTCGACCCCAAGGCCGTGGAGCTTCTCGACAAACTCCGGGTCCGCCGCCTTGTCCGTGATCAGGCACGTTAGATCGGAAACCTCTGCGAAGAAGAAGGCGGATTTCTCCCCGAGCTTGGAATGATCTGCTAGGAAAACGACGTCCTCCGCGTTTTCGATAACGCGTTCCTTGAAGGCCGCCTGGCGGGCGTTGCTTTCGCTGACGCCGCGTTCGAGATGGAGGCCGTTTCCCGAGAAAAACATCCGGTGGATGTTGTAGCGTTGGAGGGATTTCTCGGCGGTCAGGCCGATGAACGAGCGTGACTTGGCGTCAAACAAACCGCCGGTGCAAATCAGGTCGATATTCGGTCGATCCGACAGGGCGGTGAAGACATTCAGGGCGTTGGTCAGGATGGTCAGCGGGATTTCAGGCAGAAATTCGGTGAGCGTCAGGACCGTCGAGCTGGCATCCAGAAAGATGGTCTCGTTCGGCTGGATCCGGCCCGCTGCGAGCCGAGCGATCGCCCGTTTTTCCTCCCGGCGGATGGCCTGGCGCTCGGTGAAGGGGAGTTCCTCGCGGATCCGTTGCGGGCGGCTGGCCCCGCCGTGGGTCCGGATCAGATCGCCGCGTTGTTCGAGGATTTCGAAATCCTTGCGGACGGTTTCATCGGTCACCCCGAGTTCGGCGGCGGTGTCGGTCGTCCGCAATGAACCTGCCTCAAGGAGAAGTTCTAAAATCCGGCGTTGGCGGTCGATGGCGAGCATGATTCGTGTATTTCTTTGTTTTCTTGGGAATGGTTGGTTTTTGGTTTGACTTGTCAATCCAATCCTCCAAAAACCACGGCAACTCATGGCCGCGACGGAAACCTTAGGGAAAATGCTGGAACTCTCACGCCAACTTGGCCGCGAGGAGCGAAAACTCGCCATTCTGGGCGAGGGGAATACCTCGGCCCGGCTTTCGGCGGACAGCTTCGTCGTCAAGGCGTCCGGCTCCAGCCTCTCGACGCTCAGTGAAAGCGGCATCGCGGAATGCGGGTTTGGGAACCTTCTGCCGCTCCTCGCTTCCGAAGGAATGACGGATGCCGCCATCGATGAAGCGTTGTTCGCCGCACGCGTTTCGACGGATGCGAAGAAGCCTTCGGTCGAAGCGATTTTCCACGCCTATCTGCTCACCCTGCCAGGCGTGAATTTCGTCGGCCACACGCACCCCGTCGCAGTTAACGTGCTGCTATGCTCGAAGCATGGCCGCACCTTCGCCGCGCGCCGGACTTTCCCGGACGAAATCGTCTGCTGCGGCGTGGAGAGCGTGTTCGTTCCCTATACCGATCCCGGACTGAAGCTCTCCCAGGCGATCAAGCTCGCCGTCGAGGAATACATCGCCCGCCTGTCGCGCCCGCCGCGGATCATCCTGTTGGAAAACCACGGCATCATCGCCTTGGGAGCCACACCCGAAGCGGTGATCGCCTCCACCCTGATGGCCGTCAAGGCCGCCGAAATTTTCGCCGGCGCGGCCGCCATCGCCGGTGAACCGCAATTCCTAACACCCGAGCAGGTCGAACGCATCGCCGGACGCCCGGACGAACACTACCGCCAGAAAGCCCTCGGTATCTAACTAATCACCTCGAAAACAATCCATCATGTCCAACTACAAACACGTCAATTACCTCTGGGACGATGCCAAAGCCGCGTCGCTTGATCCCGTCGGCCGCCTGATCTATCGCTCGAACCTCCTCGGCAGCGACCAGCGCATCACCAACACCGGCGGTGGCAACACCTCCGCGAAAATCATGGAGACCGACCCGCTCACCGGCGAGTCCGTGGAAGTCCTCTGGGTCAAAGGCTCCGGTGGCGACCTCCGCACCAGCACCCGTGAGAATTTCTCGTCGCTCTATCAGGAGAAACTCATCGGACTTCAGAAGATTTACGATGCCCGTGAAGACAAGGGGCTCAAGTCGCAGGCGGAAGACGACATGGTCGGCATGTTCTCGCACGCCACGTTCAATCTGAACCCGCGCGCCTCGTCCATCGACACCACGCTTCACAGCTTCCTCCCCGGTAAGCATGTCGATCACATGCACCCGAACGCGATCATCGCCATCGCCGCATCGGAGAATCGTGAGAAGCTAACCAAAGAAATTTTCGGCGGTGAAATGGCTTACGTGCCGTGGATGCGTCCGGGATTCGAACTCGGCCTTGCGATGGAAAAAATCGCGCAAGAGCAGCCTGACGTCAAAGCCATCATGATGGGCCAGCACGGTTTCATTTCGTGGGATGACGACGAAAAAATCTGTTATGCCCACACGCTCGATTTCATCGAAACCGCTGCGAACTACATCGAGGCGAAATACGCGGCCAAGGGCGGCGACGCCACCGCCTTTGGTGGACAAAAATACACCACGCTCGATCAGGAAACCCGCGATGCGACGTTCGCCGCGATCCTGCCGTGGCTGCGTGGCAGGGTGTCCGCCCAAAAGCGATTCGTCGGCACCGTGCAGGACGATGAGAAAATCCTGCGTTTCGTCAACTCCCACGACGCCGCCCGTCTGGCCGAGCTTGGCACGAGTTGCCCCGACCATTTCCTTCGCACCAAGATCAAGCCGCTTTACGTCGATTGGAATCCGCAAACCGAGGATGTTGAAACCCTCCGCAACAAAATCGCCACCGGTCTCGAAGGCTATCGCGAGGATTACGCGGAATACTATTCGTTCTGCAAACACGACAACTCGCCCGCCCAGCGCGATCCGAATCCGACCGTCGTGCTCATCCCCGGCCTTGGCATGATCGCCTGGGGCAAGGACAAATCCGAAAGCCGCGTCACTGCGGAATTCTATAACTGCGCGGTCGAAGTCATGCGCGGTGCCGAAGCCATCGACACCTATGTATCACTGCCGCAACAGGAAGCATTCGACATCGAATACTGGTTGTTGGAAGAAGCGAAACTCAAGCGCATGCCCGCCGAGAAGGAACTTGCGCGCCAGGTGATCATCGTGATCGGCGCCGGTTCCGGCATTGGCAAGGAAACCGCCCATCGCCTCGTTAGAGAAGGCGCGCACATCGTTTGCGTCGATCTCAACGAAATCGCCGCGCAGGCGACGGCGAAGGAAATCACTGACAAATACGGCGTCGGCATCGGTGTCGCGGGCACCGGTATTTCCAACTGCGGACCAGCTATCGGACTCGCCGCAAACATCACGAACCGCGAGAGCATCCGGAAAATGTTGGATCAGGTCGCGCTCGCCTACGGTGGTTTCGATTCCATCTGCGTCACCGCGGGTATCTTCGTGCCGAGCGACACCACCGGCCACATCCCCGACGACAAGTGGGCGCTCACCTTCGGCATCAACGTCTCCGGCAGCTACTTCGTCGCCGACGAGGCTGCGAAGACCTGGAAGGATCAGGGCCTGCGCGGAAATCTTGTCCTAACAACCTCAGCCAACGCAGCGGTCGCCAAGAAAGGCTCGCTCGCCTACGACACGTCGAAAGCCGCCGCGAACCATCTCGTCCGCGAACTCGCCATCGAGCTTTCACCGCTCGTTAGAGTCAACGGGGTCGCTCCGGCGACTGTCGTCCAGGGATCCGCCATGTTCCCGCGCGACCGCGTCATCGGCTCGCTCGCCAAATACGACATCCCTTACTCGGATGACGAGGAAACGGATTCGCTGGTGACCAAGCTCGCGCAGTTTTATGCCGACCGCACGCTCACCAAAGCTCCGATCACTCCGGCGGATCAGGCGGAGGCGTATTTCCTGCTGGTGACGCAGCGTCTCAGCAAGACGACGGGTCAGATCGTCACTGTTGACGGCGGGTTGCACGAGGCATTCCTTCGCTAACAAAATATTCACTTGGAGAGCCGCAACCGGTTCGTCCGGTTGCGGCTTTTTTATTTTTCGCCGGCCTCGATCCGCTTGAGCAGTCGCAGGCAGTAGATCAACGGGATGATGCCGATCACGCCAAACGAGCAATCGATAAGCCGCCAGTACAACGGAATCCCTCGCAGCGGTCCGCAGATCATCGCCAGCGGAATCACCGCCACACACGCGGCGATCCCCGTCCAAAGCGTGCTTTTGCTGGAAAGCGGATTGATCAGCGGCCCAACGAAGAATCCCGCAATGACCAGATGGCCGAAGGCGAGCCAGTCGGTCCCGTAGGCAATCCACGGGTAGCCAGCATAGGTGGCTTCCAACCCGTTTCTAACCGTGATGATCCAGAATGCCAGTCCGCCGTGGTCCTGTGGTAACGAGTCCGGAGCTGCATCCAACAGCCGACCCAGCAGCCTCAGCTCAAGAAGCAGGGGAAATGCCGTCAGGCCGCTGATCGCAAGGCCGATGATGAATAGAAGCATCGTCATGCGGAACCGGAATAGCGGGGATTTGAGACTCATCCGGATAAATTTGGCGATTCCGGGACGAAGTTCAATGGCGGACAAAAAGCACCCGCCGAGCGCGATCCTCGGTGTCCACCGCGTCGGGGGTGGAGGTGCTGCCGAAATTCTCGATCTGCCACTCTTCAAAGGGGGCAGGACCTGTGTAATGACGAGGCGCACCTGTTAATCCCGGTCCCAACAGTTGCCCGCAGTTTCCCTTGGAAACGAAAAACGCTCCACCCGCGGATGCAGGTGGAGCGGATGTTTCACAGCCGGCAACCTTACTTCACCGCCTTGAGGCGGCCGAAGAGCGAGGTGTTGGCTCCTTTCGGAACGGTGACGGTCACCGTTTGCACTTGGTTAGGCGCTGTTCCAGTTGGAGCTCCGGTAGAGACTCCCGAACCCGGAGTTGGGGTGATGGCTACGTCCGTCCAACCGGTCAGGTTTGATCCATACTGGAAGGTCTGGACCGTGTCTGCGGCGGAATCCACGCGCTGGGTGAAGGTGAACACGAAGTTCGCCCCCGAGACGTTGACCGTCGGCAGAATCAATGCCGGGGATTCGGGGTTCAAAGGGTCGCCGTTGAGAACGTATTCCAGGAGGTTGGAAATGCCGTTCAGGTTGGGATCCTGGGCGGTTTCGTTGTTGCCTACCGTGAGTCCCTTGGCGGTTGCCCACGAGGAATAGCCTTGCGACACGAGCGAGAGGACGCCGGTGGCTTCGGTGAAGGTCCAGGTGTTGCCACCGTCCACTTTGGTCCAGACGTTGGCGGCTTCCGTGAAGCCTACAACGGTGAAGGTGGAACCGAAGGTTTTGGCGGTGGCATCCACGATCGTCCAACCGTTGCCATTGACGATGCCCGCATTGGTAAAGTCGAAGGTGAAATCACCGTTGAGGGTGGCGGTGCCTGCACCCGTGACCTTGTTGTTCACGCCATTGAGACCGATCACGAACCTCAATCCGCCGTTATCTTCCAAGGCCACTTCGCCAGCGCTGATATTGGTATTGCCGGTATAGGTGTTGATGCCGGACAGGGTGAGTGTGCCGATGCCAACCTTGGTCAAGCCGGTGGCTGCTGTGGTGGTGATGGTGCCTGAGTAGGTTGTGCTCGTGCCCTTATCTCCTACGATGTAGTTGACCGCCCCGCTTAGGTTCCCGGTCGTGCCGGTGCTCGTCAGTGCTCCGAAGGTCCAAGAGCCGCCGTTTTTCGTCCCGGTATAGCCGTCAACGTTGAAGGTGGTGTTGACCCCTCCGTTGGCAGCAGTGGTTCCACGGTCATCGATCGAGGAACCCGCAGCCACATTGACTGTGCCGAGGAAGTTGGTGAACTGCTTCGCGTTTGAAGCGGAGAAATTCATCGCCTGAGTGCTCGGGTTGATGTTGATCACGCTGCTGGCGTTACCGGTGAGGTTGCCGGAGTAACCATTGGCGGTGGCACTGGATTTGAAGGTGGTGGACCCGTTGACCGTGATGGCGGTACCGACAAACGACGAGTTGCCACCGGTAGCGGACAGTGTGAAGGTTGTTCCCGTGTTTAATGTGATGGCGCTCGCTACCGAGCCGGGATATTTGATTTCGAACGTTCCGGCGTTAACCACCGTGCCGCCAGCGATGTTGTTCGCGCCCAAGATCGTGAGCGTGCCGGTCCCGTTCTTGTTGAGTGTGCCGCTGCCGGTCATGCCGGTGTTGACGGTATAGGTTGTGCCGGGATCCGTGGTGATGGCGCTGGTGGCATTTCCAATCGAAATGGGACGCGTGGTGGTGATGTTGGCGGTTGTTTCCAGCGTGCCGGCGTTGATCGTGAGAGACCCTGTCGAATTCCCCAGGCTGTTGGCCGAGTTGATGACGACAGTTCCGGCGTTGATCACTGATGCGCCGGAATAGCTATTGGCGGAGCTGAGAGTCAGTGTGCCCGCTCCCGATTTGTTGAGTGTGCCCACAGAGGCACCGTCATCGCTCATCGTGCCATTAAGGGTGAAGTTGAACCCTGGGTCCACGCTGATCGTACTCGATAGGCTGCCCAAATAGTAGTTACGGCCGCTTGTGATGTCCGCCGTCGCCCGGAGTGTGGCCGCATTGAGTGTCGCAGTTCCGCTACTATCCCCGAGGCTGTTGGCAGAATTGATGAGCACCGTGCCGCTGTTGATGATCGTTCCGCCATCGTAGGTATTTGTACCATACAGGGCGAGGCTGCCCGCGCCGGCTTTGCTGATACCGTTGGTAAAGAGACCGCTGATTTCTCCAGAGACGCTCAAGGTGTCGCTGCCTCCGGTCACCGTGAAGGTGGCTCCATCTCCAGAAGATACTACGAGGGGAGCCTGGATCGAATGGCTGCCTGCCGAATCGGTCACATAGGCACCCAGTCCTAAGTTGTCCAGAGTGATGGACGAACCGCCCCCGTCCGCGAGAGTGTAGGCGACTGCGTTGTTAAACGCGAGTGTGCCGACGGTATAGCCACCGTTCACCGTGATGGTGTGCGGAGTGGTGATGGGGACGCCGCCTCCGCCAAATGATACGAACTTGCCCGCGGCATTGGGAGTGGCGGTGGTCCACGAACCCGGGCTCCAGTTGCCATCGGCGTTCGCATTCCAATAGGAAACGGCCACCAAGGAGTTGGCCACGGTCAGAGTCACATAGCTGCCGGAATCGCCGAAGGTATAGGTCTTGTTCGCCAAATCCTTGTTGGTGATGTTCAGCGATAGGGCGCTAACACCCGTTCCGTTGATCGAACCATTGTGGCCGATCAGGTTATAGACTCCATTTGCTGTGAATGTCCCGGCGGCTCCGTTTAAATTGAACTGGCCGCCGTCGATCGACAGTCCGCCACTATTGGAAACCGTAATCTGATCCAAGGTGGATGTGTTGGTGATATCGAAGTCAAGTTGTGATCCGCTGTTGAGGGCCAAAGAAGCAACTGTCAGGTTTCCGATTCCACTCGAAACCCCAACCACACCTGGTGCGAGATGAGAATTCGATGCCGCAGTCACTCCGCCGGTGACGGTTCCGTTTCCGGCCAAGGTTTGCGAGCCCACCAAGTCGAGCGTTCCGAATGCAAGTCCGGTGGCATCAAGGAAGGCTCCCGATGCGACGGTGACCTTCGCTGACGCGCCGAGGTTGTTCGGGCTACTTGCGTTACCGAGCTTTAGAGTGCCTTGAGATACCGTGGTGCTGCCAGTGTAGTTCGTCGGCCCGTTGAGGGAGAGAATTCCAAGGCCTGTCTTTGTAAGACCACCCGCTCCGCTGTTGCCGACGGTGTTGGCATACGAGACGTTGTTACCATTGGTGTCGATCGTCGCGATACCTGTGAGTGTCACGTTCTTTGCCACACCGGCCACACCCAAACCTCCATCGGAAGTGTCTTGGGTGATGTCCAGAGCGCCATTCAAAGGAGTCGAGTTGTATTGAAGTGTGCCGCCGCTTGCCCCAAAAGTCGTACCGCCGTAAGCACCGCCACCAAGAGCCCACACACTGTTGATGTTGAGAGTGCCGCCATTGATGGTGTTCACACCCGTTTGGCCGTTGCCTCCTCCGTTGAGAGTCAGCGTCCCCGAGTTGACAGTCAGTTTGGTGGCACCGGCGATCTGACCGTTATATTCCGATGTGCCACCCGCGTAAATCAATGTCCCGCCACCATTCACCGTCTGGTTGGCTGCGGTTGCGGTCGCGTCGGTTGTCAGTCCTGCCACGGTCACGCTTTGGCCGTTGGTATTGAGAGTGCCGTTGGTGGCTCCGAGTCCAAGCACGACCGAACCCAATTTTGTTGCCGCGTTCGCCTGAAGCGTGCCGAACTGGATGGCGGTCGTTCCGGTGTAGTTGGGATTCGCGCCCCCGATGGCCAGTGTCGAGACGTTGGTGGTGCTATTGAGGGTCAGCGAGGTGACTTTTGAATCCAGATTTCCGCTGAGTGTGACCAGTCCGGTATCGTAAAAATCCCTCAACGCGATGTTCGCCCCGGACGTGCCGATGTCGCTGTTGATGATGACGCCGTTGCCCGCCTTTTCCGTGCCGCGGAAATTCAGGTTGTGTGCGATCGTGGCGTCACTGGTGTTTCCGGCGTTGTTGAGGGTGGTGGCACCCAGTGTTCCGATCGAGAGTCTGGAAGTCCCGGAAGTAGAGAAGGTCGCTCCCAGGTCAAGATCCGTGTTGAACATGGAAATGTTCGCATTCAAGACGCAGGTGTTGATGCTGGAACTTTGGCGGACCGCCGCAACGTTTGTATTTCCAAAAACATTAGCTCCCATGCCGGTGGCATCGAAGGTGAGCGTCCGGTAGGCGACGCCATCGTAATTGATGTTCCAGCGGGCTCCGCCGCTGCCGGACACGTTCTGTACCTGGCCGATCGTGGCATCGGTGTTCAGAGTGACCGCGTCATTTCCCGCGCTCGCGCCGGTGATCTTCACGATCGCCGCGGTCGCATTTGGATAGGTCGCGCTCTTCCAGTCCGTGGTGGTGCTCGTGCTGTTCCAAACGCCCGTGACATCTCCGGTCGTCCAGGTGAACGTCGCGGCGCTTGCCGAGGTTGCGAGACAGAGGATTCCGAGAGCCAGAGGAACCAGGCCGGAGGAATAACGAACGGATGAGGAGACGAGGGAGCGGAACTTAGGTTTCATCAGGCAGATTTTTGAGATAG
Source organism: Luteolibacter sp. (assembly GCF_039920825.1). Lineage (GTDB taxonomy): Bacteria > Verrucomicrobiota > Verrucomicrobiia > Verrucomicrobiales > Akkermansiaceae > Luteolibacter. The sequence continues at coordinate 84,350 of NZ_JBDSCX010000044.1, read as the reverse complement.
GATTTGGAATTGATAGAGATGCCTTCATTCATATCGGGAGGTCATCGCCGAAATTCTTGACATGCCCTCAAGATCGATTTCCCAGGCTCATCCCGCTATTACACAAATGGAGTAGCTCCGTGGGGTGGGGGATTCCCGATAATCAGATTGGCGCTATTCACGACAAAAATCGCCGAGTCAAATCCCTGAAACGGGGAAAATCATCATCTGGAAAATGCCTCGTGTGCGGATTCCGGAACCTGGCCACGGAATTGACCTGAGGTCGGCTTCTCGTTCCCTCCGTGGCGCAAAAGTTCCGCGAAAAACTCGCGGTGAAGCTTGAAGCTTGAAGCTTGAAGCTTTGAAAATCAAGGAATGCACCCGGGTGAAACTCTCGATGATGGGCGGTCAAGCCCATTTCTGCCAGATCTCCGCCGTCGATCAGGAGTGGGATCATGTCTATCCGGCAAGTCTCGCGGCGACCGATAAGGAGGCCATCCATGTAGTGATCCGCGATCAGGCGGTGTTTCATCTGCGAGGCGGCGACAGACGGTTGCCGGAGCGGGTGCGCACGATCGATCTGCCGCCTTACTACCCCGAGCTCAGCCCATGCGAGCAATTGTGGGACATGATCAAAGACGAGATCGGCAACAAGATTTTCGCGACGGTGGAAGAGCTGAGGGAAGCCTCCAGGCCGGCGCTAAAACGGTTTTCAAATGATACCAAGTCAGTCCTGAGCCTGATGGGTCGTAACTGGCTGCGGTCTCAAGCAAACACTACGCATCCAATGCTGGAGCCACTTTAATTTGAAGAACTGGTATCAGGATTTATCTAACGAAGGTGTGCCGGGTGATAGAGGATTAAGTGGATGCAAATCGAGGGAGCTCCGTCAGTCAGTTTCTGGTGGCGGATATTAGGTCGGCCGCAGTTGTAACCCGGCGCAACGGAGGGTGAGTGTTTCCCTCATTCAGAGGCGTCCCGGTCAAATGGAGATGCGGATCCGGTTAGGGTGGCAGTGTGCGAAGGCCGGTCGGCACCAACTCATGTCCCCCGTGAAAAGCCATGCAGTCTTCGTCGGGAAACCAACCCGTCCGACTCTACTCCACACGGGGTATTGAAGCGATTTGCCCGCATATCCATTGTTTATGAGCATACAAAAACCCAAATCTGTAATGAAACTCAAAAAAGGAAACCTCCTGTGCCTTGCCTCCATCTTTGTCTCTCTCTCCGGCCATTCGTCGGCTGCTGAAATTGTCCGGGCGAATGTCGCCATTGCCCTAAACGATCCCACCGCCTGGGTCGGCGGCGTTGTCCCCGGTTCCGCGGATATCGCCCGCTGGGATAGCACGGTCACAACGGGAACGAACTCTTCAACCGCTGTTCTCGGAGCCGACACGACCTGGGGACAGATCAAAGTCGTAAATCCGACCGTCGTTGCGGCCAGCTCCGTCATCATCCCGGCTGGAAGTCTACTTACCCTTGCCGGTGTCTCCGGAACCGGAATCGACGTGAATTCCACCCAGAACCTGGTCATCACCTCGCCCTTGACCTTGTCCGGGAACCAGGAGTGGAGTGTCGGAACCGGCCGCACCGTGACAATCAATGGAGCCACCGTTTTCGACCAAGGTTCGAGCAGCATCACGATGAACGGTCTCGGGGGCGTTCTCATCAATTTCCTGAACGGGATTGCTGCTCCGACTTCCACCGGATCGTTTACGGTAAATCGCGGTCAACTCACTGTGATGTCAGCCAACAGTGCCGGCTTCCCGGGACACACCAACGTCCTCAGCCCGAACACACCGTTGATCATGGGTGGCGGCACTTTCCAGGGCCAGGTAGGCAACAGCGTCGGCACCTACACCCAGAATATGGCCAGCCTGACCATCAATGCGGGAGCATCCGTGCTCACCCAGGTCCGGGGATCCAGTTCCACGGTGGTGAACAGCTTCGGTAGCATTACCCGCAATCTGGGAGGCACGCTAAACCTCACTCCGACCAACAACAACAGCGGCTTTCGGGTTGCTTCCGGCACCTTTCCGATAGAATTGGTGAGCGGCGGGATCACGCTGACCAGCAGTGATTTCGTCCGGGCTGCCACAGCCGCCACTAACATGGCCGCCGCCACCTACACGGCGGACACATGGGCTACAGGAAACCGCACCAATGTCACTGCGGATAGCAGCCAGACGGGTGCCACCACCGGTGCGCTTCGGTTCGCCGCCGCAGGTGCCCGCACGATCACTCTTGCCGGGACCAACATCATCGAATCCGGCGGATTGCTCGTCACTTCCGCCGTCGCGGCGAATACCACCACCATCAGCGGTGCTGGAACTTTGGCCGGAGCCGCCGGCGGCGGGCTCATCGTCCACCAGCACAACACGAGCGCTCCTCTAACGATTTCCTCGCAGATCGTTGACAACGCCGGACCCACCGCCTTGACCAAAACCGGCGCGGGAACCTTGGTTCTGAGCGGGAACAACTCCTTCACCAACGGCGTTTACATCAATCAAGGCAGTATCCAGCTCGGCAATCCCGGAGCACTGAACTCGACGACTCCCAATGCGGTGACATTCACCAACAACAGCGGCGGCAAACTGCAGCTTGGAGGAAACAACTCCACCGTTTCCAGCTTGCAAACCACCTCGGTCGTGGCGGTTGTTCCGCCGGTCGTCGAGAACGTCAGCGCAACCAACGCGACCCTCACGGTGAGCAACGCCTCCGCGGTCCTCTATGCCGGAACTCTCCAGGATGGAACCGGCGCGGGCAAACTCGGCCTCACCAAATCCGCGGCGGGTGTGTTCACCTTGTCAGGGGCAAGCACGGCCTTCACGGGCGCCACCACCATCTCGCTCGGCACGCTCGCTCTCAGTGGCAGTGCCGTACCTGGCACTTCCAATACGGTTTCCGTTGCTTCCGGCGCGATCCTCGACGTGACGGCCCGCACCGGCGGCTCCCTAACCATTGCGAACGCCCAGAATCTCACCGGAGCGGGTAGCGTTGCCGGTGCCATCGTCACTGGCTCAGGTTCGATCATTACGCCCGGCTCCGCAGGCGTGGGGACTCTAACGACACAGGCTCTTGCCGTGGGTAACGGTTCCACGTTCAACTTCGAAGCGAGCACCGGTTCGACCGACCTGCTCGATGTCACCGGCAGCAACAGTTTGACCATCGGCTCGGGCAGCGGCATCAACCTCTACGTTCCGGGAACCCTCAACAAGCTCCAGACTAACGGAGTTTACCGGCTTTTCAAATACGTCGGCACGATCCAGGGAGCCGGAGTGGCGGCGCTCAGCTCCGCGAACATCCTCAACCCACAGGGTGGATTGTCCTACAGTTTCGCGGAAAACGCCGGCTACGTCGAGGTCACCGTCTCTGGAACACCGGTAGTTTCCTCGATCTGGACGGGCACGGGTTCGGGAAGCTGGGGTGATACCACCAAATGGGACACCGGAACCGTTCCGAATCTAGCAGGTGCCACCGCCACGCTCAATGGTGCGATCCTGGCCCCCAGCATCGTTTCTTTGAATGGCAACCGCTCCGTCGGTTCGCTGGTTCTCAACAGCGCCTTCGGTTATACCGTCAATGCGGGAACGCCCACGACCAGCATCCTCACACTCGATAACGGCGCGGGCAACGCCACCATTGTCGTTACCAACGGAAGTCACACCATCAACACGCCGGTCACGCTTCTTTCAAACACATCCGTCACCGTCACCAACCTCGCCGACACGCTTACCTTCACGGGTATCGTTGACGACGGCGGCGGTGTGAAGGGGATCACCAAATCGGGACTCGGCACTCTTAATTTCGCGGCGGCATTTGAAACTCCCAACACTTTTTCCGGTGGCTTGACGGTCACTGCGGGCACCGTCCAGTTCAATGCCCTCGACAGCCTCGGCAGCGATTTCATCACTGTGGCTGGCGGAACCTTGAGATGGGCGTCCGGCATCACCGATGACGTGGAGGATATTTCCACCCGCATCGTCACCATCGGCTCCGGCGGGGCTATTTTTGACACTAACGGAAATGATGTGAATTTCATTGGTGGCATCGGCAGCGGTGGCGTCGGCGGACTGACCAAGACGGGACTCGGCACCCTCACCATGGGTTCCGGCAACGACTATACGGGCGGTGTGACGATCAATGCCGGTGTCCTGCAGATCCCGGATGATTCCGGTCTCGGAGCCGTTCCCGGATCGCCCTCCACCAAGATCACATTCAACCCCGGAACTGGCAATACCTCCACGCTCAAACTCGGTGCCTCGGACGTCACCATCAATGCGAACCGCACCATTCTCATGTCCAGCGGAACTGCCGAATTCGACACCAATGGCGTGAATGGCACCTACACAGGCCTGCTGTTCGGACCCGCCAAGTTCAAGAAATCCGGTGCAGGAACATTGACTGTCACCGGCGTGAACAACGTCAACGCCACCGGTGGCACCGTCATCGATGCCGGCACCATCGGCATCAACAACGAGTCCAATCTTCCCGCCGGAACCGTCACCATGAACGGCACTGCGGCGATCAATACCAATGGGGCGTCGTTCCATGGCAACTACGTCATCAACGGAACCAACTCCATTTCGGAAAACCCTGCGGGCGGCGGTGTCATCACCACGATCGGAGCCCTGACCGGTACCGGCAGTTTCACTCTGAACAATGTTTTCGTTTGCGACTACGCCGCTAACAGTTGGGAAGGATTCAACGGCACCATCAACCTCGGTGGTGGCACCCGACTCAACGGCACCGCAGGCAGTGCCGCGGTGACATTGAATCTCGGAATCTATGGAGTTAGCGTCCGCGACGGCAGGACGGCGATCGCCATTGGTGAGATCCAAAGCCCCGCCCCCGCCGGCATCCTCGGCGGTTCGACAGGCGGTGGCGTGCAGACAGTCACTTGGAACATCGGCGGCAAGAACACCAACTCGCTCTTCGGCGGCGTGATCGGCAACGGCGGTGGACCGTCCGCGATCAACAAAGTCGGCAGCGGTTCGCTGACTCTCTCCAACACCAGCAACCACACGGGACCATCCACCGTTTCCGCTGGCTCCCTCATCTTCAACGGCGGCGGCTTCAGTGCCGGTGCCCTTACTGTAGCAGCCGGAGCGACCCTGACGGGAAATGCCACCCTCGCGGCGGTGACCGTGTCCGCCAATGGCATCATCGCTCCGGGAATCGCCGGCATCGGAACGTTCTCCACTGGAGCGACGGTTCTGGCAGGACTCTTGCAGGTCGAAGTTGACGGCACCACGAATACCGCGGACATGCTGGCTGTTACCGGGAATTTGAATCTCACGGGTTCGACCATTAACTTCAGCTCCATTGGTGGTGCGCTCACCCAGCCAACCTACATCATCGGCAGCTACACCACGCTGACGGGAACACCCACCTTGGAAAGCAACGTTCCGTCAGGATATCGTGTGGATTACAACTTCCACGGGCTGAACCAGATCGCGATCACCACCGAGCCCGCCGATCAATACAGCACCTGGGCGTCCGGCTTCGGACTGACCGGAGGAAATGCTCCGAAGTCTTCGGATACTTCCGACAGCGATGGCGTCGCCAACATCCTTGAGTTCATCCTCGGCGGAAACCCTAACAATGGAAATACCTCGTTCCTGCCGCTTCAGAACACCTCTGATCCGAACACGCTCGTATTCTCCTACAACAGGGCCGATGCGGCGCTCCTTTCCGCCACCGAAAAGGTCGAAGTCAGCGCCGATCTCAGCGATTGGAGCACCATCCCGCCGATCACCGTCGGCGCGGGGAATTCCAGCGGCCCGGGCTACACCGTCGTGATTACCGACAACGGGGCCACGGACCTCGTCACCGTCACCATCCAGCGCGCCGCGAACACGAAATTGTTCGCCCGCCTTCATGCTGAATTCTAAGCGCACGCGCTCGGATTCGCCAAAGGGCGTCACCTTCCGGGGTGGCGCCCTTTTTGGTTTGCGTCCGGTTGGTTTCCTTCGCGGCGGAAGATGCACCGTGGGACTACTTCATTTGCGTCATTGACGTTCGGAGCGGCGATTCGCGAACCTTCCCATGATAGGCTATCAGAATGCCGGTCGTTCGTTTTCCAGTGGGAAACGAGCATCGCCGTCCTAACCCTTTTCAAACCCAAAACCCAACAACCCATGAAGCCCCGTTTTTCCGCATCGCCGCAAACGAAATCTAACAAATGTTTCGCGCCCCTGCTGTGGACTATGACCCTGGTGGCGGCGCCACTCGCCCACGCGAGCAGCGCGGCATGGAACGGCGCGGCGGGTACGGCCCTGTGGTCGAACGTGAACAATTGGGTGGGACCTCCCGCCAGCGTCCCGGGTTCGGCGCAGACCGCCACCTTCAATGCCGCCGCCGGTGCCGGTGGTGCCGTAATCACCACCGGAAACATCACGCTCCGCCATCTCACTTTCGACACTGCCAGCGCGGCGGCCTACACCATTGGCGGAGCCTCTGCCGGCACCGGTCAGATTCTTCATGAGACGAGCGGCACGATCAACCTGAACGCGACCGTCACCACTAATCAGGTGATCAATGCGAACATCCTGCTGGGTTCCTCCGGAGTGATCAGCACCCATACCGTCACTAACAACGCTGCCGGCCGCTCCTTGACCTTTGGGGGGAATCTTACCGGAAATACCGGTGGAACTCCCGCCGCCAAGGCCCTCACTCTTACCGGCGCAGGCCCGATCATCGTCAACGGGGCCATTGCCAATGGCGGAGCGGCGGCCGTCAATCTCACGAAAACCGGGACCGGCCTTCTGACCCTCGGCGGTTCCAACACCCATGGCGGTGAAACTCTTCTCAGCGCCGGGGATATCACTCTAACCGGAATGATCAACGCCTCATCCACTACCGGTTCCATCCGCATCAATCCCGCCTCGGCCGCTACTTCGACGATGAACATCAACGGCGGCACCGTTCTCGTCGGAGCGGCCGGCACCGGCAATACCATCGTTGTCGGCGCGACCACCGGCGGCACGGGGATTCTCAACATGACAAGCGGCTCGGTGACCACCGGCGGTGTCGCAACGGACTTCCGCGAAGTCCATGTCGGCCGGGCGGGATTCGGCGTCGCGAACGTCAGCGGCGGCTCGCTGACCGTCGGCGGATTTCTTGTGGGCGGCATCTCCACGGCGGGTGCCGCGGGCATCTGGAACATCAGCGGAGGCTCGGTATCCATCGCCACCAATGGTGTCTTCGGAGCCACTCTCGGAGCGACGGCGGCCACCACCGGAGTCATGAACATCACCGGCAACGGCATTTTCAATTCATTGCCCGCCGGTGTGGCAGGTGGTCTCTACGTCGGCGAGGCCGGCACCGGGACTCTCAATCTATCAGGAAATGGACAGGCCAATCTCGGCGGGGCCGCCACCTCGGCGAACCTGGTCATCGGAAGGAACAACGTCGCCACCGCCGTCGGGATCGTGAACCTCGGCGGGGTGGGAATCGGCGGCGGAACCATCACCACCAACCGGGTGCAGAAACCCGGTGCCTTGGCGACCGGCTATCTGAATTTCCACGGCGGCACGCTCAAGGTGGGAACCGTTCCGAATGCCGCGTTCATGACCGGCTTGAATGGCGCATACATTTATGGAGAAGGCGGGAAAATCGATACCGACGGGAAAGACATCACCATTGACCAATTTCTCATCGCTCCCCAAGGCGATGGGGTGACCGCGATTTCCTCCGCGGCTGCCGGCTTCACGACCACCGGCTACACCACCGCACCGCTCGTCACCATCACCGGCGGTGGTGGAACCGGGGCCACCGCCGTCGCCACCGTCAATGGCAGCGGAACTCTAACCGGAATCACCGTCACCAATCCCGGCTTCGACTATACCTCCGCTCCGACCGTGACGCTCTCCGGCGGCGGACTGGCCACCACGTCGGCCAGCACGGCGGCCGCCACCCTTGTTGCTAACAACAGCGGCGGATTCACCAAGCTCGGTGCCGGCACGCTCACGATGAACGGAGCCAATACCTATCTTGGCGCCACCATCCTCACCGCGGGCTCGCTCTCGACGAATTATCTCAACGACGGCGGTTTCGAAAGCGGGATCGGAGCCTCGACCAATGCCGCGGCCAATCTCGTCTTCGACGGCGGCACCCTCAGCTACACGGGAGGCGGCGCGGCTGTCTACCGGAATTTCACCATCAATCCCGCCAAGACAGCAGGCATCGATGTGACCACCAGTCTCGTCGACCTCACCATGGGCGGCTCGTCCGGAGCAAGCACCGGTGGCCTTGCCAAAAGTGGTCCGGGGGGGCTTCTCCTCGGTGGAATTCACGGCTACACCGGCACCACCGCGGTCAACGCGGGAACCCTCGGTGTTCTAACGGGATCGGCGCTTTCCACCACGTCCGTGACTGTCGCCAATGGGGCGACTCTCAGATCCGCCGCCGGAACTACCTTCGCCACGACAACGGTTTCCGTTGCGGGTGGCGGCATCCTCGAGGGCGCGGGATCATTCACCGGAGCCACCACCGTCGCCTCCGGCGCGCGGCTCGTCCCCGGCGAATATGGCACGGGAGGGGGATTTCTAACTACCGGATCCCTGAATCTATCTGCCGGAACTTCCGTGGATTTTGAAACCACCGGCACCGTCCCCGGAACCGACCGGATCACCGTCACCGCCGCTGGCGGACTCACACTCGCCGGAACCACCGTCAACCTTTACTCCGCTGGGGCCACCGCGCCGGTGGCGACTAACGGAATCTATCCGCTTTTCGGCTACAATACCTCCTGGACCGGCTCGTTGGCAAACCTGACCATCGGAAACCCGACCGCCGGTAAAATCTACGCGTTCACCGACAACACCACCACCAAACTTATCAATCTGGTCATCAGCAGCGCCCCCGGCGGCCAGTGGAATGTCAATGGCGGCGGAACATGGGGAACCGGAGGCAACTGGACCGGCGTCATCCCCAACGCGGTATCCGCATTCGCGAATTTCAACCAACCCTCCAGTGCCGCAAGCGTTCCGCTTTCGTTGAACCTGCCGGTCACGGTCGGCAGCATGAAATTCAGCAGCACCGCTCCCTACACCATCACCCCGACCGCCGCTAACACCATCACCCTTAACAACGGACCGAGTCCGGCGCTGGTTGACGTCGTGACAGGGAGCCACACCGTCAACGCCCCGCTGGATCTAACGGGAGCTCTGCGGGTCACCGCCGACATCGGTTCGGCCCTTACCATGTCCGGCGGCATCTCCGGCACCCAGGCGCTTACCGCCCTCGGTCTCGGCACCGTGACGCTCGGCGGGACCAACACCTTCTCCACCGTCACCCCCGGCCCCGGTGTCCTCGTTCTCGGTGGAACCAACACCTTCGCCACACTCGCGCTTTCCCAGGGAACCGTGACGCTTGCCGGAACGGAAAACTACACCAACACCGCAGTCAGTGGCACCGGCAAGCTCGTTGTGGGGAATGGTGCCACCGCCGGTTTGCTAGGAGCCGGACCTGTCGCCCTTTCCGGCACCGCCGTCCTCGAGTTCAACCGCAGTGACAATTCCACTCTTGCTAACGACTTTACAGGTGTCGCCACTTCCATCACCAAGCTTGGCACGGGTGTCCTGACACTGTCCGGCACCGGGAGCAATGTCGCCGCGCCCCTCACGGTCGAAGAAGGCGGAATCACTTTCAGCGGAAACCATCAGACCGGCGCGAATACCACATCGCTGGTCACCGTGGGGAACGTGCTGGGTAAAAACGCGAAGCTAACAGTCACCGGCAGCCTCACCGCCGGCAAGACCAGCATTCCGGGTCTCGTCGCCGGCGGTGTGCTCGGATCCGCCGGCTCCATCCGGAATGACGGTGGCGTCCTCGCTTCGACCTCGGAAATCTGGCTCGGAAACAAGCTCGGATCCTACGGCGCGATGACCCTCACCGCCGGAACAACCACGTCCGGTTCATTTCTCGTCGTCGGCAACAGCGACGACACCGGCATCCTCAATGCCAGCGGAACCGCCGCCTTGGTGGTAAGCACGAATTTCATGACTCTGGGTGCCGGGACCAGCGCCGCGTTCGGTATTGCCAGTTTCTCCGGTTCCAGCAGCTACAGCACGACCGCGGCGACCGGCAGCCTGGTCGTCGGCGAGTTCGGGAAGGGGATTCTAACGGTCTCTGGAAACGCATCCGTAACCACCGGAAATTCTGGCACAGGCATCGAGTTCGGCCGGGTCAACACCGGCAGCTCCGGCATCGTCAACCTGTTGGGCGGAACGATCACCACCAACCGCGTCGTCAAGTCCACCGTCGGCGGGATCGCTACTTTCAACTTCAACGGCGGCACTCTGAGGGGGAACGTCAACAACGCCGCGTTCATGGCCGCCCAGACCGCATTCAGTGCCCAGATCCAGAGTGGCGGAGCGGTCATCGACTCCAACGGATTCAACATCGGCATCACCACGCCGTTGCTCGCGCCGGTTCAAGGTGGTATCAGTGCCGCCGGCCTGACGGTTAGTGGCGGAGGCTACATCGATACTCCGCTGGTGGAAATTACCGGCGGCGATGGATCGGGAGCCACCGCCGTTGCCACCATCAACTACGCGACGGGCGCCCTGACCGGAATCGTCATCACCAATCCGGGATCGGGTTACACCGTGCCGCCCAACATCACCCTCATCGGCGGTGGCGAGGAAAATTCCGGCACTGTCGGTGGTGATCCGACCATCATCAGCAACGCCGGCGGCGGGCTCACCAAGGTCGGTCCGGGAAATCTAACTCTCAACGCGGTGAATACCTACGACGGAATCACCACCGTGGGCAGCAATGCCAGCACGGATGCCAGCCGCCTGATCGTTTCAAACGCGTCCGCTCTCGGCAGCAGTCTTGCGGGAACTGTCATCAACGGCCAGACATCGGCAACCACCGGAGCCATCCTCCAGATCGGCACCGGAGTCACCGTTCAGGCAGGCGAGTCGCTGGCATTCGCCACCGGAGCCGCCGGACAGCGGGCTTCGCTTTATGTTGGGGGCCCCGCCGATATCGGAACTTGGGGAGGAAACCTCGTTCTATCAGGAGCTGGAATGGCCCAGTTGTATTCCGATGGCAGCGGTGCCAGCAGCCTCACCATCGGAGGCACGATCACCGGTTCCGCCACGGAAGGACTGCAACTCCGCGGCGGTGCTTCCTCTTCCGCTGTTGGAAAGACCAATGGGCAGATCAGCATCGGCACCACACCGCTGTTGAAGACCGACGGCGGCACCTGGACGCTGAATGCGGCTGCCAACGTCTTCGGGCCGACCACAATTGCCCAAGGCGTTCTCAAAATGGGAATCAACGCTGCGCTCCCGGCGACCACCGATGTCACGATCGGGCAGGCGGCGTCGAGTGCCGTGCTTGATTTGAACGGCACCGGCCAGACCGTCGCCGGTCTGGCGGATGTCACCAGTGTCGGCGCGCCCACCATCACCAGCACCTCGGGTGCGGCACTTACCGTCAACAACGCCACGCCCAAAACCTTCGGCGGCAATGGTGGCGTCATCACCGGCGCGATCGCCCTGACCAAATCCGGAACCGGACTCCTGACTCTATCAGGTGCCAACACCTACACCGGAGACACCACCGTCTCCGGGGGGACGCTCCGCCTCACCACTCCGTATCTTGCGAATGCCGCCAGCGTCCGCCTGACCACTGGTGCCGCGCTTGATCTGACTTATTCCTCCGGAACCCCGGACACGGTGAACGCGCTCTACATCGACGGCGTACAGCAGACCAGCGGGACATGGGGATCGCTGGCATCATCCGCTGCTAACAAAACGGCGCTCATTACCGGCACCGGCATCCTCCAGGTCACCACTTCCGGCGATGTCTATGGGTCATGGGTAAGCGGCTATCCGCTGCTGGTCACCCCGACCGACAAGCTGCCAACCACCGACTTCGACAACGACGGGTTTTCCAACCTGATGGAGTTCACCCTCGGTGGCGACCCGGGCGTTTCCTCGCAGTCCATCAGGCCGCTTCAGACTCTCAATCCGACCCAACTGATCGTCAGCTTCAAGCGCACCGACAGTTCGGAAGCTCCCGTCACCACCCAAACCGTCGAAGTCAGCGCAGATCTTGCGAACTGGACATCGGTTATGCCACCCATCGTGATCGGACCCGGAAACTCCAGTGGAACAGGCTATTCGGTAGCCGTTACTGAAATCGGCGCTGTCGATGACGTGACCGTTTCCATCGACCGGGGTGCCAATTTGAAACTCTATGCCCGTCTGAAGGTGGTGAAATAATCACTTCACCACCTTCACGTCGGAATCCAAGCGGACGACCTGGCCCGGTTGGGTGTCCGACTGGAAAGTCTTGTCGCCATGAGCCGTCCTGAGCTTCGACACGAATGTGAATGATCTCATTCTTTCCAACCCAAACGGCTAACCTGGCAAGGGGATTTTTGATGGAATAAGGGAAATGCGCCGATGGAACGGACGAGCTTCGAGTCATCCCAGATTATTTGCCGCTCTTGCGGGCGCTGTCTAGCAGGACAAAACCGCCCAGTGTGTTCACTGTGTCGCGGATGTGCAGGTCGGACAAAGGCTTGATCGGCGGCAGCTTGCATTCCTAAACGACTTTGCCCCTTCCTCCGGCGCGGCCGGCGCTGGGGGCCCCGTAGGTCCAGCCAGCAGGAATCGGTTTGCCCGGTCCACTGATCCCGCCGGCAAATGTGCATGTCGCGAACAAGAAGGCAGCGGGTAACAGGTTGCGGTCTTTCATGGGCTTGTAGGGATATTCCGTATCGGCCGTGGGAAGGTCGATACCCAGTTGGGGTTAGGAAATTAGCGATCTTTCCGACGAACGAAAAATCCCGCAGGCTGGCGGACCAACCTGCGGGAAGTTTTTTCGAAAAAGTGGAGGCGAGGGGAGTCGAACCCCTGTCCGAAACGCCGTCAACACTGGCATCTACACGTTTAGCATGCGGTCTGGAGTTTCGGATGAACTGGGCCCACACGCGGCGTTGCTCATCCTAGAAACCTGTTTGATCTCGGAAAGAAGCCCGGTTACCCGACCTCGATCCCAGCCTGCTAAGTTGTCGCCATCCCCCTCAGCAGGTGTCGGGGTTCTGACGTGGTCGTCAATTAAGCGGCCAGTGCGAGCTCGTTAGAGTCTGCATTTATTTGTTTTGAGCGGCTTTTTAAGGAGGCCAACCGATCAACCTCCACGTGCAACCAGCGCGTCAAACATCCCGTCGAAACCAGAACGCCCCCGTCACTTGTGACGTGGGGAAGATGCACCCGTCCGGGTTTTTATCAATGGGAAATATCAAGCGAGCCTTTGATCGGCGGAGCCAGGGTGGTGATCAGTCCGGTACTGAGGCGGTAGATCCAACTGTGAATGGCGATCTCCTGACCCCGTTCCCAGGCATCCTCGAGGATGGTCGTGCGGGCGACATGAGCGGCTTGCGAGAGGACGTTGAGCTCGCAAAGGCGGTCCACGGCGGTGTCGGTATCGAGTGCGTCGAGTTCCTCCTTGTTCCTGCGGGCGAGCGATCGAATGCCGGCCAGCCAGTTGTCGATCATCCCATGGCGGAAATTTTCCAACGCCGCGCGCACGCCGCCGCAGCCGTAGTGGCCGCAGACGATGATGTGGCGGACTTTCAGGACATCGACGGCGTATTGCATGACGGCGAGAACGTTGAAATCAGTCTCGACGACGATATTTGCGACGTTCCGGTGAACGAAGATTTCCCCCGGCGCGAGGCCGGTGATCTGGTTGGCGGGGACGCGACTGTCGGAACAGCCGATCCAGAGGTATTCCGGATTCTGCTGGGTGGAGAGTTTTTTGAAAAATTCCGGATCGTTCGCGAGAATCGAGTTCGCCCAGGCGCGGTTGTTTTCCAAGAGTTGAGTGAGACGTTCCATAGTGAATTCTAAGCGGGAGTTAAGCCAGTTTCGGTGCTTTCGTCCATCGCAGGTTTTTGAAATGATGCGGGACTACCCGAATAACGGCTTGACCAAGAGGTCAATTTTCACTTAAGAATACGCCGCTCACAAGCCCATCGGCTTTTGAGTCACCCCCACCACCATCACCCCCCAATGGTATGAAATCGTTCCGAAGGTCACTTCGTGTACTCGCGTCGTTGTTTTGCGCCAGCTTTGGCGTGGCGATCTGTGAAGCTCAGACCCCGCCCATGCGCATCATGCCGTTGGGAGATTCGCTTACCAGCGGTGTCACCAGCGGGACCACGGTCGAAGGCGCTTATCGCAACAAGCTCTACAGTTTGCTGACCACTGCTGGCTACAATGTGGATTTCGTCGGCACTCAAACGGATGCGACCAATCCGACGCTGCCGGACAAGGATCATCAAGGGATGGGGGGCTATCGGATCGATCAACTTCAAGCGGGACTGCCGAGTTGGCTGAATGTGATCGAGGATCCGGATGTGGTTTTGCTGATGATCGGAACCAACGATTTTTCCCAGAATTTCAACATCGCCACCGCGCAAGCCCGACTTTCGAGTCTGGTGACGGACGTGGCGACGAGGCGGCCGTTTGCCAAAATCATCCTCTCGAATCTCCCGTTGCGCACCGATAGCGCAACGTTTGAAGCCCAGCAATCCGCCTTCAACGCGTCTATTCCGGGGATCGTCAGCGATCAGGTCGCGCTCGGGCGGCAGGTGACTTTTCTGGACATGCACTCAGCACTATTGGCGACAGATTTGAGCGAAGGTGTCCACCCCACGGCGGCGGGATATGATAAAATGGCGAACGCGTGGTTTCCGGCGATCACCGGCGTGATAGCTCCACTGGGAACAACCAATCCACCGGCCATCGTTCGCACCGAACCGCCGGTTGATTTGCAACACCTTGCCGTGAGATTCAGCAAGCCTCTCGCGGACAGCTCCACGGCTCTGGCGAATTTCAGCCTGAACGGTGGGTTGAGCATTTCCCAAGCGGTGCTGGATCCGGTGACAAAACGCACCATCACGCTGACAACCAGCGCTCAGACAGCGGGTAAACTTTACACGCTCACGGTTAGCGGTGTTCGCGACCGCACGGCCGCGCAGACCTTGATCGCGCCTGGTTCGACGGTGAATTACTCGTCGTTCACTCTCGCAAATGGAAGTTTTGAAGCTGGCGAAACCGGTTGGACGATGACCGGAAATCGCTTGAACTACGGGTCCGACGGAACGTATGTCGCGACGAACGGCACGAAGATGATGGTGCTCAACGGCGGCAACACGACCCCGAACGCCATCATCACCCAAACGTTCGCCACGGTTCCGGGGCAGTATTATGTGCTGAATTTCGACGTCGGAATTCTGGCGGTCAATGCGGCCACCCAACAGTTGGGCGTTTCGGTCACCGGTGCGAGTACGTTGGTTGCTCAAATGGAAGTGTTGACTGGAAACAGCCTGGGCAACTCGGTGTGGACGGGCAAGAGCTACGCTTTCGTAGCCGACAGCGCGTCGGCGATTCTGGCGTTTCAGGACCAATCCTCCTCGTCCAACGGCATCGACCTGCTTCTCGACAACGTAAGGATCACCGCGACTCTTCCTCCACAGAATACCGCTCCGGTGGCGGTGGCGGATTCCTATGCGACCACGCAGAACCTTGCACTTTCGATTGTCGCAGCGGGTGTTCTCACGAATGACACGGATGCCGAATCCAACGCTCTCACCGCGGTTTTGAACTCCAATCCAAGCCATGGTACGCTCGCTTTGAATGCCAACGGCAGTTTCACCTACACGCCGACCACAGGCTACTCGGGAGCCGACTCGTTCACCTATCATGCCAATGACGGCAGTTTGAACTCCAATGTTGTCACCGCATCCATCGCGGTGAATCCGGTGGCCGTGGGGTCGTTGATCAACGGCAGTTTCGAGTCGGGTGAAGCCGGTTGGGCGATGACCGGAAATCGATTGGTCTATCAGTCCGACGGTACCTATGTCGCCACCGACCCGCTGCCGACCGTCACGGCGTATATGCTGGTTCTCAACGGCGGACCCGCCGTGCCGAACGCCGTCATCAAACAGGATTTCGCCACAACACCCGGACAATCCTACAACTTGTCATTCGATATCGGAGTGATCGCCATCAATGCCGCCGAGCAGAAACTCAACGTCACCGTGACCGGTGCGGGCACGCTGCTCAACCAGACGGAATCCGTGTTTGGAAACAGCGTGGGCAACTCCGTCTGGGCTTCCCGAAGCTACTCCTTCGTCGCCGCCGGCAATCTAACGACTCTCGCCTTCAGCGATATTTCTCCGGCGACCTCGGGGATCGACATGCTGTTGGACAACGTGAAAATCACCACTTCCGCTCCGGTCAACACCGCGCCGGTTGCCGTGGCGGATTCCTATTCGACCAATCAGGGCGTCGCACTTGTCGTTCCCGCCTCTGGCGTTCTATCAAACGATACGGACGCTCAATCCAACCCGCTCACGGCGATCCTCAACGTCGGTCCGGCCCACGGCTCTCTGACGTTGAATGCGAGCGGTGGCTTCACCTACACGCCTACCACCGGATACTCCGGAGCCGACTCCTTCACCTATCATGCCAACGACGGCAGCCTGAACTCGAATGTCGTGACGGTTGGCATCACCGTCAACGTGGTCAATACGGCCCCGGTCGCGGTGGCTGACTCCTATTCGACCAACCAAGGCGTCGCACTCGTTGTTGCCGCCGCAGGCGTTCTGGCTAACGATACCGATGCGCAATCCAACCCGCTGACTGCGATCGTCAACGTTGGTCCTGCTCACGGCTCGCTCACCTTAAATTCCAACGGCGGCTTCACCTACACGCCAACCGCGGGCTATGCCGGACCCGATTCCTTCACCTACCATGCAAACGACGGCAGCCTGAATTCCAACATCGCAACGGTCTCTATCACCGTCAACGTGGTCAATACCGCTCCCGTCGCTGTTGCTGACTCTTATTCGACCAACCAGGGCGTCGCACTCGTTGTTGCCGCCGCAGGTGTTCTGGCAAACGACACGGATGCCCAATCCAATCCACTGACAGCCATTATCAACGTTGGTCCGGCCCACGGCTCGCTCACCTTGAGTTCCAACGGCAGCTTCACCTATACGCCGACCACCGGATACTCCGGAGCCGACTCCTTCACCTATCACGCCAACGACGGCAGCCTGAATTCCAACATTGCTACCGTGAGCATCACCGTCAATCTGGTCAATACCGCGCCGGTCGCCGTGGCGGATTCCTATTCCACCAACCAGAACACCGCGCTCGTCGTTCCTGCCGCGGGAGTTTTGGCAAATGATACGGACGCTCAATCCAACCCACTGACTGCGATTGCCAACGTGGGTCCTGCTCACGGCTCGCTCGCCTTGAATTCCAACGGTGGCTTCACCTACACGCCAACCACAGGCTACTCCGGAGCCGATTCCTTCACCTATCACGCCAACGACGGCAGTCTGAATTCCAACATTGCTACCGTGAGCATCACCGTGAGCGCACCGGTCTCCCAGATTCTCGTCAACGGCAGCTTTGAATCCAACTACATCGGATGGACGAACTCCGGAAACCAAGCCATCGAAACCTATCAGGCGACCGATGGCATCAAGAAGGTGGCCTTCAACAGCCGCAACCTCGCTCCCAATGCGGTGCTTTCCCAAACCTTCGGCACAGTTTCCGGAAAGACCTATACGCTTGCGTTCGATACGGGAGTTCTCTCCTATGTGGGCAAACAGCAGAAGCTGGCCGTGACTGTCACCGGCACCAACAGCCGCTTGTCGCAAACCGTCACTCTCACCGGCGCAAGCGACGGATCCGTGTCGTGGACCGCCAAAAGTTATACTTTTGTTGCTAACAGTGCGACCACCGTTCTTAGCTTCCAGGATCTTTCCTCCTTCACCGACGGCATCGACCTGCTACTCGACAACGTCCGGGTCACCGGGCCGCCAGCCGTTCCGACAGTCGCCCCGGTCGCGGTGGCCGACTCCTATTCGGTGAACAAAAACACCGCGCTCGTTGTTCCCGCCACGGGGGTTCTCGCCAACGACACCGATCCCCAGGGCAACCCGCTCACTGCCTTGCTTGATGGTAGTCCATCACATGGCACGCTGAATTTCAGCACCGGTGGCGGCTTCACTTACACGCCGGTGACGGGTTACATCGGAGCCGATTCATTCACCTATCATGCTTCGAATGGCGGTTTGAATTCCGGAATTGTCGCCGTAAACATCACCGTCAACGAAGTCACCGGGGGCATCCTCGTCAATTCCAGCTTCGAGTCCGATTTCACCGGGTGGACCGCCACCGGCAATCTGTCCATCGGCTACTATCCGGCTACCGACGGCATCAAGCTCGTTTCCTTCAACGGCGACAACCGCACACCTAACGGCGTTTTGTCCCAAGCCTTCGCCACCACTCCGGGGCAAATTTACTCCCTCGCCTTCGACGCCAGCGTTCTGGCCTACACCACCGACTCGCAAATCCTCCAGATAACGGTAGCGGGCACGGGCAATCTGCTTTCGCAATCGGTCACTATCAACGGCCTGGGAACGGGGCTCGGCCCATGGCAGGCCCAGAACTTCACGTTCATGGCTAACAGCACCACCACTACCGTGACCTTCCGGGATCAGTCCGTTGCCACCGTCGGAATCGACCTGTTGCTCGACTATGTCCGGGTGGTCGCCATTGCGGCCCCGGCCCCGGCCCCGGCCCCGGCCGCAGCGCTGCAACTGGCCACCACTCCCGGCGCCACCCCTGTGCTCACGCTGACCAGCACCCCCGAGGCATTCATAATCCGGATGACGGCACCACAGGACGGCATCTATCTCCTCGAACGTTCCGAAGACCTCCAAAACTGGCAGCAGCTCGACAGCATGCGATGCGACGCCCAACACCTCGTCGAGTTCTACGACAACCGTGGAGTCCTCGGCTCGGAAACTCCCCGCAAACAGGCGTTCTATCGGATCGGTTTACCGGCCTCCAACTGAACTATTTTTTGGGGAACTTCACGGAAAAGCTGCATAACAGCACGACGGCGGACTGCCAGTTTCGCAACGGCGTGCGGGCGAGGCTGCGGATTCTGATCCAGCAGCTATTTCGGAAATGCAAGTATCCGCCGGAAGGCTATGAAAATGCGATTGGATTGGTGCTGACGCAGGTGGTGGAGTTAGCGGATACATGGACTCCGCAGGGCGAAACAGGGAGCAGGACGTGTCCTGCAACGGACTGCGGCGAGAACGCCGCAGCCACTCTTGGCAGTTCCGCGGTAGCGTGTGGGGCATCTTTCGGTTTGCGACTTTCCTGCTTTCCAATAGCAATCCGCTAGTTATGCTTCGCGTCGTTTTGTTTTCTTACCCCCAATCCACCTCATCCCTGAAGTCACTGTCATGAACTCCCAGACAATTTCCCGCATGGCCACCATGGTCGTTTTGGTTGCTTCCATCGATTCTTTATTCGCCGGAAGCGACGAGAAACAGGTGATCGAGACTCCGCCCGCACCGGCCGCTTCGGGGTGGGAATTCCGCGCGACGCCTTACGGCTGGTTGACGGGGCTGGACGGCACGACCGGTGCCGGCGGCCTCACCACGGATGTGAACGAGAGTTTCAGCGACGTGGCGGATGTGCTCAAATTCGCCGCCGCGCTCCAGGTCGAGGCCCGCCGCGAGAAGTGGGGAATTATCGTGGATGGGTTTTATGCCTGCCTGGGCGATGACGGCACCACGCCGGGCCCCGCTTATGACCATGCCAGTGTGGATCTCAAACAGTTCATCGGTCAGGCGGAGGTGACCTATCGCGTTTACGAAACGCCGAAGGCCTTCGTCGATGTTTTCGTTGGTGCCCGCTACAACGGCATGTGGCTGGACATCGACGCGGTGGTCGATCCGGCCGGCGTCGCGACGATCAGCAGCAAAGCCAGCGGTGCCATCACCAAGGCCGTGGTCACCGAGGCCGAGGCCATCGTGGAGCCCCGCCTGGAGGAATACAAAAACGCGGCGGCCGCAGATCGCGCGGCGATTGAGGACGAGATCCGCTCATCGATCAAAAGCGACGCGACTGCCCACTTGAAGGAAAAGATCGAGCGCCAGTTGGTGGAAATCCGCCATAACAACGGACTCAGTAAGGAAACCATCGTCCTGAACCACGTCACGCAAGCGATCAAGGCGGAAGCCGCGGCGCTCGCCAAGGCCACCGCCGCGCTGAAAGTCGCGGAACTCCGCGCCTCGGTGGACTCCAGCCTGCAAGCCAAGGTGGACCAGGCGCAGAAGAGAGTGAACAACGCGAATAAACAACTCGCCAGCGCGCTGGATGCGCAAATCACCAGTGCACTGCCGACCAGCGCTTCAGATAACAAGCAGTGGGTGGATCCCATCGTTGGCTTCCGCGCACAATATAATATCAACGACCAATGGTATCTCGCGGGTAATGCGGACATCGGCGGATTCGGCGTGAGTTCGGATCTGACTTGGAGCATCGAAGCCGCGGTGGGCTACAATTTCACCCATAGGGTCTCCGCCGAACTCGGGTACCGCTATCTCTACACCGACTACAGCGACGGCGGATTCGTTTATGACGTGGCCATGTCCGGCGTCTACACCGGCTTGAACATCAAGTTCTGAAGTCGGACGTCCGGACTCAGGCAATCCTTTCAATGCGTGCGGGCCATCTCTAGCGAGGTGGCCCGTTTTCGTTGAATCTGCCAGCGGTCCAGCCGTTGTCCTATCAGAAATCAACAATCGAAATTCAACAATCATCAATCGAATTCCTAGCAAGGATCGGGAAGAGGGATCGGTTGTTTCATTCCCATAGTCATAAGGTTCTATATCCCCACCCATTCCTTTCTGACAGGGTGAGATGTCCAATCGCGCTGAGTGTCCCGACATCCGAAGCCGAGGACAACCGGCCTTTTGAAAGCCGAAACTTCTATCAAACAACCCCGATACCCATCCAATGAAATATCAACATACCGCCGCCATCGCCTTTTCTGCCGTTCTCCTTCTGGGAGGATGCGCCACCCAGATGTCCAGTGATCCGACCGCCCCGACCGGATCTCCGGCCGCCACCCTCACGCTTGATGAATTCCAGGCCTCCTACTACGGCTCGGCTTCGGGCGGCAGCGGCATCATCAGCTATCAGGGCCAGAGCCGGAGGTTCTCGATCCAGGGTGTCGGCGCGGGCGGAGCCGGCGCACAGAGCATTGACGCGGTTGGAAGAGTCTATCACCTCAATTCGCTGGCGGATTTCCCCGGAACCTATACCGGCGCCCGCAGCGGCTTGACCCTCATCGAGGGAAAGATGCACGAACGCTATGAGAACCAGAACGGGACGGTGATCTATATCACCGGCAAGACCAGCGGGCTTTCCAGTTCCCTGGGTATCGACAAGATCATCATCTCCCTGAAGTAATCCGTTCCTATTCTGCCGCCCGGCCAGTCGTAAGGTTGGCCCGGCGGAAATCCAATATTACACGGGGCGTCCCCCTCGGGAGGCGGTCTTTTTTTCCGAGCCCACCTGACGACTTGACCGATTTTCCGGCGGAAATGTGCCGGCCTCCCGACTCCCTGACTAACAAACGGGAAGGGGACTTTGTTTGACGGGGGAAGGGGAATTGTGGAATGTAGGGGCGAATGGATCGGGTGATGATGATATGGTCGGGATTGGCTGGCGCGTGCCTGATGCTAGGGCTGCTGCATCTCGTGGTGTGGTGCCGGAGCCGCCAGGCCTGGGCTAGCTTTTGGCTATCCGTCACCGCATTCGGGGTGATCGGAATCTTGGCCTGCGAGGTTTCCGCGATGTATACGGATTCTCCCGCGGTCTTCGAACGGGCCGTCTGGTGGGGACATCTGATTTTTCCTTCCGTTTGTCTGGGAGTTCTCGGGTTCGTGCATTGCTACCTCGGCACGGGACGCCCATGGCTTTTCGGATTGGCGCTGGGAATGCGGTTGCTGGCGGTGGTGGGTAATCTGACGACCGGAAGCAGCCTGCATTTTATCGCGATCCATAGTCTGAAGAAGTTGATGTTTTTCGGGCGGCAAGTGTCGGTGCCGGGCGTGTGAGAGATGAATCCGTGGGTGGCTCTGGGGCAACTGGCGTCCTTGGTCTGGCTCGCCTATGTGGTCGATGCTTCGGTGCGGTTGTGGCGGACGGGCTCGGCGAGCCAGCGGCGTCAGAGCATCATGGTGGGAGGCAGCATCATACTGTTCATCCTGTGCGCGGCGGCTCTGCCGGGACTGGTGGCCGCCGGGATGTTGGAATTTCCGATGAACTCGAGCATGGCCTTCATCGGGATGATTCTGGTGATGAACTATGAGTTGGGCGGAGACGTGTTGAACGCGGCGCAATTGTCACAAAGCCTGAAGACGAGCGAGCAACGGCTCGCGTTGTCCACGGAGGCCGCGCAACTGGGTGCTTGGGAATGGAACATCAACGCTCGAACGCTCTGGATCTCTGCAAAGGGGCGCGAGCTTTACGGATTTCCCGCCAGCGGGGAGATCGACTTGGAGCATTTTCTCGCCTGCTTGGATCCACACGATCTTGAGCAAGTGACCCTCTCACTCAATGCGGCAGTCTCGGGCAGCGGGAAGTTTTCCAAGGAATACCGCATCGTACTGCCGGACGGAAGTGTTCGCTGGGTTTCCACGACAGGGAAGGTGGAGAAAAATGTTCGCGAGGGGACGGCCCTGATGCACGGCGTCTCCAGGGACATCAGTCAGCGCAAGCTCAGCTTGAGCCAGACGGAGATCCAGCGGCAGGAACTGGCGCATCTTTCGCGGGTGAGTCTGCTCGGTGAATTGGCCGGCACCTTGGCTCACGAACTGAACCAGCCCCTGACCGCCATCCTCAGCAATTCGCAAACCGGCCGTCGCGGTATCAAGGTCGGCAAATCGACCCCCGCGGAATTGGCGGACATCCTGGATGATATTGCGGCGGATGCGAAACGGGCGGGCGGGATCATTCACGGGATGAGAGCCATGCTGAAAAAGGACTCGTCCGTGGATGTCATCCCGTTGGATCCCAATGAGATCGTGAAACAGGTGCTGGTCCTTCTTCATAGTGAGATCATCTTCCGAAAGCTGGATGTCGTATTGCAACTGGACGGAAGTTTGCCGTTGGTGATGGCGGGGCGGGTCGAAGTCCAACAGGTTCTTATCAATCTGGTGATCAACGCACTGGATGCAATCTCCCAGAAATCCGGAAAAGCCACCCTGCGGATCGCCACCGGTTATTTGGAGGATCGTGTGACGATTTCGGTATACGATTCCGGTCCGGGTATTCCTCCTGAGATTGTATCACGGTTATTTGATCCCTTTTTCTCCACCAAACAAGGGGGATTGGGGCTCGGACTGGCGATCAGTCGCAGTATTATGTCGAACTTCGGCGGGGAACTGCTGGCGGACAACAATCCCGACGGCGGGGCGGTTTTTCAAATGCGCTTGCTGACCGCATCGCCCCCAAAATAACCTTGTGCCGCTGAAATGGAAGTTGTGTGATGAATCTAATAGACAGCGATTTTACAGGAAATCAGCCACATGTCCCCCGAGAATCCAACAGTTTTTATCGTGGACGACGATGTTTCCGTCCTGCGAAGCCTTTCGCGGTTAATGCGCCAAGTGGATTATGAGCCGCGGACTTTTGCCTCGGCGGAGGAATTCCTTTCGTCTCCTGACGCGGGTTTGGCCAATTCGTGTCTGGTGCTGGACTTGCGGATGCCGGGGCTGGGTGGGCTGGAATTGCAACGCAAGCTCGCTTCCGTCCCCGCATCCTGCCCGGTAATCTTCATCAGCGGCGATGGCGACATACCGTCTTCCGTCCAGGCGATGAAGCAGGGGGCGGTAACTTTTCTATCCAAACCCTTTGAAAATGAGGACTTGCTGAAGGCTATCGACGAGGCGCTGGAAGTCCACCGTCGCTCGATGATTGCTAGAAAGGGCAAGGATGCTATCCTCGAGCGCATCCGGGATCTCACGGAGCGGGAGCGCGATGTGATGTCCCACGTCATCAGCGGGGAACTGAACAAACAGATCGCCTTCCACCTCGGAATCAGCGAGAATACCGTGAAAATCCACCGCGGCCGGGTGATGGCGAAGATGAATGTTGTTTCGGTCGCGGAACTGGTGCGCCACTGTGAGCAGGCGGGCTTCCAAGCCGCGTCTATTTGAGACGGGTTCATAGAACATAGGTATTATATTCAAATCATTCTCGTTCTGAGAATGTGGCATCTCCAATGCCAGCGGAATGTCATACCATCTATGTCATCGACGATGACGCCAGTATCCGCCGGGCACTGGGCCGGGTGATGACATCAGCCGGTTATGCCTGGGAATCCTTTGATTCCGCGGATCAGTTTCTGGCACGCACCGACCTTGCGGAAAACGCCTGCATCGTGGCCGATATGGCTCTGATAGGAATGAGCGGTCTGGAACTCCAGCAAGAGCTCAATGCCCGGCACTACCGATTCCCGGTAATTTTCCTAACCGCGGAAGATTCTGAAGAAATCCGCAACGTGGCCCGCAATGCCGGAGCCGCCGGATTTTTCCGCAAGCCCGTGGACACGCAGGCACTGCTCGACGCCATCGACTGGGCGCTGCACGAGCCACAGCAAGAACCGAGCGAACCCGATTCTCCCCTAGTGTAACCCCCGCAACAAACCAATACAAACCGAAGAACAAACCATGAAACGAAATCTAATCAACGGCGGTCTATCGCTGCTGACCGTCTCGGCGACGCTCATTTGCGCTGCCGCTCCAGTTCAGGCGCAGACCAAGAAACCTAACATCCTCTTCATCATGGGTGACGACATCGGCTGGATGCAGCCGGGCTGTTATCACCGCGGCCTGATGGTCGGCGAAACGCCGAACATCGATCGCATCGCGAAAGAGGGCGGATTGATGATGACCTACTACGCCGAGCAGAGCTGCACGTCTGGGCGCAATGCCTTCATCACCGGCATGCATCCGCTGCGCACGGGCATGATCCCGCCGCAAATGCCGGGCAGTCCGTCGTATTTGCGACCCGGCACCCCGTGCCTTGCTCAGTTCCTCCTCGACCTGGGCTACAACACGGGTCAGTTCGGCAAGAACCATCTGGGCGACCACCCCGATTCGCTGCCGACCGCCCACGGGTTTCAGGAATTCTGGGGCTACCTCTATCACCTGGACGCGATGCAACAGGTCAGCTTCCCGGACATTAACAAGAGTCCGACCGTGCAAGGCATTGCGCCGCCGGCCCAACAAATTCCGATCCCCGGCGTGCCACCCTTCCCGGGCGCTGTCGATCCCATGACCACCACCGCTTTGACGCCTCCGCGCAATGTCCTTTGGATGAAATCGCCAGACGGCACGGCGGCGAAGCAGATGGGTCACGACGAAGGTCCGCTGACCTTGGAACGCTCCAAATCTGTGGACGAGGAAATCTCGAGTCACGCCATTGACTGGCTCGATCGCAACGCGCCCGCGAAGACCGGCAAGCCGTTCTTCTGCTGGTATAATCCGGCCCGCATGCACATCACGACCGTGTTCTCAGATAAATACGCGGCCATGCTAGGTGAGACCGGCGGCAAAGACTGGGGCATCCAGGAAGTCGGCATGAAGCAGATGGACGACAACATCGGCTACGTCTTCAAGAAACTCGAAGAACTGGGCGAGATGGATAACACCATCATCGTCTTCACGACCGACAACGGCGCCGAGCAGTTCACCTTCCCCGACGGCGGCATCACGCCGTTCAAGGGCTCGAAAATGACCACTTGGGAAGGCGGCATGCGCGCTCCCTGCGTCATTCGCTGGCCGGGGCAAATCAAGCCGGGAACGATCTACACCGATATCTTCGCGTCGCTCGACTGGCTGCCCACGCTCGTCGAAGCCGCCGGGGGACCCAAGGGCAACGACCTGAAGGCGCAAATCGAAAAGGGAGCCTATAAAGGCATCGTAAAAACGACGCTGGACGGGGTTAACCAGCTTGATTACCTGACCGGCAAATCGGAGAAGTCCGCGCGCGACACCTTCTTCTACTACGACAGCACGACGCCCTCGGCCGTGCGCTACAAAAACTGGAAGCTGATTTTCGCGATCGCCGACGAAAGCGCGTTTGGCTTCCTGAATGGACCCAAGTCCCAGTTCATGGCCGGCGTCCTCAACCTCAAGCGCGATCCCTTCGAGTCGAGTTGGGGCGAGGATAAAAAGGCGGGCGGCTGGGTGATGGGCTCGCTCGCCGCGCCGAGCACGGCATATTTATACGACTGGAACATCCTGCCTCTCGGCCAGTTGTTGTGGCTCAAGGAGCTCGAGAGCTACAAGGCGTTCCCGCCTCTTCAGGCTCCGGAGAGTTGGAACTTGGATCAGGTCATGGCGCAGGTCAGGAACGTGAAACACGGGAGCCAGTAGTTCGATTGTGAAACACGCGGGCCGTCTCTCACGAGGCGGCCCGCGAATTCACCAGCGAAAACAACTCCTTCTCAGACCAAACCGAACAACATGAAACTCACCAAACGATCATTCCTCCACCGCGCACTAGCCGGCGGCATCGTCGCTGTTGCTTTGCTCTCTACCAATCCGCCGACTTACGCGGCTTCCATCCGCGAAACCCGGATCAATGGCCAATCGCCAAACACTCTCCGCGAATACCCCTGAAAAAGACACATAGCAAAAAGACAAACCAATGAAACGAAATCTAATTACCGGTAGCTTATCGCTGCTCATTGCCTCGGCGGCGCACATAGGCCTCGCCCTTCCGGCGCAGGCTCAGGAAAAGAAACCAAACATCGTATTAATCGTCTCCGACGACTTTGGTTACGGAGACGCGGGATGTTACGGAGGCGGCGAGGGCCGCGGAATGCCGACGAAGAACCTTGATCGCATGGCAGGAGAAGGCATGCAGTTCATGTCCTTCTACGCGCAGCCGAGTTGTACGCCGGGTCGCGCCGCGATGCAGACCGGGCGCTTTCCAAATCGCAGTGGCATGACCACCGTGGCTTTCCAAGGCCAGGGCGGCGGACTGCCCAAGGCGGAGTGGACGTTGGCCTCACAGCTCAAGACCGGCGGATACAAGACCTATTTCACCGGCAAATGGCATCTGGGCGAGGCGGATTACGCGCTGCCTAATGCCCACGGCTATGACGTGATGAAGTGGATGGGCATCTATCACTTGAACGCCTACACCTATGGCGACCCGACCTGGTTCCCCGACATGCCGGAATCTTTGCGTGCCATGTTCCAAAAGGTGACCAAAGGCATGATGTCCGGAAACGCGGGCGAGACGGCGAAGGAAGACTTCAAGGTCAACGGCCAGTATGTGGACAAACCGGGTGCCCCGATCACGATCGACGGCGTAACCTACCCTGACGGCGTAGTCGGCATTCCTTATCTGGACGCCTATATCGAAAAGGCAGGTCTGGAATTTCTTGATGACGCGGCCAAGCACCCGGAAACGCCGTTCTTCATCAACATCAACTTCATGAAGGTGCATCAACCGAATATGCCGCACCCTGACTTCGAGCACAAATCGATGTCGAAAAGCAAGTATGCCGATTCCGTGGTCGAGAACGACGCGCGGATCGGCAACGTCATGACCAAAATCCACGACCTCGGCCTGGACAAGGGCAACACGCTCGTCTTCTGGACCACGGACAACGGGGCTTGGCAGGACGTCTATCCGGACGCCGGTTATACCCCATTCCGGGGCACCAAGGGCACCGACCGCGAAGGCGGCAACCGCGTCCCGGCCATCGCCTGGATGCCCGGAAAGATCAAGCCGGGGACAAAGAACAGTGAAATCATCGGCGGATTGGATTTCATGGCTACCTTCTCTTCGCTTGCTGGCCTCAAACTGCCGGAAAAGGATCTCGAAGGGCAACCTTGCATGTTCGACAGTTATGACATGACGCCGGTTCTCTTTGGCACCGGTCCGTCCCCGCGGGAAACGTGGAGCTACTTCACCGAAAATGAGCTGCTGCCCGGAGCCATCCGTTATCATAACTACAAGTTCCAATTCAACCTGCGCGGCGACGATGGCGCTCACACCGGCGGTCTGGCCGTTGACACCAACCTCGGCTGGAAAGGCGCTGAGAAATACGTCGCGACCGTGCCGCAGATCTTCGACCTCTGGGCCGACCCGCAGGAACGTTACGATCTGTTCATGAATAGCTTCACCGAGCGCACGTGGCTCGCCCCGGTCATGGGCATGGAACTGGAGCGCATTGGCAAGACCTTCGCCAAGTATCCGCCGCGCAAGCTGCAGAGCGAAGGTTACGACGGCCCTGTCACCATCTCTGGCTATCAGAAGTTTGAAAGCGTGAGGAAGCAGCTTGAAGCCTACAAGATTGACCTCCAGCCCGGCCAATAAGCCGCGTTTGATTCGATTGTGAAACGCGCGGGCCGTCTCTCACCAGGCGGCCCGCGAATTCACCACCGAAAAGACAGAAGGCACTATGAAATCCATGAGACAAACCATTCACCTCGCTGCGACCATCTTCACATTGGGGTTGGTTCCAGGTGCTATGATCATCCCGGCGCTGGCAGGGATGAAGGAGGGCATCGCGGCCTATGAAGCCGGAAACCTGCCTTTGGCAGCCAAGGAATTCCGCGCGGCTGCGGAAAAAGGCGACGCCGACTGCCAATTCAATCTGGCCTTGATGTATGAGCAGGGAATGGCGGTCACCAAAGACGAGAAAGAAGCGGTTGTTTGGTATCGGAAATCCGCGGAGCAGGGCAATGCCAACGCGCAATTCAATCTCGGCGTGCTCTATGAACATGGCCGTGGCTGCGCCGTGGATTTCGCACAAGCCAACCAATGGTATCGCAAGGCGTCGGTGCAGGGCGATGCGCTCGCCATCGGCAATCTCGGCATGCTCTATCTGCGCGGCGATGGCGTGAAAGCGAACACAATCGCAGGCCTCGCGCTGTTGCTCCGGTCAGCGACGATGGACGCTTCACCGGAAAACCATGCCAAGATGAACATCGCGAAGACCAAGGGTCTGACCCGCGAAGCGGTCGCCACCGCCCAGGAACTATCGGACAAACTGGCGAAAGCGAAAAACCTGCTGATCCCGCTGGATGAGTATTTGAAAACCACGACGCCTCCCGCCGCCAGTGAGGTGGAATAACTCGGAAGGCATCCCGAGGAACAATTAAAACAATGGCGAAATCGCCCAAACCATCACCATGAAACTAACCAAACTAACTTTCTTCAAGCGGGCACTGGCCGGCGGCGTTGCCGCCGTCGCTTTGCTCACGTCGAAACTGCCGGTCCACGCGGCGCCCATCACCCCGGAGGAAGCCCACGCCATCGCCGTGGATGCCTACCTTTATCTTTATCCACTCCTTACGATGGACGTGACCCGGAAACAGCTTTCGAACATCGAGCCGGGGAAACAATTCGGCAAAGGGCCGATGAATATGTTCGTTAGCGTGCCCGAGTATCCGCCGGCAGATTTCAAGGCGGTCGTGCGCCCGAATTTCGACACGCTCTATTCCAGCGCGTGGCTGGACCTGACGAAGGAACCTTTGATCGTCGCTGCACCGGATACCGGCGGGCGCTATTACCTGCTGCCGATGCTGGATATGTGGTCGGATGTCTTCGCCTCGCCGGGCTGGCGCACTACTGGCACGCAGGCGACCGGATTTCTCGTAACCCCACCGGGCTGGACGGGCACGTTGCCAGACGGCCTGACGCAGATCAAAGCTCCCACCCCGTATGTCTGGATCATTGGTCGCACCAAGACCGATGGGGCGGCGGACTATGATGCCGTGCACAAAATTCAGGCCGGCTATAAAATCACGCCCCTATCGCAGCAGGGTAAAGCCGCGGAGCCCGCGGCGGTAAAGATCGACCCGAGCGTGGATATGAAGACGCCACCGAAACTACAGGTAGATGGCATGGCCGGGGAAAAATACTTCACCTATGCCGCTGAGCTATTAAAGGGGAACCCGCCGCACTCCACCGATCAGCCGATTGTTGCGCAGATCAAAAGTATCGGCCTCGAGCCGGGCAAGAGCTTTGACTATGCGAAGCTCGATCCCGCAGTGAAGCAGGCGGTGGACAGCGCGCCCGCGGAGGCGCAGAAGCTGATGGCTTGGAAGATGCCTACGCTTGCCCGCGTGGCGAATCACTGGCTCATGAACACGGATACGATGGGTGTGTATGGCAACTACTACCTTAAGCGTGCTTGTGTCACCCAATGGGGACTTGGCGCCAACCTGCCGGAGGACGCGGTTTATCCGAGCAACCTCGGCGATGAGTCCGGGAAGCCACTGGAAGGCGCGAGCCAATACGTGATCCGTTTCGATAAGGCGACGCTGCCGCCAGTTAATGCCTTCTGGAGCATTACCCTCTACGATGCGGACGGCTTCCAAGTTCCTAACTCGATCAATCGCTTCGCCGTCAGCAGTTACATGCCTTTCACCTTTAATAGTGACGGTTCGCTGGACCTTTACATCCAAAATCAAAGTCCCGGCAAAGGCAAGGAAGCCAACTGGCTACCTGCGCCCAAGGGAGGGTTCAATCTGCTCATGCGCCTCTACGCGCCCAAATCCGACGCGCTCACCGGCAAATGGAACCCTCCCGCTGTCACGAAAGTCACAGATCCAATGCTCTTCCAGGCAGAGTGAACCGCCCACAAGATAGGTCGTTCAAAACCCCTACTAACAACACCTACGTAACTCTACTATGAAACTAACTAACCGAACCGTCCTGCGCCGAGCCTTGGTTGGCGGCATTGGCGCCGCCGCCTTGCTCTCCACCAACCTCCCGAGCCACGCCGCCCCGCTCACTGCGGCGGAAACCACCGAACTCGGCACCGAAGCCTATATCTACGGGTATCCGCTCGTGACCATGGAATATACCCGTCGCGTGATGACCAACGTCGCCAAGGTCGAAGGCTCGCGCGCCCCGATGGGGCAGCTCGGAGCCATGCGGAAATATCCCGATCCGACCTTCCTCGATGTCACCGCCCCAAATGCCGACACCCTTTATAGCTTTGGCTTCTTCGATGTCAGCAAAGAGCCCTTCGTGCTCAGCCTGCCAGAAGCCAAGGACCGCTATTATCTCTTCCCAATGCTCAGCGGTTGGACCGATGTCTTTCAGGACCCGGGCAAGCGCACGACAGGCACCGGCCCGCAGAAGTACGTCGTCACCGGCCCCGGCTGGGCTGGCACGTTGCCGGAGGGCGTGAAGGAATACAAATCGCCGACGGGCATCGTCTGGATTCTCGGCCGCATCTATTGCACGGCCACGCCGGAGGATTACGCGGCGGTGCATAAGATGCAGGACGAGATTTCGGTCGTGCCCCTCAGTGCCTACGGCAAGCCTTACACCCCTCCGGCGCACGAGGTCGACCCGAGCATCGACATGAAAACCGCCGTGCGCGAGCAAGTGAACGCGCTCAATGCAGAGACTTACTTCAGCCTCCTGGCCAAGCTGATGAAGGATAACCCGCCCGCATCCGCCGATGCGCCGATGGTGGCAAAGCTCACTAAACTCGGGATCACGCCCGGCGAGGCCTTCGACGCCGGCAAGCTCGGGGCGGACGGCGCGAAAGCGCTGGCCGAGGTGCCAAAGCTCGGCGTGGAAAAGATTATGGGCTGGTTCAAGGGCGGAATCGCCGCAGGCGACGGAAAACTGGAGAACGGCTGGCTCTTTTCCATTAAGACCGGCCTCTACGGCACGAACTACATCCAACGCGCCTTCGTCACCGCCATCGGCCTCGGAGCGAACCGTCCGCAGGACGCCATTTATCCTACTTCAGAGGCGGACGCGGAAGGCAAGCCCTACAGCGGCGCGAACAAATACGTCATGCACTTTGACAAAGGCCTGCTCCCGCCCGCCCAAGGCTTCTGGTCGCTGACGATGTACAACGGAGGATACTTCTTCGTCGCCAACCCGCTCAACCGTTACAGCATCAGCGCCCGCCAGGACCTCAAGGCGAATGCGGACGGCTCCGTGGACCTTTACCTCCAAAACGAAAGCCCTGGTGCGGACAAGGAGTCGAACTGGCTCCCCGCGCCAAAGGACAAATTCATCCTCATGCTCCGCCTCTACTGGCCCTCGGAAAAGAACCCCTCGATCATCGACGGGACGTGGAAAGTCCCGGCGGTGAAGGTGGTGGAGTGACCCGCATGCGCCCGTCAACCACGCGGACTGCCTCTCCCTGATGTGGCCCGCGTATTCACTAGCGAAATGAACAAAACCGGCAAACCAGAACATGAAAACGATCCATACCCACATCGCCCTCCTGGCTGTGGCCATCGCGGGGCTCGCCCACATTCAGGCCCAGGACCCGCTCCCCGCGTGGAATGACGGTCCTGCCAAAAAAGCCATCACGGCTTTCGTCGGAAAAGTAACGAAGGAAGGGAGTTCCGACTTCGTGCCGCCCGCCGGGCGCATCGCCACCTTCGACAATGACGGCACGCTCTGGGCGGAGCAGCCGATGTATTTCCAAATGCTCTTCGCGCTTCACCGTGTGGGAGTGCTCGCGCCCCAACATCCCGAGTGGAAGGACAAGGAGCCTTTTGCTTCGCTGCTCAAGGGGGATGTGAAGGCCGCACTGGCGGGTGGTGAAAAGGCGATGTTGGAAATCGTCATGGCCACCCACGCCGGGATGACCACGGCGGAGTTCGAGCAGGTCGTTAGAGAATGGATCGCAACCGCGGAGCATCCGAAATTCAAGAAGCCCCTTATCGAGTGTGTCTATCAGCCGATGGTCGAACTGCTCGCGTATCTGCGCGCGAATGGTTTCAAGACCTTCATCGTCTCCGGTGGCGGCATCGAGTTCATGCGCCCATGGACGGAGAAAGTTTACGGTATCCCGCCCGAACAGGTCATCGGCAGCAGCATCAAAACAACGTATGAAATGCGCGACGGCAAGCCGGTGCTGGTGCGGTTGCCGGAGATCGATTTCATCGACGACAAGACCGGCAAACCGGCTGGCATCAATTCGCACATCGGCCGCCGCCCCATCGCCGCCTTCGGCAATTCCGATGGAGACCAACAAATGCTGGAGTGGACGCAAGCCGGTGGCGGCGCACGGTTGATGATGCTGGTGCATCACGATGACGCCGAGCGCGAGTTCGCTTACGGTGCGGAGTCGAAGATTGGCACGTTCAGCGACGCGCTCATGGCTGAGGCGAAGAAGAGCAGTTGGGAGGTGATCAGCATGAAGAACGATTGGAAGACAATTTTCGCCTTCGAGGTATCCCATTGAAACATGATGAAAACCATTTCTCCCCCAATACGATCCGGCGCCAGTGAAACTGACCCAACGAACGTTCCTCCACCGGTCTTGGTTGGCTCCATTGTTGCCGTCTCATTTCTCCCGACTCCATTTTCAAACCCGGCACCGAAGCCTGGATTTACGGATAGGCACCTGTCCCCTTACAAATAACCATGTACGGCCTGATTCATCACCCGCTGCTGGTGTTTGCGGTTTCCCTGCTGCTCTTGTGGCTTTCGGCACGGCTCGGCAGACGGCTGATCGGACGACAGTGCCAGTTGGAAGAGGAATTGCGCGCGGACTTTGTCGTGATCCTGGGAGCGACGTTGACCCTGCTGGGACTGATCATCGGATTCAGCTTCTCCATGGCCATGGTTAGGTACGACCTGCACAAGGGGCGAGAGGCCGCGGAGGCCATCGCAATCGAGACGGAATACGTCCGCGCCGGCCTGTTGCCCGCCTCCGATGCGGAAAAGCTGCGGACGATGCTGAAGCTCTACCTCGGCGAGCGGATCAATTTCTATCAGACTGCCGGCGACTCCGAACTCCGGTCGATCGCCGCCCGCACGGCCGTGTTGGAAGCCGGGATGTGGTCCTGTGTCATGACAGCCGCCGATGCGCGGCCGACCCCGGTCATCGCCCTGACCGTATCGGGCTTGAACGACGTGTTGAACTCGCAGCGTTTCACCCAGGCCGGCTACTGGAACCGGATTCCGCTGGCGGCATGGGGGATGATGGGCGTTATCGGCATCGGTTGCAACATGCTCGTCGGCTATGGTTCGCGCAGCCTGACCGCGAGGTCCTGCATGCTGCATGTCCTGCCGGTGCTCGTCTCGATCTCCTTCATGTTCATCGCGGACATCGACAGCCCCCGGCACGGCATTGTCCGCGTCCTGCCCCAGAATCTGACAAACCTAGCCGGGTCGCTGAGCTAGTTCCCACATTCGATGTTGAAACGAACGGAGCGACTCCCTATCACCAGTAAGACTGTCCGTCACATCCGCCCTGGAGCGAAAAATTCCCTAGCAACCACTAAACAACAAATCATGTTAGCCTCCCATCCTATGAAGACCAACCCCATCAAATCCGCCGCACTGGCGCTCCTGCCAGCGGCTCTGCTCGCCCTCGCTTCCTGCTCCACCTCCATCCCCGGAGAGCAGAACACCGAGGTGAAAAAATCCGCCACCGGCACCACCGTCATCGACACGTTCAAGGCCACCGCGACGGTGACCTCCATCGACAAAGCGAACCGCAAACTCACACTCACGTTGTCCGACGGTAAGCGCAAGACGGTCACCTGCGGCCCGGAAGTGGTAAACTTTTATTCGATCCACATCAATGATCAGGTCAAAATCACGATGATGGACGAGCTCGCCGTTTATTTGGACAAGGGCAAGACCATGAGCACCACGGATACCTCGACTGTCGGCCTCACGCCGCTGGGTGCCAAGCCGGGAGTGGTCACGGCGGATACGGTGAGGTCGGTCGTGAAGGTCACTGCTATCGACACTACCGCCCGCAAGGTGACATTTGAAAACAAGGACGGTGTCTCGAAGACTCTCAAGGTAGGCGACCACATCGACCTGAAGAAGGTGAAGGTGGGGGATACCGTGACAATCCGCAGGACCGAGGCCATGGCGATCCTGGTCGAGACACCCTGATTTGCGGATCTTTCATCCGAAAGGGTCCGCGGGCGCTAACGGAAGCCGCGGGCCAAACCTGTTCCAACCGATGTCGTCATCGCCGAAATCCAACAGTTGCGGATCGAATCACGCCGCCGTCAAGCTGCTGGTCGCGCTGGGGATTTTCATGGTGACATTGCCGTTCGTGCAGGAGATGGCCGACGGAGATCTGATCGAATCGATCGTGCTGACCGTGGTCATGTTCGCGGCGGTGCGGGCGGTGGGAGGCCGCCGCCGGACCCATCTGATCGCGCTGGCGCTGCTGGTCCCTCCGCTGGCGGGCAAGTGGATCAACCATTTCCACCCGGAGCGGATCTCTCCGCTCGTTTACATCGTGGGGACGATTGTTTACTTCGGATTCGTCGTGGCGCATCTGTTGCGTTTCATCGTGCGGGCGCCGCGCGTGGATGGGAACGTGCTCTGTGCCGGGGTTTCCGGTTTTTTGCTGTTAGGATTGCTGTGGGTGCCGGCATACATGCTGGTGGCCCGCGTGAATCCGGCCGCGTTCACGCTGCCGGCCGGCACCGTAATGAACGGCTTCGGCGCCTTTTATTTCAGCTTCATCACGCTTTGTACCGTGGGTTACGGGGACGTCGCGCCGGTGTCCAACTTCGCCCGGATGCTGGCGGTGTTGGAGGCGGTGACCGGACTCTTCTACATGGCGGTGCTCGTGTCGCGGCTGGTGTCGATGCATTCTTCAGGCCATTCCTCGGACAGGGACGTGCCTTGATTTTTCGATGAATCATCAGCCTTGATGTTTCGGGGGAAATACATTCCTATCGTGCAGTCGGGAAATCGTGCGGACCTTGCCCGCGTGTCTTCCGACAGGTCTTACTCCACCCCCGATAGAATACCAATACCATGAAACTAACAACCACCGCGCTCGCTCTGGAAATCCTCGCGTGCACGATGCCCCTACACGCGGCGACAGTCGCGGCATCCACCGCCGACGAGCAGGCCAAGCTTGCCGAGCAACTGAACAATCCGGTCGCCGCGCTGATCAGCGTGCCGCTGCAATCCAACTGGGACTTTGGCATCGGGCCGAAGGATGCCTACAAATACACGCTGAAGATCCAGCCGGTGGTGCCGATCACGCTCAATGCCGATTGGAATGTCATTTCCCGGACCATCCTCCCGGTGATCGATGCCGAGTCGCCGGCTACCGGCATTGATAGCGCTTCCGGTCTGGGAGACACGACCCAGAGTTTCTTCTTCTCGCCGAAAGAGCCGACCGCGGGCGGATTGATCTGGGGTGTCGGACCTGCCTTTCTCCTGCCGACCGCCAGCGACGATCTGTTGGGAAACAATCAATGGGGTGCCGGCCCGACGGTCGTGGCGCTGAAACAAAAGGACGGCTGGACCTACGGGATGTTAGCCAACCAGATCTGGTCGTTCGGCGCGAGTGACGAACAGGTGAGCGCGCTCTTTGTGCAGCCCTTCGTTTCCTACACGACGAAGATGCATACGACGTTTTCCCTCAACACCGAGTCCACTTATGATTGGGAGAACCGCGAACTGTCGGCTCCGATCAACCTGGCGGTGGCCCAGCTTGTGAAAATCGGCGAGGTGCCGGTGCAGTTCCAGTTGGGCGGACGCTGGTATGCGGATGGTCCCGACGGTGGTCCCGAGTGGGGACTGCGCTTCGCCATCACCTTCCTGTTTCCGAAGAGCTAAGCGATCGTCCTGCTCCCGCCAGTTATCTGCCGCGTGAGTTTGGGGAAACGACGGACCAGAAACAGGCCGAATTCTAATGACTGCCACGACGCTCCTATCGCAGAACGTCCGCCGCCACCGGGTATGGAAATACTCGACGGTGCATCTTTTGTGCGCGCTGGTTTTGCTGATCGCGGCCACGCCGTTCATCGAGAATTCCCATAACGGAAAGTACGTTGAGACCGCATTGATGACCTTGGTCCTGATCTCGGCCGGCCTTGCGGTGGGAGGGCAGCGTAAAATGCTGGGGCTGGCGATGTGGTTGCTGTTTCCGACAGTTTTGGTCAATTGGTTCCACCACCTGTTTCCGAAACTGGTTCCACCGACGGCTCATCTCGTTTGCAGCGTCTTGTTCATCGGGTTTATCATCGTCTGCATCCTGCGTTTCATCATGAATGCCAGGCGTGTTGATTCCGAAGTGATCAGCGCGGCAATTTCCGTTTACCTCATGTTCGGCCTGCTTTGGACCTCCGCCTATCTGATCACGGGCCAGCTCAATCCGAATGCCTTTTCGATCCATACCGACCCCAGGGATCCCCAGACGATGACGAGTTTCAACGCCCTCTATTTCAGCTACACGTCATTGTGCACGCTGGATTTCGGCGACATCATTCCCGTTTCAAAAGCGGCGCGCACGCTGGCCTTCATGGAGGCGATCACCGGCATGCTCTATGTGGCGATCCTGATTTCCCGGCTGGTTTCGATGTATGCGCCGGCGACCGTTTCCCAAGACACCGATTCAAAATCATGAAGATTTATCTAACCCTCCTGACGACTCTCGCATTGGCGGGCTGTGCAAAATTCGCCACGGTGAAGGTGATCAAGCCGCAGCTCGCGGGATTCACGGTCAAGACCAGCACGGACCCGCTGGTGATGATCGATGAATATGTCGGAGCGGCGGAAACCGCATGGCACAAGCTCGAACGGAACCCGGCGGATGACCAGGCCATGCGGGATTATAACTTCGCCGTCTCCAGAATCTGCGGAACCCTGCGGACCTCCAAGCTAACACCTTGGACCGCGCCAATCAGGCTGGCCTCCCACACGCTGGCGTGGGAACACGATTCACGGCCCGAACGGAACCCGTCGAAATACGATTTCATCCCCTCCGACGAACTTAAGATCACGGGGAAATACATGGATGTCCGCGAGGTCAAGGCCGGGATCGGTGCGCCGTTGGTTGCGAAGCGAATCGCCGATCAAGTCCATGAGCTGGCACCGACGCCGCATTTCTACTATAATGTGACCGCCACGGCCAACTTCGTCGGATCGCGTTGCGTAATTTCAATCGATGAGCCGCTCGAACAGGAAACGGTGCGCGTCGGTCAGCGTACTTGGCCGCTCGCCGCGGACTATACCGCTCCGCTGGCGATGATGCTGGTGGAGATGGAGCCGGAAAAACTGAACATCCCGCGGTTGCTCCATCCCGCGGAGTTTGCCGCCACCACCCGGATCGCGAGGCTGGAGCCCTACAATCCTAACAAGACTGTGGTGCTTTTGGTGCATGGCCTGGCTTCGTCTCCCACCACGTGGTTTCCGTTACTGAATCATCTGCGGGGCGATCCCGAAATCCGCGACCACTATCAGTTCTGGTTCTACAGCTATCCGAGTGGCTATCCCTATCCGTATTCGGCCGCCATTCTCCGGCAGGAACTCGATCAGGCGGAGAAGCGCTATCCGTCGAAGAAGAAGATGGTCGTGATCGGCCACAGCATGGGCGGCTGCATCAGCCGTGTGCTGATCACCGACAGCGGGCACCGCATCTGGGATAAGATGTTCACCGTTCCTCCGGAGAAAATGGACGTGAGTTCCGAGGACAAGCACATCCTTACCGAGTCCTCGATCTTCAGCCATCGCCCTGAAATCGGCCGTGTGATCTTCATTTCCACGCCTCATCGCGGCAGTGACCTTGCAACCAACTGGCTCGGCCAGGCTTTCACCCGCCTCGTGAAACTACCGGCAACGATGGTGAGTATCGGGCTCGACGACGCCCGCTATCAGCGGAGCGCGAACGGGCTAAAGCACATCAGCCGGTTCCCGGACAGCGTGGATACGCTGGCTCCTAACAATGATTTCGTGGTTGCCCTGAATGAAATACCGATCAGTCCCGACATCCCATACCACACCATCGCCGGTGACCGCGGGAAAGGGGATTCACCGAATTCGAGCGACGGCGTCGTGCCTTACTGGAGCAGTCATCAGAGTGGTGCTCGTTCGGAATTGGTCGTCCCATCGCATCATGGCGCGCACCAAACGAGCCAGGCGATTGCCGAAGTGGATCGCATCCTCCGGGAGAACCTCAAATCCTCACGGTAATGTCCGACCACGCATCCCACCCGCGCCGGAGAGCCTCGCACTGGGGCAAGATCGTTCTCGTCCTCCTCGCGATCTATCTGCTGATTGCCTACATCGTGATGCCGCAGTTGGACCGGAGGAAGGTCCACAGGCATCCCGACCTTGAAGCCGGCGAACACCTCACGCGGACGGGAACGGGGCTTCCCGGTGATCCGCTCGATATCTCCCTCGTCGGCAGCGAAGCCGATGTCGTCCTCGCCCTGCACGCGGCCGGTTGGGATCCTGCCGACCCGCTGAGTTTCGACAGCAGTGTGCGCATCGCGGTGGATACCGTTTTCAACAAGCCGGATCCGAACGCCCCGGTGAGCACGCTCTATCTGTTCGGACGGAAGGAGGATCTCGCGTTTGAAAAACCGGTGGGTCACAGCCCGAAAGAACGCCATCATGTGAGGCTGTGGAAATCCAAGGAACCGAAGGACGGTCGTCCGCTGTGGCTTGGCTCGGCGACCCACGATATCGGTGTCGAACTCAGCCGGACGACAGGGCAGGTCACCCATCACATCGCTGCCGACGTGGACACCGAACGTGACATGCTCATTTCCGAACTGAGCGCTGCAAAGCATGTCCTGGAAACGACCTGGATCGATGGCTATCAAACCGTCTTGCAGGGCAGGAACGGAGGCGGCGACCCGTGGCACACCGATGGACGGCTTCCCGTGGTCAAGTTAACCGAAACGCAGCCGTGATGTCCTCAACGCCAACAAGGATGGGGATTCTCCGCTGTTGTGGAGTGGCAGTAGTCGCTGTGGTCATCGTGATCGCATTGGCGTGGGCGTACGGAGCGTTGCATTTCGACGGTCCGTCCAAGGCGCTGGCGATGGTCCAAGTCGTTGCGATCCTCGCGGTGTTCATTTTCGTGAAGCGTTGGTGTCGCAAACTTTCCATTTTCGGCCTCTGGTTCGCCATCGTGCTGGCATGGTGGCTCTCGCTCAAACCAACCAACGTGGGTGACTGGCAGGACGATGTCGCGCAGCTTCCGTGGGCTGAGGTCGATGGGGATGAAGTGATTCTGCACAACGTACGCAACTGCGAGTATCGGACGGAGAGCAACTATACGGCGCGCTGGGAAGACCGGACGGTGAGGCTTTCGAAGATCACCCATGTCGACATGGCGATCTGTTATTGGGGATCTCCGTGGATGGCGCATCCGATTCTCAGTTTTCAGTTCGAGGATGCCCCGCCACTGTGTTTTTCCATCGAGACGCGCTACAAGGTGGGGCAGAGCTACTCCGCGATCGGAGGACTCTATCGGCAGTTCGAGTTGGTTTACATCGCCGCCGACGAGCGTGACATCATCCGCGTCCGGACCAACTACCGGAAGAACGAGGATGTCTATCTATTCCGCCTTACGGCCGGGCCGGCCGAATGCCGCGAGCGTTTTCGCGAGTATGTCCGTTCCATCAACGCGCTTCGTGATCATCCGCGGTGGTATAATGCCATCACGACGAACTGCACCACGGCGATCCGGCACCAGCATCCCGCAGCCGAGCGCTCGCGGTGGGACTGGCGAATGCTGGTCAACGGCAAGGGCGACGAACTCATGTACGAACGCCACAACCTCGTGACGGACGGGCTGTCTTTTACCGAATTGAAACAGCGGGCGTTGATTAATCCCACCGCGAAAGCAGCAGGCGATTCGCCGGATTTCTCCGCGCTGATCCGTGCCGGTCGGCCCGGGATGGAGGTCGTGAAACCCGCCGAAACGGATTCGGCAGTGAAACCCGATCGGTAACCGGATCGATGTCCCGGATTCATTGGTGTAACTGATATTTTTACTGGAAATCCCGGGCCGGAAGAATAAAAACGGGACGTCTATCCCTAGAAAACCAAAATCATGAAATCGAAAATACTCGCACTCGCCTTGACGTCCGCCGGCACTCTAACACTTATTCCCGGTTGCGCCACCAACGACCCGATTACCAACGCGAACGCCTCCACTTCGAGCGGTTCGAAAATCGCCGGTGATTCGCGCAAGGCGCTGGCATCGCTCTACGCCCAGAACCCCGCAGCCAAAGCCATCGGCAAAAAGGCAAAAGGTGTGCTGGTGTTCCCGTCGATCGTCAAGGGAGGCCTCATCGTGGGAGCTCAGGCTGGAAATGGAGCGTTGATCCGCGGCGGCGGAGAGATTGGTGGTTTCTATCAGACCACCGCGGCGTCCTACGGACTCCAGGCCGGGGTTCAGGAATTCGGCTACGCGCTTTTCCTCGTGGATAAGGAGGCGTTCGACAGCCTCAATCGCAGCGGCGGCTGGGACATCGGCAGCAGCCCGAGTCTGGTCGTCGTGGACAAGGGAATGGCCACAACCATGTCCACCACCACTCTCGACAAGGGAACCTACGCCTTCATCTTCAACCAACGTGGTCTGATGGGTGGCATCGGTCTCCAGGGATCGAAGATCACCCGGATCCATCCGCGCGAATAGTTTCGATAGGCCGGGCAGCAATGCCCGGCCTTTTTTAGGCTCAGTCGGCGACGGTCTATAGTCGCCATGACTTCCGGCAACCGGTCCATTGATTCATCAAGGTTCGGTTATCCGACAAAAAAGCCCGGCAGCAATGCTGGGCTTTTCGCTGATGGTTGATAGGGGCTTCCGGATTATTTGATCTCGTCGTCCTCGTCGATGTTGTGGGTGAGGATGCGGTAGGCGATAGCCTTGTTTTTCTGGCCGATCCTGCGCGCTGTACTGGATTAGCTCCCCACGGATGATGAACGCACATTGCGCCTGCTGTTTCGACCTCCCTGCCTATGGATGAGGATCGGGCGTTTTACCCTCACTGGCCTCTCCAGCAGAGTCACCGTGCAATAACCTCAGCGCCGTGAACGACGCCGGAGTTGGCGCGGTTTCGGAAATAGTGTCCATCGGCTTGCCGTTATTGGCCTCAGCGCTTTTTGAAATCTCCGCCGTGAAGAGCGAGCCACTCCCACGGCGGACTTGTTTTCCAGAGTCATCCCGCCAGACTATCGGTATGAATCGGGACGAGTGCTTCGATGAAGCAAGACGGCGGATCGCGATAGAAGCGGAGGAAAAGACGGGAAATCTTGATCTATCGGGGTTGAACGAACTCGATGTTTTGCCTGATGAGATTTCGAATCTGGATAATTTGAGGGCGCTTGATTGTTTTAATAGTCATGTTGGCGACCTGACTCCACTGAGTGGTTTAAAGAGCATGCAGTGGCTGAATTGCTCTTGGACCCGGATCGATGATTTGAGTTCGTTGAGCGGCTTGACCAGCCTCGAGTCTCTGGATTGTTCCGGCACCCGAATCCGCGACCTTAGTCCTCTGAAGAATTTGATCAATCTCCGTATGCTTCGGTGCGGTAAAACGCTGGTTACGGATTTGGGTCCGTTGAAATCCTTGGTCAATCTCTGGTCGCTTAACCTGCTTCGATGCAGGATTACGAACCTTCCGCTAGAACTGCTGAATTCCCCGGCACTGGAGAGATTGGAGTTTATAGGAGTCCATTTAGTCGGGACACCGCCTGAGTTGTTTCAGACTGAGAATTGCTTGGAAGCACTGCGCAGCCACTTCCGAGACCTCGAAGCGGGGGAGGAACTGCTGCCGGATGTGAAGGTGATCGTGTTGGGCAACGGGAGAATTGGGAAAACGCAGCTCTGCGGGCAGCTCAAGGGGGAAGCGTTCAAAGCAGACGCGGAGAGCACTCACGGGATTACGGTTTCCAGCACCGAGCTGGGAAATGATCGTCTACATCTGTGGGACTTCGGCGGTCAGGATCTCTATCACGGCACGCACGCGCTCTTCATGCGGACGCGGGCAGTTTTCGTGATTCTATGGACACCGGATTCTGAAAACCTGCATGAGGATGAGTGGCAGGGTATGACCTTTCGGAACCACCAATTGGACTATTGGTTGCAAATGATGAAGCACTTGGGAGGAAAGGAAAACCCGTTGCTGATTGTGCAATGCCGCTGTGATACGCCTGAGGATGAGCTGGGTCATCCTCCGCTGCAGGCCGGGCTGTTGGGAAAATTCCCCTATCACAAGCTACTCCATCACAGTTCTGCCACACCACGCGGACTCTCGGCTCTCAGGGAAGCACTGACGGATGCGGTAAAGTGGATGCGTTCCAAGCAAGGTGAGGTGAAGATCGGTGCCGGGCGGCTTCGGGTAAAGCGCCGGCTTGAAACCCTCCGCGAGGTCGATGCCTCCAGACCGGTGGGCGAGCGCCAGCATCGATTGGTTTCCCAAGAGTTTTTCCAGGGGATTTGTAAGAACGAGGGCGGAGTGTCTGATCCGTCGGCCCTGCTCTCCTATCTGCACGAATGCGGGGTGATCTTCCACCGGCCGGGGCTGTTTGGCGATCAAATCATTCTGGATCAGGGGTGGGCGCTGGAGGCGATTTATACGGTTTTCCATAGGACGCAATGTTGGCGGCAGCTCCGCTGTCTGAACGGGCGTTTCACCCGCGCCTTGCTGGAGGCTCTGGTGTGGCAGGGTCACAGTCGGGACGAACAATTGCTATTCCTCAGCATGATGGAGTCCTGTGGCATCTGCTTCGTCCTCCGGGAACTGGAAGATGGGGAGAAGGAATATATCGCGCCTGATCTGTTGCCACCGATGGAGGACGTAACAGACGAGCTAACCGCTCG
This sequence comes from Luteolibacter sp., assembly GCF_039920825.1. Lineage (GTDB taxonomy): Bacteria > Verrucomicrobiota > Verrucomicrobiia > Verrucomicrobiales > Akkermansiaceae > Luteolibacter. The sequence continues at coordinate 40,892 of NZ_JBDSCX010000044.1, read as the reverse complement.
ATGGGGAGAGGAAGGTCCGGACCAGTCGCATATCTATGATTTTCCTTACGAACATCCGGGCTTGGTTACCGCCGTGATTTCCAAGGTGGGCGCTATGGCGGGGATCGATGCGCTCTACTGGAAAGGCGGTTTCTGCGGGTATGAGAAGAATTCCCGCAGCAGGGTGAGAATCCGGCAGATTTCGACCGGCTATTCGGGAAAGGAAATGCATATCAAGGTGGAGACCAAGGGCGGAGATGCCAAAGCTCTGATCCGTGAGATCTCCAAATCCGTCGAGCAAGCGGCTTATCATGCCGGTTGTCGCCAATGGGGACGTGAACAGGAAAACGAAGATCTGCTGCGGGTGATGAAGGGGCTGCCGATGCGGAATAGTCGAGAACCGGATGAAGATCAGGACAAGGAGACGAGTCTTGAATTCATTCAAGAGCCGAGGGATGGCAGGACCTACGCCGTCTCCTACGCATGGACGGATGAAAGCACCAAATTTGTGGACGAACTCTGCGAACGGGCTGAAAAAGATGGCGTTACCGTCCTCCGGGACAAAACTGCATTGGGATTGGGAGAGCGGCTCACGCAGTTCATGCAAAGGCTGGCTGAGCAGGACCGGGTATTCGTGATTCTGAGCAAGAAGTATTTGGAATCACCTTATTGCATGTTCGAGCTGCTGGAGGTTTGGCGACAGAGTAAGATGGACGGTAGGGAATTTTTGAAGAGGGTGCGCTGCTTCGCTCTGCCGGATGCAGAATTCTCAAACGAGACACAACGATTCGATCGTGCGCTGTATTGGGACAATAAGTTCAACGAACTGGACGCTCGGGTAAGGACACGTCCCAAGCTGGTAACTGAGGAAGATTTTCGCCGCTACAAGCGGATGCTGGATTTCGCCCATCGGGTAGGTGACATTCTCAGCGTGATGGCCGATACCCTTCAGCCTCGGACACTCGATGACCTGATGAAACATGGATTCTACGGGTCGCCGCCGGAATAAAATCGATCCTCATTCTCCGGCGAGCCGGGCAATTTCGGCTACGATCCTGTCCGATAGCCAGTAGCCGTTGCTCCGCATCCGGTCGATCAATGGTCTCACTTCGCCGATCAGGTTGGCCCGCTTGGCTTCGACGAGAAGCCGTCCGGTGCCGATTACCGCAAGACCATGGATGCCGCGTGCGATCCTACGGCCCTTCAGTTCGTCCATCAGGATCAGGGATGCGGATGAATGGATGGCAAGGGCGATGGTGGCCGCCTCACCTTTGTCTAGCAGGGATTCCAGCAATGGATCGATCCTGATCTGAAAGTCTGACTGTTGAATCCATGGCGCGTTGGATAACAGATTAGCTCCGGCTCCCTTGCTTCCGCCCGCCTCTACCTCGTTCCTTACTTCCCGAGCCACAAATACCACGTCGAACAAATCCCTTAAAATGCCCAACTGCCCAATCCCGGCCAGTGCGATGAGCGGACCCGCGTTACAAACCACGGTGCTCATACGCGGCTGGGCAGCGGTGTGGAGAACTCAGCTTCGATTTCCGCTTCGTCCCAATTCACGCTGTCCACTCCCCATTCCCGACAGCCGAGCAGGAACTCGCGGCGTCCCACGCCCGCGAATTGCGCGGCTTGGCCACTGGTGAATTTGCCCACTTCGAAGAGTTTCACCGCGGCCGCCATCTTGGTATCCTGTGCGAAGTGGAGGGCATCGGTTCCCATGGGTATCAGCCACGTTTCCGGATACTCCATCGTGATCGCGTTCATGTGGGTAGAATAGGGGCAGCGCTTCGAGCTGTCAATTGAACGGCGGGAAAGGGAGTTCGGAAGGAATAGGCGAGAGTGCACATACACAAAACAAAGCCCAAGCTACCGGAGAAACCAGCGGCTTGGGCTTTGTGGAAGGGGAGTGATCTTATTTGATCTCGTCGTCCTCGTCGATGTTGTGGGTGAGGATGAACTGGAGGTCATCCAGACCGAGGTTCGAGGCGAAGCCTTCGTCGCCGAGCACGTTGGTGACGAGCTGGGTCTTCTGGTGTTGAAGGATCCGGATCTTCTCTTCCACGGTGTCGCGGGTGAGGAGGCGATAGGCGATGACCTTGTTCTTCTGACCGATCCGGTGGGTTCGGTCGATGGCTTGGTTTTCAACGGCGGGGTTCCACCATGGATCGTAGAGAATGACATACGATGCCGAGGTGAGGTTGAGGCCGGCGCCACCCGCCTTGAGCGAGAGCATGAAGACGGACGGGTCCTTGGTCGTCTGGAAGCGCTCGATTTCGCCTTTCCGGTCCTTAGTCTGGCCGGTGAGGTAGTTGTAGGGGCGGTTTTCCAGTTCGAGGCGCGCCTTGATGAGGTCGAGCATCGAGACGAACTGCGAGAAGACGAGCACCTTGTGGCCTTCCTCGTGGAGCTGATCCAACAGATAGAACAGCGATTCCATCTTGGCGGATTCCTCCTTGAGGTACTTCGGATCGATGAGACCCGGGTGACAGCAGATCTGGCGCAGGCGCATCAGACCCTGAAGGATGGCGAAGGAGTTTTTCTTCACCGCTTCGTCGGAATCGAGTCCTAACAAGGCCTTCTGGATCCGCTTGAGCTCGTTCTTGTAGAGCTCGACCTGGATACCTTCCATCTTCGAGTAAACTTCTTCTTCGGTCCGTGGCGGAAGGTCCTGGGCAACCTGCAATTTTGTCCGGCGCAGCAGGAACGGGCGGAGACGCGAGGCGAGACGGGTCTGGCTGAGCGGGTCCTTGCGTTTGTCGAAGCGCTTCTTGAAGTAGGCACGGCTGCCGAGCACGCCGGGCATGGCGAAGGCCATGAGCGACCACATGTCGAGCAAGCGGTTTTCAATCGGCGTTCCCGTTAGGACCAGGCGGTTTTGGGAATCGAGCTCGCGGGCGCACTTGGCGGCCTTGGAGTCCGGGTTCTTGATCTGCTGACCTTCGTCAAGGATGGTGGTGAGCCACTTGATGCCGTTGAGTTCCTCGCCGCAGACGCGGAGCTGGGCGTAGTTGAGGACGAGGATGTCGATGTTGTTCTGAATGTGGGGAACATCGATATCGTCGCGGTTCTTGAGGATTTTGACCTTGAGGTTGGGAGCGAATTTTCCCGCCTCGCTGAACCAGACGTCCAGAACGGATTTCGGACAGACAACGAGGGCCGGCTTTTTGATGCCACCGGTTTTCGCGTGCTCCGCAAACAGCCAGAGCAGATAGGTGAGGGACTGGATGGTTTTTCCAAGACCCATGTCATCGGCGAGAATTCCGCCGAAATTGTTGACCGATAGATAGGCGAGGAATTTGAAACCGTCGATCTGATAGGGCCGCAGTGTGGCGTTGAGCTCGGAAGGGACATCCGGGTTGACTTCGAGCTGGATGTCGCTGGCGCGGTTCTTGATGCGTTCCCATGCCTTCGGGTCGAAGACTTCGGCGGCCTTCGGATCGGCAAGCTGGAGGGCGTGCATCCGGTGGGTTTCGCCGGAGAGATCGAAGGGATCGAGACCGAGGCGGGTGACCGCTTCGCGCTGGTCGGCATCGAGTTTGATTTCGAGGCGCATCCAAGAGCCGTCTTCCATCCGGACGTAACCGCCGCGGGCGGCGACGAGTTGGCGGATCTGGGCTTTGGATAGATTGACGCCCTGCACGTCGATGACGATGCGGAGGTCGAACCAGTCGATGTCCTGGCCGACGACTTCAAAGCGGACGGCGGCGGTGACGGGATCGGCGAGGATCGAACGCAGGCGGAGATCGATATCGAGCTCGATGTTTTCCGGCATCGCCTTGATCCATTCCGCGAATTTTTCGGGGAATTGTTTGGTGATGCGGGATTTGAACGAAAGGAGCTTTTCGTCGTAGGTGAGGCCCATCTCATCGAGGATGGAAGGGACTGGATAGAGATCCTCACGGGCGAAGCGGAGGAGCTGCTTGCCTTTGACTGGTTGTTGTTCGGCGAGCTCCCAGCCTTCCTTGGTGAGGCGCTCGGTGCGGCGGCCCTTGGTTTCGATGGCGTTGACATCGATGACAAGGTGCTCGGTTTCTGCTGCGGTTAGGCCGGCGACGAGGCTCATGGAGAACTTCGGTTTCAGTTCAAGATCGACGACGCGTTTCTTGAGCGACTCGGGAAGAGACGCGCCGATTTTTCTGAGGAATTCCACGCCTTCGAGCGAGTCAATGACGCGAATCGGAATCAGGTAGCGCGGCATGACGTCGGTTTCCTCAAGCCAGCGTGGCGGGCCGGGGAAAACGGTTTCGTCGGACTGATAGAGTTCCTTGCGGCCGGGAAGCAGTCGGACCGAGTGGGAGACGTTTTCGCCGGATGCGGTGACAAGCTGGAGTGCGAAACTCTTGGGATCGTATGGATCGTCCTCGCAGACCCAAGAGAGCTTTTCCTCGACGACCTTGAATTCCTTTTCGTCGAGGTTGACGATGTAGCCCTTGAGCGCGGGCTGGCGGAAAACGCGGTTCATGAACCGGCAGGATTCCTCCTGGTCGAAGTCGAGGGTGGTGTCGCCGTATTTTCGATAGAATGCGAGATAGTGTTCCCACAGCGTCTGACTGGAGGCGTCCATCAGGAGGGCGGCCTCGTGGTGGAGGTTGACGTAGTTCTCGATGTCGTTTTTCTCGCGGAGCTGGATCCACACGCCGGCCTTCTCCTCCTTCACTTCGAGGCGGGCCTCGTTGATCGTGGCTACCAAGCGGAAGCCGACGTTGAGCGGTGCGTCCTGCGGCGGGCGTTCGTTGACCTGTTCGATACGCTCATACCAGGCGGCGACTTCGCGCTCCTGTTCCCAGTCCGCCATTTTTTTCTGCACGTGACCGAGATCGGTGATCACGCTCATGAACTCGGGGTAGGGGAGTTTCTTTTTGTAGAAGGCGTAGGCGATGTAGTTCCAGAACTCCAGGATGTCGCCGGGCGGCATCGGCCACAGCTCTAACGGCTCGTAGGTAGTGATTTCCCAACGCGGGGTGATCCGGACCATGTCGTGGTCGTGGAGCTCGCCCTCGATGACATAGCGGCGGTAGCGCTTTTCGATTTTCGTGACGAAATCCGCTTCCTTGTCGTCGAGTTCACGGCCGAGTTTTTCCTCGATGATGTCGAGCACCGGCGTGTCGTCGAATTCGTTAGGCGACTCCGGCAGATCCTCGCCGCGGTGCATGCGCTCCATCATCGTCGCATACTGGCAGGCACCGGCGATCAGCTCGTCCTCTGCGGTGCAGGAGCCGAACCAACGGTTGCCTTGCAGGCGGAGGCTGGTGCGGAAAGTGCCAGCTTCGTCCTCGACCCGGCCTTGGATGAAAAGGTGGTTTCCGAAAATCTGGGTAACGGCACCGTCTTTCTGAAGCATTTCACCCCTTTTTCTAGCCTCCTCGGGAAAACTGTTGAGGAAGTTGAGGGTCGCTCGATCTGGATTCATCGCGTCTTTGGAATGTGAAAAAATGACCCGGAAATTTCCGCGCAAAGCATTTTGCCATGCCACGCATCGCCGGGACGCGAGTTTAAGTCACGAAATCGAGACGACGCAATCAAAACCTTGTGACTGCGAATTTTTCAGCTCTTGCGCAGTGCGCGCACGCTGATTCCCAGGCCGCCGATGACGAACAGGCTTGGAAACCAGATGGAATACCCCGGTGCCAATGAATCGGTTTTCAGGACGGCGATTTCCGGTGAGGCTGGATTGAGCCGACAAGTTGTCACTTTTCCCTCGGGAAAATCGTGTGAGCGCTGTTCTACCAGCTCGCGGTTTGATGACCATGGATTTTCCCGCAGGGTCAGGTGGCTGCCTGTGAACGGCTGTTTCTGCCACTCGTAGCCGTATGTCAGGTTCTGGCGGTATTCTGTGGGGGAGAACTCATCATGGCGCCTTTCCTCGATTTCGGAGGAAAGGATCACGCAACTTACCTCGGGCCATGAGCGCATTTTCCAAGCTCGCATGAAGCTGCGTCCAAGAAGTCCGACAAACAGGCCGCCGATCGACGCCAAGGAAAGCCCGAGGAGGACAAGGAACCAGCGCCCGGAGTTAGTGTTTTTCGGGGATGGGGAGCGATTGGCCTCAGTCGTCACGGCCAAAACCTGCTTGAAACCCGCGCGATGCGCCATCCGAAATACAATTACCCCCACCGTCTTGTTTTGTCATATGATAATACAATTATCCCCCGAAAGGGGGAGAAGAAATAACCCATCTTGGGTAATGGACATTGTAGTTACAAAATGATAGTTTGAAGACCAGTTGCTGAATTTGGTAAGTGTTGGACTCATCAAGGCTGGAAACCCATTAAAACCCCGACCTTTTTGAATTCGATGTCTTCCAATCTACCAAGGTAAGCGTCCTCTCCCGTAGACAAGTTCGAATCCTTCCTAGAATCCTCATTTAGCCCAAGACCATGAAAATAAACCCACCTCAGTTTCAATCGAAAGGTTTCGCTCTTATCGTCACGCTGTCGCTGATGATCCTGCTAACAGTGATCGCCGTTGGGCTACTGACTTTGTCGAGTATCTCGCTCCGCTCCTCGGGACAGGGAGACGCGATGGCCAAAGCTCGTTCCAACGCGAGGCTGGCGTTGATGCTTGCGATCGGCCAATTGCAAAAGACGGCCGGACCGGACCAGCGGATTACGGCTCCTGCCAATCTGGTGAACAGCACCGCGCCTACAGGAGTGACCGGGGTATGGAAATCCTGGCGGCCGCCGGTTTCCAGCCCGGACTACACCTCCGCCAAAGGGGGGAAGAATTTTCTCGGCTACCTGATGTCGGATTCCGATCCCGCCAAAGATCAGGATCCCAAGGAGTTGCCAGCGGTGTCTTCGAATGCACAGAAGCTTGTCGGTCCGATAAGTGTGGGTTCCGGTAACAGCAGTGCGGAAATCAGCGCTCCTTTGGTAACCATCGCCACTGGCAAAACGAAATCCGCTACTGGTGCGATTTCGTATGTTACCTTGGATGAAGGGGTCAAAGGGCGGATCGATTTGCTTCCGTCGGAAGAACCGAAAGGTCTGGGGGAAACCATTACGCAGGTTGGCTCGTCGGCTCGCAACGGCTTTGAGACGGTCGAAAAGATGGACTTTTTGAAGGATGATCGCACCAAACTCAAAGAGACGCTGCCGAAGCTTGTGACTCTCAATCAGGCCAGCTTGAAAAGTACGTCCACGGATGCCGTTGCCAAGTACTTCCACGATTTCACGGTTTCCTCCAATTCACTCCAAGTGGATGTCGCCAACGGCGGATTGAAGACCGATCTCAGCATGCTGTTCGAGGGAACTTCCGGAGCTGCCTTGAATGTGGGGAACTACGGCAGCCGCTATCTTTACTCGGATACAACAACTCCATTCCAAGGAGCGGCGACGAGTTCGGACGTGCAGTGGAGCTTGTATGCGAACTATGCGAGACTTTATCGCCGGACCACATCCAATGACAACCCGCGGGACGGGATGAAAGCCACCACGCCCTCGGGGATCCTCAGATCCATTGGCGATACCACCCTCAAAAAGACCCGCTATGAGCCTAACATGGCCATTCTCAAACAACCTTTGATGATGCCCACCGTGGTTCGGGTCGATACCCTTTTCAGTCTCGTCACCCATGACGCCCATGCGGGGCGGGCGAACGCGACCTATCCCTACATGCTCCATCTGATGTACTTGCCGGTCATCACGTTGCACAATCCGTATAACGTGCCGTTGCGAGTCACCAACCTGCAGGTGGAGTTTTCGGACATTCCCGTGGCATTCGATTTTCTTATCAACGATCTGCCCGCCACAACTTCCGGGTTGACCACGCTGAACAATTTCTACGTCAGCGCGGGCGGGCAGAAAAAGACGTTCAATATGCAACTTTCCAACAGCCTGACCGGCGCGGCCGAAGTCGTGATGGGTGCTGGTGAAACCAGAATTTTCGGCACTCCTTTCAAGCCGGATACGAATTGGGGGGCAGAAACTTCCAGCAATGGCAGCGGGACGGGACTGATGTTTGATTGGCAGAGCAACCAGACTGCTGGTGCCTATTCGATTCCCGGTATGATCACCTCTTCGAAAGTCGGTATCGGGTTCGATGTGGACTGGCTCGCGCCGGCAAATCGCTCCGCATGGCTTACGACTCGCCGGAATGACGGTGTCGTGATGCTCAAGGCGGACGACCGGATCAAGGTTCGTTACGCTCCGCAGGCTCCTGCCACTGCGGATAACAGTTTTTCCATCACGACCCGGATGGGATCGGGAACGTCCGCTCCAGAAGTGGCCAGAACTCAAGTGTTTTACATGAACAATACGCGGCTGAAGTCCATCATGGAGGAAGGTACGTCCGAACGTTTCCCTGACGCCCGGTCCTTCCCCGAGACTTGTCCCCGGTCCACGGAAAGTCCGATCACCACCATGAGTCTCTACGAGGCCAATACGAGGCCGATCAAGGATTATGCTCTTTCCCGGCCGTTCGCTGTCTTCAGTGTGACTGCCAAGACAACGATGGAGTCGTTTACCAAGAGCCGCCCCATCACGGATACCGGTATCGCCTTCCAGATGGCGACTTGCGATTTCACTACCAAATCGTCAGCAGGATCCAGCCCGTTGGAATTCGGCTTGGTCCCCGTGAAACAAGGGGGAGTGGCGATCGAGTCCGGCGGCCTCAAAGACTCGAAAGGCACCTCGTTGCAGGCCTTCATGTTCGGAGGTCATGGCACTCGCAACGGGACGAACAATTCCACTCTTTATGAAATCCCGATGTCCCCCTTGCAGTCGATCGCCCAACTCCGCCATGCCAATGCGGGAAGCCTCGGCAGCGAACCTTTCGTAACCTATACCGTCGGCGAATCCCGTGCCCATCCCGCCGTCCCCTCCGATGCTGCATTTGTCAAAGCGGATTCTTCGCGAACCGTTTTGGATCGCTCGTGGCTGGCAAATGACCAGTTATGGGACAAATACTGGTTTTCCACCTTATCCACCCTTCAGGGAACCGCTTATACCGGCACTTCGGCGTCCACGCAGCAACAACTGGCGAGCGCATTCTTTGCAGGCACCAAAACCCTGCCGAATCCACGCAATGCCGCCTACATTCCCAGTGGCAAGAGTGCGAGCCAAGTGGCCACCACCGCCTGTACTTTGCTTTCCGCAGCTCCCTTTACCCAGTCGGCCGACTATATCTTGACGCGTGGCGGATTCAACGTGAACAGCACGTCGATCGCGGCATGGACCTCGGTTTTGTCCGCTCTGTCCACCAGCGATGTGCCGGTAGTGGGTGGATCCACCGAAAAAGATCCGGCCGGCACACCATTTTTACGCGTCCGCCAACCCGTCAGCGGCAGCAAGCTCCTTCCCAAGGAAAAACTCTGGAACAGTTACCGGACTTTGGACGCGAACGAAATCTCCACCCTTGCCAAAGCGATCGTCGAAGAAGTCAAAGCCCGTGGTCCATTTCTTTCGATGTCCGAATTCGTCAACCGCCGTCTTGGTGCCGCATCCGACCCGATGTCGCAAAAGGGTGCCATCCAAGCTGCGCTGGATCGGACGAATCTCAACGTCGGGATGGAATTGAACGCCCGCACCGTGGCTCCTGCCGACGTTTCCGGATACGGTTGGATCAACCCGAGCGCTGTTGATAAAAACACCGGCTCCGGCGCTCCCGGCGAAGTTTCCCAAGGAGATATCCTTTCTGCTATCGGGTCGTTCGTTTCCGTCCGCTCGGACACCTTCCGTATTCGTAGCTACGGCGATACCCGCAATGCCAGCGGACAGGTCATCGCCCGGGCATGGTGCGAGGCCACCCTCCAACGCTTGCCCGAATACGTCGAGAGCACCGATCTTCCCGAGGCGGTCGCCACCGCTCCCGCCAATCTGAATTTCGGTCGCCAGTTCAAGGTCGTTGCCTTCCGTTGGCTTAGCCCGGATGAGATTTGACCTTTGCCTGTAAATTTCCTAGACCACGTTTGCTGAACCCATGATCTCTGTTAAAAACCTATCCACCGGCTGCCTAGCTCTCATCATTTCGACTTCGGCGATATTCGCGGAGGATACCCGGAAAGTGGCGTTCCGCACGCTTTGCCTGGAACGCGTCAATGACATCGGAACGGTGATCATCCCGGGAAGCGGTCCGGAGTCAGTCCAGAAGGTCGAGCTTTATACCGATGTTTCCCCAGTCGTGGAGGGAGTCTTCGCAAATCAAGAGGCTGCATTTTATGTGGAAAAAGGAGTGGGTGCGGATGGCAAACCCATCCGTGTGCTTGTTGGAAAAGCCGAGCTCGGGAAATCCGATCGCCAGTTGTTCTTGTTCACCCCCGGCGAAAAAGGCGAGGGAAAGACCCCTTACAATGTCCGGAGCTTCGATGACGACACCAAGAGTTTCCCGATGGGCTACGTGAGAGTCGTCAATATTGCGCCTGTTCCGGTGCGTTTCCTCCTTTCCGGCGAGGTAACTCCCCAGATCCCACCGGGAAAATTCGCCCAGTTTCCCCATTCCAAGAAAGTCAACGATTACAACATGTACGCCGTCGAGGTGCAGTTCCTCAGCGGCAACGGACAATGGGTCAGCGGACAGTCCGTGAGCTGGAAATCCACGGAACGGCTGCGGGACATCGTCATCACTTCGGTGGACCTGCGTTATAAACAACCGTCGGTCCAAGCGTTTTCCGATCTTCCACCGTGGATGATGCCGCAGGTCCCCCCGGTGAAACCTTAGTTTCCCGGTCGTTGTTCACAAATTGAGCAAAATTTTTCCTGCCGTTTCCCGGTTTTCGGGGTTATTCGTGGATCATGCGTCGTCGCCACTTGTTCCTCGTCCTCGGTTTCGCGCTGACAGCACTGCTAGGCTACTGGATTGCAGACAGTGCCGCCCCCCGACAGGCGGCGCGTGTACAAGCCATCCCCACCGAGCCCAAGCGGCTCGTAGTTGATGAAAACGAGGCTTTGCCAAAATTCCGGCGGGGCGATCGCATCACGACCTATCGGCACGATGATGAGGCCACTGCAAACGGAGCGCTCGCCGGGCAACGGAATGTGGTTTTCAAAGACCGCGCCGCCTTGGAGGATTTTCTCAAACGGGCAGGGGAGCATGTGCGGGTGATGGGTCGGCTCGATGCTTTGAATGCCTTGCGCGTGGCGTTTTTGGATTACGACGACCTTGCCTCGCTGCTTGATGACAGCCAAAAGGAGTCGCTGGTGTTTCCGGTTGATGTTCCCACTGCGGGGCAGGGAACCACCCAACCGGGAGCGGTGGGGTTGGGAGCGGGGCTGCTCGATTGGCTGGGAATCACCGTTGATAATTCGGCGTGGGGTGCGGGAGTCCGGATTGCCATCCTCGATACCGGAGTAACTTCCAGCAGGGCGTTTTCCAGCAGTATTTCCGCCATCAATATGGTCGATCTTCCATACGACCTCGCTGCGCAAAACGGACACGGAACCGCCGTAGCTTCGATGATCATCGGACAATCCTCGCTGACGCCCGGAGTCGCGCCGGGATCAAATATCCTCTCCATCCGGATCGCGAACGATTTCGGACAATCGGATAGTTTCCTGTTGGCTCAGGGAATCGTCGCCGCGGTCGATGGCGGTGCGCAGTTGATCAACATTTCCATGGGCAGCTTCGGCGACAGCGGACTGGTTAGGGATGCCATCGAATACGCGCGTGCTGCCGGTGCATTGATCATTGCCGCAGCCGGCAACAACGGAACGGACCAGGTGACCTATCCGGCGGCGAACTCCGGTGTCATCGCCGTGGGTGCCGTGGACGCTTTGGGCAACCATCTTGATTTCTCGAACACTGGAAGCCAGATCTCGCTTTCCGCACCCGGATTTGAAGTCAACGCCGCATGGATAGCCGATCAGGCCGCCAAAGTCAGCGGGACCTCGTTCAGCAGCCCTATTGTGACTGGTACCATAGCCGCGCTGATGAGTCAGCCCGGATCGGCCAAACTCACCGCCCGCCAGGCAGTCGATCTCCTTTACAGCTATCTCAACGACTCCGGAGCCGCGGGAACCGATACCGCGGTGGGAGCTGGAATGCCCGACATCGGCCGCGTTTTGAACGGAAAAACCCCGAGCATCTATGACGCCGCAGTGGCTTCGCAAAGAGTCATCCCGCCCAGCGCGGGGAATCCTAACGGGCAGATCGAGGTTCTGGTCCAGAACCGCGGAACCGAGACCTTGGTTAACACCAATGTTCAGATCTCGACGCCCGGAGGAGTGGTCAATACCAACATCACCACGCTTCCCGCCAACGGAGTGCAAACCATCCGCATTCCCATCAACGGAGTTCCCACGACGGATCTGCGTTTCGGCTCCTCGGTTTCTATAACTGGCGGCCACCGGGATGTGAAGCCGTCCAACGACAGTCGCGTCGAAACCTATGTTCCGCCTGTTAGCAAGTAGCCTGCTCCTTGCTTCGGGCCTGCTGGCGACTGCGGCTCCCCCTCTGAGGGAAGCACCGAATCCCACTGCGATCACTGCGAACCAACTCGTCGTCTCGGGAAATGCTTGTGGTCCCACCGCGCTGTTGAACGCTTTCCGTTTCGGAAATCCGGAATGGCAGCGCGCATCCAACGCCATCACCGGAGAAACCGACAAACAACGCATTTACACCATCATCCGCGAGTATGGCATGCGGCCGTCGGTCGCCATCAAGGGGCGTCCCCGCTGGTCGAAAAAGGGCGTGAATCTCACCGATCTTTGCGACATCGCCAACGAAATGACGCGGGGCCATTACCTGCCGCAGGTGAGCCAGGAAGTCCTATTTCGGACTTCCGGCGAGACGCCTGAAAAACTTCTCAAGCGTGTCCACGCCCGTCTCAATACGTCGCTGGAAAAAGGCCTGCCACCGATCATCAGCCTGCGGCGCTTTGTGAAACGCGGCAAGTTATGGGTCCCACTGGACGCACATTTCGTCACGGTCACGGCCATTCCCCGTAAGCTCGAAAAAGGAAGCGGATCCTTCGCGATTTCCTACATCGATCCGTGGGGCGGGAAGGCGTGTCAGGGGAGCATCGTCATACCGCAACACCCGGTGCTAGCGGATACGCCGGGCGATTCACCGTGCCTTGAAGCGGATTTCCCACAGGCTTCGGTGGGGAAGAAACTCGTCCGTGCGGGAGAGCCAACGGCATTGACCTTGGCGGCGGTGCTCGGTCGTTGGTGAGTCATCGCAAATCAGCATCGACAAGCCGGGAACGAGCTGCGAATTCTCCCCGCGAGGAGAGGCGGCAATGCCGGATTCCTGCTGGAAAGCCGCTGTGGTGGAATGGTAGACACCCCAGACTTAAAATCTGTTGCTCTTCGGGGCGTGCCGGTTCGAGTCCGGCCAGCGGCACCTATTGAAAGTGAGTCACTTGTAGATTTCAAATGATCCGTTTTCGTTAGCTTCTGAGTTTCTCTGGTAGCGCTATGGTGCCGTTATTCGGCGAAGAGCGTGGATAACGAGGTGCTGCTGACGATGCTGGACGGATGGAATTGAAAATCCGGCTGTGGGGTCGCCTTTGTCTGATTGAGGTGCGACGGCGATGGGAAAGTTTATTTTGGAGAATATGCCCGGTGCCAGACGAACTGGGCTCTTTGGTGCGTTTCTACTCTTGTCGCGATACGACATGCGGACCGACTGAGATGCCATCCTGGGTTAATGGGTTTTCCCGGGGGATGATCGGTCGGTCCGCCTTTTCTCAGAGGTGTGACGCGGAGGGCTCGAAGCGTATCGCGAACTGGCGGCCTTACAGGCTTTGATCTGCGCGGGCCAACACGCTTTCCCGACTGCTAGGCATGCGGTGAGACCGGGGCAGGCCCTCTCCTCATCCATCGACGGGCCGTGGCAATGGCTGTCGGTTCGCTGCGGTTGCTTGGAGGTCCCGTGTCACGATGATGTCGCCCGTGTCGGTCTTGTCGGAAGTGTCGGTGGGTATTTCTATCACCCTCAACGCCGCCGACGCCTCCAAGCATGTCCTTCACGATACGCCGTGTGAAACCGGGCGCACGAGGCGCTCCCTCTGTGCTGTTTAATTCAGACTTCCAGCAGCGGAGCGTTGCTGTTTGCAAAGTTCAGTCGTGCTCCTTCCACTTGTTCCCACACTCCTCCCACACAGCGCGCCAGCTTTGCTGTTTCAAGCCACCTCAGACACTCATAGCTTTCGGCGGCGGGGATGTTCAGATTCTTGTAAATCATACGGGCGTCAGCGCGGTCGTTGCCAAGCTTCCCAAAGACCCGCTCGATCTGCAAGCGCCGCCGTGCGATCTCACTAGCGTGCAGAATCGCTGTCCGGGCGTTTGTCATCCTGAGAACGAGGAAACGGGCGAACGCCACGACCCCCTCAATGGAGAATTCCAGACGTGTCGCTCCGACGCGGGAGATTTGGTCGAACCCGAAGACCAAAGACGTGAGCAGGTTTCTGGCGGCCCCGGAAATGCCAGGCAGGCGCGATTCCATCTCCTTGAGGAAGGCGGTCCATTCGACTCTTGCTTTTCGGGTGTTCAAATGGAGGACCACCGGCCGCTTTTCAGGTAGGTTCAGCCGACTCGTCATTACTCTGCCAAGCGCGTCTCGAAAGCGTCCGGTAATCGTATCTCCATTCACCAGATTCGTGTCCTCGATCCCCGGTGGGCCTTCCGGGCCTGCATCCCCGTCTGATAGCCACAGGAAGTGCTTGAGCCACCCGGTCCGTTCGTCAGGTGTGTTCGCGGCCTCGCGAACAACCTGCATTGAGTCGGTGATCAGAAAGTTGGCGCGGACGGTCTCACAGCCATTGCCGGCCACGTAACGGCCCTCCACCAGCGCCGCGCCAAGTTCGCTGAACTCAGGCAGGTCTGACGGGCGGGAGAAGCCAAGGTGAACCAGCGGCCGGCCACGGCGAAGTCCATTTAACTGCGACTCCAGATCCTTAGGGCGGGCGACGCTGACTAAAAACTTCGGGCAGGCGGCCAGATCCGTGACTGTCTCATTTGGCGGATCCATTAAGGCTTGGCACCAGTAGTCCTGCCGGATACCGAATAATGGCTCGAGGGGACTCTGAGTGGTTGAAAACACGTCTTCAGCCGCACCGGATCCCCGGCCGGTCGACGGCAGCGTCGCTCCCTGCTGACGACGCAGTTCGTTCGTCGCTTCGAGGTAGTATTGAAGGTGGGCAACCAAGTTGGTTTGCCGACGGCCAACCTCGGTGATAATTTCGTCCACCGCGCGTCCGCTGCTGGCAGATCCGATTATCAGCAGGTTGGTTCCGAGCCGGGCGGGACTTCCGTCGCGGTTGCTGACAGAGCCATCCTCAGCTGCGAGGTCGGCCAGCGTGATTGCCATGCTGGCTAGCATGTTGACGCCCGCGATTGCGTCCCCATCGCCGAGAGTGGCAACCTGGAAGACGTTGAGGAATCCGATTAGGCTGTCTGTGTCGGGTAAGCGACTTGTCATGATGGTGGCTTCTTTGAAGGACTGCCCGGGGGAGGTGACAGCAATGCCCGTCGCGTCGATTTGGATTGATTCCTCGCTCTAACACGAGGTGGTTGCAAGATTCTTACAATTCTTCCATATCAGGAATGGTTCCGCTGCCATCGTCGTGGTAAGTGTTTGAAGCATACTGTTGAGCCCTTTGCTGGAGCACGCTCTTGATTCCATCATCGTCCAAAATCCTGCTTTGCATGAGACCAACCAAGGGGATGGCAATCTTGTCGGTTATCTCCTGATCGATCTTGCTCGCTAAATGCGCGATCATGTTTGGCGAGAGCGCGCGGGGCATCGAACTGGTCCCCTGGATGTGGGCAAGCGGCTTGTTGTCGCCCTGTACGATCCGGACATCCCAAGTCAATAATAGATCATCCTCCCTTAGTAGCTGCATGGCTTTTTGAAGATCAACTACGGGCTGTAGTTGTTTCATTAGCTCCTGCATCATTTTCAGCGCAGTAGTGGTTGGATCCTCTTCAGGCAGGGCAGCACTTTGGGTGTTTCGTTTTTTGGTCGTAGACATGTCGGGTAGTTTCGGTGTTTGAGGGACGTGGATGATCACTGTCCGGGGGACCATCATTCAATATATCGAAATCTTAAATATTGCAATGAATATTGCAAAATAACAATAACTATTGCAAAGGTCTCTCGTGATGCCCTTTTATCCACACAATCGCCTGCCTGACGCCGCGCTCCGTGAGTTCGAGAAGACAAGCGGCTGCGAGTGGGAAAACGGGGTTCCGCTTGCCGAGCTGCTCAGCCGGGTCAATCGAGTCGCATCGCAGTTTTTGCCTATGGAGGACCGAGAGAATTCCCGAGTGAAGCGCCTTTTCACCGACCGAAGCTTCCGGCATTATCAAACACTCGGCTGCATTGACTCGCCGGAGAAAGACGGGCGTCGTGCTGTGTACTGCTTCCGCCACCTCGTCCAGGCTCTACTGGTTAGAAAGCTTTTGTGGGAGAGGGTAACTTCGGAGCAGATCGCGGTTCTGATGGCAGGACGCGGAACGGAGGAGACGCAGCGGATGTTCTTGGGAGGAATTGAGATGGTGGCCAGGGGAGGGGTGGGGGAGGAGGCATTTGGCTCGGCTGCGGAGACAGCTGAGGTCTGGCTGCGAATTCCCATCGCGCCGGGTGTCGAGCTGCACCTTTATGATGACCCATCTCACCGGAGTCAAAAGGAAGTGGAAAAGCTAGTCGCAAGAATAGAAGTTATATTGAGGAGCAGGGTTCCCCGGTCGAGCACAGGCACTTCGGATAATGGTGGGCAGTATTGAAACACCTGGCACTAAGACGGGTAACGTGACGCCGATCACGGACCAGCGAGGAAGATGGTCCGAGGCCAAATTGGGGTTCGCTGTGACGAGCTATGTTCCCACGGTGGAGACGGTTAAAGTGTCGGGCAATTTTCTGGCGGACGAGCAGTGCGGAATCATCGTTCCAGATAATCAGGGAGCCTTACCCCCTTGTCAGAGTGCTCCAATCTAGCATCTATCCAACGGCGTGGTCTTGACCAATCGGTGCTGAGGACCCGCGGCCGGTGACGTTGCCAACTGCCTTCCAAGTGGGATGCTTCGGTCGCCCCGGCTTACATCCGACGGATAGTTTTGGTTCGAGTTTGAAATTGCCCCAGTCCTTAGTCTGCTCTCAAAACGAATTCATTGTCCCGGCTGATGCAACTGCGGCTCACTGTCCCTGTCGATTCTTCTCGACGATTACCTATCTGACTGGGCATTGAATGGGTTGTGTCGTTTCCTATCCGGCAATTTTCGGCACCAGAACCTGCACACATGCCGACCCCTTGCAAACTCTCTGAATGTTGGGCGAAAACCGACCCTGTTTCAGGCAAGCCCGCGCTTACCGTCCGGGATCACTGTCTCATTGTCGGGGCGGTGGCAGAGGCTGTAAAGCGGTTGCTCCCAGCGGCCTGCCAGACACTTGTTCAGTCGGGTGCGGTTACACTCGCCGCCGCCCACGATATCGGGAAAATCACCCCCGGCTTCCAGTTGAAGGCCCGGCCGCACTGGGATTTTCCGAATGCCAAGGGCGGCGACTCTTATCAGGGAAATCACTCCATCGTCAGCCAGGCCTACCTTGCTTCGTTGGACTCGGTGCGAGTCGGGCGACGTCCGTTCGACTGGGTGCTTGCCGCGGGTGGTCACCATGGGAAATACTGGGCTTCCGAGGGAGGATTCTATCGAAAGATCGACGAGGACGGGCTGACATGGCCACCGGTTCTCCGCGACGAACTCCTTCAGGAGCTGGAAGCTGTATTCGGCAAACTGCCGTCTCACGACATTCCCAAGGGCTCCATCGTCCATTGGCTCACCGGATTCATCACTTTTTCGGACTGGATCGGCTCCGACACCCGCTGGTTTCCTCTCTCGTCCGGCGGGCCGCTCGCCGATCGGGAAACTCCCGCCGCCGTTCGGGAAAACGCAGCCAAAGCCATCGCCGATCTCGGCTGGCACCAGCGCGAAGTTCACCCGCACCGCGATTTCAGCGCACTCTTCCCAAGCGTGGAATCCCCGCGTCCGCTCCAATCCACTCTCATTGCCGCGATGGATGCGCCCGGCCTCTACATCGTGGAAGCGCCGATGGGAGTCGGCAAAACCGAGGCCGCGCTCGCCGCCTGTTATCGCCGCTGGAGGGAAGGGGAGGAGCGCGGACTTTATTTTGCACTGCCTACCCAACTCACCAGCAACCGCATCCACACCCGCGTCGGAGGGTTTCTGAAAAACGTCGTTTCGGACTCCGTCATCGCTTCTCTCGTCCACGGCAACGCCTGGATGAACCCCGACCGCATTGTCGAGATTTCTCCAACCATCGCGGACGAAGAAGACGCGGCGAAACTCTGCGAATGGTATGCCTCCGGTCGAAAATCCCTGCTTGCCCCTTTCGGCAGCGGCACCATCGACCAGGCCATCATGTCCTGCCTGCCGGTGAAGCACTCCGCGCTTCGCCTCTTCGCTCTGTCGGGGAAAATGGTCATCATCGACGAAGTCCATTCCTACGATCCCTACACCTCGGTCCTCGTGGACCGCACCGTGAAATGGCTCATCGATGTCGGCTGTTCGGTTATCGTTCTTTCCGCAACCCTTGCGTCTTCCCGTCGGAAATCACTCGTCGCCGCGGTCGGTGCGGCGGAATCCGGGACTCCCACTGCCTATCCACTCATCACCAAAGTTGCCAAGGGCAGTCCTCATGCCGAAAGTATTTCTGTAACCGGGGACGATCTATCTTCCACCGAGGTTACCATCGAGCGGGTTGCCAGCAGCTCCGATGAAATCTGGCAGAAAATCGCCGCCGCCGCCGAGTCCGGTGCCTGCGTCGTGGTCATCCGCAACACCGTCAAACTCGCCCAAGACACTTATCGCCAGCTCAAATCCCGCTGCCGGGATCAGGGCATCACCTTCGGCCTCATCCACAGCCGTTTTCCCCAGTTCCAGCGCGACGAAAACGAAAAGTCCTGGATGGAAAAACTTGGAAAAACCGGCGACTCCCGCCCGCAAGGCTGCATCCTCGTCGCCACCCAGGTCGTCGAGCAATCCGTCGATATCGATGCCGACCTGCTCGTCACCGATCTCGCCCCGGTCGATCTCATCCTTCAGCGTCTCGGCCGTCTCCACCGCCACCCGCGCTCCCGCCCCGCTGGATTTGAGACACCGCGCGGCATCGTCCTCATGCCGCAAGTCGATTGGACTGCGCCGGAAATCGAAATCAAATCCGCGCTCGGGCCTTCCGCCTGGGTCTATCCGCCGTTCTCGCTCTATCTGGCGGCGCGGGTCATCTCGGAGCTTCCGCAAAACACGATCTCCCTGCCGCGTGACATCCGCGATCTCGTGGAGAAATCATCTGAAGTCCCGGAAACCCTCGAATCTGGCGCAGCCATCTTCCGTGAACACCTGGATCAGGAAACCCGGAAGATGCTCAATACCGCCCGGATGTTGGACGTTTTCAACTCCGCCACCTACGATGACAAGGAGGGTGCTAGAACCCGCTGGAATAACCAGCCAACCGCCCTGCTCGTCCTCCTGCGCCAACCGTTCCACGCCGCCTCCACCCATCTCGACTTCTGCAACGACGAACGCATTACCTTCCAGCAGGGTTCCTACGGCCCGTTCAACTATCCGCTCGCCCTCGCCCTCCATCGCAACGCCATCCGCATCCCGCGCTACCTCGTCCGACATCTGAAGGAACAGCCTGCCTGGCTCGGGAAGCATTGCAGCGACGCCGTTCTCGCCATCGTCCCGGCCGACACCACCGCCTGCGAACTCATCGGCTCGCCGGAAACTCCGCCCTACCTCCTCGATTACCATCCTGAAACCGGCCTCAGCCACACCCGTAATCCAGCAGCCCAATTCCCTCCGTCTTTCGAATCCGAAGATGACGGCTGGTTCTAACGATATCCATTCATGTCCGACTTCAACCTCATCGCCCACCCCTGGATTCCCGTCCGTTGGCTCGACGGCCACCACTCGCTCACCAGCCTCGACGAGCTCTTCCGCCAAGCCGGGGAGATCGCCGATCTCGACGCCGCTCCTCACGAACGCATCTCGCTAATCCGCTTGCTCGTCTGCATCACCCAAGCCGCCCTCGGCGCACCCAAGGACATGTATGGCTGGCCGGACTTCGGCGGCGACCTCGAAGAAAAAGTCCCCGCCTACCTCGCTCGTCCGGACATTCACCCGCACTTCGCTCTCTTCGGCGATGGGCCGCGTTTTCTTCAGTGCAAGGCCACACCCGGCGACAAAAGCTATCCGCTCGTGCAGATGAGTTTCACCTTGGCGGCGGGGAATTCGCCGACGCTGTTGGATCATTTCGGGGAAGATGCCCGTGACATCGATCCCGCAAGTCTGGTCCGGCTGATCCTCTGCTATCAGAATTTTTTCGTCGGCGGCAGCATGGCGAAAAAAGTGAAGGGGAACGGCCCGAGCTTGAAAATGCTCCACACCTTTCTCACCGGGATAAACCTGAAACAGACCATCCTCGCGAATTGCCTGGATGCCGCAAACGCGCCGAACTTCGGCAAGCCCTATTGGGAAATCGGCACTCCGGACCAAATCAAAGGCGATGCGGCCAGAGATATCACCGAGAGCTATCTAGGACGCCTGGTCCCGCTTTCCTGTCGTCTCGATATCGGAGGAAATATCCGAGATGGTTTCTTCATGTGTATAGACAATGGATTGGACTATCCCGCCTATCCTTCTTCAAAAGAGCCTTCCGCCACCATCGTTCCTTTCAAGGAGGAATTCCGCCTTCTTCGGGCTGACACCAGTCGTGGAATCTGGCGCGATCTCCATTGTCTTTCCGTTCTGCGGGGCACCCAAGCCCAGTCGGCACCGCTCATTCTCCAGAGCCACATATTTGAGCACGAAGATGGGGACGTAGATCTCTGGGTGGGCGAACTCATCAAAGGGGAGAAAGCAACAATTCTCGATGGCATCGAAGACCGCTTCACTGTGCCACACGGACTTTTTACCGACAGGGGCCAGCGCACTTATGCCAACGGGGTGAAACATGCGGACAGCCAATCGACGCTCATATACTCAGCCGCCAAAGCCTATTGTGAATCGATGAAGATAGTTGCTCCGCCCAAAAAGTCACCAGCTCTAGTTGAGACGGCCCAGCGGCACTTCTGGAATGCGCTCGATCTCCAGCGCCAGCTTCTGTTGGAGCTCGTCAAGGATCCCGCACCCCTCGGTGCGGCTAATTTCGGCGAAGCCTCCGACCCGTGGTCTCTTGCCATCCGCAAGGCGGTCTATGCCGCTTACGACCATGCCTGTCCGCGCTCCACTCCTCGCCAGATCGAAGCCTACGCGCTCGGATTGCGCCGCCTCCGCCCGAAATCCACCAAGTCGAAAACTCCCAAAGCCACCCCATGAAATCCCACGAAGAATCCAACTCCCAGTTCATCGCCCAGCTCGCGAAGATTTGCGAAAATGACCGGGGGCACGCCGCTAGCCTCCGTCGCTATTGGAGCGCCACCACGGAGCATCAAGCCCTGCCCATCCTAGGCCGACTCGGTGCCATTGGCGATGATCGCAAGTCCACCGTCGCCGCGCTTTACGCCGTTCATCCCGCTCACGCGGAAGGAATGGGAATCGGCCGTGCCGCTATCCGTTTGGGTGAAAGGAAGGACGGCGAGCATCCCTACGACCGCCATTTCCGGCGTTTGTTAGCCTGCGGTGATCTTACCGATCTTGCCCCGCAGCTCCACCGTCTGGTGAAGCGCCTCAGCAGCGAAGCCGTGCCGCTCGACTACGCCAAACTCCTGCGGGAGCTGAATTTCTGGTCCGCCGGCTACTCCGAGCGGGTGAAAACCGATTGGGCCAAGGAATTCTGGCAAGCTCCCTTCGACCTCCCCGCCGCATGAACCTTCACCTCACCCAAGCCCTCGTTCCCTACGAGATCGTCGCCCGCTGGCGGAAAGACGGCGGTTTCTCCGATAGCTACGCTTGGCACAAGCGTGCCTGGGATTGTTTCCCCGGCCAGCCGGATGCCGCCCGTGATTTCCTCACCCGTCTCGATGACACCGGTCAGGGATTCCGCCTGCTGGTTCTATCCGCCACCCCGCCGACCAAGCCCGATTGGTGCCCGGATACCGTCTGGAAAAGCAAGCCCGTGGGCGAAAATTTTCTCACCCACCCGTCCTATCGCTTCTCCCTGCTCGCCAATCCGACCACGAAAGTGCGCTCCAACAGCAAGGGGGAACTCCTGAAAAACAGCCGCCGCATCCCCATCTCCAAACGTGAGGACCTGCTCGGTTGGATCGAGCGCAAAGCCGCCCAATACGGCTTCACCCTCGGCCCCGGCGAGATTCGCACCATCCCGCAGCCACGCCAACCGTTTTTGAAAGCCGGAAAGCCCGGCCTTCACACCGCCACCGAGTTCACCGGCATCCTTACCGTCACCGATCCCGCCCTCCTCCGCGAAGCCTTCACTCACGGCATCGGCTCCGCCAAGGCTTTCGGCTTCGGCATGCTCTGCCTTTCCCCCACCTGATTCCTGAAAACTGAATACTCAAAAACTAGCAAACTCTAATCTCATGAACCTCATCGAACTCCACATCCTCCAGTCTTTCCCCGTCTCTTGCCTCAACCGCGACGACGTCGGCTCTCCGAAATCCGCCGTTTTCGGCGGCGTCACCCGCGCCCGCCTTTCCAGCCAATCGCTGAAGCGCGCCGTGCGGCTTAATTTTAATGAATCCCACTATGGCGACGCGTTTCATACGACGCGGACAAAGCTCGCTCATGAGAAGTTGGTTGAGGATCTCATCGCTGGAGGTTTGTCTCTGGAAAGCGCAGAACCTTTAGCCCTCGAAGTCATGTCCAAGCTCGTTGATCAAGCCGGAGCGGCTAAGGCGAAGGTCGATAGAAATGGCAGAATGAATATGCCTGCACTTATCTGGCTCTCTCCCTCCCAACTCCAAGCGGCAGCTGCGGCTATTTTGGCGAATAAGGATACGATTGAGACGGCTACTGCCGCAAACTCGACAACGGACAAGGCAGCAAAGAAGGCCGCGGAAAAAGCGCTCAAAGACGCTCTCACACCAGTGACAAAGGCGATCCAAAAGGCAGGCATTTCCGATGCGGCGGACATAGCTTTCTTTGGGAGAATGGTTGCCAACGATCCATCGCTGAACGTTGAGGGCGCATCCATGTTTTCGCATGCGCTTTCCACGCACTCTTCGTCGAACGAAATCGATTTCTACACTGCCGTGGATGATGTGAAGCAAAGAGACGGCGAAAATGATGAAACTGAGGGAGAGGAGGCTGGTGCCGGAATGATCGGCACGCTCGAATTTAACTCCGCCACCTACTACCGATACACAGCGATCAATCTGGATCTACTTTTCGACAAAAAGCACCTCGTCTCGCTTCCGGCAGCAGATCGCAAAGAAGTGCTCCGTTCGTTCATCAAGGCGTTGCTCATCGCCATCCCCGGTGCCCGCCAGAACTCGATGAACGCCGCCACGCTTCCCTTCGAAGTCCTCGGCATCCGCAAGATCAAGGGCCAGCCGCTCCAGCTCGCCAACGCCTTCGAAGCCCCCGTCAAAGCCAATGGCAAGGGCCTCCAGAGCGCTTCCCTAACGGCGATGAAGGAGCACCTCGAAAAACTCGAAAAAACCTGGGGCAGCCTCGGCGAAAAACTCTGGCTCACCGAAATTGGCCTCGATTCCTTCCTCGATCAACTCCTCGACGCGGATGTCTGATACCCTCGCCTTCCTCATCGATGCCCCGCTCCAATCCTGGGGCGTTTCGTCCAAGTTCCAGCGCCGGGAAACCGAAAGCTGGCCGACCAAGAGCGCCCTCGTCGGCGTGCTTGCCGCCGCCCTCGGCATCGACAAACAATCGCCTGACGAGTCTGAGAAAGTGGCCCCGTTCGCAGCGCTGGCTTTCAGCGTCTTCCGTTGGCCGAAGCCGCACCCGTCATTCCGACTCACGGATTTCCACACCATCGGTGGCGGCTATGACAAGGCGGACTCGCGCGAGAAGCTCCACATTCCTCGAAAAGCCGGTGATGGCAGCGCGTTCGGCACCGTCATCACCCGCCGCACCTATCTCACCGATGCGCGGTTCATCGCTCTTTTCCAAGGGGATCGCGCCACGCTGGAAGCTGCCGCCGCCGCATTGCTCGATCCCGTCTGGGGCGTCTGGTTCGGCAGGAAAGCCTGCATTCCGGCGGAACCTCTATCACCTGTCATCGCGTCCGGTCCTCGTGAGGCTCTCGCCGCGCTCATCAAAGAAGAGGTCGCAGACTTGGAGGGGCTGACGGAAAAGGCAGGCCCCGGCAGTTACTATCAATCCGACCAGCCCATTGCCTTTGGCCAGCATCATGGCCCGATTCCCGAAGCCTACCTCTCACGATCCGTCCGCCGGATCCTAGCCTCCGAACTCTGACTTTCATGCCCATCTTCGAACGCCCGCCTCTGGATACCCTCGCTCCCGCCAAGGACCGCTGGACTCCGATCTATCTGGAACACGGGCGACTGGAGGTGGATGACTCGTCGGTGAAATGGATCGGGAAAGACGGTCTCATCACCCGGCTTCCCGTGGCCACCGTTTCCGCGCTTATCCTCGGCCCCGGCACCACCATCACCCATGCGGCGGTGAAGGCTGCCGCCCAGTGCAACTGCCCGCTCTTCTGGCTGGGTGAGGATGGCCTGCGCTTCTACGCGTTCGGCATCACGCCGAACCACGATAACTCGATGGCCCGCATCCATGCCACCGCTTGGGCGAACAAGAAGTCCCAGAATGAGATTGCCCGCCGCATGTTTCTCCATCGTTTCCCGGAGGCCAGCGTGCATGGGGTGAACATCAAGCAACTCCGGGGCATGGAGGGGAAACGCGTGAAACAAACCTATGCCGATCTCGGCTTGAAATACGGCGTCACGTGGAAAGGCCGCGACTACAAGTCGGACAACTGGCAGATGGCCGATGGGATCAACCGTGCACTATCCGCCTCCAATGCCTCGCTCTACGCGCTCACCGCCGCCGTGTGCTGCTCAATGGGTTTCATTCCGCAGTTGGGCTTTGTTCATGCGGCCGGGACCCTGCCATTCATCTATGACGCGGCGGATCTTTACAAACATGAGACCAGTTGGCCCGCTGCCTTCGAGGCTCTTTCCATCAATCCGAACGACGACGGCACCCTCGTCCGGAAACTCCTTAAACAAAAGGTCGAGGAAACCCGCATGCTCCACCGCATGCCGGATGATTTGAAAAAGCTTTTCCACGGTCTGGGCGAGAATCCTGATGAAGCGCCGCCGGATCATCCCTTGCAGCCGCATAGCGAAGCCTGAAAACCTCCCGATCAATCCCGATATCCCATGACCGTGCTCGTTTGCAACGACGTTCCACCCGCCATCCGTGGCCATCTGAAACGATGGTTTATTGAACCCAAGCCCAACGTCTTTATCGGCACTCTCAACGTGCGCACCCATCGCAAGGTGATGGATTTCATCCTGAGGAATGCGACGAAAGAATTCGGGCTGCTGGTCATTTCCTCCGCTCCGAACTGTCAGGGCTATCAGGTTGAAAGAATCGGGCCCGAAGGAAAGCTCGGCAGGATAGGAATCGAATTATCCGGAATTCCCCTGATCGCCGAGTCGTGGATTGATCCCGATAATCAACCATTCTAGTAAGAAGTGGACAGATTGACACATCTGCGGATTCATGGAGAATATTGAATTCTTCGGCCATAAGTCATTAAATCATGCAGAGCTTTCCCCACCAGCGTGGGGATGACCCGACTGATAGCGGGTGCATGACTTGTTCTGCCTGGCTTTCCCCACCAGCGTGGGGATGACCCGACGGCCAGCCAACAGGACGCTGGCGCATGACAGCTTTCCCCACCAGCGTGGGGATGACCCGGCTCACCCCTTCTCCGCTCCATAAATCCAATGGCTTTCCCCACCAGCGTGGGGATGACCCGTCGTTCTCGAACGTCGCCGTGTTATTCCGGCTGCTTTCCCCACCAGCGTGGGGATGACCCGGGGTGACCGCTGAATCCCTCGAAGTGTGCATCGCTTTCCCCACCAGCGTGGGGATGACCCGTCGTGGATTGGCTCTGAGGTATCGATGGTGTCGCTTTCCCCACCAGCGTGGGGATGACCCGCACTGAGGGATGCTCTCCAGTTTCTGGAAGGAGCTTTCCCCACCAGCGTGGGGATGACCCGCCGGGAAACCGTTGCCAATGCGTTGTATGTGAGCTTTCCCCACCAGCGTGGGGATGACCCGACTCAGAACCAGACCCTGGATGGAACGCCGGGGCTTTCCCCACCAGCGTGGGGATGACCCGCGTGATTTCCACCCGTGGGCATTTCGCATCCTGCTTTCCCCACCAGCGTGGGGATGACCCGGCCGCGTCCGAAATCCGCAAACTTCTCGCTACGCTTTCCCCACCAGCGTGGGGATGACCCGCATGGCAACGCGACCGCTCTGATCTTCGCTCGGCTTTCCCCACCAGCGTGGGGATGACCCGACGCGACAGGAACCCGGACTCTGACACTGCCGGCTTTCCCCACCAGCGTGGGGATGACCCGGCCGCACGATTAGAACCCACGCGGCTGGCGGCGCTTTCCCCACCAGCGTGGGGATGACCCGCGCACGGAATGGATGATCTGTTTTCACACGATGCTTTCCCCACCAGCGTGGGGATGACCCCCTGTGGTGACGTTGACGCTCGGGTTGCTCTCCGCTTTCCCCACCAGCGTGGGGATGACCCGCTGGGATACACGACGGCAGACGGCCTGATCGGGCTTTCCCCACCAGCGTGGGGATGACCCGTTTCGCCAGGGCGACGTATCCTTTCACATCCCGCTTTCCCCACCAGCGTGGGGATGACCCGGGACTGGAGTGCCATGTGGGCTTCCAGAGCGAGCTTTCCCCACCAGCGTGGGGATGACCCGGCGATGGTCTTGCTCTGGGTGCGGTGGAAACCGCTTTCCCCACCAGCGTGGGGATGACCCGTGACTCTTGAGCGCATTGGTCGAGATGATGGAGCTTTCCCCACCAGCGTGGGGATGACCCGAGCGATGGATTGATGAATGAGGATTTTGGCTTGCTTTCCCCACCAGCGTGGGGATGACCCGGCATTGGCCGACGAACTCAGGACCGAGCGTCAGCTTTCCCCACCAGCGTGGGGATGACCCGCGTCTGGCGATGGCTAGTTGCGCGAGCAGTTCGCTTTCCCCACCAGCGTGGGGATGACCCGTCGCCTTGCTCGTCGCGGACTTCGTTCTTTTCGCTTTCCCCACCAGCGTGGGGATGACCCGATCGTTCGGGACGCCGTGTTTATTCATGATCCGCTTTCCCCACCAGCGTGGGGATGACCCGAAATCGGCGCGGGATCACGCTCAGGAGACTTTGCTTTCCCCACCAGCGTGGGGATGACCCGCCAACGCGAGGTGAGGACTGCGAGTGGACGAAGCTTTCCCCACCAGCGTGGGGATGACCCGCAGGGCGAAATAGCCCGGAATCAAGGGTTGTGGCTTTCCCCACCAGCGTGGGGATGACCCGTTCTCGCGGGCCTTGGTCAGCTTCAGGATTTGGCTTTCCCCACCAGCGTGGGGATGACCCGCGTCGCTTGGTTTCCCGTAATCGCGGTGAGAGGCTTTCCCCACCAGCGTGGGGATGACCCGCCCCACGCGCGGGATTTCGGCAGCACGATGACGCTTTCCCCACCAGCGTGGGGATGACCCGCGACGAACGTGCAGCGATCCGCGCCAGTGACGGCTTTCCCCACCAGCGTGGGGATGACCCGCCGCGATCATCGCGGCGGATCTCGAATGTTTTGCTTTCCCCACCAGCGTGGGGATGACCCGGGCGGCGGACAGGGAAATATGGTGGATTGGGTGCTTTCCCCACCAGCGTGGGGATGACCCGGTGCGGATCCCGGTATGGGTGACAATCAAGGAGCTTTCCCCACCAGCGTGGGGATGACCCGCAGCCGATGGTGTTGTCCATACGGGTGATGCGGCTTTCCCCACCAGCGTGGGGATGACCCGCTCCGCACTCAGACCAACAGCAGCGGCAGACGGCTTTCCCCACCAGCGTGGGGATGACCCGTCGTGCTTGCTCACTTCGGGCCGCAGATGATAGCTTTCCCCACCAGCGTGGGGATGACCCGATGACCGGGGATTTCATCCCAATGCCGTTCATGCTTTCCCCACCAGCGTGGGGATGACCCGCTCTTGCGATTCGACGGATGCGCGACCGATGGGCTTTCCCCACCAGCGTGGGGATGACCCGGCTGCGCACCATGGCCAGCTTTCGTGAGGTGGGCTTTCCCCACCAGCGTGGCGATGACCCGCCGGAAAATGCAGACCAGGTGATCGACGCTTTGCTTTCCCCACCAGCGTGGGGATGACCCGTTGTAGCGACCCAGCTCTTCACTGGTGGTGACGCTTTCCCCACCAGCGTGGGGATGACCCGTGATTCGCCGGGTTGATTTCAGGCCGTTGCATGCTTTCCCCACCAGCGTGGGGATGACCCGGCCCGTTAAATCCCGGCAACACCGCTGATATTGCTTTCCCCACCAGCGTGGGGATGACCCGCATCGATCCAGTATGTTCCAACGGGCACCGCTGGCTTTCCCCACCAGCGTGGGGATGACCCGTGCTACGGGTGCGGCGATGCCTGTTACCTGCGGCTTTCCCCACCAGCGTGGGGATGACCCGAGTCATACCGGGCATATGAGATCGCAGCTCTGGCTTTCCCCACCAGCGTGGGGATGACCCGGCGGCATTCTTCGGCCCGCGCCTGCCGTTTGAGCTTTCCCCACCAGCGTGGGGATGACCCGCAGCGCAACTGGTCGCTGGGGGATCTGGCCAAGCTTTCCCCACCAGCGTGGGGATGACCCGTTGCGATGGATCGGTCCCATCATCAAGGCCCCGCTTTCCCCACCAGCGTGGGGATGACCCGCGGGTCGTCTAACGCCGCCTGAACGTTCACCCGCTTTCCCCACCAGCGTGGGGATGACCCGCCATTCAGGATCGCATCGTCCGGGAGAAGGAAGCTTTCCCCACCAGCGTGGGGATGACCCGCGGATGCGCTGGCCATTGCTCGCTCTGCGGAGGCTTTCCCCACCAGCATGGGGAGTCAAAGCCTTTATCCGTCTAACAATTAAAAAATTGATAGAACGATTTTCGCTCATTTCTACAGTGCCGCCATGGAGGTGCTTTTCTCCATGGCGGCCCGGTGTTTGGTCCCGTCGGCGCTTGGGCGTGTCGTGCCGTCGGGATGGTCCCCACTGACGAGCGGGGGCGTGTTGGAATTCAGTTGGCGTCGGCGACGCGTCGGCTGTCGCGTGGCGTGGTAGCGTTACGTTTCGCGGCTTCGCGTGCCCGTCCCTGCGCCCATTGGCGGAGGGCGGTGATCTGTCCGTCCATGAGCCGGGCCAACGGCACGGTGCGTGCGGTCGCTTCGAGGATCTCCTTGGGTCCCGGTTCCTTCCCTTCGGCATAGGCCTCGTGCATGGCGTCGATGAACACGGCCTCGATCTCGGCTCCGGTGAACTGCTCGCAGGCGCGTGCCAGTGCCACGGTGTCGAAGTCCCGGGCCTTGCGACCATGGCGGGCGATGACGATGTCCCAGATCTGGGCCCGCTCCAGAGCGTCTGGCAGATCGACGAAAAACATCTCGTCGAAGCGCCCCTTGCGGAGGAATTCGGGTGGCAGCTTCGATACATCGTTGGCGGTTGCCACGACGAACGCCGCCTTGGTCTTTTCCTGCATCCAGCTCAGGAATGAGCCGAAGACGCGGGACGAGGTGCCGCCGTCGCTGCTGCCGCTCGACTTGCTGCCTGAGAAACCCTTTTCGATCTCATCGATCCAGAGGACGCACGGGGCGATGGCCTCGGCGGTCTGGATGACAGACCGGAGGTTTGCTTCCGATTGGCCGACGATTCCGCCGAAAACACAACCCATGTCGAGGCGTAACAATGGCAGCCCGAACGCCCTGGCAGTGGCTTTGGCGGTTAGCGATTTCCCGGTGCCGGGGATGCCAACGATCAGCAGACCTTTCGGCGCGGGTAGTCCGTAGGATTTCGCGGATTCGCTGAATGCACCTGCCCGGCGTGTCAGCCATTCCTTGAGCAGCCCGAGGCCACCGATGTCGTCGAGGGAAGTGGTGGCTTCCACGACTTCGACGAGGCCGTTTCGCTTGAGCGTGCGGGCCTTCTCGCGGGCGACGACCTTGTGGTCGATGCCTTTGGTTTCGACGACAGACAGGGCGAATGCGTTTTCGGCCTCGGTAGTGGTGAGTCCCAGAGCGCATTGCAACGCGGATTCGCGAACGACCGGGTGGACGTTCTTGATCTTGGCGGACTTGAGGATGCCGTCGAGCACGGTGCCGAGCTGGGCGCTATCAGGCAGCCTGAAATCGACGTGGGTGATTTCATGCTCAAGCTCGGCCGGAAGCTTCAGCCGGCAGCCTAGCAGGATCAGCGCATGGCCCCCGGCTTTCGCGATCCGCAGCAGGTCCTTGATGCGGCGGATGAGGAGGGGATCGGTTTGATCCAGGTGAAGCTGGAGGTCCCGCATCACGACGACATGGCGCGGTTCCTCGCTGGCGAACAGTTGCTCGATCAACTGGAGCGCTTCCAATGGATCGGGACAGGAATTGATCCGCTTTTCGGCGGTATCGACGAGGCCTTCGGAGGAAGACCAGGCGTGGAGGCGGTGACCGAGGGTGGTGCAGGCGGCGGCGATTTCAGCCTCCGCCCGGACTTCCTCGGGGGTGATGACGGCGAGACCCGGATAGCCGGCCCGCAGGTAGGTGGTGAGTTGGTGTTGCATGAATGGAGTTTGTTAGTTCGTGGTTTTCAGTGTTCGGGAAAGAGAAAGACCCCGGCCTCACGAGGGAGACCGGGGTCTGTGTGTTTCGGTGCCGATCGCGGATCAGTTCAGCTTGGCCACGATTTCCATCCGTCGCTTGGCGAGGGCTTCGTAGCGCTGCTTGAGCTGATCGAGCGAATAGCTGGATGCGTCGTATTGCCGGGAGGATCGGGCGACAGCGCCTGCTCCGTCTCCGGCGAGTTTGTAGTCGCCGGAAGTCGTGCCATAACCGGCGGCGAACGATCCGATGAACGCATCGTATTCCGCCTGATCCATCTGAGCCCGGTGCTGTTCCGCAGAAATGCGGAGGCTCACCATTTCGGATTCGATGGACTGGAGTTCGGCGCGGAGTTGGGCCTTGTTCGGGCCGCAGGCGACGAACAGGAAGGTGAATGCGATGAGGAGGATGTGTTTCATGATGTTTTGATAGAGGTTGTTTGGAGGGTGGAATCAGTGGTGCGACGGCGAGCCCGGCTGGAGGTTGGTTTGCTCCCAGAACAGGCACTCGTCGCGGGAGGTGTGGGAAAACAACACTTTGCCCGTATCGGCATCGTGAACGTCCCACTCCTGGCTGGTGTCGTTGAAGCGGATGTCCGTTGCCCGGACGACCTGGAGCCGTCCGAGCACACGGAGATCAATCGCTTCGGTGTAGAGGCAGTCGATGGAACCGCCGGGATTGAAGCGGAGGGTCGATTTCATGAATCGCCTCCGCCGAGGGTTTGCCGGCTTTGATGGGATAGAGGCTGGCTCCAGTAATCGGATTTACGCCGGCTCGAAACCTTCGCGCCGAGCGCTTCCTCGATTGCCTTGGTCGCGGCCTCGCAGCCGCTGCCCCTGAAACCATAGGCCTCGACCGTGATTTCCCCAAGTGGGGAAACCTTCACACGGATCTGGCGGCTCACAGCGAACCTCCCTCCAACGTGAGCAGGATCGAGCCATCGGCTTCGATCCGGCGTGTGGTGCGGAGTCCGCGTGAACGGGCTTCGCGGAGGGTCTTGTGGACGCCGTAGCCTTGCAGCAGACGGCAGTAGCCGGTGCCGACCTCGCGGGCGACGTAGCCGTCCCACCAGTCGGCGGAAAAGCCATACCGTCCTCCTTCGACGGAATCGACGGCGATGTCATACGGACCTTTGAGCGCGATGACGTGCTCGGCCATACGATTCACCCCGGCATAGCCGCGGCAGTGGGAATTGGGATACATCTTGAGGCCGAGTTCGGCGCAGGCGTCCTGAAGAGCATCCAGGTCGCGGACTTCGGTTTGAATGGTGGTGAAATGGCTCATGGTGATTTTCGGTTCTGGTTTTTGAATGTTAGGGGCTGGATGCGCCAAGGGCGGCCCGTTGGAACAGGCCGCCCTTGGTGCGGTGGTTTCAGGTGATGGATTGGCGTGTTAGGTGGGGGTAGGTGCTTTGAGAGGGTTGGTTTTGGTGGTGGTTTAAAAAGTTCGCTGGTGGGGAGGAAATTGGCGTGTCGAGTGTGGGTAATGGCGTGTTGGGAGAAAACGGAAGGTGCCCGGTTTGCGGACACGAAAAACCCGCCGGGCGTCATTGCCGGGCGGGTTTGGGAATTCAGATGGGTGCCTGTGAATACTATCGGATCACAGCGATCCGGCTCGCCATCCACCGGATGAATTCCCACTTGCGAACGATGCTTGGTTTTGCGGCGAGCCGGACCGGAAGCCGCCCTTTGTGACGGAGATAGAAGTGGAAGACTTCCGCGAAATCCTCGCAGGCCGAAGTGGACGCGTATTTCGTGAGGTGGATGGCAGGATCGAAACCCGCCACTTTCGCGGTGGATTCATAGGGGCCGCCGAAAACGCGTTCGAATCGTTTGGACTGAATCAGCTCCGGCCAGTAGTCGGCCAGCGCGTGCGCCCATTCATGGCGTAGCACGTCGGTAAGGCGGGTCTGCCGCCCCATGACGAGATCGGACAGGCGGGCTCCGCTGATGGCGGGAATGTAGATGTCCCCCTGATACCAGCCGTAGCAGTTGTATGAGCTGCTCACCCAATAAACCTGCACGGCCTCGATCCGGCGGTTCCAGAACCCGAGTTTGACCAATTCACCGCACACCGGACCGTGCGCCCGGCAGACATCGCCATAGGCGATGAGGTGACTGCGGACGCGCCGGGTCGATCGCTGCTGGTAGGGCATGGAAATGGGATACTCCCGCCGGTGGATGGTGTCCACCGGCGGGAGGCTTTGTTTTGCTGATCAGCCGACGGCGGAGAGCCGGCGTCCACCTTGTTGACCGAAACGGGCGATCAGGTCGCGCGCGTCATTGCGAACCAGTTGCACGGCGCTTTCGCGCAAGCGTGACAAGCCATCGGTAAGGCTCGTCATCGCGCCGCTGTTGTTGCGGTAGTGCTCGGCGCTCTGTGTTAGCAGATCGCGGCGGAACTTCTCCAAGGTGGCTTCGAGTTGCTGGTCCCCGGCGAAATTCAACGAGCGGAAGCTGTCGATGAACGAGGTCAGCTTGTTAAGCGTTCGCTGGTGGACACCGTTCTCGCTGCCGTTGATGGTGGCAAGAACCTCCTCGGCAAGTCGGGCGGTTTCCTGCCGCATGGAAGCGACGCTCTCGCGGATGAACCCGTCGAGGTCGGATTGCAGGCGTCGTGATGCGTCGTCCGCGATGCGGCGGCGGTCTTCGGCGACTTCCATCTGTTCGATACCTTCGGCGACCTCCAGGCGAATGCTGTCCGGGGCGGCGATTTGGAAAAGCCGCATCTCGAAAGCGAATCGCTTGGTGATGTCACCGGCGGGTGGGAACGACTGCTCGATGGTATGGATCAACCGCTCGGCGCTGCCGTTGAGTTGTTGGGCGGCTTCCCGCCACTCTCCCATCGCGGTATCACGCAGCGGGCTGTAACCTGCCACGAAGTCCAATGTGGCCTCGCGAAATTCGTCCTTGAGCTTGTCCAGGCGGTCGGTGAGATCTCCGAGCCGTGCATTGGGGACGAAGCGGGCAATGCCTCCGAGGAATGGAAAGCTGGAGCTTTCGACAGTGGCGTTGGCGCGGGATTCGATCAACGCGAAGGCTGATAGGGCATCGCGCGGAATGAGACGTTTGTGACCGAGCTGGATCAGCCGGTCGGAGACGTGTGCGGGATTGAGACCGAGATCTTCGGCGTTGAGGCGTTTGCACCCGCGCCAGTAACGGACGGAGGTCGAGATGAGGACTCCCCGACGGCAGATGCCTTCGAGAAGCGTTTGGTTGTTATTTGAGTTGGGATTCATGATTTCAATTTTGGGGTTGGTTTGTTGGTGTGTGTGGGAAATGAAAACGCCCGCCGCAGTCGCAATGGACCGTAACGGGCGTTGATGGAACTACGGGGTGCGTCGTAGCTGCTAGGCGGTCTTGCGTTCGGGCAAAAGTTGTCCGGGAAGCCAGGCCATGCATTCATTACGGAACTGGCACCATGAGCAGTGCATTCCGGGCTGCGGGTGGAACCGGTTTGAAGCGATTCCTTCGACGGCCGTTTCCAGCAGTGCGGTCACCCGGCGTTTTCGATGGGCGTCGGCCGGCGGCGATGAAACCCTGATGACCTGTGGCTTTTTGGTTTTCACCAGGAAGACCAGATCCAGTGACGGCGGGGATTCGCCCGTCGCCGCCTCCATCAGGAGTTGATAGGAGACGAGCTGGATTTCATGATCGAACGCGGCGTGTGCCTTGTCGGGTTTGGCGGCTGCCGATTTGAAATCCACCGGGACATAGTTGCCCTCTACCAGATCCATGGCACCGGTAAGAGGCACGGACAAGCCGGCGATGTCTTCCTTGAGCAGGACTTCGACCGCACGCGGCTTGTCCTTCATCGCTTCCGGGGAATCGAGGTAGGCGGCGACCACGCGCAATCCATCGAGGCGGACTTCCTCGCGGTGACCGTCGTTCTTGAAGTTCACGGGGCCTTCGTCGCGTTCGAGATCGCTGAAGGCTTTCTCGTAAGCGGCGGCAATGGTTTCGGCTGAATCATCCGTGCCCCGCCATCGTGCCAGATGAAAGGCTTGAAGCGCGGCGTGAACCGCTTTTCCGAGGTGGAGGGCCGATGGTGTTTTCTTCCGGATGCAGGCGACACGTTCGAAGTAGAACTTGAGCGAGCACCCGAGGTAGGTCTTCGCAGCCGAGGGGCTGATGTGATCCGGGAGAGTTCCGGCATACCACGTCAGCCCGGTGGTGAACGGCGGTTCCTCGACGGACGAGATCACGCCGCCCTGCCTTTCCGGTTGCCGGAATAGGCCGAGTTGTCGCCACGTTTGCCTTGGTCGTGGCGCTGCCCGCCGCCGTAGGTTTCGAGCATTTCGTCAATGAGCCCGGAGGCTTCGACCTTGTTGAGCAGGCGCACGCCCTTGCCGAAGCGTTCGACGGCGAGGGCTTCGATGTCAGCTTTGTCCAGGCGATGTTCTTCGACGAGTTTGAGGATCAGATCCTTCTGCTTGTCGGAACATTTCCAAGCCGGGCCTCGCTGCCAGCTCGCCACTTGGGTGACGTTGGTCGGGTTATCCCGCGAGGTAACGGATTTGGTGGAATCCGCAGGCGGGTCCATGCCGTAGTCGGCGGGCGGGACGAATCCCGTATGGAGGATTTGCTCGTCCACGGTGGATTGCAGTCGTTGATAGAGACGCTCGGATTCGGCGGCGACATCGTCCGTGGTCACCAACTCGGTCTCAACGGAGACGGAGAACTGATGGGACGAGTAGCCGGGGAGCCCGAGACGCTTGGAGTAGTTTGCGATGAGTTTGATAGCCATGATGGTTGTGGAGTTGGGATTGATGGGGCTGGTGGTTTGAAACGGAAAAGCCCGGCGCGTGGCCGGGCGTTCATCTGGGATGGTGTTCGTTGTGTTAGCGGGCGAGTCGGATCAGCAGAGTGACGACGACCGCGCCAACAAGCATCGGTATCCAGAAATCGCTCAGGATCGAACCTGAGAGTGCGACAATAGCGAGCCAGGCGAATGCGGTCAGGTAGGCGGTAGGATTCATGGGAATGTAGGGTAATTGGTTCAGCGGATCATGCGGCCGAGGACACAGACGACCGCGGAATCAAGAAGGGCAAAGCCGAGGACTTTGAGACCTTCTCCGACAGGACGGGTGTCGGTGACCGCGACTGCGGGAGAGGCTGCGACCGTCCGCTGCTCGCACGATCCCGTGGCAAGCAACAGAAGGCAGGATGGAATCAAGAGAGTGTTCCTGAGATGATAGGTCATGAGTCGTGGGATGGGGTTGGTAGGTGGAAACGAAAAAACCCGGCGGAATTGCCGGGCTCGGACGGGTGACGGATGGTTAAATGCTTTCGTCAAAATCTTATGACGCCGAAGGGCGATGAATTGCGGTGGTTTCATTTGCCATCGGTAGGTCACCCTTGCGAAAATCACTGAAGTAACCGGCGCGCAGGTACCCGCATCCCGGCTGAACGCGCCGCATCGCCCTCTACTTCGACCGCGAGTTCGCCACAAACAGGCCACGACGTCGTCGCACGGAGACGTCAGCAACTGAGGCGCTTGCCGTCCAGATCTCGACGGATTACGGGAATCTGGCCTACTCGATCGCGAAAAACTGAGAGAAGAAATGCGCTCCACAGGAAATGTTCAGCTGCATTCCCCCATTTTTACATCGTGCGAGCGTGCAAATCCGCCTGAAGCGTCACTGCCACGTAAAGGCCATACATAGTTAGAAGGATAAAACCGCGCCAGCGGCCCATGGCTCCGCCGCGTCCCGGAAGGATCAGCAGCGTGGTGACGGCGCCGAAGATGAGGCTGGGAAGCAGTTCCGGCAGTTTCACCCGATAGGGATGGATGAGGTCGGCCAGGGCGGCGACGAAGAGCGCGTTGAAAATGTTGCGGCCTAGGATGTTGCCCAGCCCGACGTCGTGATGTCCGCGCCAGCGTGACATGACGGTGGTGGCCATTTCCGGCGTGCCGGTGGCGACGGAGACGACCACCGCGCCGACGATGAAGGGACTCCAGCCCAGCGCGGCGGCCACCCCCTTGCCTCCGTAAACGACGAACTGCGCGGCCACGACCAGCAGGACCAGTCCGGCTGTCGCCTGAGCCACCGCTTTCACGGATGTAACTTTCCCGCCGCCGGAATTTTCCGGATGGATCGAACGCGCCGAATGACCGCGGGCGTGGCGGATGACGATGACAAGCCAGACGACGAAAATCCCCATCAGCACCAGCGCGTCCACACGCGAGAACCATCCATCCCACAGCACGGCGGAGAGAATGAATGGCACCGCCAGCGCCCATGCCCAATCGCGCCGCACGCCATCGTCTTCGGCCTTCATGCGGCGACGGATAGCACCAGCCCGAGGATGAGCGAGATGTTCAGCACATTGCTGCCTAACACATCACCCAGGGAAATGGCGGGCACCCCTTCCACCGCCGCCCCGACGGTGACCATCAGTTCGGGCGAGGAGGTGCCGAAGGCCGCGACCGTGACCCCGATGACTAGCGCCTTTCGCGAACGTATCCTCCCCATCTTGGCAAGATGATGAAGGCCCCCAAGTTCCCT
This sequence comes from Luteolibacter sp., assembly GCF_039920825.1. GTDB lineage: Bacteria > Verrucomicrobiota > Verrucomicrobiia > Verrucomicrobiales > Akkermansiaceae > Luteolibacter. The sequence goes on along the minus strand of NZ_JBDSCX010000044.1, from coordinate 3,677 downwards.
GCCACCAAGGCGCATGATGATATCGCGGTGAATTCCAGTCATTCGCTCAATACCCCAAGTTGCAGCGTCAAACTCCAGAGAATCCCGATCCGCAGCCCACAAAAAAGCGCGCGCTGGTTACCCCCCCGGATTTCACAACGCGCACTTTTCCATGGGCCGCCTAACCAGAGCTTCGTCCGATTGAATTCCCCCCGGAGTTCAAGATCGGAACACTGAGCCCTAGCTTCTGGGGGCTTGAGTTCCGCCGGTAAATCACCCTCGGAACAACTTTACTTTAGTTAAAAGTCAGGGCAAATAAAGGAATAAGGAGGGCCAAATCCGGCCAAATAGTCCCAAAAACGGCCATAACCAATGGTGATTTCGGCTGTAAGGACGCGCGATTGTGCGTTCTGGATTGCCCGCATTCTCCGCCGCATTCCAACCTCCTTCACCCGAGCCGCTCCAATTCTTCTCGAATTTCTTCCTCCATGAGCTTAAATTCTCCAACGACCCCCCGATGATCCCCCGCTTGTTGGCGACGACAGATTGGATTTTCGAAAATGCTTCCAAAATCGCCCCAGGGAAGCCTGAGGACAGGATTGGCACTGGGATATTTCTCATACTCGATCCGGATTTGCTCCGCCGGGTCGAAGAGGAGGCCGATGTGATAATCATCGCCGCAACCTCTAGCCGAGACACACGCGAGAAGGCTCCGTTTCTCGGACCATCATCGGTTCCAGCAGTTGGCGTCGAGACCTCCTTTGAGATTGTCTCTGTCCTCAAAGGCGAGAAGTTCCTGAAGAAGATTGTGTTTCACCACCTCCGGCTGAGAAACCAAATGACATGGTTACCGGCGGCCCTAGCCCGGTAGCCTTCAACCCTAAAGAAAATAAACGATTTCTGCTTTTCCTCAAGCTAGAATCCGATGGTCGCTACTCGTCACTTACAGGCCAGACGGATCCGATCGATGAACCAAGGACTTAGGAACACACCCGTGAGAACGTCGCTTATCCATGCGCTTCAGCGAACGGCGGCAGGGTGCCGCGGTTGCAATCGACGCGCCCCGCGGCCGCCGTCGCTGAGCTTGGGTCGTCGGTCACAAAATTCCGCATAAATCGCCTGACGCGGGACTTCTACTTAATGGCCAGCAGAACCTCCCTCAGATGAAGAGCCACGATCGGCAGCAGCGCCATCGCAAACAACAAGGCGCCGGGAATCATGAACGCATCGAAGAGATTGCCCCGACGGCGAAACCAGACCGCGCTGTCGAGTGCCAGCATCAGGAATAATCCGACGGCGAGATAGAAGAACCGGCCGCCGACAAGATACACGTCCGCAAACGCACCGAGACGCCATGCGGCCCAAGCCTGGACCCCTAGTAAAGCAATCACCCAGATTCCGAAATGGCTCATGAGATCTCCCAGATGCGTCACCGCCAACGGATGCGAAGGTGGTGGCCACTGCTCTCCCGTTGCAGTTGGGGAGAGTGCCATCGGCTGAGCGTCCACAGGGGGCTGTTTGCCAAGAAGTGGACCGATAGAGTACCGCTGATGTTTGTTGAATGACCGGATCCGCGCGCCGATATAGGCATCTTCAAATTCACGCGTCCCTCTTGCGAGGCCGCGACACGAGCTGAAGACAGTGCGCGCGTCGCATTCATCATGCTTCAATTCATACTCGATCCTGCGCATCAGGGAGCCGGAAACCACCATGCGGTTCGCATCCAGAACCGAATGACGTTTACGAGGAAGCAGTGGGATGGCCGGCAAACAATCCGCCGAGTCCAGCGGGCGGAACGGTAGAATTTCCGCGTCCGAATCGTAAGTCTTCGGAAGGGGTTTCAGAGAGGGTGATGTCATAATATACGGGTGGTGATGCTGAAATCCTCGAGGTTGGTTGTGGATATTGCGCTATTCATGGCTGATGGTCGGTCGCTAGACTCCGGGCCAAACGAGTTCCATTGACCTTCAAGAAGGAAATGTCGGAATCGGGAACCGTTTCCCGCGGGGCGACGGAATGGCAACCATGACGGATTGGCGGAGACCGCGTCCATGCGGACGGCGGCGAAAAAACAATGCCCAACCCGCAGCCACGCAAGCCATGGGCCTGGTGACGGCATTCGGAACTGTTATCCTCGGGTATTCGGAGGTGGTGGTTTTGTGATTTCCCACCGACGCAGACGATGTCGATTGCTTCATCCCGTCCGCCACGGCCAAATCCGGAAAATTGTGGCGGGAATGACCCGGTCGGCTGTTGTGCTCTGCATGGGTACTGGCGAGCTTGGCGTTTCCTCCGGTGCTGTCGAAATCTTCGCACGCTGGGGACCCCGAGATATAAGATAGATTTAAAAGCTCCTGCGCCCGCGGGGTCATGGTCACATTTTGCTAGCGCGGCGGCGCATGGGAACGACAGCATTGCAATGCGACCCGATAAACGTCTGATGATTTGATATCGCGGCTTCATGTGGGTGTCAGGATTCCTTACTTCGCGCGCTTTTCCATGGGCAGCCTAACCAGGGCTTCGTCCGATTGCCCCCGGGAGATCAAGATCGAGCCTAGCTTTCGGGGGCTTCCACCGGTAGATCACCCTTGGAACAACTTAGCTTTAGTTAATGGTTAGGGCAAATAAAGGAATAAGAGGGGCCAATTCCGGCCAAGTGGTCCCAAAAACGGCCACATCTACGATGAGTCCCACTGAAATGACGCTCGGTATCCTCAGTGCGCGTAGCCCGAGCCGGCTTGTCTTTGTCATCCCGCTGCTTGGCGGGCAAAATAGACGATTGTCCACCTGTTCACCAATGCAAGAGAGTCATCGAAATCATCGGTTACGATCCTTATCCGCACATATCCCGCCGCATCACGACCTTCGTTGATCAAATGCCATCGGCAGAACAGCCTTCACCCGAGACGATCCAATTCTTCCCGAATTTCCTCCTCCATCAACTTGAATTCTCCCACGAATCCCTGGAGGCTCCCGGCTTGTTGGCGGCGGCAGACCGGATTTTCAATGTTCCCAAATTCGTCCAAGGGAAGCCTCAGGACAGGAATGGCACTGGGATACTTCTCGTAATCGATCCGGATTTTCTCCGCCGGGTCGAAGTAGGAGCGCACGATGGCTTCCACCGCTCGACGCTTGGAACAGTCGATTGCGCATTCATTCAGAACGACCACCTGGCCATGCTGATTTGAGGAGAAGCGGACTTCCATAATAGGTAACATATGCGCATATTCTCCAAGGGGCAAATAATGCCGAGTGATGATCAACAGAATAGAATTCATTGATGGCATCCGTGCCAGACGGCTCCTTCATGCCTTCGCATCCAACAGAGAACGTCCAAGTCAAACGGTGCCTCTCCGGAGGGCTTCACAACCGTCCCCGCGCGAACGGATCCCTGAGCCCGAAGTTCGAGTCTCCTTAGAATTCCCGCTAAGGCTTGCGACCCAGTCAAGGCTTCGGTGACAGAAGAGTAGGACCGGGCAAGGTCGGCATTTTGAGTTGCGGTCAGGTCGGCGTGGAGATCTATCAGTCCGCCCTCGATCTCGTCCTCAGGGGCCTGCGCGACCACGGACTGCTCAAAGGCCGCCACCTCGGCATCGACTCCAGCGTCATCGAAGCCAACGCCTCCCTGCGCGAACCCGTCCACCGCAACACCGAGGAGCAATACCGGGACTACGTCAAACGCCTCGCCGCCGCAGCCG
>NZ_JBDSCX010000043.1:0-82105 GCF_039920825.1 Luteolibacter sp. | reverse complement strand
GGATTGTGCGATATCATCGCCATGGTTTCAATCCGCGCCCCCCGTGAGGGAGGCGACCGCCGATGGTTCCCATCAGCGGCGAGGTGGCGATGTTTCAATCCGCGCCCCCCGTGAGGGAGGCGACAGACGGAGGGGGTGAACGCCAGCGTGCACGTGGAGTTTCAATCCGCGCCCCCCGTGAGGGAGGCGACTTTTCCCGGCGATGAACTTGAACCCGGCGGTGTCGTTTCAATCCGCGCCCCCCGTGAGGGAGGCGACCATTGAGGCGCAGCGTCATGCCGCTGTCCATGATGTTTCAATCCGCGCCCCCCGTGAGGGAGGCGACGTTGCACCGCATGCAGCATCTTCTCCGAGTTCGCGTTTCAATCCGCGCCCCCCGTGAGGGAGGCGACCCTTTGCGCGGAGTTGGTCCAGCACCTCCGCGGTGTTTCAATCCGCGCCCCCCGTGAGGGAGGCGACCCTCGACGATGTCGCCGGCGGTCGCATTGCCGGTGTTTCAATCCGCGCCCCCCGTGAGGGAGGCGACTCCGAGCTCTGCAGCGTGGTCGCACGAAGTTCCTGTTTCAATCCGCGCCCCCGTGAGGGAGGCGACTCGGACGGTGAGGCTGCCGCTGGCATTGGTGGCGGTTTCAATCCGCGCCCCCCGTGAGGGAGGCGACCCGGGCCTTCCGCGATGTGGAACCGCTGCTGCTGGTTTCAATCCGCGCCCCCCGTGAGGGAGGCGACCCGCCGAAGACGGTGGCCGCTGCGCCGGTGTAGGGTTTCAATCCGCGCCCCCCGTGAGGGAGGCGACTCTCGGAGTTGGGGGCCACGGCGATCAGCGCGCCGTTTCAATCCGCGCCCCCCGTGAGGGAGGCGACATCAGGTCTCTGCTGGCTTCGACGCCGGCGCGCTGTTTCAATCCGCGCCCCCCGTGAGGGAGGCGACCAAGAGCTGCCAGGGCGTGCTGCAGGCGCTGAATGTTTCAATCCGCGCCCCCCGTGAGGGAGGCGACTCGCAACGTGGCGCAAAGGATTTTGGACGGAGTGTTTCAATCCGCGCCCCCCGTGAGGGAGGCGACGGTTACCAAAATCGGCGGCGGCTTCAGGATCGCGGTTTCAATCCGCGCCCCCCGTGAGGGAGGCGACAATCCCCGGGAACGTGGCACTGGATGGAGTATCAGTTTCAATCCGCGCCCCCCGTGAGGGAGGCGACGATAGATATATGAAACCGAAACCGACCATTGGAAGTTTCAATCCGCGCCCCCCGTGAGGGAGGCGACGCTTCCGCATCACTCATTCCCGAGCATTTGCTTGGTTTCAATCCGCGCCCCCCGTGAGGGAGGCGACTACCACAAGCGGCCGTCGATCTATCTACCGAAAGTTTCAATCCGCGCCCCCCGTGAGGGAGGCGACACTGCCTTTGATCCGCCTCGCGGCACGTCTTTATGTTTCAATCCGCGCCCCCCGTGAGGGAGGCGACCGTTCGCACCGCCCGTGAACATCGACATGTGACGGTTTCAATCCGCGCCCCCCGTGAGGGAGGCGACGGGATAAGTCTCCAACACGGCACCATTGGCCGATGTTTCAATCCGCGCCCCCCGTGAGGGAGGCGACTTCGGAAAGCTCGGCCGTGTCGATTGGGACTAGTGTTTCAATCCGCGCCCCCCCGTGAGGGAGGCGACTGCGGCGACGGATGCGCCAGCAACTGGGGCGAGTGTTTCAATCCGCGCCCCCCGTGAGGGAGGCGACGAGTATCGTGGGCTTCGTGCTTTGGGCCATCGTGTTTCAATCCGCGCCCCCCGTGAGGGAGGCGACTCTTTCCCGGCTGGTAGATCGGTCCCTTCTAAGGTTTCAATCCGCGCCCCCCGTGAGGGAGGCGACGGCCTCGGAAAAAGCGGGAGGTGTGCGATGATCGGTTTCAATCCGCGCCCCCCGTGAGGGAGGCGACCTTGACCAGCCACCGCTTGCCACCCTGCCATGAGTTTCAATCCGCGCCCCCCGTGAGGGAGGCGACTACCCTCCGCCGTGCGATCCGCATCCTTCACCATGTTTCAATCCGCGCCCCCCGTGAGGGAGGCGACCCTTGAAGTTGGTGACGTCGGCCTTCAAGCTGTCGTTTCAATCCGCGCCCCCCGTGAGGGAGGCGACGGCGTTACCTTGGAACGCTTTCCGCCGTAGGGGAAGAATAGAGTGTTCCGCGAACCCGGAGGTTTCAGGGCGCGGAACTGCGTATTTCTTCTGAATTTGGATGTCAAAGAGCGGAAGCGGTAGGCCTGGCGGCTGGCGCGAACCTCCCGGGGATTTTGAGATCACTTGGGGTTCGCGGGGCTGCTGGCGGGGAGCTTGATCAACGGATGAAAAATGACCGGATTTCGCTCAGACGACAAGCGTTCCTTCGACGTCGTAGCCGTCGTTGGCACCGTGGTGTTCGACCTTGTGGTGCCAGTTGCTGCCGAGGTGGTAGAAGCGAAGGCTGTCGGTTTTCGGGTCGATAATATCCAACAGACGGGTTTTCAGGGAAACAAGCTGGGCGGGATCCACCTTGCACTCGAAGACGGAGTTTTGAACGCGTTGGCCGAAATCGAGGCAGGTTTTTGCCGTGCGACGCAGGCGGGATTTGCCGGCGGGCGTGGTGGTCGAGACGTCGTAGGTGATGAGAACGTACATGGCGGCTACTTGGCTAGGAATGCGGGGTAAGCGTCGAGGTCGCCGCGAAGGTGGCGGGCTAACAGTCGGGCCTGGAGCTGGCAGAGCAGGCCGACGGTGGTTTTCTCATCGAGGAAAGCGTGGTTGATTTCGTCCTGTTTGCGTTCCTGCCAGGCAGTGAGCACTTTCTTGCGGGAATCGTCCTTGAGCAAGACCGCGCCGTTTTCCTTGATGTCGAAATCCTTGAGCGTGATCTGCTGGCGGTTGAAGAGCGAGAGGGCCGTGCGGTCGGCGAGAAATGCGCGGAATTCCTCCATCAGGTCGAGCGCCAGGGAAGGGCGGCCGGGGCGATCCCGGTGGAGGAAACCGCATTGGGGATCGAGCCCGCAGGATTCGAGGGCGCTGCGGCAATCGTGCATGAGCAGGGCGTAGAGAAACGAAAGCAGGGCATTTACCGGATCGAGCGGGGGACGGCGGGATCTGCCGGAAATCGTGATTTCCGGATCGTGATTGGTGAGAAGGTGGGGGAATACGGCGAAATAGGCGGCTGCGGAATCGCCTTCGATGCCACGCAGGCTGTCCAGCGAGGTGGCGCGGGAAACAAGGCCGATGCGGACGGCTAGGAAGTCAGCGGCATTTGTCAGGGCGAACGCGCGCTCGGCGGATTTCTCGCCGTGGTCGCGAGCGGCCCGCATGAGGATGTGGCGGGTGTTGGCGATTTTTGCCGAAATCATGTTAGCGGCGATGGCAAGCGATGCCGGCTCATGATCGGCCCGGCGGTATTGCTCGCGGCGTAGGAGGATGTTTCCGGAGGTGAAGCCGTTGGAGGCTGCTAGAAATTTCCCGTGCGGATTGTGGAACGAGAGCGAGACCTTGGCCTCGGCACAGGCGGCCATCAGGGCGGAAGAGCAGGAAATGTCCCAGCCGAAGCAGGCGATGCCGTCGAGATTGTGGAAGGGGACCCGCAACTTGGTTTCGCCTTCATGGCGGATCTCGATGGCGGCCCCGTCCTTGCGGAGGTAAGCACCTTCCAGGGTGACGAAGAGAGTGTTGAGGTGGCGTCTCACGATGATTCGGGGTTGAGGAGTTGGGAATTCAGCGAGGATGAAAACCACGCCTGCGCTCCCCGCTTGAATCGCAGGGCTTTCGGCTGGCAGAGGTCGATGAGCGAGCAGGCGTCACAACGGCTTGCTAGATACTCGGCGGGTGGCGTTTCCCGGGAATCGATCATCGCATGCAGCGCCACGATGGTTTCCTCGACGAGTTGCCGGAGCGACGCATCGAACTCCACCAAGGTCCGCCGCCGGTTCTCTCCGTAAAACAGGCATCCGTTGGAAATCGTCACGCCAAGCATCTCCTCCAGGGACAATGCCTGCGCGCAGAGCTGGACCTCATCCGCGTGATGGGACTTCGGCTTGCCGCGTTTGTATTCCACCGGGACCACGCGCCCGTCCGGATGAAACTCCACGATGTCGCACTGCCCGGTGATCCCCAGCACCAGCGATCTCACTGACAAACTCCGCGTGACCCGCACACCGGCTTTGCTTTCGTCCGGTCCCTCGTGCGCCTTGTGATGCAGCACCTGTCCTTCCGCTGTGAACTTGTTCTCCGCCCACACCTGTTCCAGATGGATCAGCGCACACTGACGCGGACAATACAACCAATGCTGGAGTGCGGAAATCGGCAGCAAGTGGTCTTCATCAAACATCCCCGCTCCTTTCCATCCGGCTCTCCGCCAGCCGGAAGCGGTTCGCGAACCGATAGAAATCAAACTTCGTCCCGCAAAACTCCAACGGCTCCATGCGATCACCCGCTGACTTCACCAGCAAACGCGCCCGGGAAAACCCGGGCAACGCCGCTTCGAGATAGGGGTAGTCGGAGGTGGGCATCCGAAAAGTTACTTGGTCGGTCTAGTGACCGGTTGCGGCTTCAGATTCTCCGAATTAGAGTAACGCCTTTAGGAAGAGATGACTCATCGATGGTGACGTCATAGTCAGTAAATGCGCGTGGCACTTCGACTTCGGGTTTCTTGGTGATGGAAACGAGGTCGAAGAGTTTGTGACTCGCTGCTGCTCCGAGTGCAGTGTCGTGTTTGAAGACGAGCAGGGCGCGCGGGTTCATGCTACCTGCCGGGCGGGCGGCGGATTGGTCGAATTGGAAAGCGTTCTCGACTGCGTTAAAGAACAGTTCGAGGTCTTCGTCGCTGAAGCCGGTTTGCTGGGCGAGAAAGGGATTCACGAAACCTTGCGCTTTGTAGAGACCGTAGGGGATGGTGAATTTTCGACCCATGGTGCGTTCTTTTTCGATGTCCTTCTCGTTAGTGACAGAGGATCGGGTGATGGCGTGTTCGCTGGAAACGATGGGATCGATGGAACGGGCAAAGGAAATTTGAACGGGGCCACGTACTTGGCCGCAGTTGATCTCGGTGGACATGACGGCTCCGAAGGTGCGGACATCGAAGTAGGTGTCGCACATCCATTGGGTGGCTTTGTCCTTCTTGCCGTCCTTGGGGGCTTTGGACTCGGCTGCGGGAATGCCGACTTCTTTGTGAGCCTCCTTGTGCTGGTTGTTGTGAACGGAGCCCTCGGTGAAATAGATGCGTTTGCCGTCTGTACCGCCAGAGGTCATGGCGATGAAGTTGCGGATCTTGCGCTTGAGGCAAACATCGGTGACGAGGCCTTGGCCGGATTCCACATCGATGCGTGGAAGGTTGCCGGCGTCGGGATCGCCGTTGGGGTTGGCGTCTTGAGCATCGAAGAGAAAGAGGAAGTCGTAGCGGTTGTTCATGGGAAGAGTTGGTTTGTTTTGGGTATTCGGTTTTCAGAGGAATTTCAGAGGAATTTCAGACGGGGATTGATTCGGTTTCGGTGGATAGATTCGTCTCCTTTTTTGTGAAAAAGTCTTTGCGTTGGTGGTAGTAGCCGATGGCGAAGATACCTTGCTTTTTGAGTGGGAACTGATTTGGGAAACCGGAGGAGTCGATGGATGACATGATTTCCTGAACGAGTCTTTCGCGATTGACCTTGGCTCCGCCGTTCAGTTTGGAGAGGTGATGCTGATAAGTTCTCAAGAGACGGGGAAACACACTGGCGGGTGTAGCCGATGCGGCGCTGTAAAAGCGGTCTCGGATGCCGGCGTTGACATTACCAAGCGCGTCCTCCTGGGTTTTTTCAAGGGTGGAGAATAGCCGCCCGAGAAGGTAGGCGGGATCTGTGCTTTCGGTGTCTAGCATGGTAGGTATGGTTAGGTTGTGATTTCGAACGAGCACCGCCTTGATGGTGGCGGCGCGGAGATAGTTGATGGTGCGGTCCGCTTGGATGCGGCGGATAATGGCGGAGAAAAGTCCTTCCGGGTAAGGAGTGCCTTCGACGATTGCGCGGGTCAGGGCGCCACTCAGAAGCGGTGGAATTTCATCGGCGACACGTGCGGTTTCCCGAAGGATTTGCCAGATGGCGGGAAACTCTGGATCAGGAAAGCGGTTGCCGACTGGATCGGTGAACTGCCTCACCATCTCCATACACTGCTGATGTTCGTGAAGCTTCGCAATGAGGTTCTCAATCGTGGAGCGATGGAAGAAGCGGAGCGATAGACGCGCCGCATTGGGCGCGAGACCTAAGATGTAAAATGGTGTATTTGCTTCTCCGAATTCCTGATAGTTTCCACCCGAGCGGACGGCCTCGAGGAGGCGTTGGATTTGGGCTCGCTTGGAGATGTCCTGAACCTCCTCGGCGGCTTGAGACCCGCTCGAGAAAATATCTGCGAGGCAGTCTTCAATGATGGTGGGCTTTTCAGTCCAAAAGACGGTGGAAGTGTCGCCGATGCGAATGCGGTGTTTTCGGGACTGGGGACCGGTGAGAAGCGAGTTCAGCGCTGTTCCATATTGAAATGCGGCGTTCTCGCTGACAGGCGCGTTGTAGCTTTGGCTTTTGCCGTAGGATTCGTAGGCGTTCGCATTGAATGAGACAAGGGAAGCTCCCGCGGCTTGAGCACCAACGACACCTTTGATCTTGGGATGAAGGCGAGCAATCGGTGAGACCTCACCGGTGAGGAGGCATTGAGCCGAATCGCCTGCTTCTTCGTCGGTCATCGTGCGCACCCACCAGTTTCTAATGGCTGGCAATTCATGAAGGGCCTTCTTTTCGCCTTGGATCTGGAAGATTCCGAATCCTGTTCCGAGTTCGCTGAGGTTGGGAAACTCGGGAATCCTTTCTGGAGACCATTGTTCAAGAAACCGGCATACGGCGGAAAACTCAACCGAGCTGATAGTTTCTTCAAGTTCGAGATGGCGTTTTCTGAATGCCTCGAAACGTTTCTGGCCGAAACCATCGGGCTTATCCTCAGGCTGTCGGCCGAGGAGATAGGTTTGGTTATCCCAGAGAAAGCATGGATTGATTCCCGCTCCGGGTGGCTTTGCCTCGCCAGGAACCAACATCACGACGTTTTGAAGTTTCTTTTTTTCGTCGGGTTTACGCGCGTCGTCGATGTTGACGAGACTTCCACCGAGCTTGATCACGACGCGGAAGCTGATTTTCTGCGGGGAGAAGCCGGGCGGAGCAATCTCGTAAGTGGGATCTTCCGCGAGACGAGAGTAAAGTTCGTTGAGGGATTGGAGGATCATGCTTTGACGGGGAATGGGAGTTGCGGGATTTTGATGACTCCATCGGTCATGCTGGCGCGGAAAAAATGTGGGGTGGCGGATTTCACCTTCTTGGTGGCGCGGTCTTGGTCGAACTCGATGTCATGGAGTATGAAGCCAAGGTCCTTTTCACCGAGAAGCGACGAATCCGGTTTTGGAATTTCGCTTTCGGATTCGATGAGTTCGAAGCGGACGGGGAATTCGCGACAACCGAAGTAGGGTTGCTGGAAGGCCTGACCTTTGAGGGCGCGACGCTTGAACATTTCCAGATGTTTTCCGACGGCCTCTGGTTCGGGAGAGGGCGAGTCGCCCCTCTCCATTCGGGTGTCGAGGACTTGGACGTGGGCTTTGATGAGATAGGAGACATCCTTGAGAAGAAGTGATGCGCGTTGTTGACGATTCTCGGCGACATCCATGGACGGGCGAATGTCGGGGTTGAGCATGGCCGCATTGACACCAAGGGCACCCTTGACCGAAATTTTTGAGGAAATTTCGTTGCGGCGAATGTTAGTGAAACGGATGGGATTGAGGACGTGGATTTCGTCGACGATCCAGCGGATCTGCGGTTTCCAATAGATAGCTTCCAATACGCCCCTAGCCGCAGACGGCGTCATCACGTCGTAGGAGACGCGCTCGACCTTCATTTCGGGTCGGGAGAAAAGGGCGTAGTCGCCGGAGGCTTTGAGAGTGATTCCGTATTTCATGGTTAGCAGACTAGAGGTTGAGAGTTGGAATGGGTGTCATCGAAAACGAGTCCGAAGTCTCTCGAGTAATTCAGATCAGTGGAGATAAGGGCGTGGAATTGGCCGTCCCGGAAGGCTTCAAAGGAACGGATATTGTCGTCACGCAGACGGGGCGGGATCTGAACGGTGTAGCGCTGGAGTCCGCGCAGGAGTTTCCTGTTGAGCGGGATCGATGGATTCCGTAGCTCCGCGATGAGTGTGCGGCCCATTTCGTCGTAGGGAATGATGACGGGAACCTGCCAATCCTCGATGAGACGGAAATTTTCGGACACCGTTTTGAATTGGAAAAGGAAGGGAAACATCTTGTCGCCTCCATCAATATAGAAGCTCTCCGAAGCGAGAATGCCTTTCGCGTCCCAGCGTTTGCTTTGCTGATAGTAGTAGAGATCGAAGTAGTGGCGGATGGCTTCCTGGCTGAGGAGATCCGGGTGGAGGTCGATGAGCTGGTGGGCGACTTGCGCGGTTTCGCGGAAATAGGTTTCCGCCTTCTGATCCTCCGGTCGGAAAATGTAGGTGAGGCCGGGCGCGGGGAGTTTGCCGTTTCGATTGCAACGCCCGGCGGCTTGAGCGATGGAGTCGAGACCGGCGAGTGCTCGATAGACGACAGGAAAATCGACATCAACGCCGGCTTCGATAAGTTGGGTGGAAACGACGCGGGTGGGCAGGCCGTCGAGGAGGCGTTGTCTGATTTCCGTGAGGATCTCGCTGCGGTGCTCCGGGCACATGAGGGCGGAGAGGTGATAGTTTCCTTCCCCTTGGCCGAGCATTTGAAAGAGCTGCTGAGCGTGCTTGCGGCGGTTGACGATGCAAAGGACTTGCGTGCGGTCAGCGAGACGCTGGACGAGTGACGAGTCGGAGACGTCGCCGAGAGATTCGATTTCAACTCGCTTCAAAGCATCGAAAAGGGATTTCGTGTCGGCAATGATTTCCCGACAATTTTTCAGACCGATCGAGAACTCCACTTCGTCGTAATGCACGGCTGGCTGGGTGGCTGTGCAGAGAACGGTGGTGGTGTGATAGTGATCGGCGAGTTCCTGAATGACGCGGAGACAAGGTTTGAGGAAATCGACAGGAAGTGACTGGGCTTCGTCGAGAATCACGACGGAGTTCGCGATGTTATGGAGTTTTCGGCAGCGAGAGGTTTTCGCTGCGAAGAGCGATTCGTAAAACTGGACGGCAGTTGTGATGATGATGGGTGCCTCCCAGTTTTCCGTGGCGAGGCGCGATTGAGTGGATTCCCTTTCCGGCGAGAGAGAAGAGTGGTGCTCGATTAACGGGGTGAAACTGTGGGTCTGAAGGGGAGCTAGAATTTCACGGATGACTTCGGCATTCTGCTCGATAATGGACGTGAACGGGACAACGTAGATGACCCGTTGCTGACCGTGAGCCAGAGCATGACGGAGTGCGAAGCTCAGCGATGAAAGTGTCTTTCCTCCGCCGGTGGGAACGGTGAGGGAGAATATTCCGACGGACTGGTTCGCTGAGGAACGGCAGTTTTCAACGACCTTGCGGCGCTGGAAATTGACGTTGTTCTCTAGTGAAGGAATACCGAAGGCGTCGATTTTTGCATCAATGAGGCGGGAAATGTCGTGAATGGCTGAGTCCGGCGTTTGGTTGCGGGTTTTCGCCTGCGACGGATTCATGAACGCCTCGGTGGCAAGAAAGTCAGCATCGACGAGGCATGAAAAAATCATTCGGGTGAAGAGACTTATGGAGTAGGCGTCTCGCTGGAGAAATGCGGGCAGTTTCGGGAAAGGGTGCGAGGTGATTTCCAATGGTGCGTTCTGATAGTCGGGCAGATCGGCTTTTTGCAGACGTGTGGCTTGGCAGGCGGCATTGGATTTTCCATCGAGAAGGCCGGAATGATGGCCAGCGATGGGATAGGCTAGCAGATGGCCGAGAGTTGGATAAGATTTGATGGCGTGTTGCGCTCCGGCGGTAGAGTGATCTACTTTTCCTGAAACGTCGTCGGCGTGGGGATCGACCTTGGAGCGAAGATAATCCTGCCATTTTTCAGGGAATTTTCCGAGATCATGCCAAAGCCCGGCGAGGTAGCCCCAATCCCAAGCGGACCTGAACTCGGTCGATTCAGATTTGAACATTTCCGAAGCGAACTTTGCTGTCCACCACGCGACTTTGTTGAGGTGACCGTGGTCAGGAACGAGTTCGCGACATTTTGCGCAATGCTCGCGTCGGCATTCGTCCCGGCCTTCACCAAAAGCGGTGAAGAGTGGTTCCCATTTGGAAGAGTCGGTCGGAAAATCCGGATGGGTATGGGCGAAAGCGGACACGGGAGGGGGAAATATTGAGAGGATGGAGTTAGAGTGTTCAGATGGGGAGTTGTCAAACCTTCAAGCCGGATTTCCCGAAAGAATTCGTGTGACGGGACTTGGGGGGAACGGCGACGGTCATCGACGCACCGCTAAAGGGGTATATCCGGTCGAGGGGGAAGGTGCGGCTTGCTGGCCGGGGCGGTAGAGGGCTAGCAGATAGACGTGGGGGTGATTGTGAAATGAAGGCGATTTCAGTGATGATGGGGAGGGAGGTGGTTTGGGTTTGTTGATATTTTGGGCTGGCGGGCTGGCTTCAATCGAGTAGTCTCTCTGGAGTCAGTCGTTTTTATGGTCGGATTTCGTTATGGGTAAAATTTAACGATGTGTCCAGAAAAACGATGATTCCAAAAACACGACTTGTTTGTAACGATGGGAAACAGCAGCACCAAAGACCAGTGGGCCGGCCGCGAGCGGTTGGCATTCATCGAGCGGGCGGCCTGGTGGCGGGGCGTGGTGAATCGCGGGGACCTGCGCGAGGTGTTCGGGATTTCCGCCGCGCAGGCGTCGGCGGATTTGCAGGGCTATCAGGAGCAGAACCCGACGGCGCTGGCCTACAATGTGAGATCGAAGCGGTATGAGGCGCGGCCGGAAATGTCCTGCGTGATGCATACGCCGCGGCTGGAGGAGGCGGTGGGGATGTTTCTGGGCACGCCGGTGCCATTGCCGCTGGTGTCTGCTAGGTCCGATGCACGGGTGGATATTTTCGTGCCGCCCGCCCGGAGGGCTGATGCGGCGGTGGAGCGGAGGATTTTTCTAGCCCTCGACCAGGGGAAGCGGCTGGCCGTGACGTATTGGTCGGTCAACAGCAGTGGAGCAAAGCGGCGGGAGATCGCGCCGCATGGACTGGGACACGACGGTTACCGCTGGCACGTGCGTGCCTGGTGTTTCGAGAACGGGGATTTCAGGGACTTCGTGCTCAGCCGGATGGAAAAGGCGGAGTGGCCGGGAGAGGCATTCACCCCAGCCGAGAAGGATGAGGCGTGGGAAAGGGAGGTGACGGTGGTCCTGCGGGCGAATTCGGAACTCGATGACGAGCGGCGGAAAACGATCGAGCGGGATTATGGGATGAAGGGAGGGAAGCTACAGATGCGGATGCGCGAGGCGATGAAAGAATATTGCCTGGCGCACCTGCGAGTGGCGGATGGGAACGACCGACCGCGACATTTGGAATTGGTGGAGTGAGTCAGCGAGGGAACAAAATTCGTCGGTGGCGTCCAGATCAGGGAAGCTCAGATGCTAGGAATGGAGCTTCGACGGAGTTCGTCCATCTTACTAACTGAGCCCGGTGGTGATATCGCCCTTGGAGCCGACGTAGTAAGTTGCCGTAGTGGTGATGGAACTGTGGCGAAGGAAGTTCTTAGTCTCATTTAAGCCGTGTAAGTTGTTCACCAAAGTACCCGCCTCTTTTCGAAGCTCGTGAACGGGTTTCGGAATTTCCGCGAACGGTCGAAATCCTCGTTCCTCGTAATTCCGAAGCCATTTCACAAGATTGTCGTGGTGCTGCCCAGCACGATAGGACTTGTTTGTTTTTGATCGCTGTTCGCGGAGAAACCAAGGGCCGTCAGCGTGCTCGAGCATGGTCTTGATCACTTTGCAGGCAGTCGCACCCACCAGGACATCCCCTTCGGACTCCGTGGTCTTGGGCCTGAAATCTTCGTGGGTGCGAACCGAAATTTTCCCGGTAGCCGTCGAAATATCCTGAATGCGGAGTTTGTCGATTTCGTTGTAACGCAGGCCACCCACGAGTGCCAAATACAGGATTTTCCACTGCTCATACTTTGTAATACCTTCTCGATCCAAAGAGCGGGCCGGGGGCCTGCCGAGTTCCTTCCTCGCGACTCTCAGGAGAAGGACCGGGTCAAACCTGCTGCTGTATTTTGGAACGAATTTTCGCGGGAGTTTCAAATCGCTAAAAGGATGGATCGCGGCGAAACCCATCCCTTCGGTGGACTCTATGATGTGCTTTGAAAAAAGGCCGTTCGCATTGCCCACTAACGCTCGGATCGTGTTTTTTGCACGGTTTGCCTTAACCGGATCCATGAGGCGGGCTAGCTCCAGCCGAGAATTGATCCAGTTCTGGATGCGAGGCTTGGTAATTACGGCGAGTTTTGTGTTTGCGATCTTTTCCCGATCTTCCTTTTTCCTAGCGCGCCTCATTCCAAGAATCTCGCCAACTACCGTAAGGAATGATTCAGCATATTTCTCGATAGTTTCCTGTCGCACGTTGGCGTGCCTCTTTGCTAGCTCGATCCAATCGCGGACACTTGGATCGCTCAAGCCATTCTCCGGATCGGACCCCGCTGGAGTGGGATGCTCTTCTGCAGGCCAGCCATTGACCCGAACATCCAAATAAAAGGCCAGCGCCTCACGGGCGGCATCTTCAAGCACGGAAGCTTCCAACCGGACTTTCCTGCGTGTTCCAGCTGCCTGTATTCTAACAAAATAATTCGCCGATATCCACGCGTCCTTTTTCTCCAAGTAGACCTTATTCTTCCAGTAGGCGGCAGAAGTTTTCGACGCAGCTCGGACGACGACGTTCTTCTCTTTTTTTGATATTTGGTGGACCATTTTTCCGGCCATTTTCCGGCCACTTTTTCTGCGCGGGTGTGGTCCCGTTTGACCCCTTATGCAACTCGGAAAAATTTCATGTCATTGTGGGATAGGGTGTTGCGAGTTCACGAGAGTACACGAGAGGTCACAAGGTTTCAGAAAAAATAAGATTCAGGTTCTAGTAGGGGCAACCCTGTGGAGGTTCGAGTCCTCTCGTGCGCACCATTGGGTTCGTTGTTTTATAGGAGGGCCAGAGGTGGGAAATTAGCCGCCCCCGGTCACTTTAGGAGCCGCCGTCGCCTGTTGTTGTAGTGCCTGTGAGACGGAAGCAGGTTGGGACTGCGGATTCCAAAGCACGTTGTAAGTTGGGGTAGGTCTTGGTGATTACCTCCCGCAGAGTTCGCCGGCCCGATCTTGTGTCGACGAGGCTTAGCGCGATCCCGCGGTGATCGTGGCAATGTTTGAATAGCTTGAACAGCCACCCCTGTTATAGGCGCGGACCCGATAGCGATAGGATCCAGGATCACGCAGGCCGGTATTGGTGAAACCGGTGGCGTCGGGGCCCAGGTCGGAGATTTCATGAAATTGAGTTTCACCGCCGGATGCGGCCTCAACCTTGAAGCCTGCCTCATTTCCACTGGAATTTTTCCACACCAGCCTAACAGTCTTGTCTCCCGGCGCTGCCGCCCGGAGATTGGCGGGTGCCGCAGGTGGGGAGGGGACGCGGATCTCCGCCGCAACGTTGTCGAACATCACGGAGCCGGGAGGGCTGTCGGCTTTGCCGCTCGTATTCGCTGCTAGACCTACAAAATAGTTCTTTGACATCGGAACGGTGCTGGATCCTATGGTAAACCATTCGATGCAGTCCGGAGACTGGAAGGCGGTGAAAACGTTGCCAGCCCGTTGAAGCCGGAACCATATGGGGATCCAGGTGTAATCGTTCCCAAGCTGGGTCGAGGTCTTCTCTCCAGTCGACGAGCGGGTTCTGAAACGTGCCTGACGGCCACCCACCTCGCCCAAGGTCAGCGCCAGCATTTCCGCATCGGGGGCGGCGCTTTCCCGCATCATGAGTCCGCACATGGAGATGTCGCCGTTCCGTTCTGAAAGACGCGCGGTGATGGTGAAGTCTCCATCCACCGCGCGATAGACGAAGTTGCAGTCGTCGGCAGTACCGCCGATGCTTCGTCCCGCTCCGGGAACGACAAACGATTTGTTAGCAGCTTGGTCAAAAGTGATTTCACCGGAGGGCGCGGCATTACCTATCGTCTCGTGTTTCCACTCCTGCGGCAGGGAACCGCCCGCAACCGGTGTCGCGCTTGTCTGGGGGGACGGTGAGCTGGTGCCCACCTGGTTGACGGCCGCGACGACATAATAATAGGTTGTGCCTCCCGAGACTTTCGTGTCCGTGTAAAGAGGAGTGGTGAAGTTTGTGGTTGAATAGATGCTCGTGTAAGGACCTCCACTGTTAGTGGCGCGCGACACCTCGTAACCCTGTGCCATGTAGGCACCGGAGGGTGACCACTTCAGTTCGACCCGGCCGATGCCGGCCACCGCGGTGAGATCCAACGGAACCGGTGGAACCGACGAAACGGTGGGGGAGGCAGCGGCATCCAGGGTGAATGTCAGTGTGCCGTAGCCGAAAATGTCGATCTCTCCGGGTTCCGGACGTTTCATTTCGGCGAAGAGTTTGACGTTGGGGGCTTTCAGTCCCTTGCGCACGACGTAGTGGTTATATAACAACTCGAAGTGCGTGGCGGCGAGGCGGCCCTTGTAGTTGGTGGAAACGTAGGACTGGTTCGCGTTGTCGGCGTTGGTGTAATAGGTGAAGGGCACACTTTTCCAGAGCGTGTATTGCGCGGCATATTCGCCGCCTTTCAGCAGCCTGTTATCGTCGTAGCCGAAGAGGTCCAGGTTCTGGTTCCAAGCCACCTGGCAGAACTCCGAGAGCAAACCCTGGCCGCCCATGGTGTGGGCCCAGTCGCGGCCGGACTCCTGCCACTGGCCGAGGCCATCCGGATAGAGGAAGGGCACCGCATTCCTGATGCTGCCCATGCCGGGCCCGTTTTTGAAATACTCCACGGCTTCATGGAACTTCGGCCTGTCGTCGCAGAGCACGCCGATGCCGAGGACGGCGAGCATGTTGCAGGCGTCCCAGTTCGCCCACGAGCGGCTAACAGGACCGTTGCCGTGGTTTTTCAGGAAGTCGCTGCTCTTGGGATACCAGTATTTCACCATCATTTCCTTGAACTTGTCGAAGTCCCCCTTCGCCCAGCCCGGATAGACCCGCAGCACTTCGGCGGCGAGCGCGAAGCTGCCGATTGGAATGCCGCTCAAGTCGTCTCCGTAGGGTTTCTCGTGAACGGTCGATGCCCAATCGTTGGCAATTCTAACCGCGCACTCCGCGTTGCTCTTTTCGCCGGAGATATACCAACGCAGCGCGTTGTAGTACATGGCCGTCGCGTCGTCCTGCGCGCGCTGGCGGCTGCCCATGTCCGCCGCCGGGCGGGCCTTGTAGTTGTCCTGCGCCTTCGGATCCTTGATGAAAAGAGTCCAGCCGTCGATCCACGGATGCTCGCCGGCCGCCACTTTGGTTTTCATCCGGTCGAGATCCGCCTTGGAGTGCAAGCCGCCCGGATGGACGAAGCTTTGCGCCGCGGCAGGATGGCTCAGGGCGAAAGCCGTCGAGATCGCGACTAGCGCGGCGGCGAGATAATGGCGGTGGTTATTCATGAGGTTTATTGCCGGATGACAGGGAGCAGATTGGTGATTTCCGGACGGTTGTAATCCTGCGGGATGCTGCTGTAGGCGATCTGTTCATCGGGAAGGCTGGCGACCGTGAAATCACTGTTTACGTAATTGGTCTTCGTCAGCGCCCCATAGCGCAGTTTGTGGCCGGAGAGGGATTGCAGGCTGTTCTCAGGCCCGGCGACCAGCTCGATCCCTGGCTCGGATTTCCACAAGAGAACCCCGGCGTTGCCATGATAGGTGAATCTCACGAGAGATAGAGTCACGTTGCCGCCGTCCTTGATGGACATGCTGCTGGCCTGCTCGATTTTAAGGGATTCCCTGATAGTCTGGCGGCGGTTCTGGTATTGCACATACCCGAAGGCGACGAGTCCAAGAAGGCCGAGAACCTTGAGAACCGAAGCGGCGCTTGAGGACTTGTTCTGCTTTTGCGGCGGGCGGCAATTGCCGCGTTGGGGCGCGCGCGGCCGGGACGTCCTGGCTTGGGGTGAATGAGTTCCCATGCGGGCGGTGGGGGCGCCCATCCGTGCGGTGGGCGGGCCGGCCTTCGGTCTTCCGGTGGCGGCGATCGCTTCCAGGTCCCTCGCCATCTCGGCGGCGCTGAAGTAGCGTTGCTCCGGCCGATGCCGGGTGGCGCGGTGGATAATGGCATCGAAGCGCGGATCGCAGCGGACGATGGCGGATGCGGGGCGCGGATCCTCGGCGGGCAGCCGGCCGGTGAGCAGTTCGTGGAGCATGACTCCCACCGAAAAGATGTCCGCGCGGTGGCAGACGGTGTAGGGAGGGGTGGTCACTTCCGGCGCGGTGTAGTGCGGGGTGCCGAAAATTTCATCGCCTTCCCGCACCTGCTTGTCATGGGGACGGGCGAGCCCGAAGTCGCCGATCTTCGGCTGGGCGTTGAGATCGAGCAGGATATTAGCCGGTTTGATGTCGCGGTGGATGATTCCGTTTTCGTGGGCGTGGGCGAGTCCGTGACAGATGCTGGAAACGAGGCGCACGGTTTCCATGGGATCGATGGCGATGCCGTGGGCGGAGTGATGGATCGACTTTCCCGGGACGAACTCCATGATGAGGTAAAGCATTCCGCCGACCTCGCCAAAGTCATACACGCCGATGAGATTGGGATGATTGAGGCGGGCCATGGCTTTGGCTTCCGCCTCGAAGCCGGCCCGGAAGGCGGCATCCGCACTGAGTTCCGGCGGCAGGATCTTGATCGCAACGGTCCGGTCCAGCGAGCGCTGGGTCGCGCAATAGACAGCCCCCATGCCGCCGGTGGCGATGAGGGATTCGATTTCATAACCGGGAAACAAGGTGGCGAGGTAGGAAACATCAGGCGCGTTGAAGGACGTTTGTGGAAGCGGGTCGCTCATGGGGTGATTGGAGGAAAAATGAATCGGTGGTTTAAGGGGTTTGGGTTTTTGAGAATGGAAGAAGGCGGGGGCTGTTTTTGAATGCTGGATCTTTAAATAGGAATGGGTGAGGAATGAGTTGATTACGGTTTCTGGAGTCCAGTGGTGGGTGGCTGAAACACGCGTCAGCGTTTCGGTTTCACCAACACGCAAGCACCGCCGCCGGGGGCGAGCTTGAGGCGCAGCGTGTCGGTTTTGGTGACTTCGCGCGTGTCCGCCTGATAGTCTTCGGCATGGGTGCGGTAGTCGGATGTCAGGCCATCCTGGATGACGAGCGCCTCGTGTTTTCCAGCCGGCAGGAAGGACAGCGGGATCTCCAACTCGCGCGGCGACTCGTTGGTGGCCGCGCCGACCAGCCACGCGCCGTCCGCCGCCTGGCGGGCCATGACGATGTATTCGCCGATCTCGCCGGCGAGCGTCTTGCTCTCGCGCCACGGCATTTGCTCGGCGGCGATGAAACGCAGCAGCTCGGGGTGTTTCCGGTAGTATTCGGGAATGTCCGGAATGATGGTGGCACCGGAGAACACGATCAGCGTGCGGGCGACCTCGGCGGCAAGGGTGGACGGCACGGGCACACCGTTGTCCACGCGGCCGGCTTGGGTGAGATCGGCCAAGCCGTTGTTCATGTCGAGCGGACCGGCGAGCATGTTGACGAAGACGCTTGTAACGAAGGTTGCCGGGCCGAAGACCTTGTGGCCGTCGAGCTGGGACTGGCAGAACTCGCGCGTCACGGCGTTCGGCCACGTGCGCATCTGGCCATAGGGGTGAACCGGACCGTCGTGGTAATCGCAGAGCAGTTTGTTCTTCGCGCACAGTTCAGTGATCAGCCGCGTGCGGAGGTTCTTCTCCTCGGGCGAGCCGTTCATGAAACCGTATTTCACGCCCGCTGCGCCCCATTCGCCGTATTGCTTGAGGGTTTCCTCAAGGGGGAACTTGCGTCCTCCCACGTCGTTTAGATAGAGCCAGACGCCCACATTCTTCGTTTTCCCATAGGCGATGATCTCCCTCACCTGATCCACCTTGCCGCCCTTCACCGGGTCGGAATTGTGGCCGAATTCCGCGCCATACCAATTCGCGTCCAGCACGAGGTAGGGAATGCGATTCTCCGCTGCGAAATCGACCATGCGCTTCCAAGACGGCAACGACATCTCGTATTTGAAGCCGTCCACCTTCGCGCCATTAATGCGCCAATCCCAGACGGCCACGCCAGGCTTTACCCAGGAGAAATCCATGCCTGCGGGCGGTGGCGGATTGAGTAGCTCGATGAGATGGGAATCCACCAGCTCACCCGGGGTGCGGCCGAACATGACCACCCGCCACGCGGCGCTTGGCTTGGAGGCGACGCGAAGCGAGGTCCCGCCCGGCTTGCCTTCCAAAACCAGCGGCTCGCCTTCGGCGAGATCGGCCTCGTGCAGGGCGAGATAGCCACTATCCCCGGCTTTGATGGTCGCCACCGGCTTGCGCACACCTTTGGCGGCGCTGATTTTTTCCGGACCGATGTTTTGATTTTCCCCGTTGTAATACCACGCGGTGTAGTCGTCCGCGAAGTTGAAGGCGGTGGCTTCGGCGTCGGTGGGTTTTGGGCCGGAGAACACGTAGCGGAAGGCCACGCCCTCGTCATAGGCGCGGGCCTTGAGCTGATAACTGCCGAGATTGATCGTGGCCTCGCGATAGCGGTCCGGCACCACCGCGCGCTTGCCCCACACCGGCTTCCAGACGGAGTTTTCCACGCGACGTTCCACACTGGCGAAATGTCCGCCCGCGAAGCCCACCGCCGAAGGGGAGATCACCGGTTTGCCATCGACCGCCAGCGAATGCGTCACATCGCCATCCGCAGCGACTTCCAGAGTCAGGACAAGGTGCCCCGAGGGAGAAGCGACCGCGACGGTTTCCCCACGGGCAAAATGGAGGCCGCCGAGGGAAAGGACAAGGAGGCGGAGTATTGGCTTGGGGAGGATTTTCATGATCTATCGGTGGAGGGTTGGTCGACGCGCTGCTGTTGTCCGCGGGCAGATACCGGGCGTAACGAGCAATGCCGGATCTGAAAATCGGTTGCAAACCGGAGGTTCGAAACTGTCTTTTGGGATTCGTTTTCTCACGACAGGCATACGGAGAAAATATCAAACGCTCATCAGGCGATGAAGCTTTCCATGGTAAGCTTCCTGTGAAATATGCCTCACTGCTGCGAGATGATGATTCGATAGAATCCCTTCCCTTGGAGATTGATCGGCAGGACGAACTGCAATGCACCACCGTTTCCAGCTTGGGCGGACCCCAAGCTCGTCCAAGAGCCATTGGACAATTCAGGAGAATACTGGATCTGATAGGTGTGGCCGGTCTGCGATGCGACGACAGTCATCGTTAGATTTCCGTTGCTGGCGGTGAGGTCCGAGAAGGACAAAGTGGAACCGGCGATTTCCCCGGGTGTGATGGGTGGGGAATTCGGTGTGGCGCTCGCTTCCGCCGAGTTTCCGCTGGTGCCGGTGACGTTGCTGGCATCCACGACGTAGTAACGGGTCACCCCCAGCGGCAGGCCGGGGTGAGTGTAGGAAGTCGTGCCAAGCCCGCTGGCAATGACCGTGTAGGGGCCACCGGAAGTGGTGGAGGATTTCACCGAGTAAGATGCTGCGTAGGGCACGGCATCCCAGGAAAGATCCACGTCCTGAACATCGGCGACGGCTTCCAGGTTCTGCGGTGCGGCGAGCGGCGAGGCGAAGGCGGCGATTTCCTCCGGTGCCATGGCCCGGGAGTAGATGCGGAAGTCATCGAGGGCGGAGTTCAGATAGGGATCGGCGAACTGGGATTTGCCGAGATAATTCAGCGCGGTGTTGCCGAGGCTGGACGGGTTGAGAGTCATTGCGGCGTTCTGGCCGACCTGCGCGCCGTTGAGATAGAGGGTCCCGGTGGTGCCGTTGAGAACGATGGCGACGTGGACCCAAGCATTGGCGGGGGTGGCGGTGGGACTGTCAATCCGCTGCTCGCCGCCGGTGCCGGTGTTCGTGATGGCGAAGCGGAGCTTGTTGGTGTTAGGTGCGGTCCCCGTGTATTGGGTGGTGAGGAACATATAGCTCGTCGCGCCTGTGCCGAAATCGAACACGCGCTGCCAGGTGGCGATGCTGCCGGTTTTCACCCAGGTCATGAGCGTGGCGGTGGTTAGATCGCTGACGACGCCGGCGGGCAGTGTGGCGTATTGGGAGGAGGACTGGGTGAGCCTGAGGGCGTTGCCAATCTTGCCGGCCTCGAATGTTGGCGAGTTGACAAGAGTGGCATTCGCGCCACGGCCACTGGAGTCGGCGGCGGTGGTGGCACCGGTGGTTTCCTCGAACTTGAGATGGACGCGGAGCGCGGTGGGTGTGGCGGCGGCCTCGGCGGAATCCGGACTGGTGCCCAAGGTATTGGTGCCGCTGATGACGTAGTAATAGGTGGTTTCGTTGACGGTGGAGGTATCGATGTAAGAGACGTCCGTCACGCCGCTAACAAGAGGCAGGTAGGGACCGCCGCTGGTGGCGGAGCGCTTGAGAGTGTAAGAGGTGGTAGCGTTGGGCGACCACGAGAGGGTGACTTTTCCATCGCCAGCCACGGCGGTGAAACCCGTGGGAATTCCGGCGGCGGGATGGGCGAAGGCGGAAATTTCACCCGCGGAGAGGGCGCGGCTGTAAATGCGGAAGTCGTCGAGCGCGCCGTTGAGGTAGGGGTCGGCGGCGTAGCGCGAGCGGCCGAGATAATTGAGCGTGGCGTTGCCGAGGCTGGAGGGCGAGAGGGTCATCGTGGCGTTGGTGCCGACGAGGTCGCCATTCAGATAGAGCCTGCCGGTGTTCCCTGTGAGAGTGACGGCGATGTGTGCCCAGGAGCCGGCCGCGAGCGCGGTGGAGCTGACAATGGCCTTCTCGTTGTTGTAGCCGGCGGTGGTGATGGCGAAGCGCATCTTCGCGGCGTTGGTGCCGGTAGTGCTGAATTGCGGCGTGAGGAACATGTAGGCACCGGCGGTGGCGCTGGGCGTGGTGGCGGTGCCGAAGTCGAAGATGCGCGATTGCGAAACGAAGGCACCGATTTTTACCCAGCAGGAAACCGTAAAGTCGGTAAGGCCGTTAGTTAGGCCGGTAGGCAGCGTGACGTGCTGGCTGGCGGTACCGGCAGCCCCGCCGGCCAAGTTTACCGAGTTGCCATAGTAGCCGGAGACCCACGTGGGGGTGTTGACGAGTGTGCCGTTGTTACCATTGCCGCTGATGTCGGCGGCGTTGGTGCCGCTGGATTCGTCGAATTTCACGCGGGCAACCAGATCGGAGACGGCTGCCGAAACTTCGGCGGAATTCGCGCTCTCGCCCTGGCCGTTTACAGCGCTGACGACGTAATAGTAGGTCGCGCCCGTAACGACAGCCGTGTCGAGGAAGATGGGCGTTGTTAGTCCCGTGGCGATGGGCGTGTAAGAGCCGCTGGTGGTGCCGCGTTTCACGTTGTAGGTCTGCGCGGTGGCGCTCGCGTTCCAGGTCAGCGTGACCTTGCTGCTGCTGGCAGCGGCGTCGAGGCCGGTCGGGATGATGGCCGGCACACCACTGAGCAATGCGGAGACCTCGGATGCGTTGAGGGCATAGTTGTAGAGGCGGAAATCGTCGATTTTCCCGGCGAACAGCGGGTCGGCGGCAAACTGGCTCTTGCCCAGATAGTTCAGCGCGAGGTTGATGTTGCTCGGGTCGTTGGTGATGGCGCTGCTGGTGGCCTTGGCGACGCCGTTGACATAAAGGGTCGCGGTGTTGCCGCCAAGGGTGACGGCGATGTGGGCCCAGTTTCCGATGGGCAGTGCTGTGGTGTCGAGGGTTTGCTCCACTCCATTTTCCTTGACGGCAAAGCGCATGTTAGAGCCGGTGGAGGGAGAGAGGTAAAGGTATTCATCCGTGCCACTGCCGAAATCGAAGATGCGCTGATTGGCTCCGCCTCCGTCCCACCAGACCCAGGCGGCGACGGTGATGTCCTTGTAAACGAGGTTTGGGAGAGTGCCCAAGGTGGCGTAGTTCGTGGAACCGTCAAAAGTTAGAGATTGCCCGACGACACCGGCGTTGTAGGTGGCGTTGCCGGAAATGATAGCTGATGCTCCTCCCAAGGAGTCCGCGCCTGAACCATCAAGCGTGTAGCGGGCTTGGAGGGCGTTGCCGGCGACGGTGATGTTGAGTGTCGCGTCGGCGAGGGCTCCGATGTTGTCGGTGGCGCGCACGACGAACGCGTTCACCCCCACATCGGAGACGGAGGGCATGCCGGTGAGCGAGCCATCGGCAGCGACGCCGAGCCATGGAGGACCGCTGATTTTCGAATAGGTGATCGACGAACCGGCGTCCACGTCGCTGGCACTGTCGGCGAGGGTTCCAGAGTAGGCGACGTTCTGGCTGACCGCGGGCTTGGTGAGCGGATTGGATGCCCAGATGGGAGCGTCGTTGGTGTTGGCGACGGTGATGTAGAGGTTCGCGTCGTCGGTGGCACCGGAGGAATCGGCGACGCGCACGACGAAGAGGCTGGAACCCACGTCGGCGTTCGCCGGGGTGCCGGAGAGCGCGCCGTTAGAAGCGACGGCAAGCCAGGCGGGACCGGCGATTTTGCTGTAGGTGAGCGTGCCGCCATCGGCGTCGGTGGCCAGGCCCGCCAATGTTTGCGAGCCGGTGCTGTAGTTCGTGTCCTCGGTCGCGGCGCTTTTGCCAATCGGATTAGTCGAAAATGCGGGCGCGTGATTGGTGCTCTGCCCCCAGAGGTTATAGACCGCCGCGCCGGAAAGCCCGTAGTTATAAATGCGGAAGTTGTCGATGCGGCCGCTGAAATAAGGGTCGGCGTTCCACATGCTGCGGCCGAGGTAGCAAAACGTCTGGCTGAACATGGGGGCCAGCCGGGGCGAGGAGCCGGCGGCGACGGGCAGGCCGTTGACGTAAAGGGTGGCGGTCTCGCCGTTGAAGGTGACGGCGAGGTGCGTCCAAGTGGCGGTCGGCATCGTGGGTCCGGTGAGGGTGATCGTGCCGTCGGTAGCGCGGGAGGTCGTCATCTGGAAACCGATTTTTCCAGTGCCGTCCTTGACGGTGAGCATCATGTATTTCTCGATTTCGCTGCCGAAGTCGAAGACGCGCTGCCAGGCGTTGCCGCCGTTCCAATACACCCAGCCCGAGAGCGTGACGTCGCGGGAGTTGCCCGAGCCGACCGGCAATTGCACGTATTGATCGGTGCCATTGAGCGAGATCGCCTGTCCGCCACCAAAGCCGGCGGCGTAGCCGGGGGCGGTGGTGCCGCCCTTGGCGGTCGCGTGGCGGGTGCCGGTGCCGTCGTTGGCGTTTCCTTCGAAGGTGTAGCTGGCGACGAGCGCCTGGTTCACGAGCAGCGGGGCGCTCTCGAGGTTGCCCGAGGGAGTGACGGCGACGACTTTGTAGTAGTAGGCTCCGCCGTTGGCGACGGTGGTGTCGGTGAAGTTGAGGTTGGGCTCGGTGGCGGTGCCGAGCGTCGCGTAGGGGCCGGAGATGCCGACACCGTTGGCGGTTCGCTGAATCTGATAACTGGTCGCCGTGGCGCTGCCCCACCAGCTCAGGGTGACTTGGTTTTTGCTCCATTGCGCGAGCAGGCCGCCGGGAGCGGCGCTGGTGCTCGTGTTGTCCCGCGCAAACGTCAGACTGCCAAGACCGAGCCAGTCCACCTGCGAGGGATGATACTCGGTATGCGGGCGATCCTCCGGTCGGATCACGTTCATCGCCAGTTTGCTGTAAGGCGCCGCGATGCCCGCCACATTCGCATAGTGATTGTAGACAAGCTCATACATCGGGAGAAAGCTGCTCCCGCTGGCGATGGACTCCGTGTAGGTTATATCGGTGTTGCGGTGGTAGACCCACAACACGTCGTTGCCCAGGTTGTATTTCGCGTTCATTTCAAACGCGCGCAGCACGCGATTGTTGTCGTAGGTGAAAAGGTCGTCACCCTGATTCCACGCCATCTGGCAGAGCAGCGAAAATGAATACCACCCATCCATATTATGCGGTTGGTCGCGCCCGATTTCCTCAGTCTGGCCCATGCCGTCGGGGTGGATAAACCACACGGCGCGCTCGACACGCCCGTTGCCAGCACCGAATTTGAAAAAATCCAATGCTTGCTGATAGACCGCCTTATTATCGCAAAGAATGCCGATTGCCGCCATTGAGGCGATGTTAGCCGCGTCCCAGTTGAGCCGGTAGTGGGTGTTGCCACCGCTGTTTACCGGTGTGCCGTGATGCCGCCAGAGAAAATCAAAATTCGACGGATAGAACACGCGCATCATCATGTCCTTGTAGGCCTGTTTTTCCCCGGCAGTCCATCCCGGATAGGTGCTCAGCATTTCCCCGCCGATCGCGAAGAGGTAGCCGCAGATGCCGCCAGCCAGCGACTGATTGGAATCTCCCGTCACGCCCAACAGCCCGGACCACACGTTGGCAATCTGCACGGCTTTGTCGGCATAGGCCGTGTTGCCGGTGGTCTTCCACCTCAGCGACAATTCGTAGATCGCCTGCGCGTCCTGCTGGCTGCGGGTATAGTTATTGGCGGCGGCACCGCCACGATTGATATAATCGGTATCGTAGGCTCCCCACGTGGTCTGCGCATAAGGACTGGCCGTTAGAATGTTGTAATCCGAAATCCACGGCTCGGCGCTCGCTGTAATCTTGGCCTTCATGCGGTCGAAGTCGGCCTGCGTGTGCAATGCACCCGGGTGCGCAAACGGCGCGTAGGGCGTCCCCGATGCAGTCATGTCCACCATGAACACCCGGTCGCCTGTTAGCGGCGTGATCGTCGATCCGCTGCGGGTGTAGGCCGTGCCCCCGGCGTAGGGACTGGCGCTGGTGCCGAGCCATTCGAAATAATTGCTGGCACCGTTGCCGATGATGAAATCGAAACCGTAGGTCGTGTTAGGATCGAGGTGGACCGGGAACGGCAGGTTGAAGGTGATGTAATTGCCGGAGCCGTTCGCACTGCTGCCCGTGCCGGGATTGCCTGTGCCGCCGGCGGTGAAGTTCTGGTTGGACAGGGTCGTCCGCGTCGTGCCGGTGACCTTGCCGATGGTGGCGATCAGCGGGCCGTTGGTGGCGTTCAGGTTCCACGATGTCAGGTTCGTGCCGGACGCCGTGTTGTTGGTGTAGCCTGCCATGCGGGCGGTGATTCCCGTCACGTCGTAGCCGTTGGCATTGCCGCCGGTGGTGAAGGTCTGGCCCTGCACCGGCTGGTTGTTAGCGACGAAGGTCGAGGCATCGTTGGCAGCGCCGTTGTTCGCACCTCCGTCCGCATTGACGCCGGATCCGCCGATGTTGGCGGCATCGAAGGCAGCGCCGGTCCAGTTGGAAATACTCGCCGCCGCTCCGGATGGCTGGCTCGACGAGTAGCCGATCGTGGAGTTGAACGAGACCGGATGGGCCTGTACCACCGATGCGAGAATAAGCCATGTGGAGGCAAGGGTTTTCATGGGAAAGTCGGATGCTGTTGTTATGGGTTTCTCCACAGCCAAAAAATGTAATCTCATCCATTTTCCCCGATCGCGAAGCTGTTTTCTTCTTACCGTGGAAAGGGGGAGCTCCTTCATGGCGAAAGTTTTTATTCGGAATGGGGCAAGTGGGGAGATTGGTTCATCGACGGCCTGCCGGGTAAGGCCCTGGCGGGAATCAAACGCGTCGGGCCATTGGATGTGCCCGGGTTGCGGTGAAAATTGAGAGCGCCGCCGCTGAGTGTGATCGAGTTGGTTGCCGTGTTGGCACCGACCTGACGCAGGTACATCAATCCGCCGCAGTGGAAACCCTATACCACTGCGGCGGATTTTGCTCCTTCCCGGGGAAACCCTCCCCGGGGGGGAATTAGTTAGGCGTCACGTCCAAGCGGACGAAGATCTTGCCCTGGCCGGTTGGGACCGTGTATTCGACGGTATTTCCAACCACGGTGGAAGCAACATTGGTCCACGTCACGAGATCCGGTGACGTTTGCACGGTGTAGGCACCGCTGTAGGCGGGATCTTTCGGCCAAGTGACCTTGCTACCCACGATTCCCGGATTGGCGGTGAAGGACGAGCCGGTGGCCCCCATGAAATACTCGATGCCGTTAGAGGTGCCGTCGTTGTCGAAGTCGAGATTCGACGCTTGACCGTTGGCGTTCGTCGCGGCCCAGCCGGTGTAGCCCCCCACGACCAGAATCGAGCCGGAGCCCGTGATGTAGCCGCCCGGGGTGGATGCGTTGTAGGTTCCGGAGCCCTGCGGCACGCCGCCGAGTGTTAGGGCACCCACGGTTTCGACTCCGGTCACTGCGACTTGGCCGGTGGTGATGACGAGCTTGCCGGTATTGGCGATGGCGGTTCCATTGATGGCCAGGACGCCTCCATTCACGGTGGTGTCACCGGTGTAGGTATTCACTCCGGTGAGGGTGAGCGTGCCTGTGCCTATCTTGGTGAGGCTGCCACCGGCGACGGTGCTACTGAGCACGCCGCTGTAGGTTGTGCTGTCGTTGTTGCCTCCCACTGTCAGGGCCACCGCGCCGACCGCGGTATTGTTGTTGTTCAGGTTGATGGCGAGGTTTCCGCTCAAGCCACCGAAGGTGTAAGTGGCCTGACCGCTCGTGCCGCCGTTACCGAACGATATGTTGGAGGCTCGGTTAGCAACATAGTTGAGGGTGCTGTTTTGCAGGGCAAGCGAGTTGGTAAGGAATAGAACGGCATTGTTCCCGCCCCCGTAACCGAAGATATTCGTTACACCAGTGAAGGTATTAGCCCCATTAAGAACAAGAAGCCCCTTATTGCTGCTGGTTGGACGATAACCAATATATGTCAGACCGCCGCTGCCGGTAATGGCGCTATTGATGTTCAGCGTGCGCGCTTGGGAAACGGAAATAATGCCTTCAACCGCGCCGAAATTGAGCGTGCCCCAGTTGGCCGAGGATCCGTCATTGCCAATCGTTCCGTTTACTCCCTGGGTGAGCGCACCGCTGGTGATCGTCAACGTATGTCCGGCCATCGTGACGCTGTTACCGCTCAACTGCAAAGCATTGATGGTCGTGTCCGCTCCAAGCGTGGGGGTTGACGACAAGCTGACGTTCGCCGTCGCCCCGGCGTTGATGTTGTTCGTCTGACCCGAGAGACCCGTTACACCCTTGGTGGCGTCATAGGTGAAAAGGGTGTTCCCCCCGTTGTCGCGCAGCCAGGGAATGACACTGGATGTGCTGCTGCCGAGCGCACCACCCCCGCCGATCAGGTTCGGGCTGGACATTGCATTCGTGAAATAGATGTTGCCCATGTTGGCCCCGGGCGTGCCGCCAAAGGTGCCGGTAAGGGTAATGAAGCTTCCCGCCGTGCGGGTGCCCATGTTGGTGAAGGTCAACATGGCGTTGGTGGCCGCGTTCGGCGTCATTGTGAGTGTGCAATAGCCTTGCAAATAAGCCGGGGAGGCAGCCGTCCCGCCGCCGAGGTTCAGGGTGGTGAAAACGTCGTTCGTGGCTTGGCTGGCCAAACCGGTGACGGTGAGGTTGCCGGTGTTGATCGTGAGGCTGTTGCCGCGAGTCACGGAAACCGCGGCACTGCCGGCGCTGCTGTCGATGGCAAGGCTCGCGCCATTGAGTGAAATGTCTGCCGAACTGGCATTTGCATCAAAGCCCCTGAGCGTGAGCGTGGCACCGGTGCCGGTGTCGCCTCCCGAATTCACGTTCAGCGCATGCGCGCCCGTGATCGTGCTCGTGATTGCGAGGTTTTTATCGGTGGCGTCATACCAATCACGCAAGTGGATGAAAGCATCGCCATTCAGCGTGATCGCTCCCCCGATTACACTGCTACTGTTCTGGGAAGCCAGCGTGCCGCCAGAATTCAAAGTCAAGGCATGCGTATCGGTGCCGGAAAAATTCGTGGAGAACACCCCATTGTTGCCAACGGTAAAGGTGGCTCCGGTCCCGACAGAAGTCGTTGTATTGTATTCGAGGATGGCGCCATCCTGGAGAGTTAGGTTGCCCGTGTAGCCGGTATTCGCAGCATTTAGAACCAGATCCGTGGCACCCACGCCGTAAACGGGAGCTCCACCGTTTCCCTTGATGGTCAGCGCTCCACTGCCCGTGAGTTTGCCCGCCCCATTCAAGATGAAGGTCGGTGTTCCAGTTGGGCTGGTGTTGGTCATCTGGATCGTGCTGGCGCTATTCACCGTGATCACATTGGTGATGCTGATGGTGGAATTGGTGGAGATCGACGTATTGAGCGTGCCGCCGTCAAGGGTGATACCAGTGGCCCCCAACTGGTTGGCCGCCGAGAAGATCAGCTTACCGCTCTGAATCGTGATCGGACCGGTTACGGTGTTGGCACCGGTGAGCGTCACCAAGCCGGTAAAGGTGCTGTTCAACGTGATCACGCCGATGGTCAGGCCTGTGGCCGTTGTCACGTTGTTCGTCGGCGTACCGGTGAAGAGCGCGTCGTTTCCACCGGTGAAGACCCCACCGGAATTCCAGTTCAAAGCGGAAGTGTTCCAAATGCCACTGGCCGCACCATCCCAAGTATCTGTTGCGGCTTGGGCTGATTGGATGATTCCCGCGAACGAAACAACGATGGCGGCGATAGGGAGCTTGCTGAGGATATTGAATTTAGGTTTCATGGATTTAGGGATAGGATTTTCGGACGGTGGATCGTGGGAGACGGGATTCGAAGTAGTGACGGTTTTTCCGGTTCGGAAAGTGGAGTCTTACTTACCATGGTAAGAAGGAAGCTTAAGGAGCATGGAGTTTCAGTTACCGTGGTAAAATAAGTTGGCCGATGCCGTTGACCTGGTGGAGGACGGCTTCGCGGAGAGGGATGCGTTTGCCTTGCCGAAGGAGTTGGAAATGAGGAATGGCCTTTGGAATGAAGTTGGCTTAACATGGAAAGCTGGCGCTCATTTTTCTCCCGCGAAACCGGGGATCGTGCGACCTTGGTCTCGTTAGGGCTTTTCGAAATCCATGAAAAATGAACCCCACTCTCATCGCATCAGCCTGCGGGACCTGGCCAAACTTGTAGGGGTCAGTCATGTGACCGTTTCGCTGGCGTTGCGGGACAGTCCCCAGATATCCGTGGCGACGAGGGAGAAGATCAAAGCTGTCGCGGAGGAGCACGGTTACCGCCCCGACCCGATGCTCACCGCGCTGTCGAACTACAGTCGCAGCAAATCCGAGGTGAAATTCCACGCGGCGGTTGGGTGGATCAACGCATGGAAAGAACCCGACAAGCTGAGGGGATACGAGGAATTCGACGCCTACTGGACAGGTGCCAATCGCGCGGCGCAAAAACTGGGCTATCGTTTGGAGGAATTCCGGATAGGTGCGGATTTTCCGATTCACCGGCTCCATCGGGTTCTATCATCCCGCGGAATTCGCGGTCTCCTTCTGCCGCCTCATTCCGAGCAACCGGACTGGGGCGACTTTCCTTGGGAGAACTATTTCGTCGTGAAGTTCGGACGTTCTCTCTATCAGCCGCAGACCCATTTGGTCACTGCGGATCAGGTTTTGAACACGGTCGGGGCGTTCGAGAAAATGCTGGAACTTGGCTACAAGCGCATCGGGTTCGTCAGCAATGAACCGTATCTGCGCGTCCACGGACATCTGTTCGAGGCGGGCTTTGTGATCGCCCAACATTCGGTTGATGCCAAACAACGTCTTCCCGTTCTGTCGCTCGCCGGTCTGAAGCCAACCGAACACGCATCCCAGCTCGAAGCATGGATCAGAAAATACCGGCCCGACGCGATTTTCTCCGACATCAGGGGGATTCTCGCTTCACTGAAGAAAGCGAAGCTGCGGGTTCCTGCGGATGTTGCGGTGGCTGCGACCACCCTCATCGACACTGGCGTGGACTCCGGCATCGACCAGCATCCTGAGGAAATCGGTCGAGTGGGAATGTTGTTGCTCAATTCCATCATCAACGACCGGGCGATCGGGACGCCATCAATCTTCCGGCAGGTTTTGGTGGAAGGATCGTGGGTGCAAGGCGGAAGCATGCCGCCCAAGGTAGGTCCCGGCGTGCCCGGATCCGTTGTCTCGCGATAGAAAAGTTTCGTTTATTTTTCAGGTTACATACCATGGTAAGCAACGAAGAGTGCACGATTCGCCCGGAGTCTGCGTTTGGATGTCCGCCCCGATCCACCGGTGAAAAGACCGCGAGACTCTGTCAAACCCAATGAGCGAACCCACCATCCCGGAAAAGCCCTACATTGCCCCCGGCCGGGACATCCGCGCGTGGGCCATCGGCGGCATCACAACCAATGCGCTGATCTGTCTCTACGGCCAGGCCATGAACTTCTTCACGGTTGGCTTCGGTTGGAGCGCGGCGCTCGTGGGCACTGCGATGGCGTTTCCGCGGATCATCGATGCCCTCATCGATCCGTTCATGGGGCAGCTTTCCGACAAGACCAACACGCGCTGGGGCCGTCGGAAACCGTTCCTCGTCATAGGATCGGTGCTCGCCAGCCTGTTTATTTTCGGGCTGTGGTGGGGTGATAGCAGTTGGAGTAAAAACGGGCAGGTCGCCTATCTCGCCGTTGTCGGCACCCTGTTCTACGTTTCGTGGGGTGTCTATGCCATGGCGTGGACGGCTCTCGGCTACGAACTAACGGACGATTACAACGAGCGGTCCCGCATTTCCGCCTTTGCCGGCTACTTCACTTCAGCGGTCCTTCTCCTGAACGCATGGACCTACTGGTTCGCCTTGAGACCCTTGTTCCATAACGGCGTGATTGCCACGGTGAAGGATCTGTTTTCCCGCGGCATCGACTTTCCCCACATGGGACTGGTTCTATCAAACGCCTTCAGAACAGTGCAAGGCGCGCCCGTCAACGAGGTCAATGGTATCCGCTGGATCGCCACCGGAGTGGTGATCGTCGCCCTTGCCGCGGCGTTCTACACCACGCGGAATTGCAAGGAACGGTTCAAGGATGCGGGCAAAGTGAACCATACGCCGATTCTCAAAGCGCTCGCGGAAACCTTTAAAAACAGGCCGTTCGTGATTCTCATGCTCTACAAGCTGTTCCAGTTGTTCGGCGAGCGGGTGTTCCAGGGACTGCTGTTCTACATCGGTATCTACTATATTTTCGGAGGTGATAAGAATGCCGCGGGTGCTCTAACTGGAAGTGCGGGAATCTATGCCTGCATCCTGGGCTTCTGCATGCTGCCACTCATCCGGCCTATCAGTGTGAAGCTCGGCAAACGCGCCGGACTGATCATTCCGTCGCTCGTCGCGCTGGTGCTGTTGATTTGCCAACCGTTCCTGCTGACGCCATCCCATCCCTATCTGCTTCTGATTCCGCTGCTGGTGCTCGCGCCGCTGTCGGTGATTAGCGCGACCATGATGAATGCCATTGTCCCCGACATCTGCGATCTCGACGAGCTGGAGCATGGCGAGCGGCGCGAGGGGCTTTTCACATCCGTGACAGCGTTCATGAACAAGTTGGAAATATCGCTTTCAGTGCTGATCGTCGGCTACCTCGTGAACTTCTCAGGTGTGGATCCCAAGACCACCATCCAGCAACCCGAGGTCCTGCAGAAACTGCTCTGGTTCGCGATCGGGCCCGGCATTTTCTTCGCTGGCGGGGCTTTCGTCACGGCCTGTTGTTTTAAATTGAATGAGGAGTCCATGAATGGCGTGCGCAGAGCATTGGAAGACCGCCGGGCCGCCAAGGCACTGGCCGTGAAACCCGTGGAAACGACTTAATCCCGTGGTTAAAGCCCAACCGGACGTGTTCCCAAACAACCTGCTGATTTCCCTCTGATGAATCCATCCATCGCAACTTCAGATTCCACAAAACCGATTCATCCCGGTGAAGTCTGGAATGACACCAACGGTGTGCCGATCAACGCGCATGGTGGTGGAATTCTTTTTCACGAGGGCACCTTCTGGTGGTTCGGAGAGCACAAGATCGCGGGAGAAGAGGGGAACCGGGCGCATGTCGGCGTGCATGTCTACACATCGCAAGATCTAGCGGAATGGACCGATGCCGGCATCGCGCTGACGGTCGACGATTCCCCGGGAAGTGAGATTCCGACGGGATGCGTGCTGGAACGGCCGAAGGTGATTTTCAACCCGAGGACCGGAAAATTCGTGATGTGGTTCCACTTGGAGCCGAAGGGCGGCGGCTACGAGGGAGCCCGCAGCGCCGTGGCGATCGCCGACAAGCCAGCGGGACCCTATCAGTTTCTCCACAGCTTGCGGCCCAACGCCGGAGTCTGGCCGGAAAACGTGCAAGCTGTCGACAAGTGCCGTCTAACGATAGATGAGGCGGATGACCTCGCGGCTCTCGGCCTGGGTGGCGCTCCGTTCCCATGGTATCCGAAGAACATCTGCTATCGTCGTGATTTCGAAGGTGGCCAGATGGCGCGAGACATGACGCTCTTCCTCGATGACGACGGCGCGGCCTATCATATCTACGCCTCCGAGAACAACGGGACGCTGCATATTTCCCAGCTCGACGATGATTTCACCATGCACGCCGGGCGCTACATCCGCATTTTTCCCGGACGCTTCCACGAAGCTCCGGCTCTAATGAAAGAGGGCGGCCGTTATTTCCTTTTCTCTTCCGACTGCACCGGTTGGGCACCCAATACAGCGCGCCTCAGCTCGGCACCCTCGATCTGGGGACCGTGGGAGGAACATGGCAATCCTTGTCTCGGACCGGGCGCGTTGATCGCGAACTGCTTCGAGTCGCAGCCAAATTTCATCCTGCCGGTCCCCGGGGAAATCGACAGGTTCGTTTTCATGGCCGACCGCTGGCGTCCGAGGAATCCGATCGATGGGCGGTATGTGTGGCTGCCGATTGCTTTCCAGCATGGAATGCCGACGGTTTCCTGGCACGACACTTGGACTCTCCCGTCGCATCCAATCTCATCCGCACCCACACTCGAATGATCGGATGGATGTCCGCCGTGTTCCACTTCCGGATCGTAAGCAAAATTCTTCGCCTTAATTTTCCATGGAAACCTTCAAACAATATGTCCAAGCCGATGTTTCGGGACATTTTGTCTTCCAACAATCTCCGTCCCAGTGGTCCCTTCATAACTTAGCGGGACCTCTAAAACCAACTTCTCCATGAGTCCCCCAGTGACCACCCAACCGCCCGCCGCGCTCGCCGCGGGTTTCCGCGAGGCGTTCGACCTCTGTGTTTCCAAAACCCGCCGGAATCTACCCGATCTTGCGAAATCCGGCCGCACTTGGGCGTTCGCCGCGGACGGCGACTATCCGGCGTGGAA
Organism: Luteolibacter sp.; assembly: GCF_039920825.1. GTDB lineage: Bacteria > Verrucomicrobiota > Verrucomicrobiia > Verrucomicrobiales > Akkermansiaceae > Luteolibacter. The sequence goes on along the minus strand of NZ_JBDSCX010000043.1, from coordinate 48,856 downwards.
GGAAGGCTTTTTCGAAATCGGCAATTGGACCACCTCCTTCTTCACGGGCATGGGTGTGCTGGCTTGGCTGGACACTGCGGACGAAGAATTTCTCCGCGACCTTGCGCTCAGCGAGCCGAATTACGTTGCCAAGATGGAAGGCGGAAATGCGGTGGAAACCATGCACGATCTTGGCTTCCTCTACTCGCTCTATTCGGTCGCGCTTTACAAGGCGACGGGCGAGGCGCGCCACCGCACCCTCGGTCTGTGCGCCGCCGAAGTGCTGGCCGCCCGTTTCATTCCCGAAGGAAATTACATCCGCGCCTGGGGGCGGATGGACGAGCCTGAAAGTGACTATGCCGGACTGGCGATCATCGACTGCATGATGAACCTGCCGCTGCTTTACTGGGCGTCCGAGGAAACCGGCGACCCGCGCTTCAAGGACATCGCCGTCCGCCATTCCAACACGACGCTCACGCATTTCATCCGTGCGGACGACTCGGTCTATCATGCCTATCGGTTTGATAGGGAAGGGAAGCCCGCGGAGGGCGACAACTACTGCGGCAACTTCGTCGAATCGCAATGGGCGCGCGGCACCGCTTGGGCGATGTATGGCTTTGCGATGGGCTACCGCCACACCGGCGACGAGCGCTACCTCGACGCAGCCCTGCGGGTGAGCCGCAAGTTTGTATCCCTGCTAGACCGGGAAGTGGTTCCCATCTGGGATTTCCGGCTGTCTCCGGCCGAGTCGCAGATCCGCGACTCTTCCGCCGCCGCCGTTGCCGCCTGCGCGGTCCAGGAACTGGAGAGCCTCGGCAAATCGGAACCGGTCCTGACCCGCGCCAAGGAAGAGTTGTTAGCCCGATTGCTGTCGCCCGACTACCTAGAAGTGGATCCCGCCTGCCGCGGTGTGCTCAAGCACGGTCAGATAGGTGATGGCGTCGGCAAGGCGCGGATTGCCTACACCAGTTGGGGCGACTATTATTTCATGGAAGCCCTCGGTCGCGAGCTCGGCATCCCCGTCACCTGGTGGTAATCCGATCATGCGCGAGTATCTATTTTCCAAGGTTTTCGGCGATACGCTGGTTCGATATCCGTTCGATGTCGCGACCGGAATCGTCGGGCTTGAACTGATTCCAGCGAGTCTGATAGGTGACATCGTTCCTCCGCGTGAAAGCCTGCGTGGCGAAGCGTTCATCGATGTGTTGCCGGGAAATGATCCCTGGCCGGCGAGGCCGGTGGAATCGCTTCTGCAACTCAAGCTGGTCGGTGATCAATATCCCGGCGCATTCGCCCAAGGTCACACCATGCGGAATTCCGGCACGGTCGCGGCTTTTCGTTATGAGGGCCAGGAGGTGACACAAAAAGCCAACGGCGTTGTCATCACGACCTGTTTGTCACGTCCGGATGGCTGCCGCGCCGAGCACCGGCTCGATTGGAACCATGCCGACCTCGCGTTCACCGTTAGCACGTCTGTCACCAATGGTTCGTCCTCGCCGGTGACCTTGGAAATGCTTGCAAGTTTTTCGTTGAGCGGCATCACGCCGTTTCATGTCGCGGATGCGGAAGGTCGTCTGAAAGTCCACCGGTTCCGGTCCGGTTGGAGCGCGGAAGGTCGCCACGAGTGCCGCGGCATTGAGGAACTCCACCTCGAACGCTCATGGAGCGGTGCCGGCGCGTTCAGCGAGCGCTTCGGCCAGTTAGGAACGATGCCGGTGCGGCGGTGGTTCCCGTTTGTCGCCGTGGAGGACACTGTGCCCGGCGTGATCTGGGGCGCGCAGCTCGCGTGGGCCGGATCATGGCAGATGGAGATTTTCCGCCAGCATGACGACGTTTGTCTATCAGGCGGAGTGGCCGATCGCGAGTTCGGTCACTGGATGAAGACGCTCCAGCCGGGCGAGACACTGGAAACTCCGACAGCGACCCTTGCCTGCGTCCACGGCGATTTCGACGCCCTCTGCGACCGCCTCACCGCCATGCAGGACGCGGCGGTGAATCTGCAGCCGGAAGTGGAACAGGACCTGCCCGTCATCTTCAACGAATGGTGCACCACTTGGGGCGATCCCAGCCACGACAACCTGTGCTCCATGGCGGACCGATTGAAAGGTTCCGGCGTCCGCTATCTCGTCATCGACGCCGGTTGGTATAAGGCGGACGGGACTGACTGGAGCAGCGGCCACGGCGATTGGAATCCCAGCGCCAAGCTCTTTCCTAACGGCCTGAAAGCCGCCGCCGATGCGATCCGCGAACGCGGGCTCATCCCCGGCCTGTGGTTTGAAATGGAAACCGTTGGCTCGCAGAGCAGCACCTTCGCGCTCGGAAGCCATTTCCTCATGCGTGATGGCATTCCGGTCACCGTCCGTGAGCGGCGTTTCTGGGATTTGAGCGATCCCGCCGCCGTCGCTTATCTCACGCGGAAAGTGATCGATCTGTTGGAAAGCTGCGGTTTCGGATATTTGAAGGTGGACTACAACGAAACCGCCGGACTGGGCTGCGATCACCCGGATTCGCAAGGCGAGGGCCTGCGGAAACAGATCGAAGGCACCTACGGTTTTTTTGATCTCATCCGTCAGAGGTTGCCCGATCTGGTGATTGAAAATTGTTCCTCCGGCGGTCACCGGTTGGAACCTTCGATGCTGGCCCGCACGGCGATGTCGTCGTTTTCCGACGCCCATGAACTGGTGGAAATCCCGATCATCGCCGCAAATCTCCACCGCCTCCTTCTTCCCAGGCAGAACCAAATCTGGGCCGTGCTGCATCCGCATGATTCATTGCAACGGATTGGTTACAGCCTGGCGGCGACGTTTCTCGGGCGCATGTGTCTATCAGGCGGCATCGAAAAATTGCCTGATGCTTCATGGGCGCTCGTCCGCGAAGCCATCGCGCTCTATGCCAAGGCGGCTCCGGTCATCAAATACGGCACAAGCCGTAGATTTGGAAATGTCGGCAAAAGCTGGCGGCATCCGCAGGGGTGGCAGGCCGTCGTGCGGACTTCCGGCAATCTCGCGCTGGTGGTGTTCCATGCATTCGCCAACGCTCCGGAAAAAGTTTCCATCCCGCTGTTCGGCGACTGGGACTTGTTGGAAAGTTTCGGCAATGATTCGGCGGACGCTTCGGGCGGGACCCTCGTGCTGCGGACCGGCGGTGATTTCAACGGCGCGGTGTTTCTTCTCAGCCCGCGATGAACGTGGATTCGGGACCCGGAAGTCAGTGCCGGCCATTCTATCAGTCATCTGAAATGCAAACGATCATCCAACACCGCTTCCTCGCCATCGACGAAGGCCTTGCGCATCTCCTGCACATCGACGAGGCGGATCCATCGCAGGACTGGATCGTTTCCATCGGCCATCCGCAGTCGCGGGACATGCAGTTGATAGGAAACGGACGCGTGCTCGTCGGGCATCATCACGGCTGGTCGGAATTTGAAATCGCCACTGGCAGGGTGCTCGCTGAGTTCGCGGGCTATGAAGGCGTCACGGCCGTTCGTCGCCAGCCGGATGGCCATACCATCGTCGCCGGCGTGGACATCGCGGGAGTCACCGGGGTCGTAATCCTGGAATTGGATGAAACGAACACCGAGATCCAGCGCGCGATCTATCCGGGCGACTATGTCCGGCTGATCCGGCAGACAGGGCAGGGGACCTTCCTCATGTCCTGCAACGACCGCATCCGCGAAGGCGATCGCGAAGGGAATTACCTTCGCGAGTTTCCGGTCGAAGGATTCTATCATGCTTGGAAATCGCTGCGCCTTCCGAATGGAAACCTACTCATTTCCGCGGGCTACGGCGCGTTCATGGTCGAGCTGGACCCCGCCGGGGGGATCATCCGCAAGTTCGGCGGCAAGGACCATGTGCCGGAAGCGGTGAATCCGTTCTTCTACGCGATGTTCCAACTCCTTCCTAACAATCATATCGTTCTCGCGAACTGGCAGGGTCACGGCGAGGGCTTCGGGGAATCGGGAGTTCAACTGCTGGAGTTCGACGTGGCGGGAAAAATCGTCTGGCAGTGGAGCGACGCCAGCCGGATTTCATCGCTACAGGGCGTGCTCGTTCTCGACGGGCTGGACCTCGGTTTGCTCCACGATGAACGCGAGGGCACGCCGCTGCCGCTCTAGCCGGATATTAACGGGACGAAAGACGTGAGAATTACCACGCGAGGAGATTGAAAATGAAAAGCATATTGGTTATTGTTGTGGCGCTCGTTTCGCCCCTGAAAGCCGCCGAGTGGCAATGGTCGGTGCCCGAGGGCAGCGGCCGGGCATTCCTGTGGATCCCGCCGGACTGTGAGAAAGTCCGTGCGGTCATCGTGGGGCAGCACAACATGCTTGAGGAATGCGTGCTGGAGCATCCCGTCTTCCGGGCAGAGATGGCGCGGCTGGGGATTGCGGAAGTCTGGGTGGCTCCGAATTTCAAAGATGGCGCATCCATTGAACAGGGCGCCGGCGAACGCGCTGAAATCGCTTTGAAGTCTCTAGCAGCGGAATCCGGCTATGAAGAATTGGACCGGGCGCCGGTCGTCCCGATCGGCCACTCGGCGTGCGCGACATTCCCATGGAACTACGCAGCCACTTATCCCGCCCGCACTTTGGCGGTATTGTCCGTCCATGGCGATGCTCCGCAAACGAGTCTAACCGGCAATGGCAAGCCACGGATGGATTGGGGCGACAGGAACATCGACGGCATTCCCGGGCTGTATTCGATCGGTGAATACGAGTGGATGGACGAACGGGTCATTCCAGGGCTGGAGTTCCGCAAAAAATTCCCGAAGTCCTGTATCGCGATGCTGGCCGAGCCCGGACAGGGCCATTTCGCGGCAGGTGATGAGTTGGTGGAGTTCCTTGCGATGTTCGTCCGCAAGGCCGCGCAAGCGAGGTTGCCGGAGGTGGCGGGCGGGGCGCTGAAAGCGGTGGATCCTGGAAAAGGCTGGCTCCTCCAGCGGTGGAAAATCCGCGAGGGAAGGAGCATCCCGCCGGCTCCGGTGGCCTCCTATCAGGGCGATCCGGGCGACGCTTTCTGGGCCTTCGACGCAGAGATGGCCACCGCCATCCAGAACTATCAGTCCAAGGTCCTAGGGAAAAAGCCCCAGCTTCTCGGCTTCGTGCAAGAGGGGAAAACCGTGCCGCAAGAGGACCGGCACGAACAGGTAAAGTTGAAATTTATCCCGGAGGACGATGGCATCACATTCTCGTTAGGGACTTCGTTTCTGGGTGAAGTCGAGGCGGGTTCGAAAAATCTCGCGCGCTGGACGGGCCTGCCGGTGGGAACGCCCATTGGACATGCAACGAGTGAAACCGAGATCCGCCGCATCACCGGTCCGTTCGCGGTGATCGGCAAGAACCGCTTCGAAATCCGCCTGAACCGCACATGGAATCCTGCGGACAAGCGCAACAACCAGCTTTGGTTCGCGGCCCGCAATCCCGGCGATGGCGACTACGTTCCTGCCGTCCAGCAGGCGATGATGACCTTCGAACCTAACGATTCCGGCAAGCCCCAGACAATTGTTTTCCCGGAAATCGCCGACGTGAAGGCGTCCGTTGGCGAAATCCCCCTGGCAGCCACCTCGGACTCCGGCATGAAAGCCAGCTATTATATCCGCGAAGGCCCGGCGGAGGTGGAAGGCGACGTTCTGAAGCTAACAAAAATTCCGCCGCACGCGAAATTTCCCGTAAAAGTCACCGTCGTCGCCTGGCAATGGGGCAACCGGCAGGTCAATACCGCCTCTAACGTCGAACGACGCATTTTCATCAATCCATGAAAACCATGGCCCGCGGTTGCCAACGGTCTTGTTTAATCGCCAACAGTCGCCAATGGATAGCCGGAGACAAAATGGGCACGCCCGGTTGAAATCGATTTGCCGGATCGCCGCTTCGGACGGGAAATCTTACATCCCCGCCTGTTTTTCCCCTACAAATGGGAGCTTGTCTCCTTTTGAGGAAGGGATAACCTCGCCTCTATTCCATCATGAAAACAAAACTCATCCCCTCACTATTCGCGCTGTCCGCCGTGCTCGCCGGCCATAGCCTGGCTCTTACTGAGGTCACCGAGGATTTCGGAACCGGTAAACTCGATGACCTCCTCTGGTATCAACATCGGGAAGCTAAAGGCAAGTTCAGCCAGGCCGACGGCGTGCTCAACTACACCGCCCGTGCCAAGACCACTCCTAAGGACTTCGCCTCGATCGAGTTGCTCACCAGCCAGCCCGGTTACAACGAGAATTGGGAAATGTCGCTCGACCTCTCCGACACTTCCGTGCTCGCGAGAAACGCGGGCATCGGCTTCATGATCTTTAACGTGGCTGATCGCGGCGATCGGCTCTATGTGGAATTCTTCGGCACCTCCGGCATGGCCGCCGGGGTATTCACCAACGGCAATCCCGCTCCCGCCGTCAAGCTCTCCACCAAGGCCGGACTTTCCAAAGGCGGTATCCGCGTCCGCTTCAACAAGAAGACGAAGCTGCTGACCTTCTACGTTTCCAAAACCACTTCAAGCGAAGGCTACGAGTGGGTGAAACTCGGAACCTACTCGCCCACCGGCTCCGGTGGCGACGTTAATGGCGTATGGAAAATGAAAGCCGCCGACGGTGCCTTCGGCATCCAGCTTTTCGGCTTCGATTTGGCCAAACCCGTCTCTGCAGGCAAGCTGACCATCGATAACTTCAAGCTGGCGACGCCCTAACGAAAGTCAGTCATATTTCACACGAAAGCCGCGGCCTCATCAGAGCGTCCGTGGCTTTTTTGTGATCCTGATGTCCTGAAATAGGGGAGTCGCAACATTCCTGTCATGGGTGGATGCGCGTCTATCAGTCGTCCGGAGTTCAAGCTTCAGCTTGTCTTCATGAAGAGCACGCTGAAGACGTGAACTCCGGACGGCCTCTCGGTGGCAGGTGCTGAAGGGCGTTTCGGCGATGACCCGTGGCAAACGATCTAGCCTGCTACCCGGCGCTCTGCTTCTCGCCATATGCCCGCATCATTTCCGTCACCAGCAACCCGTTGATCGTCATCCCGGTCACGTCGCAATTTTCGATCACCACCTCGCTCAGATTCACATCGTTGAATCGTGTCCCGCTGAAGTTGATGTCGGTGAATTCAGACTGCGAGAGATTCACATCCGTGAACTTCGCCTCGCGCAGATTCACATCGGTAAATGACGAACCTGCTAGATCTGAGTTTTTTGCTATCAGGGTTTCATGAATGTTGCTGATGTTCATAGAGCTTCCCATTTCTTGTTTCTGGCTTCTTGATTCTAGTTTCTAAAATCTCATTTCTTCAACCACGCCAGGTTGAACTGGTAATGCAGGCGGCTGGAAATGAGGTGGATGATCCCATCCGGCGTCTGGGTGCAGGCGAGATAACCGGCATGTTCCGCTTGATCGGGAGTGGCGGTGAAGGAGCCAGTCCATGCGCCGCCGTCGTAGGTTCCCGATCCGGGTGTTAGGAGGCGGCGTGTCGGCCAGGTGTTGCCGTCGTCGAAGGAGAGCGCTGCATACATGCCGTACCCGGTGAAGATGCCGCCCTTTCCATCAGGAAACTCCATGCCGGTGGCGCGGGGCTTGGTGCGGTCGCCGGAGGTGAAGGAAACCAATAGCAAAGGACCTTCCTTGAGCCGTTTCAGGATCAACCGCTGGCCGCCGCCGATGGGTGGAAACGGACTGGCATCGTAGGTCCACGTTTTTCCCGAATCCGCGGAAATGCTGCGCGGCATGTGGCCGTCGATCGAGTTGCCGCGACCGAAGGCCATGATCCGGCCGTCGTTGAGTTCGACGATGCTCGCGTGAATCCCGGCGATGGTTCCTTCGCCGGTGCTACCCGCCTTGAAATCCGGCGCGGGCTTGCCGGCTCCGGGATCGGTCCACGTCAGGCCGTGGTCGCTGCTGATCTGGAGTGCGGTGCCGCCTTCGCTGCCGGGCACGGCGTCGCAGTTTTGTAAAATGACGCCCTGCTTGTTGATGATGCTGCCGGAGATGATTTGATGGCGGCTCTTGTATTCGGAGCCCGCGACGACCGGTTGCGTCCAGGTCACGCCGTTGTCGCTGCTGGTGCGCATCAGGAAGGCAAGGCGGTCCCAACCGGTCGCTCCTTCGGGTGCCACGCCGTTGAGGTGATAGAGCTTGCCGCTTTCGTCGCGGAAAATGCTCGAGCCGTGCATGTTGCGCTTCGGCGCCTTGAAGAAAACACTCGAAGGATCCCACTCGGATTTACCCGCGCGAAGGCGGCTTGCGAGGACGGTTAGCTCCGTGCCTTTCTCCTCGCCGGTGGTGTACCAGATCGCTAGCAAGTCGCCGTTGTCCAGCCAGGTGATCGACGGCTGGTGGTTGTGCTTGAGAAATGTTTCCCCGGCTTCGGTCGACGCGATGACAAAGGGCACGGGACCTTTGAAAACCGCTTCATCCGCCTTTGGTCCGCCCGACCAATCCGCCTTCTTCTGTGAAACATCCTTCGCCCACTGCGGCGGATCGGTCTCTATCAGCGGGAGGACTTCGGATACCTTACCGTCCTTTTCCTGGACCATGAAATAACGGTAGCTCGCCGACTCGATGGCGTCTTCGGCATGCGCCGATGCCAACAGCAGCGCCGCGATTGGAATAAAACGGATTTTCATTTGGACGGAGATGAAACTTCGGGTTCGAAAATCAGCATCGAGCCGCTCCAGTTTCCCTGCGGCAGTTTGAGTGTCGCGCCTTTTTTCAATGGATGGCTGAACACCTGCATTGCTGTTTTCTTGGGATCGGTGTAGCGGAAAACGAGCCGGGTCTTTTCCCAGTCGCCAAGGTTGGTTCCGGCCAGCGTCGGAGCGGTGGCTAACACAAGGGTGGAATCCGCGTCCGCCGTCACCTCGACGACCGCATCGACACCGCCCGCGAGGCGGGTGAATGATTTGCCGATCAGTTCGTCCGGCAGTTTTTCCCAGCGGTAGGCGCGGTTGCTGAATGCGGTCTCGCCGTTTTCCAGCCGGGCGATTTCGTAGTTGGAGCCGGTGATGGAAAGTCCCTTGCCACGTGTCGTGATGGCAGCGGACTCCTGCATCGGCACGTCGTCCTTGGAGGTGAGGGAGCGGAAATTTTTCCAGCGGTGGAAGGTGAGGAAATTGGCGTCGTGGTTGTTGTGCGCGCCGCCTTCGTCGTCGTCCCACGCGGTGCGGCAGGCGGCGATGAGGTCGTCTCCCTCGAACTGCCAATCGACGTATTGGAAACCATGCTTCGCGATGTCCGGATGCCGCAGGAGGATGCAGCGGGTTTCCCATTTCACGAGATCGGCGCTGTAAACCAGGGCCAGCGTGTTGCGGACGCTGCCGGGAGTGTCGCCGGGTTTGAGTGCCGTGCCGGCGGGAACAATCGACGCCAGCGACCAATAGCCCGGTCCGGCGGGATCCTTGCGGACGGTGAATTTCTTCGCCCCGCCGGGAAAGTCGATGAAGCCCTTGTCCCGATCAAACGTCGCGGTCCCGCCATCGGCGCTGATTCTAACGATCGCGGCTTTTTCCGATCCGTCGGGGATATCCACCCGCAGCAGGTCAATGATGTTGCCCTGCGGATCGGCGACGGCGTTGCCTTCGAGCCACGCGCCGAATTTCCCGCCGAGCCATGACGGATCGCGGGCGAGGGGATTGGAAATTGTCCAGTTGGCGGCGGCTAACAAATCCGCATCCGCCGCGATGGATGCCATCCGCGCCCGATAGCGTTCGCCCCACTTGGTGCCGTTCATCGCGTCCTCGACCGCGCGCCAGAGACGGCCGTTGCTTTCGATGACGGGCACCGACGCGGTGTGCCATTCGCCGATGGCGAGCAGGCCGCTGTTAGCATCGGTCGGCTGGGTCCATGTCTCGCCGTTGTCGGTGGACCGGCGGATGACGAGCTGGCCGTGATGGTGGTTGGTGCCCATCGCATAGACCGCGCCGCGGTGGACGAAGAGATTCTGCCAGAAAAAGCCCTTGAGATCGGTGAGGTGTTTCCACGTCCTGCCGTGATCGCTGGAACGGAAGATCCGCCCGGTCGCATCCTCATGCTCCTTCGTCGCCGGGCCGAAAACGTCGTGCGACGCGAGGTAGTCGCCATTCGGCAGGACGCATAGCGAAGGCGAGCCGATGTATTGTCCCGACGCCGCCGGACTATGATCGATCACCACGCCGGGCGGCGGCGGACTGCCGAATGCTGCGCAAGCCAGGGTGACGATGATGAACAAGGATTTCATCGGGGTTTCCCTGAAAATCCCGTGTTTACCGCGGGAGGTCAAGGATTACGGCTTTTTCGTAGATACCGAACATTTTTCGTAGATACCGAACATAATACCCGCTCACGGCCTCAGATAATTCCGGGTATTAAGGGAGTTGCGCTAAATACGAATCTTTTTGCAGCTTGAATTTGAGGGACGTTGAATGGAATTGGTGTCATTCTAGCAAATGCTGGGAAATCTTTCTGGGAAATATGAGACGAGTCGTGTGGCCACGCATCTGAAATCACGAGAAGTTTTTGAGGTGTGATTGGGAAAAATATCTCGGTACCTGGTGTTCGAAAACCAAATGTTGGGCTTTTTGCCCCGCCTCGCCAAAGCTTTAGAGGAGAATCGCTTGTGACGAAAAAGGGCGAGGGTGATTCCACGATACCCCACCTTCGTTGGAATAGAATTTCAGAAAGCTCCTCAGTCAAGGAACGCATCCCCCATATGAAAATTGAGTGATTTTGAGAAGGGTCTTGAAGGAAATCGCGATAATCTTTAATTCTAACGATCGACGTGATTCCATCCAATGTCTGAATTTCAATTTTTTCTTGTGCTTCAGGCGCTCTGGAAAGCAGCTCAAGCATAGCGAAGTTCCGCTTTTTGTTCTCTTCCAGTCGAGAAGGGTGTCTCAAATGTTGAATAGAGAGATACCGGGCAATATTCTTTTTTCTCCGCGGATCCGCGATATTTTCAAATAAATCAGACCATCTTGGAGCAAACAGGGCTTCCAGCTTTCCTAAATCAGCCTCTTGATCAAAGGCTTGAAGATCTTGTAGCGTCTCCGTCGCGTAAAGTCCCTTCTCAAAAGCTACGGAATGCGATCCTGATTGATAAAATTCGTTTCCATTAATCGGGTGAACCCAAAGTTTTTTCCGTTCATTATGCCAATGTCTTAGGTAGAATTGAGGAACGTAGTGATGTCGTTCGGTTTTTCTGTTTCTCTTCACGATACGATCACTTTCGGATATTTGATGGACTCTATACTAGGAGGTGAATTTCGACGGCTAGATCTTCGTGAAGGTGGAGCAAAGGGAAAAACAGGCAGGAATGCCTAGATCACTTCGCCGCGCGTCCGGTTGCTAGAGTAGTGGACAAGTTCCGCGATAACCTCCGGATGATGAGACGAGCCACGCTCGGCGTGAACCTTGATGTTGGACTCGGCATTGGCGAGAGTCGGGCTGGAGCAGTGGATGACAAAGTCCATGGAGTCGGTGATGAGGTGGCCTTGGTGCGGCCAGTTGGTCGAGGGTTTCTATCGGCAAATGTTCGAGCGGGCGAGTGGTCTCTGGGCCGTAACGAAAAAGAGATCAAGCCGCTGCGAAATCCAGATCCCGTGTGGCCCTGACGGCGGGCTCGGGCAGTGTTTCGCCTTTGGCGAGGCGGTGGGCGATCTCGTCGCGGACGATGGCGCAGAGTTCGGCGTAAGTCTGCTCTTCCTGTTCGTTGTGGCATACGCCGCCAAAGTAGAGGTCCGGGCAATAGCCGATGTAGCACTGATTCTCATCGGACCAGTGGACGAAGCGGTGGTAACGGTCTTCGGGTTTCATGGGAGGAAAGTACGAGAATATTTGAAGGCTGCAATGCGGTTTGCGGACTTCGGGTGATCTGCTTGTCAGCGCGGAATGTAGATTACGGGTGAGGCCGGATCCGAGCGAAGGCCTGCGGCGGCGAGCTGATCGGTGGTGAACTGGGCCATTTGAAGATCGATGGCGAGGAGGCCTTCGGTGGTCCTGATGAAGTTGTCCGGTTTTGCATCGACAATGACAACTCCGTCTTCGGGGCGGTACCAGCCAAAGTAGGAGGATGGCACCGGCCGAAATCCTTCTTCAGCCAAAAGGTGGTGAATGGCTTCGTTGGTCGCGACTCCGTCTTTTTTATACCAGCGCTGCGAGATCACTATGGACGGTTGGCCGGAGGGCTGACCGATGATCATGCTGGGCTTGTCCGAAATCGTCACGCCTTCAAGGCGCAAATCGCTGGCAAAGACTTCGATGTGGAGCGCCATCCGCCGGAGATATTCGGATGGCGTGGCATTCCGGCGTTCCAGCCTGCCAACGGTAGGGACGGGTATTTGTCCGTAAACACCCGGCCAGGTTCGTTTTACGGCGCGGTCATCTTCGGCTCGATAGAAGACCTCATGCTCGCTGGTGCTGTTGGAGACAAGCGGCAGGGCGTCAGCAACGCTCTCGTGGATCAGCGCCCCTTTGTTTCGTGCCCAGCTCTCAAGATTTCCAATTTCGATTCCGAAAGGTGTTGGATCACCTGGGCTCTGACCTGTTCAACAGGCAATCTCTTCGGCGGCGCACTCGAAAGCGCGTTGCTGATCGCGATGGTTTTCGGAGACGGTTGCCTTACTTTCATGGTCGCCAAGGTGTTCCTGATTTGGATCGCTGTCAATCGGATCGTTTGATGTGGGAGGGGGTGCCAATGATTGTTGGGAAGTTGTTTTTCGAAATCACCGGATGACCATCGGACAGGTGGGCAGCTTTTAGGTGAACTGTGTATTTTGCCGGATTGGAGGGATTTTACGGACCGGTGTCGGGATGGCAAGTCAGGAATTGATAGACGCTGCGGAGGGATTTTCATAAGTTCCAACAGGAAGAACAGGCGGCAATATCTGGACCGCCTTACCGTGCGTCCGGCAGTTCCAGAATACGAATAATTTCCGCGATCGCCTTAGGATGATGGAACGACCCATGTCCTGCGGGGACCTCGATGTTGGACTCGGCATCGGCGACGGTGGCGCTGGAGCGGTGGACGACGAAGTCCATGGAGCCGGTGATGATGTGGGCCTTGGTGCCGCCGGTCAGCGGGAGTTGGTCGAGGATTTCCATCGACCGCTGGTGCGGCGCGAGCGCGGTGACGCTGCTGACCTTGCCCTTGGTGAGGGAGGCGTAGTCGGGTTGGAGCATGCCCGGGTTTTTCCGCTCCACTTCGCGGAAGAAGTCCTGGAACTGCGGGCTGGGCGCGACGAACAGGTTTGCCACGCGGCCGATCCACGAGTTGGCGAGATTGCTGCCACGGAAGGGGACGGAGCAGAATATGATGCGGTCCACATTTCCACGGGGTTTCCAATAAAACGCCTCGACCAGCGTGGCATGCTCGGCGGGCGTGACATTCAGCGAGGAAAGCGGACGGGTGAAAACCGCATCCCAGAACGCATCCTTCGGCTCGACCGCCAGCGTCTTCGCCAGCAGGCCGCCCATGCTGTGGGTGACGATGACGGTGCGCCGCATGGCGGGATCCCTGCCATCCGGATCGAGGAAATGGCGCAGTTCGTCGAGCTTGCCGCGCATGACGCGGGCGGAGTAGAGCGCGGGCGGATTGGTCGGATAGAGATAATGCCAGATCTGATAGCGGCGGCGCACCTCTGGCACGGCCCACAGTTCGTTGGTGAGTTCCGCCCAAGCCAGCGGGGTGGAGATGAGGCCGTGGATGAGGATGAGCGGCGTGCGGTTAGGGTCGTAGGGTTCCATCAGCGCGAAGCCCGCCTCGCGATCCGACTTCAGGCCGACCAGCGAGGTGAAGGCCGATTGGTCGAGGGGGCCGGTCTTCTCCAACAGCGCGGTGAAGGGCACGGTGAAATCCGCAGCGAGCAGGGCGTGGTTTTTTCCAAACGTTTCCGTGTGCATCCGGTCGATGAGCCGGATCTCGACATTTCTCACCGAATCCCGCGAGCTGCCGGGAATCGCGACGGCGGTGACGGCGCGGGTAATGCCTTCCGGCGGATACCATTTTTCCACGGCACTGCTGCCATGGTTCTCGCGGATGCCGACCAACGGCACGCCGATGCCATCGACGTGGTGGTGTTTCAACCCGCGGACTTCGTAACGGGACGCGGGTTCGAGCCGGTCGAAATAACCGGGTGCGAAAACACCGGGCGTGGCCGCTGCGAATTTCACGCGGTAGCCGGCGGGCGATGATGGCGGGACGGATTTGAAATTCTCCGCGACCCAATTGCCGAGACTGCGCATCGCCGCATCGTCCTGCGCGCCATCGAAAGCCCGCGTGAGGTCGGAGGCCGCGGTCACGGAATGGTGCCTAACCGACAAATGCTCCAGCCGCGCCGGAGCACAGGCGGCGACGAACAGGCAGAGGATGATAACCGCTTTCATGAAGAGGAAGGAAAGAGAAAGAGGATTTCAACCGCAGATGGACACAGATGGACGCAGATTGAAGAGGAGATGATTAATTTCAAAGCCGTGGATCTTCTTCGTTCTATCAACTCTCAACCACCCACTCTCAACTTCTCCTCTTATCCGTGTTCATCCGCGTCATTTGACGACGTATTTGAATGAGTCAGTTCGTCCATGTCCGCTGCGCTCCCATTGCGGTTAAAAAACTCTTCTAATTCTCAAGCGACCGTCAGAGTCACCGGGATGTTGCCGCGGGTGGCATCCGAGTAGGGGCAGACGATGTGCGCCTGATCGACGAGATCCTTGACGGTCGCTTTATCCAAACCGGGAACCGCAATGATGAGTTCCACCTCGATGCCGAATCCCTTCTCGTCATCGCGCGGGCCGAAGCTGACTTTGCCGGTGACGGTGGCGTCCGCCGGGATGTGGATCTTCGCCTTGCCCGCGACGAATTTCAGAGCGCCGAGGAAACAGGCGGAATAACCGCAGGCGAAAAGCTGCTCGGGATTCGTGCCGGGCCCGCCGGAGCCGCCCATTTCCTTGGGCGTGGAGAGCACGACGTCGAGGACGCCGTCGGCGGTTTTCGCGGAGCCTTCACGGCCGCCGGTCGCGGTGGCCTGGGTGGTGTAGAGAATTTTCATGGGAGGGGGATTGGGGAGTGATTTTGGTTTGGACTGTGTTTAATATTTCACCATCCGGGTGAAATCATCGCCATGATTTGCATGGAACGGTCGATCCGCAAGCTTCCAGATCATTTCGAATCCATGCCAGCACCACTGACCCGCATTTTCCTGATCCGCCACGGAGCGACGATCCTGACCGCCGAAGACCGCTTCGCCGGAGCGACCGATGTCCCTCTATCCGACGAGGGCAGGCAGCAGGTCGGCCGCCTCGCGGAACGGCTGCGCGATGTGCCGGTCGCCGCGGTGTATGCCTCGCCGCTGGGCCGGACGATGGAAACCGCTCGCATCCTCGCCGCTCCGCATCATCTGGAAATCCAGCCGCGCGACGGCCTGCGCGAAATTTCCCACGGCCACTGGGAACAACTCACCCGGCATGAGGTGGAGGAAAAATTTCCCGCCGAAGCCGCCTCATGGGGAGAGGATCCCTACACCTTCGCGCCGGAAGGCGGCGAAAGTGGATTGGCGGTGACGGCCCGCGCCCTGCCCGCATTGATCGAAATCGTCCGGCGGCACGAGGGCAGCCCGGTCATCGTGGTTTCGCACAAGGCGACGATCCGGCTGCTGTTGAGTTCGTTGTTAGGATTCGATCCGCGGCGCTACCGTGACAATCTCGACCAGGACCCCGCGGCGCTGAACATCGTGGATTTCAAGGATGCCGTTAGGGCGCGGCTGATGTTGTTCAACGACACCTCCCACTATTCGGAAGCCGGGCTGGCGCTGCCGCAACCCGCCGGAGCCTGCCTGTCGAAATGGTGGAACCAATGAGGAGCTATTTGAAAAAGCGGAGGAAGATTTATTAAACCGCAATGGGAGCGCAGCGGACATGGACGAACTGATTTGTTCAAATACTTCGTCAAATGGACGCAGATGAACACGGATTGAAGAGGAGATGATCAATTTCAAATTCATGGGTTTTCCTGTTTCCCTCAACTCTCAACCACCCACTCTCAACTTCTCCTCTTATCCGCGTCCATCTGTGGTTAAAAAAATTCTTTCTACCCATCTTGATTTCTAGAACAGACTTCAACCTTATGAAAATCGCCATCGGTTCCGATCACGCCGGTTTCCGCTACAAGCAGGAAATCATCGCCCATCTCAAGGCCGCGGGCCACGACGTCACCGACTTCGGAACGGATTCCGAAGCGCCGGTTTCCTACGTGACCTACGTCCGTCCCGTCGCGGAGGCGGTGGCGGCGGGGAAATTCGAACGCGGCATCGTACTCGGTGGCTCCGGAAACGGCGAGGCGATGACTTCCAACCGCGTGAAGGGCGTCCGTTGCGGGCTTTGTTGGAATCTGGAATCCGCCAGGCTGACCCGACTGCACAATGATGCGAATGTCCTGTCGATCGGCGAGCGGATGATGGATCTGCCGACGGCGTTGGCGATCATGGATATGTTTCTAACGACGGAGTTCGAAGGCGGCCGGCATTTGGAACGCATCCAGGCGCTCGACCAGTGAATCATTTCCTTAGGGGATCCCGGGGTTGTCAGGAGGCCGGATTTTCCACATGCTTCGAGCGTGCAGTTTCCTGATCCTCAAATCCATGAAACAGGCGGTGGCCTGAACGAAGCGGAAGTGAAGCGCCGCCACATCCTGCCGAAGGCGCTGGTGGTGGGGATTGTGGCGGGATTGATCGCCTCGGCATTCCGGCTCACTTTAGAGAAAATCGAGCATCTCCGGTCCGATGCGCTGACCGGTGTAAATCCGTGGATCGCGCTGCCGCTGGCGTTGCTCGGGGGAGCAGCCGCCGGAGGGCTCGGACTCTGGCTGGTGCGCCGGTTCGCCCCGGAAGCGGCGGGCAGCGGCATTCCCCACCTGCAGTCGGTTCTGCTAGGAGAGAAGGAAATGCGGTGGAAGCGTCTGCTGCCAGTGAAATTTCTCGCTGCGGTGCTCAGCATCGGCGGCGGTCTCGCCCTCGGCCGTGAAGGTCCCACAATCCAGATGGGCGGCGGGGTAGGAGCGATGGTCGCCCGCTGGTTCCGGATTCAGACGGGTTTCGGGGAAAAGAAGGCTCTGATCAGCGCGGGTGCCGGTGCGGGCCTCGCTGCTGCGTTCAATGCTCCGCTGGCGGGCGTTATTTTCGTGCTTGAGGAGCTCCAGGGAAACTTCACCCCCGTCGTGTTCGTCGCGGCGTTCATTTCTTCGGTGTCGGCCGATGTGGTGGGCCGCCTGCTGGCGGGAGATCTGCCTGTTTTCAATCTTCGCGAACTTCCTGTGATGGATCTGCGCGAGCTTCCTTTCGCCCTTTTGCTAGGAGTCATCGCCGGAGTGGGTGGCGTCTATTTCAACCGTGCCATCATGCTCAGCCTCCACCTATTCGAACGGCTGACCCGCTCGAAATGGATTCCCGGAGCCATCGCCGGGGCGGTCGCTGGATTCGTCGTGTGGAAAGTGCCGGGACTGGCCGGCGGCGGCGGGATGCTCGCGGATCAAGCGATCGGCGGCGGGATCGTGGTCGGCATGCTGCCGGTGTTTTTGTTAGTGAGATTGGGCCTCACGCTGGTGTCCTATGGTTCGGGCTCGGCAGGCGGAATCTTCGCGCCGCTGCTGGTGATCGGTGCGCTGGGCGGTCTGTTGTTTGGTCAGACGGTCGAATGGATCGCGCCCTCCGCCTTGCTGCATCCCGAAGTCTTCGCGCTGCTCGGCATGGGCGCGCTTTTTACCTCCATGGTCCGCGCGCCGCTCACGGGCATCGTGCTGATGGTGGAAATGACCGGCCGGTATGAATTCATGCTGCCATTGCTCGCCTCATGCCTCACGTCCTATGGCATCGCCGAAGCGATGGGGGCACCGACGATCTATGAGGCGTTGAGACACCGCAAGCCAGCTGTCTAACGAGACTTCTTCAATATCGCCACCAGATCCTTGCGGGCGAGCGGCGCGAGCGCTTCGATTTCCATCACCTTTTCAAGGGACGCACGGTTTCCTTCGCCCAGCCGCTGCATGCCCAGCAAGTCGCGGACGGAAACCTTCAGCGGATCGCGTTCGATGATTTCCACTTCCGTTCCGGCCGAGATGGTTCCTTCCTCCACTACGCGGAGATAGAACCCGCTGAATCCGCTCTGGAGAAAGGATTTCAAAATGGCCGGCTTGTTCAGCTTGTGGCCGAGCTTTGAGCAGGGGATTCGCGCGCTGGTCACCTGCATCACGACTCCTCCCGCACGCAGGATGTCGCCGATAAAGACCTCCGTTTCCAACAGACCCTGCGTTGTCAGATTTTCACCAAACATCCCCGGCGGAAATGAAGGCACGCCGAGTGCTTTTTCCCAATGCGCGTAATGCTCCATCGGATACGCATAGACTGCCTGATACTCACCGCCGTGATATCGCCGGTCGATCTGGACGTCGTCCTCCAGCGTCAGCTTGTTCACGCGGACCGGCCCCGTCACCGGCTCCTTGTAAATTCCCGTGTAAATTTCCTTGCCGTTGATCACGACGGTGCGGGGCTGCGAGCGGTTCACGTGGAGGACTTGCATGGTCGTGTTGATAGCCGCGACGGAGGCAGAAAGATACCGATTTCTTACGGCGGGATTTCGAGAATTTCAGGTGCGTGCCGTGGATTCGTGACTACACTCCGAGCATATGAACTCGTTTTCCATCTACCAGCCAACTCTCCTCTTCATCTGCGGTTCAATAAATCTTCCAGAGTTGCCATGACTGACGAAACGATCCGCCGGGAGACAACCAAGTTTCTCCACGAACAGATTCCCATCACCAAGGCGATGGGGGTGGAGGTTGAATCCATCGCCGGCGGCTCGCTGGTTCTAACGGCACCGCTGGCGGCAAATCACAATCATCTCGGAACGGCGTTCGGCGGCAGCCTCGGAGCCATCGCGACCTTGGCGGGATACGGTCTGCTCTGGCTTCAGTTAGGCGACCGCAGCGCGCACATCGTGATCAAGAGCAGTTCGCTGCGCTACCTTCATCCGGTGCGCGGTGGCATCCGCGCGGTTTGCAAGGCTCCGGATGGGGAGCTTTTGGCGGAGTTCAAGGCCGCGTTCGCAAAGAAGGACAAGGCGCGGATTCGTCTCGTCGTGACGATCGAGGAGGACGACCGGGTGTGTGTGGAGTTCGAGGGCGAATATGTCGCGATGAGGTAGGATTTTCGCGATTTCGCATCCATCCCGTTCGCCGCTTGCAACCTCGTCCACAGCTGCGAGATTCGCGCCCATCGACGCTATGACCGCCCTGAAAATTTTTTCCGACTCCCACCTGACCGGCACCGCCTCCAGCTTGTTGCACGATGGTGCCTCGCCGCATGAAATCATCGTTCCGAAAACCCGGCCCGCGTCGATTCTTTCCAAACCCGAGCCGGACCCCTCGTTCGCGTTGGCCGATATCGCGTTCGGCCAACCCGACGTCGAAAGCATCCGCAACTCGGAAAAGCTGAAATGGCTGCACGTCAGCACCGCCGGATTTACGCGTTACGACACCCCGGAGTTTCGCATGCTTGCGGCGGAGCGCGGGTTGATCGTTACTAACAGCTCAAGCGTCTATTCCGCCCCTTGTGCCGAGCACGTGTTCGCCTTCATGCTGGCCCAGTCGCGCTTTCTGCCGGCGGCATTGCAGAGCCAGGCCGCCAACGGTGATGCCGAATGGCTGGGGCTGCGGGGCGGCTCGACTTCCCTGCGCGGTCAAAGCGTGGTGATCCTCGGCTTCGGAGCGATTGCCTTGGAACTGGTGAAATTGTTAGCTCCATTTGAAATGAAAATCACCGCCATGCGACGCACCCCGCGCGGCGACGAGGGATTTCCCACCGTGACACCGGAGCAATTGCCCTCCGCGCTGGCTACGGCGGACCACGTCATCAATATCCTGCCGGAGAACACTGCTTCCCTCAAATACATCAACACCGCCCGCTTCGCGGAAATGAAGTCGGGTGCGGTGTTCCACAACATCGGCCGCGGAACGACGGTGGATCAGGATGATCTGTTAGCCGCGCTTCGCTCCGGGCATCTCGCGGCGGCTTGGCTGGACGTTACCGATCCCGAACCACTCCCGGCGGGCCACCCGCTGCGCCTCGAACCGAACTGCCACATCACCCCGCACATTGCCGGTGGTCATGGCGACGAGACGCTTACGCTGGTGAAACATTTCCTCGGAAATCTGCGCCGCTACCTGGACGGAACGCCGCTGTTGGACCGCGTGATGTGAAATCGTGATGTCGTCTAACGACATGAAGTCTCTCACCACCGGAACACCAGTGGCGGGACGATAATTTTTACGTCACCACCGTCGCTGTTTTCCTTTTCTTCGATGGCGGTGACGACATCGTCCTTGAACTCGACGGCGGTCTTGCCCTTTTCCACCCGCGTCACGCTGACCAGACGGCGGTAGGCGACGCCGGTGCTGCGGTCGATCTCGGTGACGTAGTTTTTCACATCCTCATATTCGATGTATTCCCAGCGACCGGATTGACCTGAGGCGGTTTTGCGGAGCTCGGTTTTGGTTGGCTTGCCCCGGGAGAGACCGACTTCGTCGAGCGTCATGCCGATGGCGAGTTTGTTCTCGGCGACGAGTTTCTGGACTTGGATCTGGCGCGTATAGAGGTTTTTGAGATTGGCGACGAAATCCGGATCGGTGGAGGAAAACGCCCATGGCGCGACCCAACCGGAAATGCCGTCGTGGGTTCCCTGGCCGCGGACGCGGTAGATTTTCTCGGTGATCGCTTCGAGCCGGACGACTTGGTCGGCCTTGAGAACTCCGAGGCGATTATTCCCGTCCTTGTCGGAAAATACCGGAGCTTCCTTGATTACTTTGAGCTCGATGGGCTTGGGCAGGGTTTGCTCCAGATAGACCACTGTGGGATCGGAATCGAGCAGCGACTTCCGGTCAGGGCGCTTGAGCTGGGCCTGGACGGGAAGGATCAGGCAGGCTGCGACGATGGCGAGGATTTCCAGCTTCATAGGATCAATGTAGGGGATTTCCGGGAAAACGGAATCCCGATTTTCCTTCGACGGGAGAGGCTTGCCCAAAATTCACAGGAAAGTCGTCTCTTCGCGGTTGGAGGTTTCGAAATCCTCCTTCATCGTCCCGCCCATGAATCCGCAAGGCCCGCTTTCGCAGAAAATATTCGCCGTCGCCAAACAGCTCATCCCCGGCGGGGTGAACTCGCCGGTCCGCGCGTTCCGCAACGTCGGTGGCGAGCCGTTTTTTGTGAGGCGCGCCGCCGGCAGCCGCATCGAGGACATCGACGGCAAGCACTACATCGACTACATCGGCTCGTGGGGGCCGAACATTCTCGGCCACGCGCCGGTGGTCATCACCAACACGATCCACGAGGTGGCGAAGAGCGGAATCTCCTTCGGCATCCCCAACATGTTCGAGGTCGAGATGGCCCGCAAGATTACCGACTGGGTGCCGTCCGTGGAAAAGGTCCGCATGTGCAACTCCGGCACCGAGGCGACGATGTCCGCGATCCGCCTCGCCCGTGGTTTTACGAAGCGCGATTACATCGTGAAATTCGACGGTTGTTATCACGGCCACAGCGACTCCTTGTTAGTGGCCGCCGGTTCCGGCGCGTTGACGAACGGCGAGCCCGATTCAGCCGGAGTGCCGAAGGCCTTCGCAGAGAAAACCATCGTCCTTTCCTACAACGATCCCGAGGCGCTCGAAACCCTCTTCGCCGCACGCGGTGAGGAAATCGCCGCGATCATCGTCGAGTCCTATCCCGCGAACGCCGGGTTGGTATTTCCGAAGCCCGGCTACCTTCAACTGCTCTCCTCGATCACGAAGAAATACGGCGCGCTGCTGATTTTCGACGAAGTGATGACCGGCTTTCGTCTCGGCAAGGCGGGCGTGCAGGGATTGGAAAATCTAACGCCTGACCTGAGTTGTTTTGGCAAGGTCATCGGCGGCGGTCTGCCGGTGGGTGCTTTCGGCGGGCGCGCCGATGTGATGGACCTGCTCGCACCGATCGGCCCGGTCTATCAGGCCGGGACGCTCAGTGGCAATCCGCTCGCCATGGCGGCCGGGCTCGCCCAGCTTCGCGAACTCGACAACCGCTCCGGTTTCGCACGTCTCGATCAACTCGGCGCGCATTTCGAAAAAGGCCTGCGCCAGCTTCTGACGGAAAAAGGCGTGCCCCACCGTTTCAATCGCGTCGGCTCGATGTTCTGCCTCTTTTTCACCGATCGTGAGATCGTCAATGTCGATGACGTCATGAAGCAGGACCTCGAGTTCTTCAAAAAGTTCTTCTGGGGCTGTCTAGACAAGGGAATCTACCTCGCACCGTCACCCTACGAAACGGGCTTCATTTCGCTTGCCCACACCGAGCCGGATCTCGATGACACGCTCACCGTGTTCGAAGAGGTGTTGGGAACCATCTAGTTGCGCGGATTTTCTGATCGGTTGCGCTCCGGACGGAAATCCCTATATTACGGGCTTCTGAATTAAGCCGTGCCCTTTGATCCCGGTCCGATGAAATCGAAACTCTTCCATCTGCTGCGGTTCATTGCCCCGGCGTTGATTCTTCTGTCTCCGGCTGCTGCCACACCGGTCACGCTCTGGCAGATCGGCGCGGATGAGGATCCCTACGCCGCGGGGTATGATCCGACCAACGAGTTTGCCCAGGAATCCGGCAACAGCAACGCGGGTCCCGGTCTCGTCACCCGGCTTCCAGGCGATCCGCTTTACAACGCCGGGTCGAATCCGGGACGGGACGATCATTTCTATCAGGCCGGAACCTATCCGGCCGGCTTCAACGGCTTGGCCGCCTCACTGGTGGTGCCGAATCCCGAACCCACATCGGCGTTCGAGCGCGCCATCTCAAACACCGATCCGAACAACTACATCCACTTCATCCTGAACGCCGCCCAAGCCGGTTCCCAATCACGGTTGAGGCTGACCTTCGATCTGGTGTACGGAGGCATGTGGTCCGAGGTGAGCGGCGGGGGGGAGAATTTCGGACTGCATGACATCAGCGTCCGCTACCGCACCGCCGGCTCTAACACGCTTGTCCTGCAACGTGCCGGAGTGGACCGCCCGACCCGCTTCACCATCGACATCCCCGCTTCCAGCGTGCAGGCGGTCGCCGGAGCTAACAGCATTCAAATTTCCCGCACCGGGCCGACTCCGGCCAGCGGCAACTATTCCTGGATCCAGTTCGACTTCGTGAAAATGGAGGTGGATTCCGACGGCATGGCCGATGTCGATGGCGACGGCCTGCCCCGCTGGTGGGAAATGGACAATCATTTGAGCGATTCCAACGCCGGTGACGCCGCTTCGGATGCGGATGGCGATGGATTGACCGCCCTCCAGGAATACAACGGCGGAGTTCTATCAAGTGATCCGCTGCGCCGCGACACCGATGGCGACGGTGTCACGGATGCCGCCGAGCGCGCGGCCGGAAGCAATCCCAATCTGGCGGATACCGATGGCGACGGCCTGAACGACAACGAGGAAATCCTCATCGCACCGTTCTCGTCACCCGTGCTAGCGGATACGGATGGCGACGGCGCTCCCGATGGTTGGGAAAAACGCGTGGGATCGAATGCCGGTTCGGCCGCCAGCACGCCCACCGCCTTTGCCGGGGCGATCGGACTGAATTTCGTCTGCTCGGATGATCCCGGTGGCACAGTGCCGTGGCTCACGCCGGCCGGCGTGGTGCCGCAAATGCAGTGGAACAACACCGTCCCGCTCCGCTCCTACGATCGCCCGTCGGGAAACACTGCCAACATCGCCTCGCCGGCGGTCGGGGTCATTTCCAAGTCGAATGGTCAGACGGTGCCGGGGATGACCGTGCAATGGACGTCGGAGAACAGCTCCACCAGTTCGAACAACGGCAGCGCGGACCAGAAGCTCATGAATGGTTTCCTCCGCGCCTATGGTGATGAAAAAGTGTCGCTGACTGTCCAGGGTATTCCATTTGCCGTCTATCATGTCTTCGCCTATGTCGGCGGCAGTTATGACGGGCAGCAGGCCCTGGTGAAACTCAATGACGAGGTCGATACAAACCGTCTCTTCATTACCGCCTCGGCTCCTCCGCAGAAGACATGGACTGAAATCGCAGCGTTCACTCCGGCGATTCCGTTTCCGATCGGCAATGTCGTCCGCTATCCGAACCGGACCGGCTCGTCCTTCACGATCAACGTCACTAACATCGATGGTTACTCCGCCGGGTTGCACGCGATCCAGATCGTTGATGCGAATCTCGATGCCGATTCCTCAGGCATCCCCGATTGGTATGAAATGCAATACGCACTCCAGCCTGCCGGACCGGCCACGGCGGCGGCTGATCCTGATGGAGACGGTTTAACTAACTTTCAGGAATTCCAGCGCGGCTCGAATCCCCACATGGCCGATACCGATGGCGACGGTCTGGCAGACAATCAGGAATCCGCGGCGAACTCGCTCTCGATGGACAGCGACGGTGACGGCCTCGGCGACTACGCCGAAACCACGGCTCCGCTGCCATCCAATCCAAATCTCGCCGATACCGATGGCGACGGCATTTCCGACAAATTGGAAACCCAATACGGCTTGGATCCCGCCGTGGATCCCGCGGACACGCCGGGATTCATCGGTTGGACACCGGTGTATTCCGCTTCGCCCGCCAAATGGGAATGGAAACTGGCGCCGGTCCAGATCGTCTGGGATCACGGCGCGGGTGCCACCGGCGGCAACGATGGGAATGACGACACGCTCCTCGCTTTCTACGTCGGAAACGTGCAGTCGGATTCGAACCGCAGCATCGACATGCGCCTTCGTTCGGTAAACGGAGCGATCATCTATCAGTTTGAATCGTTCACGGGCGAGGCCTTCAGCGGATCCGGCCAGCCGGGTTCCAACATCTATCTGATCGATGGGGGAAATCCTCCTGCGGATCTGAAATCGGCGCTGGGATTCAGCGGTTATGGATCGACGGACATTTCGGACAAACTTCGGTTCCGCCTGGTCGCCACACGCGGGTCCGGGAATGTATGGGCGGTCTCTTTTGAAATTTCCAACGAGACCAAAAACACCACCGTCGTCTCGCGGCTGGTCAGCCAGTCCACCGCCGGACCGGGACTCGATGCCGGCACCGCGACCTGGCAGGACTCGAACGGCAATCAAGGCATCCCGACCATCGATGTCCACAAGGGCAGCCGGATCTTCATCACTCCCGTCGCGCTGGAGACGCTCCCGGCATTCTCCGCCTTCGCGGATGCCGACAACGATGGAATGCCGGATGTCTGGGAGGATCTCTATCAACTCAACAGGAACTCCGCCGCTGATGCCACGCAGGATGCCGACGGCGATGGTTTGAAAAATCGCGACGAATGTCTCGCCGGCACCAACCCGCGTCTCACCGATACCGATGGCGACGGTGTGGACGACCGCGTGGAACTTGCCGAAGGATCGAATCCGCTCGTTCCCGGCCTGCGTCCCGTGTTCGCCGGTGGAGCCAATGCCAGCGGCACCGATTTCAACCAGAACGGCCTGGCGGATGCGTGGGAGGCCCGGTTCCAAGCCGCGGGAGTGTCACCCGCGGCGGACAGCGATGGCGACGGAGCGAGCAACGCCAGCGAGGCCGCATGGGGCACCGATCCGTTTGATGCCAACTCACGCATCGGCCTGGCGATTCGGCGTGAAAGCAACGACGCCCTGCTGGAATGGACCCGCAGCCCTTGGAAGCGCCAGCGGATCTATCGATCGGGAAATCTCTCTTCTTGGCAATGGCTTTCGCTGCCGTTCTCATCGAACGGAGACAATGACACGGCCCGTGTCTCCAACCAGTTCACCGCCTTGCCGTCCGCCTTTTTCTCCGTGGAAACCAAGGACCGTGATTCCGATGGCGACGGTGTTTCGGATTGGGACGAGGTTTTCGTTTCAAGCGATCCCTATCAGCGGGACAGCGTCCGCAGCGGATCTCTAACGATCAACAGCGAGGGCGATGTCACCGGAACGGTGTCAGGCGACTACGCGTCATTCGCCGAAGGTTTCAAAAACGCACTACCCGGCGGGCCTGGCGGGCAAGCCAGCCGTGAGCAGGCCGCACGGTTTCTCCAACAGGCGAGCTTTGGTCCGACGATGGCCGAACTGGACCGCGTGCAGTCGCTGGGTTTCTCCGGTTGGATCGACGATCAGATCGCCAGCCAGCCCGCGACCTATCAGAGGCCGGTCATCGAGGCGATGCTTCGGGACCTTCGAGGGCCGCGGCTTGATTTGAGCTACAATTTCAACAATCAGGACATCAACGGTAACAACACCGCCAGCGCTTTCGCCCGCGCCGCCATCGCCGGACAGGACCAACTTCGCCAGCGGGTGGCGTTCGCGCTCAGCCAGATTCTCGTCACCTCGAAGCGCGATCCGAATCTAGCGGACCGGCCGCTGGCGATGACCGATTACTATGACATCTTCCTCCGCAACTCCTTCGGAAACTATCGCGACATCCTCGGCGAGGTCACCGTGCATCCCGCGATGGGCCGCTACCTCAGCCATGTCGGCAATCAAAAGGCGCGGCCGGAGATCAACCAGTTTCCTGATGAGAATTACGCGCGGGAAATCATGCAGTTGTTCACTATCGGCCTGTGGCAGCTCAATACGGATGGCACGCGCAAGCTCGATGGCGTTGGTCATTTCATTCCGACCTATGACAACGGCGACATCACGGAAATGGCCCGCGTCTTCACCGGTTTCTGGTTCGGCGGCCAGTATTGGGGAGGCGGTGGCTACATCGATTCCCAGCTTTCCGTTCCGATGACGATGTGGCCGGAGAAGCACGACTTCGATGCGAAGGCGATGCTCGGAGGACTAACCATTCCATCGCGTTCCGCCAGTGCGGAAAACGGCCGGCGCGACGTGGACGATGCGTTGGATTACCTTTTCAATCACCCGAACGTCGGTCCGTTCATTGGCACGCAGTTGATCCAGTTCCTCGTCACCAGCAATCCCAGCCCCGCCTACGTCGGCCGGGTCGCTGCGGTGTTCGCTAACAACGGCAGCGGCAAACGCGGCGATCTCGGTGCCGTGGTCCGCGCCATCCTGCTGGATGTGGAGGCCCGCGACGTCCGCTGGTCGCATGGTTCGTCCTCGTTTGGCCGTCTCAAGGACCCGGTGCAGCGGGCGATGACGCTCGCGCGCGCCGGACGACTTGCCCGCTATCCGTCGTTGATCTGGTGGGACTACGGCGATTTCTATGACAGCTCGCTCCAGTCTCCGGGAAATTCCCCGAGCGTCTTCAATTTCTATCGGCCCGACTACCGCTCGCCCGGACTTCTCACGGAGAACCAGCTTGCCGCGCCCGCGTTTCAGATCACCAACAGCTACACCAGCATTTCCTTCGTCAACCGTCTCTGGCAGAACACCGTTTCCGGCCTGGGGCTTTACGACCTCTACGCCTTCACCCCGGACTATCGCGATCTGTTGGAAGTTGCTGGAAATTCTCCGGTGCTGGTGGACCGTGCGAACCTGCTTTTCTGCGGCGGCATGATGAGCGCCGCCACCCGCGCGACGATCATCAACACGCTCAACCAGGTTTCCGCCGGCGATCCGCTCCAGCGGGTGCAACTCACCGTTTTCCTCGCCTCAGCCTGTCCCGAGGGTGCCATCCAACGCTAAGCCGACCCCACGCCATGTCCCTGCCACCTGTTTCACGCCGGACGTTCCTCCGCCAGTTCAACTGCGCCGCGGTCAGCTCTTCCGCCATCCTCAACACGCTGCTCAATCTCAAGCTCGCGAACAACGCCGCGGCGGATGTGTTAGGTGGCGGCACGGATTCGAAGGCGCTCGTCTGCCTGTTTCTCAGCGGTGGCATCGACTCCTATCAGATGCTGGTTCCGTGGGAACAGTCGCGCTACAATTCCTACTCCGCCACCCGCGGTGCGTTCGGTTCCGATGGCGGGCTCGCGCTGAACCGCGACACCTTGCT
This sequence comes from Luteolibacter sp., assembly GCF_039920825.1. Classification (GTDB taxonomy): domain Bacteria; phylum Verrucomicrobiota; class Verrucomicrobiia; order Verrucomicrobiales; family Akkermansiaceae; genus Luteolibacter. The sequence continues at coordinate 20,993 of NZ_JBDSCX010000043.1, read as the reverse complement.
CCGCCTCAATGGCACGGCTTCCGATTTCGCGGTCCACCCGTCTATGGCCGGACTCCATCAGATGGCCACCGGCACCGGAGCCTTCGCCGGGAAACAGCGCCTCGCCGCCATCACCAATGTCGGCACGCTCGTCCAGCCGATCACCAAGGCGGAATACCAGGCATGGGAAAACGGCTCCAACGCCGCCCTGCCGATTCCCCGCGCGTTGTTTTCCCACAGCGACCAGATCGAGCAATGGCAGACCGCCGTGCCCCAGGGGATGATCGAGCTCACCGGCTGGGCCGGCCGCGCGGCGGACATTCTCAATTCCGCCTACAACACGAATGCTACTTCGATGAGCATTTCCCTGAGCGGCAACAATGTTTTCCAGGTGGGAAACACAACGACGCAGTTCGTCATCACACCGGGTGGCTCTCTCAGTTTCGAAAACTACAGCACGCCCCATCAGCTCAAGAACGCCGCCTTCCGCAGCACCCTTGAACAAAATTACAGCAACCTGCTCTCGCAGAGTTTTGCTGATCTAACGAAAAAAAGCGACGACGCCCAGCTCCTGTTCCAAGCCCAGTTCGATTCCGCGACCGGCGATCTCGGTTCCGCCGCCTCGCTCTTCCCGGCGAACAACTATCTCGCCACCACTCTCAGCGCGGTCCTGCGGTCGATCAAGATCCGCTCCGCGCTCGGCCTCCGTCGCCAGACCTTCTTCGTCAACTGGGGCGGGTGGGACATGCACGGCGATCTGCTGACGCCGCAGGCCACTCAGCTCGCGGAGGTCGATGCCGCTCTAACCGCATTTCAGCTCGGGCTCGAACAACTCGGACTCGCCAACGACGTCGTCACGTTCACCGCCTCCGATTTCGGCCGGACGCTGCGCTCCAACGGCCGCGGCACCGACCACGCCTGGGGCGGCAACGCCTTTGTCATGGGCGGCCCCGTCGATGGCGGAAAAATCTTTGGCACCTATCCGGATCTCACGCTCGATGGTCCTGACGACGTCGGCTACGGCGGCCGCCTCCTGCCGGGCACCTCGGCGGACGTTTACTTTGCCGAAATGCTGCGCTGGTTCGGCGTCCCGGGCAACGAGATGGCATCGGTGCTGCCTAACATCGCGAACTTCTGGAACCCGCTGTCCGCGACGGCTCCGCTGGGATTCATCAAGCCCGCATGAAGCGCCGGACCATCACGCGGATCGGTGCTCTCGCCGTGATCGCCCTGCTGTCATGGAAGGTTTTCCATCAGAAGCGGCAGACCTCCGCACCTCCTGTCGTTGCTCCGCAGGAAGTCGTTCCGCCGGGCATCGTGGTTACAGAGTCCAGTTCCGTTGTTCCACCGCCTCCGCCGTCGTCCGGCTCCGCGCCGGGCGATCGGATGTTAGGTGATTACGGGAATCCCGATCTGCCGCCGAAGAACGACATGGTCATCATGGCCCGCGCCATTTCCGGTTTTCTAACCATCGACAAGCAGGCCACCAATCGCCCGCTCTCCGCCAACGAGGAATGGAGCGCCGCCTTGCGCGGTCTGCGCCCCGGCACGGAGCCGTGGATTTCGGACCGTCCGCCCGTTTTCGACCCGTGGCACCGGCTCATCGACCGCTGGCACACGCCGTTGTTTTTCCACGCCCTGGGTGGCAGGCAATGGGAAATCCGCTCCGCCGGCCCGGACCGCAAGCCATGGACCGACGACGACCTGATGGAGAAGTTTTCGGGCTGACCAGCCGTGGCCGGAAGACGCCCCCGCCCCCACTTCAAAAGCATTGTCCGTCAGCGCTTTGACGTGCTAGCTTTCTGAAATGAAAGCCCTTGTTTCATCGGTTCTCAGGCTGTTCCTGATCGTAGGAATTTCTGATCGTGCGAATGCCGTTATGGTTCTCGAAACGGCGGATCCGCTGCACAACACGACCACTCCCGGCGACAACTCGGGATGGCAGTATGAGGGCCGGTTTTCGTATTTCCTGGGCGTTCCCATCGCTCCGTATTTCTTCATCACCGCCAAGCATTTCCTTCTGTCTGGCACAGAGGGGGACACCTTCACCCTACACGGGGACACCTACGGCGTCATTGCCCTGCATGAGAGCCCGTCGTCGGACCTCAGGATCGGCGAGGTGGATCACTCGAAACCGTTCCCAACTTACGCGCCGTTGGTCAGTGGCACGGCTGAGGCGGGGATCATCGCCGCGATCTATGGCCGGGGCACCCAGCGGTCAGCATCGTCCTTCCTGCTCGGTTCGGTGCCGAAGGGCTGGGCATGGAGCACCTCGGACGGAGTGCAGCGCTGGGGCCGCAATACGGTGCAGGGTACGTTCGACGGCGGCCCGGAATACGGAACCTTGCTCTACTTTGAATTCAACAACCCCGGCATCCCACAGGAGTGCCACCTCTCCACCGGCGATTCCGGCGGTGGCGTCTTCATCCTGCAAAACGGCCTGTGGCGGCTGGCAGCCATCAACCTTGGAGTGGATGGGCCGTTTCGAGTGCCGTCCGGCCCGACGACCAGCGCCGCGGTCTTCGACATGGGCGGGCTTGAGGTCTTTGAAGATCCCAACTGGGTGCCCGTGACGGATCAGCCGGCCGACATTCCCTCCCATTTTTTCAGCACGCCGGTCGCCACCTCGAACACTTGGATATCGGATATCGCGCCGCAGGTGGTCTCGCTTGCCCAGGAAAATTTCGCCGCCTGGCAGAAACTCTATTTCACTCCCACCCAAATCGCGGCACCGGCCACCACCGGTCCGCTCGCGGACTTCGATGCCGACGGCATTGTCAATCTGTTGGAGTTCGCCCTGAATCTGGAGCCGGGTTTCAATGCGCAAACCATCATGACTCCAGAGACCGGCTTGAGCGGATTGCCCTGTGTGAGGTTGGAAAACATTTCCGGTGCGGACCACGTGACCGTCGAGTTTGTCCGCAGGACCAGCGGCAGCGGCTCGGGACTGACCTACACCCCGCAGTTCTCCTCCGATCTTGATGACTGGCAGGCGGTCGGCTCGGAGACCGTTGAGCCGATCAATTCACGCTGGGAGCGTGTGAAGTCTGTCGATCCTCAGACAACTAACAGCGATGCCAAACGCCTGGCGCGCGTCAAGGTGAGCGTGGTGGATTGAATTTCTCTTCTAATGGGATTCCCACGGCCGGGTGAGGCGGTTGATGCCGTCGTCCCAGAATCGGAAAAATCCCTGATAGTCGCTCGGTGGGAAGAGGTCTCCCTTCTTCAAACTCGCGGTGAAGTCGATGTGCCACGAACCCTCATTGGCAGCCTCGATGTTCCAAGTCCCCCATTGCGGGCTTTCGGCATGGGCGGCTTTGACGGATTCGGGAAGTTTGACAGAGCCCTGCGTGCGGCTTTCCACGGTCCAGGCCGACGAAGTCGCGAACGGGGTGAGGCGCTGGCGTTGGGCGACGGGTTCGAGATAGTCGCGCTCCCAATCGACCGGCAGCTTTTTCAAGACTCCGCCGGGCGCGAGGTGATCGGCTGCTGTTAGAGTCAGCTCGAGAACGAAGGGGAGATCCTGATCCTTGAGGTTTTTGACGTTCAGGGTGTTGAGCGTGAACGCGGGATCGATGCCGGTGATCATTTCCCGGAGCTGTTGGAGCCGCTCGGCGGCGGGGATGGACGCAATGTAGGAGCGCAGTCCGTCGGCGGTGGAGCCGTTTGCGGTTAGAGTCTCGGAAACCAGCAGGTCGGCATCCTTTCCGGCCTCCAACTGCCGGTCGATACGAAGCACATGCGGAGAAGGGAATGGCAGATCTGGGACTTTCCCGAATCGGGACGAGCCGGTGCCCAGGATAAACGTGTCGCGGCCTTCCAACCAGGACGCCACCGTGAGCGTCAGCGCGTGTTGGCGATCCGTTGCATCCAGCCAGCAGTCCGGACGATTTCCAGAGGCAGGCAGATGAAGAATCATGTGGTTGAACTGATCGAGCGAAGGCAGCGCGGTGACGACGCGGTCGGATGTATTGACCAGGCAGGGTTCGCTGGCGATACCGACCGCCCTCAGCAGCGAGTGGAGCAGAACCGACAGGTCCTTGCAGTCGCCGTAACGGTTCGCACAAGTGATGCCGGCCGGGTGGGGGATGCGCGACCGGCTTCCGAATTCGATGGCCTTGTAGGTGAACTCATTCTGGATCCATCGGTAGAGTGTGCGGATTTTCGCCTCCTCGTCCGGAGCTTCGGCGACGAGATCGCGGGCCAGCGATTCGATATCCGGATCCGCCGCGAGTTGCTTGTGAATGTCGTCGAGATAAGTGTCTCCAAGTTTCGTCCAGTCGGTGCCGGTGGGACCGAGATAGATGACCGGTGCGAAATCCTCCAGCGCCGCGGTCCTCGATTCGTTAGGCAGGGCGGGGAGATCCTTGGCTGACCATATTTTGAAATCGCCGTCGGCATGACTCTCCACGTCGCCCCGGGTGAAGGAAGCGCAGGAATCCACGGCTCCGCGGACACACACGGCCGATGTTCTGGAGCCGTAGCGGGTGACGAGGTATTTCACCTCGAATGGAAACTCGTCGGATGGAGAGCGGTCGCGGTAGGTGACCGAGTATCGAAGGCGGCATCCGATGGCAAGACCCGGCACCGGCACGCACAGAAGCTTGGCGGCGGTGGCCTCGATTCCGCCTGCTTCGGTGACATACTGATCCTTGTCTTTGCCCGTTGCGATGATTTTGCCATCCGATCCGATCACTTCCAGATGGTTCATGTAAATGCGTTCGTTGAGCGGAGTAAACCGGAACTCGAGCGTGCTGAGAGCCTCGACGGCGCGGTCGGTCATGACCAGGATTTCGGCGTGATTGGTGCGGGTGATCGGGGTTCCGGGCTTGAACTGATAGGCGGTGACGTCGTTGAGATGATAGCGGTCCGCATCCTTGGGGACGGATGAAGGATTCCAGTCGGGTGGAACCTCCAGCGACGGTGGCACAGGAACGGGATCGAGAGGTGTGCGGATTTCCCGGTCGTGACCGCGGCCGAGGCGCGAGTGCACGTAGGCGAGTTCTTCCTGGATGGTTTCATCCTTCGGCGCGGCGAGGACGGCTTGTTCGAGGATTTCCGCGGCTTCGTCGTATTTTTCGGATGCCGCCAGTTGATAGCCGAGGTTGTAGAGGAGCAGCGCGCTCTTCGGCTCGGCGGCGAGCCCTTCGCGAAGCAGCGTGACAGCCTCGGCATGGCGGTCCAGGGTACCGTAGACGTCGGTCAACTCGATGAGCAGGTTGATATTGCCCGGCGCGTCGCGATGCAGTTTTTCCAGAATGACGGCGGCGTCGCTGTTGTTGCCGTTGCGGGACAACACCCCTGCCTGGAGGCGGTCGAGACGCTGGCTGGTGCCGCCTTTCTGATAGCCGGTGATGAGTTCGAGCGCTTCTGTTTTGGCGCCGTTGTCGAGGAGGAAACGGACTGCCTGATCGAGAACGTCGTCATTGCGGAATCCGCCCTTGAACAGATCCTGATAGGTTGCGCGGGCCTCGCTCATGCGGCCGAGCGCGGCGTATGCTCCCGCCAGACGCTGTTGTGCCGGTGGTGCCTTGCTGATGGACTGGGGAGCGGCTTCCATGCGCTTCAGCACTTCGGTTTGGTTTCCTTCTTCGATCAGGCTGTCGAGGATGTTGTCGAAATAGGTGACTTCGTCGGGTTTCAAACGACTTGCTTCCTCGAAAAGCGGGCGTGCGTCGGCATAGCGGGCGCGGACGTAATAGGACAGTCCGGCGTGGTTGCAGAATTTGGAGCGGAATCCCTCGTCAATCGTTGGAAGGGTGGCAGGAGACTTTTCATCGACGGTGAACGAATCGAGGAGGTGGCGCAGTTCCACAAGCCGCTCGGGCATTCCGGCGCGGGTCCCGCCGTCGACCAGCCATGCGGCGTCGCCTTTCCGGATCACGCGGACGATGCGCAGATAGTCGCCGATATGGTCGAGGGTTTCGCGATATTCGTATTCGGTCGCCTCACAGCCCGGCAGCTCCAACGGTTTCCCGGTAACTCCCGATGCAGGCAGGGTCCGATCGGTAGAACCTGATAGAAGTCCGCGTGTCAGGGCCTGGGAATCGAGCTTCAAGCCGAGGAGATTCACCGGCACGATCAGGACGTGGGACGTGCCGCGGAAGTTGCCGTGCCAGATTGCGCCTCTCACCTGTTCGTCCTTGGAGGCCGTCGACCAGCCGCTGCCGCCGGCCTTCATCGCACATCCCCATTCCGGAAATTTCCGCGCCTCGAGCACGGGAGCGCCGCTGGCACCGACCCGTGCGGGGTCGATGAGTTGAAATCCCCCGGAATACTTGATGGCCTCCTCGCGCAGCTTCTCCAGCGGCATGCCCGTCGAGGATCCTAACACAAATTGCCGCGCATAGCCGTGGTCGAACTGGTGGATGTTGACGTAGGTGAGCTTCTGTCCGTTGATATTCACCACGTAGCCTGCGCAGGGCGATGAAATGCCCGCCAACTGGGCCGGTTCCAGAATCCGCCAGTCCAGCATCTTGCCGGTCGCCTGCAGATTGGAATGCACGATTTCCGTTAGAGCTGCGGACGTGATCGCGAGTCCAAGGGGCTCGATGACGATGGAGGCAAAAAGGTTCCGCTTTTTCTGGCGGCCCATGTAACAGGCGTCGGAGCCGAAAGTCTTTGGATTCATCTCGATCCACGGCCCATCTGGCAAACGCAGGGTGAAATTCAGGGTTTCAAACCGTTTGGTCACCTCCTTGTCCACGGCGGGCTCGCGGGGGGCAAACAGCGACTCCGCCAACCGGCCGACAGCGGTCTGGCGCCTCGGCTTTTCGGCGGTGTTTTCGGGATTCTTGACGAGCGGCTTGGCGGGAACGGGTTTTGCCATAACCACGGGCTTGGGCACGATCACGGGCTTCGCCATGACCGTCGCGGGCTTTCTTACGATTTCCTGCTTTGCCAATGGAATCTCCGCTGGTCTCGCCCCGAGCCAGAGATTGGTTGCGACGATGCCGATGAAGACCCCCAGAATGACACCCGCCGAGCCCCGCCAGCGATTGCCCCTGGTGGTCCAAACAAGCAAGGCAAGCAGGACGGCCGAGCCAAGGATGACGAGCGATGGTGTGAACCAGGATAGGGTCATGTCGCTCACTACGTACCCTGTCCGGGACGGCCTAGCAAGGTCAGCGGTCTCAAATGTGACTTCGGGCGCCGCCCATCACTCACGCAGGCCGATGTAGTCGAAGACGAAGGCGTTGCTGAGGAAGCCTCCGGCTCCCGAGCCGCTGAGATTGTCAATGGATAGGGTGTTGGCTCCCGCCTTGAAGGCCGTTTTGGGAATGTGGATGGTGAAAACGTGGTCGAAGCCCCGATAGATTCCGAAGGTGATGCTGCGGCTCTGATAGGACTCTGGTGCACCGGGGTCGCGGCTGGTCCACGTGTCGTTGAGGTGGACGATGGGACGTGAGCCGTATTGGGAATCGGTGATGCCGATTTCCAGATCGTGGTCCTTGATTTCCGGCGTATCGATTTTAAAAACGATCTTGTTGCCGTTGTTGACGTCGGCCCATTGGGCGGCGGGGAAGTCGTTGAGGTTGGCGGGGACTTTCTCGCGGACGGTGAAGGTGACCGGGCCCCAGGGTTCGAGACGTTTGTCGGACGGATGCATGTCGCCCATTTTCGCGGCGTTGCGCAAGCCGTGCGGAGTTCCATCGGGCAGGCCGATACGCCAGAGGTAGGGCGGCAGTCCGGGATCAGTTAGGTTGGCGGTGACCGTGCCGGTGCTGACGGCCACGGTGGATTTTGCGACGGAGAGTTCGTTGCGCATGAGCCGCAGGGTGTAGCTGCCGGGCTTCATGGAGCTAGTGGTGAATTTTCCGTTAGCCGGAACGCGCGTCCAGTATTGGGCGGTGTCGTTCGAGAGATAAACCGTGTAGGGTACTCCCGGCATCAGCCCGGTCGCGGTGCCGGTGACGCGGCCGCGCTCGGAAACCCAGCCCTTGAGATCGAGGTCCTTCATCCAACCCATTGCCGGCATGTTAGGCGGCGGGCCGGCGGTGAAGCAGAGGGCGTAAGGGCCGTGGAGTTGGTTTTTGCGGAACGGCTCGGTCTGGGCGTGGCCGGAATACATGTAGAAATACATTTCCTCGGTAGCGCCCGCGGTCTGGCTGTTGATGTCGCGGAAGAAGGGGCCGCCGGACGAGCTTTCATGCGAACCGATGGCAAAGAACGCGCCGATGTTGGAGCCGCGCGATCCGTGGATGTCGTCGTCGATGAATTTGACGCCGGAGTAATATTTCGAAGTCGTGCGGCCGTCGGGTTGGATGAAGATGTCCTTGGACTCGATGGCCTTGGCGGATGTGTCGTCACCGGGGCGTTCAACATTGCCTTTGTTGAGGACTTTCGAATCGAGCCGGGCGATGAAACGCATTTCGCCGGGAGGCGGGCAATTCGCCGCCCAGGTGGCCATGAAGACGTCGGGCTCGCCTTTTTTGAACGCGTAGTAATGAAGAACCAGCGGGGAGTCCACCGTGACGAGGATCTTGTCGTCGCCGAGCGCTTTCGCGGAAACCTTGGAGTCACCGCCGAAGCCGGAATTGAGGTGCGAGCCGCGCGAGTTTGTTTGGAGCTGCGTGCCGTTGACTCGGATGGATTGGAGGTTGCCGTTGGCCTTGTTGACCTGCACGACGAGTGCGGGGGAGGAATCGCAGTCGATGGTGAGAAATTTCCCTTCGTCTTTCAGGGAAAACTCCGCCTCCGCCATCGCCAGCGACGCCAGCAAAACCAACCCCATCCATTTCATCTGCATCACCCAGGCATGTTCGCGTGGAAAATGCAAGCCACCCATTCCCCCGAATAGGGTATCCGCTCCTCTTTCTGTTTCGCTGCTCGACGGACCCCGGAAATCTGCTAGCTTTCTCCAAATTGTTTGATACCCCCGTTTCCGAATGAACCAACGTTTTGGCATTTTTCCACTGGCATTGCTCCTTGGCGGAGTTGTCGCCGCTGCTTGGTTCTATGACGGATTTTTCAATGAAACAGAGGTCTGCACCCACTGCGGGGCCAGGCAAGAGACCCGGCGCGTAATTTGGATCCCGTTCCGTGAAATCCACGAGACCCCCTTGTCTCTCTATCAGCGATCCCTAGAGGGCGCGGTTCCCCAACCCCATCAATGGATGTTCGCCGGCGGACGCGGCGGCCCCATCATCTGTGCCCTCGGTGCCGGACGATCACTGTTCACGGCATGCGGGCATGATGAGACCGTCGAAGCCCTGAAAGCCATCCGCAAGCATCGTGGCGATGCGGATGCCGAAATTTGGAAAAGCCGCATCCTCGATCCCAGAACATCCCGTGACGCCTTTGTGGCACTCTTCCCGCTCGGTGACTCGCCGAACGACTTTGATGACGTTTTCACCATGGCTACGGAAGATTTCAAGGCATCGCAAAGTCGCTCCCCTTGATGGAGCCTCAAATCGTTCAGGCCGCCGGCGGAGGGATGGATTTGTCCGGTGACGGAACCGCGGGCGGATAAACGATGATGCGGGCCTCGGGAGTATTGACCAGATAGGCGTAGGCCCAGCCTAGCAGGACGGAGAGTTTGTTCCGGAAACCGATGAGGAACATGATGTGAACGAACAACCAGGCAAGCCAGGCGATGAAGCCCTGGAGCTGCATCTTGCCGGTTTTTACGACGGCGTAGTTTTTTCCGATGATGGCCATCATGCCCTTGTCGAAATAACAGAAAGGCGGACGCTTGCTGTCTCCTGATGCCTGGGCCTTGAGGATCTTCGCGATGTGCGCTCCCATCTGCACGGCGGCGGGGGCGACGCCAGGGACCATTTTTCCCTCGCTGTCCTTCATGGAGACGAGGTCGCCCGCGATGAAGATGTCCGGATGGCCGGGGACTGACAGATCGGAGTTCGGAGTGACGCGTCCGCCGCGGTCGAGCGGAGCGCCGAGCGAGGCTGTTAGCGGATTGGCGGCGACGCCGGCGGCCCAGATGATGGCGGCGGCTTCGAGCGTGGTGCCGTCCTTGAAATCGAGAGCTCCGGCGCGGACATCGATGACGCGGGTGTTGTTGCGGATTTCGACACCGAGTTTTTCCAGGCGCTTGCGGGCATAGGCGGATTGGTCGGGATCGAAGGTTTCGAGGATGAGTTCGGAACCCTCGATGAGGATGATGCGCAGCTTGCCGGTATCGATGCGGCGGAAGTTGGATTTCAGCGAGCGGTGGACGAGGTCGGCGAAGGCACCTGCGAGTTCGACACCGGTCGGGCCGCCACCGACGATGGCGATGGTCATGAGGCGGGCGCGTTCCGCGTCGTCGGTGGTGAGTTCGGCGCGTTCGAGATTGGAGAGAACGGTGCGTCGGATGTTCTGGGCATCCGCGAGGGACTTGAGGCCGAGGCTGTGTTTCGCCCATTCGTCATGGCCGAAGTAGCCGGTTCTCGCGCCGGCTGCGAGAAGCAGGGAATCGTATGGGTAAATGGTGCCGGAGCTGCCAACCGCGTGTTTCGCGGCGGTGTCGATGGAGGAAATCTCGTCCATCAGGACGGTGACGTTTTTCGCATCGGCGAGAATCTGGCGGATGGAACGTGCGATGTCCGGTGCGGCGAGTGACGCGGTGGCAACCTGATAGAGCAGCGGTTGGAAAAGATGGTGGTTCGTGCGATCAACGAGGGTGATCTCGAAGCGTTCGTCGTTGGCGAGCTTGGAGGCGCATTCCAGCCCGGCGAATCCGCCGCCGATGATGAGGAGCTTGCGGGGCTTTGTTTGGGACATGGGAAGGAAGAGTTTTTCAACCGCAGATGGACGCAGATAAACGCAGATGGAAGAAGGGATGAAGAGGAGAGGGATTTAAGGGCAAGGGATGTCACGTCCCCTCGCATGGACGAGACGTCCATGCCCCCTGTTTTCTAGCGGCGGCATTTCTCCAACAGGCCCGCCAGGAACCAGGTGATCTGCGCAAGTGCTTCCGAGTGCACGGACTGCCCAAGTGGTGCCAGATCCTCGCGACTCTCCGCCAGAAGAGCCAGTGCTGTGTCCACCGCGCTTTCGATGGCTCCCTCGTATTCGGCGATGCCTAGCAGCACGGGAAGGTCGAGCGGCTCCTGGTCGAGGATGCGCTTGTTGAGCTTCATGCGCTGGGCCTCGGAGGCGGTTTCAAGCAGGTTGAGAATCGGCAGGGTGAGCTTGCCCTTGATGAGATCGGTGCGGAGCGTTTTCCCGACGACTTCCTCGGAGCCGACGAGGTCGAGGCAGTCGTCGTAGATCTGATAAGCGGTGCCGAGTTTCATGCCGTAGCTGTAGAGCTTCGCCTCGGTATCGGCGTCGAGTCCTGATAGATTCGCGGCGAGCCCGGTGGCGGCGGCGAAGAGCGCGCCGGTTTTCATCTCGATGATCCGGAAATATTCGGCCTTGGTGAAGGTGAGATCGAATCGACGCTGGGTCTGGATGATTTCGCCTTGGCAGACCTCGCGGGCGGCATTTCCCACCTTGCGGCATACGTCGATGCTGTTGAAATCGGTGGCAAGGGTCAGCGCGTGGGAAAACAGGGCGTCACCTAGCAGAACGGAAAGCGCGTTGCCCCATTTCGCGTTGGCGGTGGGGACCATGCGGCGGGTGTTGGCGCCGTCCATGATGTCGTCGTGGACGAGCGTCGCCATGTGGATGAGTTCGAGAATGACGCCGATTTTCAAATGCTCCTCAGTGACGCCACCGACGGCCCCACCGACAAGGATGGCGAGGGCGGGCCGGATGCGTTTGCCGGACGTGTTGCAGATGTAGGCGACGTAGGGCTCGACGGCGGGATCGAATCCGCGGACCTGTTCGCGGATGGAAACCTCGACCCGCTCGAGTTCGGGGCGGACGAGTTCGAACGGAAAAAGATCGCTGCGTGGGGGCTGTGTGGGAGTGGCTGCCATGGTCGTCGGGCTGCCAATAAGATCCACACACAGGGATTTCCCGCAACCCGGATATCGGAATAACTTGAAAGAATGACGGGGAAATGTCGTTTTGCTGCATCATGAAAATAAACCCGTTGGTGATTTTGGCTGTTTCGGTGTCGTGTGGTGTGGCAAGCGCGGAAATTCATGGGTATCCGGATGATCCGAAACTCCCGGGCGTCCCATATGTGGTGCACGATCCCGCCCGCCCGCAGCCGCCAGTGGTCAAGCCGGGTGGCCCGATTTTCGCCAAGCCGCCCTCGGACGCGATCATGCTTTTCGACGGAACTTCGCTCGACGCTTGGGAGCCCGGTTGGGTGATCAAGGACGGCTCGATGGTCGCAACCGGGAAGGACGTCCAGTCCAAGCAATCCTTCGGTGCGATCCAGATGCATTTCGAGTGGCGCCTGCCTGCAGGCCGCAAGGTGGATGGTCAGACCGGTGGCAACAGCGGAGTTTTCCTGATGGGGCTTTACGAAGTCCAGGTTTTGCAAAGCAACGACAACCCGACCTATCCGGACGGCCAGGCCGGCGCGATGTATGGCCAGCTTCCGCCGCTGGTGAATGCGATCACGCCGCAGGGCGAGTGGCAGAGCTATGACCTCGCCTTCGAGCCTCCGGTTTATGAAAATGGCAAGGTGGTGAAGCCCGCCAAGCTCACCCTGATGCAAAATGGCGTCTTCGTTCAGAACGGCGAATCCTACCTTGGCCCTACGGAGCATCGGAAACTCGCCTCGTATCCGCCGACCCATCCGGTGACCGCTCCGCTGCGTTTGCAATTCCACGGTGATCCCATGGAATACCGCAACATGTGGGTACGCCCGCTTGGAAGTCGCCCCTGAGTTCGGGGACTGGAATTTTTCCTGAAATTGGAAGGGCTATCTTCTTGCTAGAACGCTTCCGGGCGTTCTAGCTGCTGCCCTCTATGAAAAAGCGAGCGAATTGGCTGTTGATCCCCGCCGTGGCCCTTGGCCTCGGGTCCTGTGACAAAAAGAAAGAAGTCAGTGCACCGGAAGCCCCGGCGGCAGTGGCGGAAACTCCGAAAAAGGAAACTCCGGCTGCGGCTCCCGTCGCACCTGCCGCAGCACCTAAAATCGCCGCCGAGGAACGTGCCGCCAAGCTCGGTTTCGTCAAACACCTGCCGCAGGACACGGAAGTCGTCCTCGCTTTCTACAACGGCACGAAAACCGCCGATCGCGTCAAAAAATCGAAACTCTGGAAGCTCGTCGAAGCTGAAATGGGTGGCGGAGGAATGGGCGGCCCGGGAGGAATGGCCGTTCCGGCGGAGCCGGAGGAGGACGAGGACATGGAAGCGCCCGAGGCGGAGCAAGATGATGCGGCTGTCGGAGCCGCCGAGGAAGAGCCGGAAGCTGGCGCGGGACTTGGCGAGCCGGCGTTTCCAGGCGCTGCTGACGGACCGGGCAATGGTCCAGCCGGACCCGATTCGGAAATGGGACCGGCTGCCATGTTCGGCACCGAATTCACTCTGGCTTTGGGCAAAACGACCGGTGAACAAACCGGCAATCTGCTCAATTTTTCCCGCCGCATGAACTATTTCCAAATGCGCAATCTGGCGAAAGCCTTCGTTGCCATGGTGAAAACCGGCGATGCCTCTTCCATCGCGAAATCCCTCGAAGAGCGCATGGGCTCAGCGATGATGAAGGACATCCTCAGCGACCCTCAGTCGGGGATGGCAACGGTCAACAAGGCGAAAATGCCTCCGATCTATCTGGCATTCCGGACCAGCGAAGCGGATCGCGCGGCGGCTGCCCAGGAAGTCGCCTCCACCGTCGAAAACCTCAACATGATGCTCGGGCCGATGGTCGAGCCGGTGAAATTCGACGTTGCCGGTCATACCTTCGAAGGCGCGAAAGTTCTTGGCGCCAAGATCGCTGAAAACATGGCCCAAGGCCGTGCGGAGATGGAAGCAAATCTCGATGCCGCCACGGTCGATCAGTTGATCGCCGCCGTCGCGAAAAAGGATCTCGTGGTCGTCAGTGGCACCGTGGGTGACTATGTCGTTCTGTTCATCGGGGGTTCCACCGACGATCTCAAGTTGGCTTCCAACACCAGTGAATCCTTGGTCTCCACCGAAGCCCTTGCATTCACTGACGCCTATGCCTCGAAAGATCTTGCCGCACTCGTTTACGGCCAGAAAGAAGCCTTGGACACTCTCGTCAAGTCCGCTGGCGGCATCGCCGACATCACCAACGGCCTGCGCGACGGTCTCAGCGGAGCCGATGGCCTTGGAAATACCCGCGATTTGGAGGCGATGTTCCAGATCGTGGCCGAGCGTGAAGCCGCCCTTCGCAAGCTTGCCACGATTGATGCCGCCGGCACGTTGGCATTCTGGGAGGAAGGTCTCAAAATCGAATCCTTCGGCGGCTCTGATCCCGGCATGGTCGATTGGAAGGCATCCAACAAGCTTTCCCGCCTTGGCGATTCCTCGGACGTCGTCATGTTCGCCGATCTAACGGTGGATGCGGTTTACGACCAGAAGTCCCGCGACTATGTCGAGGCGCTGATGGAAACGGGTTACGCGATGGCGATGAAAGTCACTGAAATCCCGATGGAAAACGAACAGATGGCCCAGTTCAAGGGAATGGCCAAGATGTTCGACGAGAAATTCCGTCCCGATATCGCTTCGCTGTGGGATACCATGAGCAACGATTTCGGCTCCAGCCTCGGAAAAGAATCCGCCTTGGTGGTCGATCTCAAGGGGGCCTCCCCCGCGATTCCAGGGATTCCACAAGAAGTCGTCGACAAGGCCAAAGTGCCCCGCATCTCGCTTATTTCTCCAGTGACGGATCGCGCCAAACTCTCGGGTTCGTGGACCAAGATGAACACCACGCTTACCGGAACCCTCGCGAAAATCAGCGAGCTAACGGGTCAGGAGATCCCAATGCAGAAGCCGCTCAGTTCGGAAAAGAACGGCAACATCACCTGGTTCTTCCCGATGCCGTTTTTCACGGATGACTTCCTTCCTTCCGTGACGGTGGGCGACAAATGGTTCGTCGCCTCGTCGTCGAAACTCCAGGCTCTCGACCTCATCTCCCAGGCGGATGCGGGTGGAGAAGGCCGCACCGGCGTCTGGTTCAGCATGAACTTCAAGGCTCTCCAGCAGTATGCCGCGGAAACCTACAAGCTTGTGGATGACAATGCGGAAACCCTGACAGGCAACGCGTTTCCACCTGAACAGAAGAAACATGTCCTCGACGCGATTTCGACTCTCGATGACCTCGACAAGCTCACCGTCCATGCCCGTCGCGAAGGTGATGTGCTCCGTTCGAGCATCCATTTCAAGACCCGTTGATTTGAATTGTTGAAATCCGCCGGAACATGAATCTCGATCCGATTGCTACGGTTCGCTCGTGTTTCGGCGGGAAATTCGCGGTGCCCCGGCAGCCGGGACTTTGCCCCAGCGCGTGGGGCAGGCTGGTGTTTCATCCGGACTACCGCAGTCCGGATGCGGTCCGCGGCATCGAGGGATTTTCGCATCTTTGGCTGATCTTCGGATTTCATGAAACGGCGGCGAAGGGCTGGAATCCTACGGTCCGCCCGCCACGGCTCGGGGGCAACCAGCGCATCGGCGTCTTTGCGAGCCGATCGACGTTCCGCCCTAACGGCCTCGGGCTTTCACTGGTTAGGCTGGAGGGCGTTGACTCGACGTCCGCCGATTCGCCGGTGCTTTTGTTAGGCGGGCTGGATCTCGTTGACGGAACGCCGGTTTACGACATCAAACCGTATCTTCCCTACGCCGAGGCGATCCCGGACGCCACGCGGGGATTCGCCGGTGAAGAAATCCAACGCCTAACGGTCGAAGTTGATTCTGCCGCGGCGGAGGATTTCGCAAAGCTGCCGGAACGTGCCCGCCGCGTGATGAACGAGGTGCTTTCGATGGATGCCCGTCCGGCCACGCAGACCCGTGATCCGGATCGGGTTTTCGGCGCGCTGCTTTGCGGGTGCAACGTTCGTTTCATGATCTGCGACGGGATTTGTCGGATCTGCTCAATCCAGCCCGAACAAGGTTCTGGGTTGAATGCTTAGGAAATCCGAAGTATTTCATTTTCCATGAACGGGTTTTCCAGAGGCGTCGCGGCCGCCGGGGTCATCATATTGACGGTGACCGCGATCTCATCCTGCAAGAAACCGGGCGACACGGTGAAGTCGGATCTGGTAGAAGCGGGCTACAAGCTCACTCCGGACGATTGGTTTCGCGCGAGCCGGAACAATGATGTTTCCGCGCTGAAAAAATTCGTAGCGGGCGGATTTTCTGATAAAACCAAGGATGGTTCGGGAGATTCCGCTCTCCACGCTGCTGCCGCCAACGGTGCGCAAGGATCCGCGGATTTCCTGCTTAACCGGGGCCTTGCAGTGGATCTCCGGGGCGGCTCGGAGCGGACTCCTTTGATGGCGGCGGTGATGGGCAATCAAACGGAAATGACGCGCTGGTTGCTGCGTCAGGGCGCGGATCCCCATTTGAAGGATCAAGAGGGATTCAAGCCACTCATGCTGGCCGTTCGCGAAGGCAGCGCCGGCTCGGTGGCGGAACTTGCTCCGTATGATCGAGAGGATCTCGATCCCGCGCTGCTGCTTGCGGCACTCGTCGGTCGGGCGGACGTGATCGATGCGCTGACCAACTACGGAGCCTCGGTTTATGCCCGCATGGAGGACGGCCGTACGCCGCTGATGACTGCCGCGGAAAACGGCCACATGGAGGCGGTGAAACTGCTCCTGGAAATCGGATCAAGCCGTTACACGACGGACACCGATGGGCGGACGGCCGCTGACATGGCGACGGCGGCCGGGCATCCGGAAATCGCCGCGCTGATTTCCCGCGATCCGCTCCCAGGGGAACTGGCCTTGGAGTCCCCGGCGGAAATCGCGGAATCGTTGGACAAAATGGTCGATACGGCCGTGGCGAAATCCGCAGCGACTCCCGGCCCAGCCGGAAGTCCGGATAAATCCGATGCTGCTCCAAAATCCGGTGCACGCGTTTCCTCCATCGCCATTGAAGGGCAGGTGCTCAGCCAGCCGGTGGCGGCAAATCCCGGTGCTCCGGCCTCGCCCGCCGCAAAGAGTGATGAGCCTTTCGCGATGCCGCCACTGGTGATGCGCCAATACCGGGAGCGCGAAATTCCTGTTAGCATCAAGACCGTCCAGGGAGATGCCGCGACGCTCAAGATCGCCGGAGCGACTCCCCGCGAAGTGAAAGTCCGGGCGGGGGAATCAATTCCTGGTTCGAATCTGGTGATCGTCCGGGTCCAGCGGCGGATGGAAGACAGCAAGGTGAATCCGGGCGGGCACGTTGAAATTTCCGTGGTCCAGCTTCGGGATCGCTCCACCGGGACCACCCGCGAGTGGATCTCAGGCGTCCCCTCCGAAGCTCACGATCCGGTGGCATTGGTCGAAGACGCCGGAACCGGTAAGCGCTACGTGGCGTCGCCCGGCCAACGGTTCAAAGGCGGCGACGGCGCGGAATACCTGATTTCCGATGTACGGCCGAACCAGCTGGTGATTCAGGACGTTTCAAGCGGCGCGGTGAGGACGATCCCCTTGCGCGGTCCTCGCGGTTAAGATAGCGTCGCGCGCATGGAGTCCGATACCATCGTCGATCACGGGGAGCCCGTCCGCCAGTTTTCCGTCATGCTGCCTAACCGGGCAGGCGCGTTGGCGGCAATGGTGAAACTTTTACGCTCGCTCGGCATCGAGGTCATCGGTTTGAGCGTGCAGGATTCGCGCGATGCCACCGTGGCCCGGCTCGTCCTTTCCGACCCCGATGCAGCCGAGCATCTGTTCATGGAAAAGGGGATTCCCCACACCACTTGCGAGCTGGTCGTCATCGCGATGCGCGAATCCGGACCCGGATTGCTGCAGTGTCTCGATTCCCTGATGATCGCCGAGACCAACATCGATTTCGCCTACGCCTTGATGCCGAGCCCGGAAGGTCAGTCGATGTTGGCGATGCATGTCGAGGACTATGAGTTCGCCGTCGCGATCCTCCATCAGAGCGGTTTCAAGCTGATGTACCAGGAAGACCTGAGCCGCTAACAGCTCTGGAATTGAAATTTTTTTGAGAAATCCAAGTCCGCGCACTGTGCCGGTCCGGTGGGTGTTGTTAACGGATGTTAGCTTGATTTTAAAAGGGCCTCCTGCGGAGTAGTTAAGGAAACTTTATGGTTTTGTTTTCCGTAACATGCTAAAAAACAGTCAGTTGTCACAATCTTTTATTCCTATTTTTTGAACGAATGATGCCACCAAGGGTCCGATAGTAAGGAACCCTATGAAATTTTTAACAACTGATTATTCATCCTCGGCGACAGTGGGGCGTTACCGGATTGATGCGGAGCGCAGGATGCGGATCGAGGAGTATCAGGGCAAAACGGGGTTGGCGGATCTCAAGGCGATTATATCGTCGATGACTTCCGATCCGTGCTGGTCGCCGGATTTTCACGGCTTGATCGATTTCAGCGATGCCGAGCTCGAGCTGACCGCGAATGACGTGTTGCGTCTGGCACTTGTTTTGCGTCACGAGGAAAACCGTTCCCGCGGCTGGCTGGCGTTCGTTGCGAACAATTCCACCGCCTACGGGATCGTGCGGATGTTGGGATATTGGTCGCGAAATACCGACCGCCTGCGGATTTTCCAAAACCGGGACGAGGCCGAGGCTTGGCTGGAGCGCAATATCGACCAAGTGCCGCCCGGATTCATCGAGGAAAACGGATCCGCTGCCGCAGCCGTCCTGCGCAACGTCGTTTGAAGCTGTTTCCGCGGTTCCAACAAATTCTCGCAGTCCGGGACGCCTGCCCATTGGCGTTTCATAGGGTCGCGAGGATTTGTTCGATCCGCGGGATCAAACACCGGCATTGCGCTGCATTCCGCCGCCGGATATTCCTCCGGGGCTTTTCCCGCTCCCTATTTTGGATTCCATTTCACCTGCTTCCCCTCCAGCCAGTTGGCTGATTCGTATCTCCGAGATATTCGCGGGATTTTCCACCGAGATCATCGAAGGGCTGGGCGCGTCGCTCGGAAAAAAACTCGGGAGCGAGTATTACCTGATCCAACTGCCTGATAGTGCGGCGATCCATTCGTCCGAGGCCGCGAAATACCTGCGCTGGAACCTCCCGGTCGATCACGCGTGGCCGTGCAACCCCGAGAAAATGGAAGGCTTTGTCGAAAAAGCCGCCCAGGCGATGTTCCGGAAATTCGGTGAACGGAATCCGCAGGCGATTTTCATCGGCCAGCTCGATCCGAGCGCCACCAACCGTTATTACAAAACGCTCGCCTCCAATCTCCGCGGCCGGACGTTGCAGTTGTTTCCCAAGAAAATCGCCGAGTTCAAAGAAGTCGAAGCGCAGGACAGCTCGCAGCCGACTTTGTTCTGCCTCGTCGGCAAGGAGGGCCTCTTCTGCGGCATGCAGAGCCCGAAGGATGCCAACGGCTTTTATCCGGGAGGGACGAAATACATCAGCCAGAACTCCCCGGACACCATCAGCCGCGCCGGTGCGAAAATTGCCGAAGCGCTTCACTACCTGCGGATGTTCCGGCCCAAAGTGAAAAGCGGCACGCACTGGCTGGAACTCGGAGCTTGTCCCGGCGGCATGACGTCGGAACTGCTGGGCAGGGGATACAAAGTCACCGCGCTCGACCGCGCGCCGCTCGACAAGCGGCTCGATGGTCAACCCGGTCTCCATTTTGCGTTGATGGATGTCGCCGCATTCCGCCCCAACGCAAACATGACCTACGGAGCGATTCTCTCGGACATGAACAACGACCCGCGCGAATCCTTCGTGCAGGTCGTCCGCCTTTCGAAAAACCTCAATCCCGGCGGCATCGTGATTTTCACCCTGAAAACCCAGGGCGTCACGACCTATCAGGAAATGAACGCGCTCTATCAATTCGCGATCGACACCGCCGCCGCGGCCCGGTTACGCCACATCACGACCACGCATCTCACCTACAACCGGCACGAACTCACTTTGTTCTTCGAGCTTCCGAAGGCTGATCGCTGAGATTTATCTGCGTTGGAAAACCATGATGGAGTGATAGTAAATCCAGTGGACGTCATTTGCCTCCCACTCGGATCGCCAGGATCTCGTTTTGACGGCATCGAAGGTGTATCCGAGTTTTTCGAGTTTATCGATCCAGTATTCGTTAGGTTGTAAATTGACGTGATCATTCCCGGGCTGGCCTGGAGTCGCCGCGGTGAGGACGACGGTCGGTGCGAGCGTTGTGAGGATTTCCAGGTATTTGTCGGCACAGGATTCGGGCAGATGCTCGGCGACCTCGGTGCTGACCACCAGATCCACGCGGGCGGTAGGAACGGGATCGCCTTCGATGTCGAATCTCACGACATCCAGTCCCCGTTCGTGGCAAAGCTTGAGGGCCGCCGCCGAGTATTCGAATCCCTGAACCTCGGCACCACGTTCGCGGAGGGCCGCCAAAAGCTTGCCTGTGCCGCATCCCACATCGGCAATCGTATGGGGTGCGAAATCACGGATGATCGTGTCGGCCATCTGATCCGCGGAGAGCTGGATCGATGGTTCCACTTTTTCCGCGTAGTAGGTCGAATCGTAGATCTCGTCATGATTGGCTCCGTCTTCCATGCCTTCGACGACACGGCTCCGAAGTTTTTTCAGCGGGTCCGGAGTCATTACATAGAGCGCGTGGCGAAGGCCCTTGGGGAGGACCTTATATGATTTTTTGAGAGCGAAATAGAGACTCATGGCAGGCTATGGTTCTTGATTGGTTAGGAATTGCCGGCGGGCGTGAAGCCGCCCGACGCGGTGGGGGGTGGTGTGAAACACACGGATTTAGGGGGAGCACAGGAAAATTGCCTCGCATGAAACCGATGAAGATTTCATGCCGCCAAGTTAATTGCGACTTAACATATTCATCAGCGGGAAATCGCCCAGCATATTGTCGGGAAGGGTTTCTTCCGGGAGTTATGGATTAGACCCCGCAGCGGCGTATCAGCGGGAGAATTCAGGCTCAGGCCTTGATTTGAGCCGGTCCCCGGAATTCGGGCCAAGGGTTAAGCTATGATTGTGGTGTGTGGGTGCGGACTGTAAACCGAACCAAACACACACGAAATGAAAGGCAAACGCAGAAGACACGACCCCGAATTCA